>CAXBFD010000119.1:0-18564 GCA_963974925.1 uncultured bacterium | reverse complement strand
GCCCGGCGCGGGATGCTGCTTTGCCCAGAGACGGGCCAGGTCATGTCTTTGATTCCAGAATTCCGACTGGCTCTGTGCAGCAGCCCGACGACGCCGGTCGTCAAAATTCAGTCGTTCCGTTTTCTGCTGAACCAGTAGTGAGGTTACGATGGGGTCTGTCAGGTGCAGTTGTTGACGGGAGTCTGGCTGGAGCAGAGCGTATGAGTTGCCATCGGCAGTTTCCATGGCCACGCAGGTTTCGCCGGGATCAGTACGGTAGTTTCTGCCTCCGACCAGCGTTTCCAGTACCACACGATATTTCCCGGCTTCCTGGGCCGTGTATTCACCAAAGCGTTCCTGCTGTCGATGCTCGGCAATGCGCAATCCCGGTTTCGGAGCAGGGGCAGGGGGGGTAATGGCTTCAAAACCATTCTGCGCCCGTCTGACGGGTTTCGATTGCGCAATTAAATTTCCATCCACCCAAAGTCGGCTCATCCCGCGCACCCGCATCAGAAAGTTGTGTTTGCCTGCAGAGAGTGGAATGTCGGCCGCCATTCTGACAAGCACAGGTCCGTTCCAGTAGGCTCGAATCCCCCAGTCATCATAGCGTTGAGGAAACTGATCGAGCAGAAACGCATTCGTTTGCCACTTGAGAGTTTCTTGCGGGTCAGTTTCATTGTCATTCAACCAGCGACTCTCGGAGGGCATTCCTTCATGAAACGTAAGCTGTACTGCATTTTCCGGGAGCGCACCCAGTTCAGGCATGACCGCCGGACGCGGCCCTGCCGATAACGGTTGATTGGGCCCCTGGTAACGGGATTTCAATGTGTCAACGGCAAGCAACTTGCGGTAAACGGACAGCTCGTCCAGTCCGCCTCGAAAACTGTTCGAAGGAGAACCTCCCAGTGCCGAACCGATCCAGATGGCATCGTTGTCCGTTGTGGGCTTGTTTCGAGTAGGGCCTCCTGCGTCCCAGGTTCCTTGAACCTGCTTGCCATCGATGACTCCCAGGATGCTCTCGGGATCGCCAAACTTATAGCCGAGGGCAATGTGATGCCATTCTTTTCCCCTGGAGAAGCCTTGACTCGATGTCCAGCGATGCCAGTTGGAATCACTGGAAGTCTTCCCAGTCTCAGGAGGGACCGACGAAAACAGCAGACTGATGCGGGCTCTTCCTTCCAGCATGCGAATCCGCAGTGCCCAGTTTTGATTATCCTTATTGAAGCCGGGATTCCCGGTTCTGCCTTTTCCAATGACATAAACATTGTCACCTTCATTGATCTTGTTCACATTCACCCAGGCTTCAATTGTAATTTCGTCGTCATTGGTGAAGTCGAACTGGCTGTCAGTTCCCGGGTCGTCAAATGTAAATCGTGCTCCCTGGCCATCGAGTTGCACTGCTGTATTGTTTGCTGAAAAACCGGGGTACTCTTTGGGACGGGGCCCGGCAACATCCCGGTGAACACCGCCGTGAGATTCCAGACGCGTGGATTCCTCGTTTCCGAATCCCCAGTAGGCGATGGGGGCGTCTTCATCGGCTCGCAACGGCTGAACCATGACGGTCGCAAGTATGATTAACGGTATCAGGATGCGTTTCAAGGAGTCGGTCTGGACTGCCGATCGTGTTATCAGGAATGAAAATACAGGATTCATGTTACTTCTCCAGGTAAACTCAAGCGTCAAATCAAGTGATGATAATCAGGCGGGACGAAGTGAAGGCAGATTGTTTGCCTCAGAAGATCAGACTGAGCCGGCTAAGCTCCCCGCTAATCGTCGGATTTCAAGGGGGGCAGGCCGGCGATAAATACGGGGTCGACTTTTGACGTTTTCAAAGATTCTCCATTGGACGCATGCTGAAAGAAGAGTTCTTCCACTTCTTCTCCTTCGGCATATCCAAGTTCGGAAAGGTCTATCCCCACTCCGATGAGTCGAAAGTGCAAATGGCTGACATCAACCTTGATGCTCTTCTTACTCGTGCGAAGATCTTCCAGAGACTCGACAATGTTGGGAAAGCGGTGTGACCAGAGCATTGTCAATTCTCGTAATCCTGGTGAATTCATGGTTAAGTCAAATTTCGTCACTGTCAGGGGTTTCAGGTCAGTCCGATCCGAAATCGGATAAACATGAAAGGGGTCACCGTCCGGCGGGTTCGTAAACAGCTGAACTTCGAGCAGGACCAGATCCGGACCGGCATGGTTGACGACCGGCTTTCGAAAACGGATTCCCAGACCGGGAGGAGCCTGGATGATTGCGCCAGCGGGGGACTTCTTGACGGAAAAATGATCCAGTGGTTGAGGTTGACCTCCAAAATTTATGAGCCCTGTGACGAGACTTCGATCTTCCAGACAGTCAGCCGGATGGCTTGGTGCTTTCCGCAAGCCCGACATATACCCGTTCGGTTCTCTTTCAGGGTCAGAGCAAAACCAGGTGACTTCAAGGGGAATCAGTTCTTCTACGGAATAGTCTTTCAGTTGGCCATTTCGCTGTACTTTGAGAGAAAGCAGTTCATCCGCGGGAGTCTCTTCAGAAGACGTGGTCTGATAACTTACCAGGCGATCCGGCAGTTTAAAGCGGTAAGACTGAGGGCTGAAACCTGACATTTTGCCGATCTGATCATTGAATCCTCCGATCCGGGCCGCTTCACCATCTGTTAATTTGACGAACTCTGTCTGCTGTTCGCCTTGCGCGGATTTCGGTTTATCAGAATCGGTCGGTTCATTGGCGGAATTTGTGCGCGAATAGAGATCTGCGGCCCCTTCGATGACATGTACTTCCACCTCATTATTGTCCTGGACCTTGACATAGAAACGCGTGCCCCGGTCGACAACTTTGGTGACGGGAGTAATCACTTCAAAACCTTCCGCACCAGGCGGGGCATGCACAGAGCAGGTTCCCGTATTCAGGATCAGACGGTTTGTTGACGCCACACGGAAGATGGAAGGGGCTTCAATAATTGTTGTGGCCCCCGAGGGAAATTTTAGTTCAACGATCCCGCTTTGAAGCATATAGTCGCGGCTGAATTCCACGTTGTTTCCTGCAGCCAGCAGGACCTGGTCAAAAAATCTTGCCTGGACTTCACCTGTCAGAATCACCGGAGACTCTATCGCTAAAGGGGCCGGGGCTGCGATCTGCGGAGGGGCAGACTCTTTCCGGAATAATACCCCCAGGATCACCAGCAGTGACATGGCTGCCAGAGCAATCGAAATCCTAACGCGCCTGCGAGACACGAAACGGTCTGAGCCATCTTGAATCGTGTTATACTTCGAAGGCTTTCCGTCGGCGGGCGAGGGGGGAGGAACTTCAGTGCCATCCCGTCTCTCATCCTGCAATTTTCCGGAGTTGCTGAAAGCATCCATTCTAAAGAGATCGTGAATCGCTGCCGTTCGTAATTGCACCTGCTGAAAGAGTTGTCGCTTGGCCGGATCGTTGCAGACCGCTTCCGCCAGCTCTTGAATTTCTGCCGGGCTTAATGCGCCGTCCTGGTATCGCATAATCGATTCCAGAAACTTAAGCTGCCCGTCGTCTTCAACCGGGTTGTTTTGCTGAGATTCATTCATATTCACTCTCTCCAGAGACAGCTAATCGTGTTTGAATGCATCTTTCGAGTAAGCTGTAAATTCGAGCCAATGCCTGATAAACGGTGGCTGGTTTTCTGCCAAGAATTTCAGCCACATGAATTCCTGACCTGCCTTCAAAATACCGCAACTGTAAAATCCTGCGATTATTTGCTGTCAGTTCCTCCAGACAGAACATCAACGCGCCTCGCGTGTCCGTCAAACCTTCGTCCTGGTTGTCCGGCCAGTCAGCCGAGAGCGAACTGAGGGCTTCTTCAGAAAGTCCATTATACTTTCCATCGCGCGAGCGAATCACATCAATTGCTCGATTTCTGCAGAGGACACGAGACCATTTCAGTAAATGCTCTCGTGATTCAAACAGTTCGTCTCTCAAAAGTGATTTTACACACGTGTCCTGAAAGATGTCTTCAGCAATATGAAAGCTTCTGACAATCGTAACAATATAGGCAGTCAATGCTAAACGTTCTTCAAGTAATATCGCTGTTGCTTCTTCCCGAGTCAGCAATGAATCGTCCTTTCTATTTAGTCATCTCACTGTTTTAACGGGGAAGTTACTGAACTCTCGACAATTTTCTTCGAACGGGAACCAGTGATCTTGTGGTTTACAGCATTCTGAGTGAAGCCTCCCCTTGCTCTGCCCCTAATATCAAAGGGGGGATGACGGAAGTTTACTCGTTTTTTGGGAGTGAATTCTCTCAATGTCTAAAGCAGCACTGCAGACCCGAACAGACTGTCGCGGCGGATGAAAGTGGATACCGTTTTTTTTGAGTTGTCTTAAGGTATTTCACATAAACAGATTATGCCCTTTTGTCGGGCGATGGGTGGTGGTTCTGACTCGAAAAACCAGAAAAAATTGTCGAGAAAGTGGGAGTTCGTACGTCAAGCGCTTATAAGGCTCTCTGTTTGAACAGTAAAGCCTGCCGGAAGAGCAGTTTTTATTTGATCAATCTTCTCAATGCCTGTTCCTGAATTTTTTCTGTGACGAAATGACTTTATGTTGAATTAATTATCCTTCAGATTATTAGAGAGAGAGGCTCGCTATGCTCGCTGGTTCAAGACGTCCTATCAGTAAAGGGTTTACGTTGATTGAATTACTGGTCGTGATTGCCATTATTGCGATTCTGATTGCATTACTGTTACCAGCAGTTCAGCAGGCACGAGAGGCCGCCAGACGGACGCAGTGTAAAAATAATATCAAACAGTTGTCTCTGGCACTGCACAATTATCATGAAACACACTCTCTCTTTCCCATTGGGGAAGGTTTTGGCTATTCCAAGGTGGATGATGGCTCAAACTGCGATAGCGCGCCACGACGTGCGCCCTGGACGGTTCTCTGCCTTCCGTTTTTGGATCAAGCCAACCTGTATGAAAATTTTAATTTCAGCGAACGGTTTCACAGTCTCTACTCGGAATCCCCCTCATCGGGTCAAAATCATGACGCCTCAAATGAAAATGTGACGGGATTTCACTGTCCCACATTTTCCGCGCCGGATTATCTGCATACGAATTATTTTGGTGTGATGGGTGGGGGCCATAATCAGGCCTATTGGGCGCATAGCAGCAGACCCGGTCGCGCTTTCTGGAATAATGGAATCCTGCACGTGAACTCCAGGTCAAGATTACGGGATATTACGGATGGATCCAGTAATACCGTGATTGTCGGAGAAACGAAATATCAGCTCGGTCCCAGTGGTCGTAGCGACGGGGTGAGAGCCGGTTGGGCGTCATCGGTGCGCGGCTGCGTCAATGCCACTCCAGGCGTTACCGCAGCAGTTACCGATGTTCCCATTAACTCATATAAAGGGGATGGGAATACGGGAGACACACTGTTCACAATCGGAACGACATCCAGCGACCCGAGCTTTAGAGGTTCGGTGAACGGCGTTGCTTCTGATCAGAATCTCCAGGGACGTGCATTCGGCAGTGGTCATGTGGGAGGTTGTCACTTTGGACTGGCTGATGGATCCGTGCGTTTTATCAGCGAGAATATCGAAATCAGTACGCTACAGCATCTGGCCATTCGTAATGACGGTCAGGTCATTGGGGAATTTTAAGCTGAAGGCTGATGGCCGACATTCCTCATGCGGCTGATGGCTGCCCGGTGATCAACGCGAAGCAGAGTATTCAGATCAGCGATTGTACTGATCTGAATATTCCGCAAACCCCGGCAGCCTCTGTTTGCCCGGCCGGTTGTGGGCCCCCCGACATGCCGTGAAAATCATTTATCCGGCAACGACGCCTGGCTGGGACAGAAAAAGCCGCCAGCAGTCGCAACCATGATAGCCTGCGCCGGCATTCTGAACGCGGGCCGAAAACGCGGGCAGTACTCAATCTGATCTTTTCCGATCATTTTAGTCGCGACGAACCGGGAGTTTTGCTCTGATTCACGAGCCCCTTCCGGAGTGCGGCGACTGCCTCATGCACCTGGCAGACCTGTAGTCCTTTGCCCACAACTCAACAACCAGGTGTACTTTACGCCGACTCTGATGCAGGGGCACGTAAAGCCGGGATCAACGCTGCGTGCTCCGAAAAGTTCTCCACTGATCGTATTATCTGGAACGCAGTCCCGAGACCTGTAGCGGCGAACAGTCTGGTGCCTGCCCAGTCGATGGTTGCGAAATAACGAGTGTTCATATACAAAGAGAAGCCCTGTCTCGAAATCATGATCTGAGAAATATGAAAACATGACTGTTGGAACTTCACGAATCAATCAGCCAAAGGGCCACATATGATCAATATGTTCGAGGCGATTACAAAACGCCTGGTGGAGGCCTGGAAATCGGATGAACCGTCCCGACGCAGAAACGCGTTTCGTTGTCGCTGTGGACGCCCGGTTTTTTTTGATAACAGCTTGTGCCTGGGATGCCAGGCCCCGTTGGGCTACGTGCCGGACTTGCAACAGGTCCGTGCATTAAAGCCGGGACCGCAACCGGACACGTGGATTCTTGATGAAGAAGCGAACATTGATGCTGAGACCACCTGGAGACAATGCAAAAACTTTAGATCTTCCGTTGGATGCAACTGGCTGGTGCAAACCGACGACGAACAGACGCTCTGCCGATCCTGCCGATTGAACAATCGGATTCCGGATTTGGATGACTCAGACAATCGCCTGTGGTGGCGCAAGATTGAGAACGCCAAACGACGTCTGGTTGCTCAGTTGCTAAACCTGGGACTGCCGGTGATTTCTAAAGTGTGCGAAGATTCTGAAAACGGTGTCATGTTTGACTTTCTACGATCACCGGCGAAGGGGCCGCGTGTTCTCACTGGTCATTCCAGTGGTTTGATCACGCTGAATGTGGAAGAAGCCGACGATTCGATTCGGGAAAGAATCCGACAGGAAATGCGTGAACCGTATCGTACGCTGCTGGGACACTTTCGTCATGAAATTGGCCATTACTACTGGGACCAGTTGGTCGCGGATACACCCTGGTTGGAGAAATTCCGCGAATTGTTCGGCGACGAAAGACAAGATTACGCAGCTGCGCTGAAGCACAATTACGAAAAGGGGGCTCCGGCAGATTGGGCGGATCACCACATCAGCTCCTATGCCTCGGTCCATCCCTGGGAAGACTGGGCGGAAAGCTGGGCGCACTATCTGCATGTGGTCGACAGTCTCGACACTGCACTGCGATTCGGTCTGAGCGGAGACGATGTGGAGCAGGCGATTGAGCCGTTTACCGTCAATGACTTGTACGATCCCCATACCCCGGATGCGCAACGTGTGATTCTGCTGGTGAATTCCTGGGTGCAGTTGACTACGGTGCTCAACGAACTGGCGCGAAGTATGGGGCAGCATGACTTTTATCCGTTTGTGATGTCACGGTCTGTTTTGCGCAAGATGCACTTTATTCAGATCATCATTAAAGAGGCCCGGGGGGGCACATCGCTGATTGATTAGAATCTCTTTGAGCTTTCCCAAGATGATAAGCTGGATGCAAATCCTTCGAACGATCGCGGCGGGCTCGAATTATTGTCCGTTTCTTTACTTCTACGACTCCCGAAATCAATTCACGTACAGTCTTCCTGAAGACTTTTGGGTGCGCCATGAAGCACAGTCGCCACAACAGCCTGCGATACAAACGGTGCAGGTCCATTTCTTAAGGGGGCAGGAATTCAGCCTGATTTCAGGCGATTGCCCTGCCGGTCCGAATTCAGAAAAACTCCAGATTATCGAATTTTTATGGATACATAATCGTTTCTTCATATATAATGCGTAAACTCTGCTCTCAATAACGAGTCCCACACCTACACTCCGCAATTAGCAGAAAGGCCGATCGAAATGATCCCTCCGCGCGACAAGCCGACACGGTTCTCCGGGTTTACTTTAATTGAACTATTGGTCGTCATCGCCATCATCGCCATTCTGGTTGCGTTGCTGTTGCCTGCCGTGCAGCAGGCGCGAGAAGCGGCCCGACGGTCTGCCTGCAAAAATAATCTGAAGCAACTCGGTCTGGCGTTAAACAATTATCACAGCACGCATGGGATTTTTCCTCCCGGTAACATCAATCCGGGAACGGGCACTTTTACATCCTGGATCGCGACCGATGAAATTCGCAACCACACCGGGCATTTGATGCTGCTCCCGTACCTGGAACAGACGGCATTATATAACAGCATCAATTTCAGTCTGGCGATCGGCCTCGCCGATACCGCAGATATTGGAGGAGGGGGCGTGCAAACCGACGCCTCCGGCAAAGTGATCACCGATCAATACGTGGCCAATTTTCGCTGTCCCAGTGATTTCGGTTCCAACAGCGGGACCGGCTATGGGCCATTCACGTACACAAGGACGAGCACAAGCACCTCCAGGCATTACAACTGTCAGAATAATCAGCGAACCAGTTATGGATTTGTCAGCCATACCCAGACGGAGAGCCAGAACACGTATGGCGAAATCACCGGAACGACAAAATGTGCGTTCGGAAACAACGGAGCGGCACGAATTCGAGACATCACCGACGGGACCAGTAATACGATTTTGATGATGGAATCTCGGATGAAAAAATGGAACAGTTTTCAGTGTTCGAACGCCGCCGCCGCAACCTGGATCAGTCCTGAATTTGGCCCTTACTGGAGCCAGTTTACCCGATACACGTTTCTGTTACCCAGATCGTATCGCATCAATCAGTCGGCCTGTACCACTCACGATGAGGGCCCGGGACGAAGTACGCCCGGCAGTTATCATACGGGAGGTTGCCAGGTGGTACTGGGAGATGGCTCGGTTCGATTTCTAAGCGAAAACATTCACATTCCCACACAGCAAAACCTGGCTTCCATCGGCGATGGCCAGGTTCTGGGGGAATTCTAAACCATGAAACGGCACCTCTTGTATAAAAAACATTGCCAGCAGTCGACCGGGAGATCGATTCGCTGGCTGCAGGTCGGACTGTTGTTACTCGGTTTATTTTACGGAGGCTGCGTTTCAAGCGAACCTCCTTTGAGTGGTATGATTGGCGGCAGAGTCGTTCGCAAAGGCCAACCGGTGACTGCCGGTAAAGTGGAACTTCACCGCGACGGCGCTGCCGTTGCGGTTGCCGACATCAACGCGGAAGGAAGCTACAGCATGGATTCGATCGAGGCAGGGGAGTATCATGTAACCATTGTGAGTGAACATGTTCCCGAGAAATACGCCGATCCACAAACATCCGGGCTTACGATCCAGATGGAAGCGGGGACTGGCCCCCTCTCGGCTGATTTTGAGATCCCCTGATGCGGCGCGGCAATGAGCCGTCTTCATACGGAATCATCATCATAGGAACCAGCTCAACTTTGAGTTTTCATGACTGTTAACTAATGCTGCTGCGATTCGCAAACAGACGAAGGCGACCAGGAAAGTCCGCTTTCTGTGACGAACGGCAGCCA
The DNA here is from genome assembly GCA_963974925.1 of uncultured bacterium. Classification (GTDB taxonomy): domain Bacteria; phylum Planctomycetota; class Planctomycetia; order Planctomycetales; family Planctomycetaceae; genus Gimesia. The sequence goes on along the minus strand of CAXBFD010000119.1, from coordinate 9,145 downwards.
AATCCGGGAGTCGATACATGCTTCGTTTTCTCAACCATTCGTTTTCGCGCAAGTATTTCTGCCGCGGTGCGGTCAGTTTGCTGTTGGTCTTCTCACTCCTGTTGACAGACATTGCGCTGCAGAAAACCTGGGGCTGGGGGCGGGGGCATAAACTGATACGGGCCTGGGCGGTGGCGCGACTGCCCGCCTGGCAAAAAGCGTTATTACGTCCGGAAGACTGGCAACATCTGCAATCCGATTACACCTCTCTGCAGGATACTCACGCTGGTGGAAAAGCGCCTCACCTGGATAAATACTGCAAGCCACCAGCCCGATTGAGCCTGCATGATGTCGGGAGCATTGAAGCGAGTTTGCCAGACATCCAGTGGTATATCCAACAGACGCTCGACCATCTCAACCGGAACGAGCCCGATGAAGCAATGAAATTCCTGGGGGTCTTGTGCCACTGGAACGAAGATCCCGGGTGCCCGTGTGCGCACAGCAGTCCCATTGATGAAGCGACGTTACGCCGTTTGTTGCCTCCGACCGCTGCGATGGCCAACAAAAATTATCTGTTCGGTTATGGCGGGGTCGCCGATATTGGCAGCTACACCATTCCTGACGAAGAATATCGTCCCCAATTGCTGGGGACCACCGTTCCCGAAGCTGCGGCCCGTATTTATCAGCATCAACGTCTGTTGCGCGCGAATGCAGCCGCTTTGATTATACCGCTCATCCAGGCGGAGATCGCTGGAAACGCGGCGCAGGCAGATCTGCTACGACAATCGGCCGCCAGTTACAACGCGAAACATGTGGCCGATATTTTATACACCCTGTTTTGTTTGCAGGAAAAACGTTTTGCTGCCGACGAAGTAGCAGCTTTGAAAACGCAACCTCTTACCGCCTGGGAACCGGATACCAGAATGCAGATGATTTCTCATCCGTATTATGTGACTCCTTTTCTGGTGAATCAGGCGATGGATGCAAAACGCAATCTGCATCCGCTCACTTTCGCCAGTGAACCGGAGTCCGAATCGGCCATCGCGCACGGCTTCGGAATGGGAACGCCTTACACGCTGAATTATAAAGTGGGCCCTGGAATCGTGTATGATCGCCTCACCTGTCGCGTCGGCCTGCATCCGACCGCCGGCGAAGCGGGGAAAGTCGCTTTTGCGATCATCGTCAACGGAGTCGAAACCGCGAAAACCAAATTCCTGACGCCCGCCGACAAACCAGAACTGATCGAAGTATCCCTGCCTGATACCGACATCGTCACAATTGGTTTGCAGACGATTCCGCATCCTGATTCGAATCCGCTGCATAACCTCGCCGTCTGGGGCGCGCCCAATTTGGTGCGTGCCGAAGAGGTTCCCTTTCGTCTGGATCGCTAGAGTGAATCACAATGCTGCATCACGTCTCTCCTTTTATGATACTCGCTCCAAAGGGGCCTGCAGGCGCGACAGTTCATCTGCGCACAGGCAAGTCGTCGAAGCACTTCAACAATGCGCATCTGTGAAAAGGACGTGAGTCACCGTCCACCACACTCTGCGCATCCTGAGGCTACGTTTTCGAGCCGACGTTGTTTACAACGATGAATTGGCTATAGAAATCAGGATTCGACTGACTTTTTGTATCTGACGAACACTTACGTTCTTTCAATCAAACTGAATTCAAGCTAGAATGAATATTTTCAGCGCCACGCGATTTCCTGTCAGACAGCACAGTGCTGCAGTATTCGACCGGTGTTTTTCACGCTTCACTTTCAGAACGTTCGGTACAAAATAAACTATGAGTGATGTTTTCAGATCCACGGCACTTTTATTAACACTTCTCAACCCGTTCCTGGTGATTATTTATCTGGTTGATGTTGTTCAAAAGCTCAAGCAGAAACAATTTCGTCTTGTCATGATGAGGGCTGGTCTGATTACCAGCGTGATTTTCTGCAGCTTTGTGATTCTCGGAGACAAGATATTTACCGGTGTCATGCAAGTTGAATTTGCCTCGTTCCAGATCTTCGGAGGCATTATTTTTCTCCTGATTGGAATTCAGTTTGTATTTCACGGCCCCGTTGTGATTGAAGCATTGCGGGGAGAGTCCGAGAGCATTTCGGGCTCGATCGCGATGCCGGTGCTGATTGGTCCGGGTACGATTAGCGCCTGTGTACTGATCGGTAAAAGGCATGAACCACTGGTAGCATGCACGATTGTGATCGCTTCGGTTTTCATCTGTCTTACGACAATCATCCTGCTGAAATTCGTACACGATATGGTAAATCAAACGCGTGAAGCATTAATTAACCGGTATATCGAAATCACCGGTCGCATCACAGCGCTTTACGTCGGAACGGTTTCGATCGACATGATCATGCAGGGCCTCCGAACCTGGGCCGACAAATTTTAAATATAAGGTGTCAGGAACCTTTTATTCACATAAGTGACTGAAACGGTCACAATACCGGACTCGGAACACACGATTTAACCCCGGGACAGTTCTCCAAAGCGATATAAGGTTCCTGACACCTTTTACTCCTGAGGGGGGGTAAGCGTTTGACAAAATGTTCACCACCATCTTGACTCAGGGGGAGGGACGCGTTAATCTTAGTAGTGCTCTTAGCCTCATTATTACAGGATATATTTTTCCTTAATGACTTTCCAGGAGAGTTTCGAGATGTGCACCAGAGTAGAACGACGCGGATTTACACTGATCGAGTTGCTGGTGGTGATCGCCATCATAGCCATCTTAATTGCTTTGCTGTTGCCAGCTGTACAGCAGGCGCGAGAGGCGGCCCGTCGCTCTCAGTGCAAAAATAACATGAAGCAGATCGGCCTCGCGCTGCATAATTACCACGATGTGTTCTCCACACTTCCTCTGGGCGGGCGGACAGGGCGGGCAGCCCCCTCTCCTGCAGCGCAAAATGATCATTTTGGATCAAACTGGCGCGCAGCGTTATTGCCCTACATTGATCAAGCCCCCGCGTATAACATCATCAACTTTGAAACGGGCGGCTTTTGGGCACATATCAGTTCATTCCAGACCATTTTGCGAACTCTGGTTGTCCCCGTTTATAACTGTCCTTCCAGCCCGCATGGGATGCACAACGAGGCGGATCTTCCCGCCGCCGCAAATGGTTCCATGGTGATAGATTATGTCGGCATTTCAGGGGCGACCCCAGATCCTGCACTACGCGCTACAGTCTGTTCGGGAACTCTTGGTTCCGGGGTCTGGTGCGATAACGGGCTGCTGACTTTAGGACGAAGTTTGCGTATGCGGGATTGTACAGACGGGACATCCAATACCATTGTTGTCGCAGAACAGTCCGGACAGGTCAACGGGAAAGAAATCAGCGCAAACTATCTGGGGGGCTGGTTCGGAATGGCTTCCAATACGACGAATGGCAGTCTTAATAACTGGCCGGCTAATGTGCGCCCTGGAGATCTTGCATCCTGCAATGGCTATCCGGGGGGCACCACAACCATTGCGCACCCCCCCAACAGCTATTGGACTACCACACCACCGTCCAATGCTTCGACTGGTGGAAAATTTAACACCATCGTCAACTCGTTCCATGTGGGTGGCATTCACGTATTACTGACTGATGGTGCTGTGAGATTTGTTTCTGAAAACATCGATATGGGAACTCTTAGGCTGCTGGCTGTTCGAGATGATGGAAATATCATCGGCGAGTTTTGAGTGGGCTCATATTAATACGATTTGAGAACCTCGGTTATCTGGTATCGCCGGGGTTTTCTTTTATGAATCCTGTACGAGCAGTCAAATGAAGAGGGGATCAGGTAGGGAGAGTACTATGACGGGCAGCAGGCTTTTGTCGGGTAGCGGTTTCATGATGAGCCTTGCGCTGGGCTGTTTCTTGTTTGTGGGCTGTTCCCAAACGCCTGGCTCCCATAAACAGCGGACGGATGTCAATGTCACAATCACTGAGAATGGAGCCCCATTGACCGAGGGTGTTGTTAATTTAGTCAACGAGGAAACCGGTGAAGGAGGTGGCGGCACGTTGAACAGCGAGGGAGTTGCCACGATTTCGGGTGTGGCCCTGGGAAGCTACACTCTGATCGTTCTTCCTCCGGATGAATCGGTCATTCCTCCCGAACCGGGCCAGCCGGCTCCCGAAGTGAAGGAGTACCTGAATATTCCCCAGAAATTCCGTGACCCTAAAACCAGCCCGTTCAAAGTCGTCGTCAACAGAGAGACAACCGAGTTTCAATTTGACCTGAAACAGAAATAAGAATGCTCCCAGGTCAGCTGCCTCTTCCTGATCAAAGCACCGCCTGTCTCTGTGTCTGATCGCTTTCGCAATGGTTACGACAGGTTTGAAATGAGGGATTTAGTGCTTTTAATATGCCTGATGGTGCGGCTGACCGCTTCTTCCTGTTTCCCATCACATAAAGCCTGAAATATCAGTCGGTGATCATTGTATGCCAGTTTGAGGCATTCCAGCTTGCGACTTAATATGGGATACAACGAACGTAAAACCAGTTCGCAATTGTGCTCCATGACCCGGGTGATTTCCCGGTTCGCATATGCTCTGGACAGCTGCATGTGAAATTGCAGATCCTGGAGTATAAAGTTCTCGACATCCTGGACCCGTGCATACTTCTCCTGATTTTCCAGCGTTTCAGCCAATTCCACGCGCAAACGGTCGTCAATCTTACCCGCCAGTCCTGAAACGATCGAAGGTTCAATCAGAGCGCGAAGCTCGAAGACGTCTGTCATATCTTTAATCGAAAAATGACTGACGAATACGCCTCTTTGGGGAACGATTGAAAGATACCCCTGGGAACATAAACGGGCAATCGCGTCTCTCACCGAGGCTTTACCGGTGGAAAACCTTTTCGTGAGCGACCGTTCAGAAAGCAAAGTGCTCTCTGATAATTTCCCCGTGAGAATTTCGTGTTTGATCAACTGGTATGTTGTGTCTTTCTGAAGGACACGATTGGTTGTGATTTCAGCAGATTCCGTGCTCATCGCGATTTGACTTTCTCATAAAACAAGGAAACCCCTTTCTGATTGATTGCTGGTCGGTCAATACCGGGGGACTCCGTCTTCCTGATTATATTCCCCACAGCAGAGCAGGGGAATTGCAGACCCATTTTCGAATTTATGATGATTTATGTTGACTTTATCCTGTAAATCTTAATAGAATTCTAACTGACATGTCAGTTGATATGTTAGTCAGGCAGTTCGAATTCGGCAACTGTATAAAACCACATTTTGAATTGATGCTGGTTACGAATGCGACAGCACCCCGTTCTGGGGAATGGTTTTTTGTTCATTATTTGAATTGATCTCTTTGCTTTTAGCCATCCGATCCCGTTGGAAAGATTTGTATTCCCGCTGACTTGAATCTGGCCATTTTGTTGAAATATTTTCTTTTTTTATCCACTTATGGAAGGATGTATTCAGATGACAGCTCGAAATAAACGAACGGCGTTTACACTGATCGAACTCCTGGTCGTGATTGCCATCATTGCGATTCTGATTGCGCTGCTGTTACCGGCCGTGCAGCAGGCGCGCGAAGCGGCGCGCAGAAGTACCTGTAAAAACAATCTCAAGCAGATAGGTTTGGCACTCCATAATTATCATGAAACTCATCGCACGTTTCCTCCAGGTTATGTCGATCAGCGAGATGTCATTGTCGACAACGAAGGTCACTGGTCCTGGTCTGTAATGTTGTTTCCATTTGCTGATCAGACATCAATCTACAATGAGTTTAATGTGGGGAATCTTACTCCGTCTGACGTTTTAGCCACTGCCAACGGGAAAAAGATTCTTCAACAAAAAGTCGCGATCTTTCGCTGTCCAAGCGACTCCGGCCCCAGTTTTCATCCACTGACACCAGATGATGCCGGGCGGGGCATTACGCCCAAAGGATCGACTACCAATACGGGAACGGCTTTGACAAACTATGTCGGAGTGGGCGGAAATAACATCATTTTCCAGCATCAGGCCACAAACTTCACAGATGGTTCAACGGGGAATACCGGTTCCTTCTGGCGGGACAGTAATCTGAAGTTTCGGGATATGACCGATGGAACAAGTAATACCATCATGGTCGGCGAAAGAGCGTATTTCGTTGGCGGAGAACAGGCGAGTGCGGGAAATTTATATGCCGTACGAACCGCAGATACTACTGGCCCCCAGCCGAGCAATGCTGCCGATCAAGTGTCACAGGGAATGGTATCGATTCTGGGGGGCGGGCGAAGACCCATGAATACGCTTCCCTCTGATAATTACCATATGGGGCCGGCTGCTTTCAGCAGTCCGCATACCGGAGGGGCTCACTTTCTGTTTGGTGACGGAAAGGTCGCGTTTCTGAGTGAAAATATCGACCACAAATATGCCACCAGCGCAATCGACAGCACATTTGATCGTTTGCTTGGCGTCAAAGATGGTGCCGTGATTGGCGAATATTAAAAATCATCAACGTACAATTCCTGCGCTGTTTCACAGCGCAGGAATTACTTTCAGGAATTACTTTCAGGAATTACTTTCAGGAATTACTTTCAGGAATTCGTAATCAGATATCTATTCAGAAAGACGTTCATGAGTTATTTGAAAAGTGGCGTTCAGGGAGCTGTACTTATCAGCGCTGTTCTCAGCCTTGGAGGATGTGGTGGCGCAGGTGAAAAAGTGGAGTTGGGGCAGGTGTCAGGGGTAATCACCCTCGATGGGACGCCACTCTCTGCGGCGACCGTTATTTTTTCTCCCGAAAAAGGACGCCCCTCCAGATCAAAGACGGGCGAAGATGGACGATACGACCTGCAGTACACCGGGGACCAGAAAGGTGCGCTGCCGGGTAAGCACCAGGTAATGATCACCACTGAAACTGAGGGAGATTCAGGCGAGTTCGGCGGTCAGGTTGTGAAACCGCAAAAAGAAATATTACCCGCCAGATACCACAAAGCGACAACCCTCACCGCGGTGATCAAACAGGGAAACAATACAATTGACTTCGACTTGAAATCAAAATGATCTCTTCAAAGGGATCAGACAGGAAAAAGGGGTCAGGACTCTTTAATTATAGAGTCCTGACCCCTTTTTTGCTCAGCTGGTGAATACAATCCGTTGCGTACACGCGACATGATTCTGGAAACATTTGCTAACGGAGCAAGCGGTGTAACCTACTACTGGTATGGTCACTTTGACGCGGCCCATTTCAAGTATCACGCCGAAGCGATTAATATCGTCACCCCAATCGAAGACATCTTCATGGATGGTATTCCATCGCGCGGTTTAAAGTGCAGCCATGAAGATATCAAGGTGTGCGGCATGAGCCTCGGTTCCGAACAGGCCGTGCTGGTTTCGAACTACCAGGGCGTGTCGCCTGGCACAAGTGTGATGATTCAAACCACTGCCGAACCAGGAACTCCCATCCAGGACCTGCATACCGGCAAAACGCTTGGCACAATAAAGCAGGACGGTACTTTCACTGTCACCATCGATGTCATTGACGCTCCTATGTATTACATAGGACGCACATATGCAACGGCAGTCGCGAACTGAAACGATATCTGCTCCCATGGTAACGCACCATGCTGCCCGGCCCCTTTTAATCTACTGCCCAGGATTGTATTTCACTGCAGCAGTTTGTACTGTTCAGTCTTGTGAAGTTCTGTCGGGCGTTCGATTCCCCAATCGAACAGGAAGCCGGTGAGAATCCGGCACGGGACCGCCGCTGTATGCGAGGAGATCGCCAGCATTGATGCCACTGTGAATCCGTTTCATGGGAAGGCGCTGGTAGGATCGTTTGACTCGTAAGTCAGAATACGGCCCGGCAGGCGCACGCAGCTCTGCTTCGATCTTTAACTGTAGCAGGTACCATGTTTGTGAAATCCGGTGTCGGTTTCCATGGCAGCCTGGAAGATCGTAAGCCTTGCGCCGAAAGGTTTATCTCATGTTTCGTTTCAAGTCGCGCCATCTCTGGCGCCACGCTCCCCCTGCGCTTACTACCGGCTTTACGTTGATCGAACTGCTGGTCGTGATCGCCATCATCGCGATTCTCATTGCCCTCCTTCTACCTGCTGTACAGCAGGCTCGCGAAGCAGCACGCCGCCTGCAGTGTAAGAATAATCTCAAGCAGATTGGAATCGCACTGCACAACTACCACGATACGCATCGGGTCTTTCCCAAGGGAGGCTACGGGGGCTTTATGTCTGCAGCCAATGCCAGCAATCCGGGGCTGAAGCAAACCTCATTGACGCTCAGTTGGGGGGCGGCCATTCTTCCCGGCCTGGATCAGGCCAACCTGTTTCAGCAGATCAATCTAAATGAATGGTACGTTCACCCGGATAACGTTCCAATCGGCCAGACAGTTCTGCCGGTTTACCTGTGCCCATCAGTTCCTACGCCTGAGATGCTTAAGCCTAACGGTGACCAGACATCAGCGCCCGAAAGGTTCGCACGCACTGACTACGCCGGAAACTGGGGAGAACGGGGACTACGCTGCTATCCAGCAACCAATTGTCAGAACAACTATGGAGGTACGGGGGCGGATGCTTACCGGGGCATGTTCCCGTTACTGGGGGCTCCCAGTGCCCGCATGAGAGATGTCACCGATGGAACCACGAACACGATCTTCGTCGGCGAAGCGCCCCATGCGCTGCATTCCATCTGGATCGGCCACAAGAATGTTTTTGACCAGAGTGCGCCGGTTAACGGTCGTTACGCGTCTCCGGGTGATACACAATGGCAATCGTGCATCACATTTGGTGGTACCGCCAATCCACCTGGAAAGCTCGGTTGTGATTTCGGACAAGAATTTCACAGCTTCCACACCGGCGGTGCTCAATTCTTACTGGTGGACGGCTCTGTCCGTTTCATCTCCGAGAACATCAACATCGTGACGTTCGCCGCTCTGCTATCCCGAAAAGGACAGGAAGTGATCGGAGAGTTTTAGTCACAGTGTGTAACGGTTTCCCGGAAATCAATGAATCACAGACCACGTTCCATAATTCATGATATGGAAAGCGAGACGAATGAAAGGGGGCAGGGCTGAGAGCACGTTGCTACTGGTCACAGAACCGGAGATTGTTTTGAAAACCATCACGCATCACATCCTGATCTTGTAACTCACAAGACCTTTTTTACAAAGCAGGTCAGGACTCTTTATTGAGTCTAGGCCTGCCGCGGGGGCGGGTGGTGCTCTCCA
>CAXBFD010000118.1:0-18599 GCA_963974925.1 uncultured bacterium | reverse complement strand
ACGTGGCCAACTGATCAACCACGGCACGCCACCTTAACATACGGTGAACCAGTCGAATCCGATCGCCCCCCTGTTTCAGTAGTACATATTTAATACGTCAAATTGTAACAGAAAGATGAACGCAATTTGCAAAAATCTTCCTGCTCCTCTCTTATTATTATCAGCAGGTCGGTCGGAGTCAATTTACTCTGTTTCCTTAAATTCCTGACTCCGCTCAATTTAGGGATAAAATCTCCTGATTTAAGTACAAAAATGAACTCTCTCAACTGAAAATAAATCGGATCCTGTTCCCCCAATTCCATCAGAACAGCGAAACAATGTAAAATAACAACGTTTTAGAGGTCGTTCAATCTTTCCAGGAGAGTATCAGGGGAGCTTGATATTGAGTTAGATTCATTCCTGATTCAATCTCTCTTCTTTTCCCTTTCGAAGACAATTCTCCCTGAAATCAGTCTATAGAATTGTCGGCGATTGGTCTAAAATAGATCCGGTCTGCTTCCGCAGCCAGAGCAGGGAAATGGTGGTTGTTTCCTTTTCTTTTATGGTTTCAGCACGGGAATGATTTACGCAATGTCTTGTCAAAATCGCATGTCGCCGGATCGTCGTTTTCTGGTACTGGCTTTGGGAATGATCGTCTGCCTGTTGAGCATGTCCGCAGAGAGTCGGGCAGAAAACAAACCGGCGGGATCTGTGTTTGTGGACATCCCGGAGCAGGGGCAGGTTCGCTTTGAAACGACCGAGAAAGAAAAAAACGTTCCCGCGCGATTTCATCTGGAGCCGCATACGTTTCCGTTCAGCTGCCAGTTTAAACGAATGAGTGGGCCGGTGCGCGTGTATGATGTGACATTTCCTTCGCCGGTTCAGACGGAAGTCAAAGAAAATAATACGGTCCACGGCCATTATTATCAGCCTGAAGGTCCCGGGCCTTTCCCCGCCTGTGTCTGCCTGCATATTCTCGGCGGTGGTTTTGAGCTTTCCGAGATGTCTGCGAATGCACTGGCCCGGCAGGGGATTGCGGCGTTGACGATTAAGATGCCTTATTATGCACAGCGGCGTGGCGTGGGGGAGCAGAGTCGCCGACGCATGATTTCATTTGTTCCCGAACACACTGCGGAGGGAATGACTCAGGCGGTGCTGGATGTGCGGCGGGCAGCCGCCTGGCTGGCGAGTCGCGAGGAGGTGGATGCCAACCGCCTGGGAGTGACGGGAATCAGCCTGGGGGGCATCATGTCGGCACTCTCCTCAGCTGCAGAGCCCCGGTTCAAGAAAGTCGCCATCTATCTGGGAGGAGGCAATCTGGCTTTGGGGATCTGGGAAAATCCTCATCCGCATGCCAAACAGTTCCGGCAGCAGTGGCTGCAGAACGGGGGTACCTATGATTCTTTCCTGTCGATCATGTCTCCCGTTGATCCTCATACATACGGGCATCTGCTGAAAGACCGCGATGTGTTGATGGTGGTGGCGAAACACGATGAAATTCTGCCCCCGAAAAGCTCAATTGCGTTATGGGAATCGATCGGTAAGAAGCCGGAATTGGTCTGGCTGGACTCGGGCCACATTACGGCTGCGATGTATATCTTTGGCGAAACGCAGCGGATGACGACCTTTTTCTCGCACTGGAAGTAAACGCGGTGGCACAAACGAGGCGCTAATTTCGCAGCACTTTTCGCAGCATGTGAAAGGCAACACATAACAGTCCGATATTACCGGCCCATAGCGACCAGCCCGGTTCAATTTTGCCCAGCTTCGATAGATTCATCATCAACAGGACGATGGGGTAATAAAACAGAAGAATCGGCATGAACACCAGAAAGAAGCTGGTCAGAAACTGTCGGCGTGCCTGGGCAATGGAAAACGGGCAACCCACCAGGACGAAAAAGAAACAGCTGCAGCTTAATGCAAAGCGGCTGGAAAGTGCGGTTTTAAGCTTGTTCTTCCGTTTATTTTCTTCCAGGTTATGGGGTAAATTGGAATTGATCTCGGGGGAGCTGAATCGCTCAAAATCTCCCAGAGCTAACACCATGGCGACTTCGATATCACGCTGAAATTCGAATTCCTCTTTCTCTTGCCGTATATCCACTAATTCTGTCTTGATCGATCGAACGCTCATATGTCTTGGTTTGGCCATAGCCGTCTGACTGGGAAGCGGAAAAGGGAAATCGTCTTTTTCAACGTAGAATCGAGGCTTTCCGGGAAAGTCGATGTGTCCCTTGAAGATGTGCAGAATGACCTGCTGGTTGTTGAGATCAAATTCCAGAGTTGCCTCTTCCGCCTGCAGATGCACGGGTTGTTTATTCGGAGGAGAGTAGCGAAATGTGGGAACAAGCAGCGTTTTATCGCGCACACCCATGACGGTGATCGAGATACCACTTGTGGGGTCATGTATCTGATTCTGGGAACGGAGTTTTTCCAGAAAGATGGTTTCGAGTTCGCTGGCAATGGTCTTTTCAATATTTTTTTCGGCCCAGGGAATGATCTGATCGCTCAAGATCAGTGATCCCAGACTGAGAAATCCTCCCAGAATAAACGAAGGCCAGAGGAGTGAGAGCACATTGATGCCGGCGGCCTTGGCAGCTGTGATTTCCTGATCGCCGGCGATTCGACCATATACCACGCAAACTGTTAACAGCAGAGTGGCGGGAATGGTAAACGGTAACATGCTGGGAACGATGAACGGCAGAATCTTAAAGACGAGAAGCGCCCCCAGACCCTGGTTGGAGGCTTGCTGGAACGCGCCCACAAACACCAGCAACACAGTCAGAACCGTGATCATCAAGGTGAAAACGCGCAGTAATTCGAAAAGAATATAGCGCTGAAGCAATCGCATGATTGATGTTATTAATATTGGAGAAACAGGAAGTGGGTATGGATTTAATAATTGGCTTCGATTCGCAGAGATCGACCAAAACTGTATACGGGAAGATGCCGGATTGAGTCAATATCAGACACGGAAGTCTGACTGCCTGTTCAGTTGTCTTGGGCCCTGACAAAACCAATCCGAACGTATATATAACTTGTAAAATCGTTTTGTGCAGAACCGACCCCGTCATTGGGGTATCGGCATATCAGTCATAACCAGTACAGCTATTTCACTGGAGGGATTTACTTTGCCCTGAAAATGGATAAATTTCACTTTAATTACAGCGTGGAAAGGTGTGCAGACTATTAATTGAGAATCTGGCCTGTCCACCAGGTAATCTCCTGTCAAAACAGCGAATCGGCTGGGGAGACGTCAAAGGGCATCACTTAAGAACAAATAGAAAAAACTTTATTTTATAGGGAAACGGGAACAATGGTAGACGCCTTAAAAAACGCGCCAGTTCGATCGATATTTTGCGACGACGAAGACTTTCTCGAGTTGATCGAGATGTTCGTTGACGGAATTGAAGAGAAAAAAGCGATTCTGCGACAGTCTTCCGCGGGGGAGCATACTGAAGAACTGAAAGTATTGGCTCATCAATTGAAAGGTGCCAGTGCCGGTTACGGGTTTGAAGAGCTTTCACAGATCGCCGCAGAACTGGAGCTCGCCTGTAAAGCGGAAGATGAGTCTGGCATTCAGCAGCACAAGGAAATCATGTTAAGTCATATGGACCGGATTTTAGTTTGATCAAAGGGATCTGATTTCGCCCTGCCAGAGGATCCGTTCAAACGGGGGGATTGTGCTGAGTTTTCAGCCGATCGACTGCGCGAGAGAGGGCCGCCATTCTGGTAATGAGTGCGATGGCTCTGTTGCGCCCGGGCAGGCCCATGCCGGCTCGATCAAAGAGAATTGATGTTTTTCGATGGCTTTTAAACGAAGGCTGTACCTCGTCGACTTCCGTACAAATCGATTTCCATTCGGATTTGAGCGGGTCTGGCAGCAATTGCGGGACTCCCTCCGTTAATTCCAGTATCTTTTCCGAGAGATCAAGGAGCAGGTGCCTGGCATCGTAATCTGCTGCCTGGAATTGCCTTACGATATTTGACAAGGCTTGCTGAAATTCTTCGATCTGCATAGTTCACCAGCTTTTCCATCGAACTCTCATTTGTGATCAAAGGGAAGAATTTTGCTGAGTTTACTCTCTCAACAGGTTAAGATCAGGATAGAGAGGGCTGAATTTTCAGGGTTCTTATTGACCTGAACTGTCAATTCTTTGTAAATATGGGCTACTGATATTAAAACCTGTTATTCTATTTGAGCCTGCCGTCTGAATTCAAGAGATCCGTCAGGTGGTAATGTTGAGCTTAAATCGAAACCAATCATAACAAAAGTCGTTTTCACGGGGAGTCTTTCATGTCCAGATTAAACCAGGCGGTATTTGGTTTGCTTCTGATTGCTGCAGGTTATGTTCTGGGAGCTTCTCAGAGTTTTCAGAGTCCTGCATTACATGCGCAGCAAAATTCGGGGACTCCCACCGAGGAGACCGAAGATAAAATCAAGCGTGGCGTAAAACAGCTGGTTGAGGCGCAATCGGCTCTGGAGCAGGAAAATTTCATGCGGCCGGCCACCAAAGGATTGAATTCGTTTGCTGTTTCCTGTGGCGGTGTGAATGCTTTGGATGACCTCGAAGCCGGGAATGGCGTTGATCCGGAAACCTTTGCCGGTTTGTATGCGGGCCTGGCCAAGCCGGATGTCGCTGCTCAACTGGGCCGCGATGATCAGGGTAGAATCACGTACAAAAACAAAATCGTCCGCATGTATCCCGTCTCCCGATTGAAAAAACTGTTTGCCACCCGTTTGAAATACACGGGCGAAAATCTGGAAGATACTGGCAGTTTCTAATCAGGCGGCCCGATTCATTTTGCGGTTGCCCGTGATGCAGACTCTGCTACGCGGTGAACTGGCTGCAGGGGTAGTTTGAAATCATACTGCGTCGCCAGCCATGTCGGGAGATCTGTTTTTACGACCGCTTTAAAAGTCAAACACTCTGCTCCCACCTGTTTGTGAAGTGTGTTGCGGGGAAGACGAACCAGGAATTCGGTTATCTGGAGTCCGTTGACCTGTTGCGTGCCGCTGCAAGACAGTTCCAGCGTATCTGCCTGTACTGTGAGCGATGCGTTTAGCTTGTCGGTCTGAAATTGCCGTGGTTGCCGCTCTCTACGAGAGAGCGCGGCTCCACCGTATTCGAGACTGATGGTTTCGACTTTCGAATCAGCAGGATGCAGGCAACTCAGGCGGACTTCAATCGATTCCGAATTATGTGACTGATTGGTGTCCGAGACAGACAAAGTCACTCTGTCTTTGTTCTGCGGGATTTTCAAAAGCGTCAATTGCATCTTCGGGAAGCCGTTGACGCTGATCCTGACGTCGCGTGTTTGCGGGGCATCCCATTTGAGATACAGGAAACTTGAAGCCGTCGAAGCGATTTTCAGCGAAGTCCCGTGATCGCGTTCGAGGTTCCAGGTACGCAGAGCAGGGCCCGCCAGCAAAAAATTCCCACACTGAATTTCTGGAGGAGGGGATGCGGAATTTTCGACAGGATTGCCACCCGATGTCCGTCCATTCAACGCCTGCCTGACAAGATGCAGAGACCACTGCCGGAATAATTCGGAAAAAGGGAGCGATGTGAGTTGCTCTATTTTTTTGATGCCGGTTAAGGGATGTTGCGTGAATCGATAAGGAAAACGGTGATCTGGCTCGATCTGATTGCACCAGCCCAGAAACAGGTTGACGGCCCCCCGGCAGCCATGATTCCGCCAGAGCTGGGCGCGATAGTAGTCGGGGACTACCAGCGGATAGGATTCGGGGCTGCGATAGAATTCACTGATGCGGTAATCACGGTTTGTAAAACCGGGTTCCATGATGTGCGCGATGCCTTCGTTTAACCAGTCTTCCTCATCCGGTAACGGCCCGTCTTGGGAACCGGACTGAAAAGCGCGAATACTGGAAATAGCAGCATGCGTGACTTCATGGCTCAGCAGGTCCAGCAGTTCCTGACCGGGTTTGAGCGTGGAATTGAGATACAACATGTCGCAGTGATTGCTGAACGGTTCGGGTACAGATTCCCGGAAATCGCTGGGACGCACAAAACCATTGATTGAAGTTTTGCCCCCCTGCAGCTTGTTTAACCAGGGGGAGAGGAGAATCGTGAATCGCTCACTGTCATCAATATCCCAGATCGGACCACACACCGTGCTAATCTGATCCAGAACGCGCTGTTCCATGATTTCAATAATTTCATCAGCAAGACCGTTTGCCAGTTCTCCCTGCTGCTGTTGATCATCCAGATAAATGGCGACGCGGGGACTTTGCCGAATCAGCCGTCCTTTGATGCGAGTATATTGATTTTTGTCGGAGAGTCTGCCATCGGTCACGAACAAAAAGAATGAACGTTCGTTTTTCGCCGGCTCTGATTCGGAATCCGGGGAAGCCGCTGGGTCACGATCTGTCCGGAGGTCCGCAGGCGGCGAAATGTCAGGTTGACTTTGTGCAGCCGCTGGGTGGGGCATGCGGACAGCCGCGGTATTTTGAAAGTAACAGTCCGCAGGAGACAGGTTGCCGGTATTGAACTCTGCTGAAAGCGTCACCGTTCTTGATTGCTGAGGCGTTCGTTCCAGGTTGTTAATGATGAGCACATACTCGTCGTCCGGTGTCAGCGTCAGCGGAAAGTCCGGGTGCGTCCCGGAAGCGACAATGTTAACAGGCTGATTCCAGTTCAGGGGCAGCGAAACTGGCGCGACTGGTTTGAGTGTGGTGATCTCGCGCGCAGGAATTCGACTGGCGTTCGCGCGTCCGTTCCAGCCGGACCGTGAGATTTGAATCCCCAATACAATGAGCAGGATTGCCATCGAGGATAAAATCACTGTTAGTTTATTGAAGAACAGTCGATATAACATGCGCGGAGACGGTGCCGGTAATAGTGGAGAACATTGATTTACGGAATTGATCGTGCGTCGACGTTTTTTCCATCAATCACAGGTTTTGATCGTGGGAGAAATGCGGAGAATCTCTGTTAAAGATCGACAAATCGGCGGGAAGTTGATGAGGAGAATCGACCTGATACGGACAAGCTGTGTGAGTAAACGCCGCAAAATGGTTGATTTAATGTGGACGAATGGATATGCGCGGACCCGTTTCAATAGAACAGGTTCTCAGAATCGTAGATTTCGCTAAGTGGACCTTGATCCTCAATTTCCCCATAATCGGACTATAAATTACGCCGATCCTTCAGTCCGTGCCGACAATCTCTTTTCAAGTCGCACCAAATTTGGAGAATTAAGAGAAAATCGGGGGAATTTCCTTCAATGGTGTCCGAGATTGAATATACAATGGACAATTGAGGAGAATGCGCAATTTGGCAATTGCCGAACTTGGTTTGAGTTATAGCATTCTTGCCTAAAGTTACTCGGGAGAGAAATCATGTCAGTATGCAGGTTTGGAATATCAATGTTTGCGTGGGCCGCATCAGCGCTGTTGTTGTGCTCTACGGAAAGTTTTGCTGAGAACAAACTTCCAGAAATATCAAACATTGGCCAGATCCTCAGTTACCAGAACAGTGACGGCGCGCATTATTATGCTCTGCAGTTCAAAGCGGATCGGCTACCGGCTGATGTGCATTCCGGTAAGCAGATCGCGATCCTGTTTGATACCTCTGCGAGTCAGGTAGGAGAGCACCGCACTCAAGCTCTGGACGTTCTGACGTCTTTACTGAGTGAGTTGCCCAATGATGCAACGATCGCCATCTATGCCGTCGATGTGCAATGCACGCCGTTTGTGACGGAATTCGTGACACCTCAAAGCCGAGAGGCTAAGCTTGCAGTCGCCTCTTTATCCGCACGTGCACCTCTGGGTGCTACCAATCTTGCTCAGGCTTTAAAAACAGCGATGCAGGGCCTGCAGAATCAGCCCGTTCAATCGATGATTTATATTGGCGATGGAATGAGTTCTGCCCAGTTGATTTCCCTGCCGGAAATGGCTGCACTCACGAGCCAACTGGCAAAACAGCATATTCCCGTTCACAGCTACGCTGTCGGACCACGAAAAGATTTACAACTGCTCGGGACATTGGGAGTTTACACAGGGGGTGTGGTTCTCACGGATCGGGCCGAGGGCAAGAAAGATCTGCCAGCGATTGCCGGTAAGGAACTTGCGAAAGCGGTTCAATCTCCCGTTTTCTTTCCAGAAACGATTCAGCTTTCAGATAAAGCATTGGAATTGAATACGCCACAGGCTTTGCCGGTTCGTACAGACCGTGACACGGTTTATCTTGCCAAAGGTGAACTCTCAGGCCGGTTGTCGGTTGAGCTGAGTAACAAACATCTGAACGCGATCTGGAAGTTTAACGCTCCCGTTTCGCAGGCAGTCAACAGTTTCCTGGCCGTTCCCTGGGTGAATTATCAGCCGGGACAGGAATTGGGGATTGCCTTTGCCGGACAGCGTATGATGAATCTGGCGCGCACGGCCCATGAAGATAATATGTCACAACTGGAATTCGCAGGCACACGAGCCATTCGAAGTGGAAATTTCGAACAGGCTGCCAAATTTGGTAATTTGCTTCAGCAGCTTGATCCCGGCAATTCCCGCGGTGATTCACTGTTGAAAATGTCAAAAACATTCAAACAGGATCAGTTGGCTCAGGCAGATGCAAAAGATCCTGCCGCAGAGCCGAAAGCGGATTCTGCCGTTGAACCCAAGGCTGAGCCGGATGCAAAAGCGGACCCGAAACCTCCCATTGATGATGCCATCAGTAAAGTCGAGCAGTTAAGGCAGATTAAGGGAGCCCAGATGAAAATCGAGGTTACCAATGCCATTGAAGAAGCCCGCATGCTGACGGCGGAAAATCCCGACGGCGCACTTGGGTTATTAAAACGTACGTTAAGCTTTGTCAAATCGAATTCGGATATCGAGGTCGATCTGCGTCAGCAACTGGAAAGCCGTCTGAATAATATGATGGTTGACGTCCGTAGCCAGATGGAAGTTTCTGAAACACGACGGATTCGTCAGCAGCAACAGCTGGCACAGATCGAACAGCAGAAACGTCTGGTCGACAAAATTCTTCTGGAAGACGAAAAACTGGAACAGTTGATCGACCGTGTTCGTTCATTGATTCAGGATGGAAAGCACGGAAACTCTGACGCTTATGAAGAGGCAGAAGCTGTTTCCCGTGTTGCCGTCGATATGGAACCCGGTAATGGGCCTGCCACCGCGGCACTGTTCACATCTGAAGCAGCCGGACAGTTGGATAAAGTCTTCCGGATGCGTTCCCTGCGGGCAGACCGATTCCTGGAAACACTTTATCAGGTCGAACTGTCGCATGTTCCGTTTCCTGATGAACCTCCGATTCGCTGGCCATCAGCACCAGTCTGGACCGCGCTGACAGAACGTCGCAAGAAATGGGCCGCCGTTGACCTGCATCGCAACAGCCCGGCGGAACAGCGGATTTCTGAAGAACTGCTGCAAGAAACAGAAGCGAACTTCCCGGATATCCCACTCTCCGAAGTGATGACATACTTTGCGGAGTTGCACAATATCACGATTCTGATCAACTCCAATGATCTGGGGGAAGAAGGTTTGACCGTTGATGAACCTGTCAACGTATCATTGAGCGGAATCAAACTGAAAAGCGCCTTGAATATCATCTTGAAACCGATCGGTTTGACCTACGTCATTGAAGATGAAGTGATGAAAATCACAACCAGCGTCAAGGCGGAAGAAATCTACAGCACCCGTGTTTATCCGGTTGGTGACCTTGTCATTTCGGTTTCGGCTCAACAGTCTTCTGTTGGCAGCAGCCAGGGTGGCTTCGGCGGTCAGCAGGGCGGTCAGCAAGGTGGTCAGCAGGGTGGTGGCTTTGGCGGCGGTGGCGGCGGTTTCGGCGGCGGCCAGGGTGGTGGTGGCGGTCAGGGATTTTTCAATGTCGCACCTGAACTGCTGCTGATGAATGGAGCCAAAACTCCCCAGGGACAGAATCCACCTGCGAAAAAAGCACAAGGCAATGCTGCCAAAGCAGAAATCAAGCCGATTGACGATCCGGAAATGAAAGCCATTCTGGACGGCATCTTAGGTCAGGCTGAATCAAAACCGTCTCAGGCACAATTTCAGGTTGAGGACAATCCGTTTCGATTTGATAATCGCACGATTGAACAACTCAAAAAAAAACCGGAAATCGGGAACTAGACGCGAAATCGACGCCCCCCGGTGTCCCTGGACAATCTAAATTAACAGAACGGAGCCCCTCTGAAAAGAAAGGCTCCGTTTCTGTTAAAACGCCGCAGGAAAAAAAGGATGATGTCAAGCTGCCATTAATCGCGAACATCAAAGATCCGGCTGCGTTCTGGAATGATTATTTTGCCAAGCGAAAACCAGCGCCGGAGCTGGTCAATGATTTGATTTTCAATTTACATCAGGCAGGCAAACACGAACATGTGATTGCTGCCATCAATGCGGCTTTGATTCATAATCAGTCACAGCCCTGGATGTACGATGTCCTGGCATTGTCGATGGAAATCGTGGGAAGTCCCCCACAGGAGATTCAGCGTGTTCTGCTTTCGCGCATTGATTTTTCTGCCACGGATGTCCCGAACATGGTTTTTTCAGCAGCCTATCTCTCCCGATTTAATGCTGAAGCGCAGGCCCTTCAGTTGTATCAGCAGGCAGCCAGACTGGAACCGGATCGGCCTGAACCTTATATCATGGGGCTGCGACTGGCTGAGAAGCTGAAGGATGCGCAGGCCATCCAGTGGGCGGCGAGTGGCATTTTGACTCACGTCTGGGTGAACGATCATCAAAAATGGCACGAAAAGGCGTTGAACGCAATGGGCGAACTGGAGCAGTCGTTTAAAAAGTCAGGTCGAAATGCAGAAGCCGAACAGGTGCAGTCAGTCAGAGAGCAGGCTTTACAGCGAGACTTAAAACTGGAACTGACCTGGAACGGTGATGGCGATCTGGATCTGATCGTGGAAGAACCTCAGGGGAGCGTCTGCTCGTTTGAAGCACCGGTCACAGCAGGCGGCGGTGTTTTGTTGAAAGATGGCTACGGCCCTAAACAGAAAAACTGCCATGAAGAGTATATTTGTGCCTACGGATTTCCGGGAACTTATGTCGTGCGTGTGCGATATGTTTCCGGCAATATCGTCGGACAGCGTGCCAGATTGAAAGTGACGCGGTACCTGGGCTCGAAACGTGCTGACATCCAGTCGATGATTGTCCCCTTAGCGAAAGAGGACCAGCTCATTCGCATTGATCTTTCGAAAGGGCGTCGCAGTCAAAAATCCGGGTTGCCGCAGCAGCCCGAAAAATCTCAGAAAACAGGTCAACTTCCCGCACAGAACCGGTCTCTTGTTGTCAGCCCGGTTTCGAAAGCAGGACAGGCTTCCCTGAATCGTTTTCGCGTTTCCCGACAGGTGGGAGCAGGACAGCAGACCCCGTTCGTTACCGGATCGCAAAACAGTGGCGGCATTGCCAACCAGCCTGTGATCACCGTGATTCCGGAAGGCATCAGTCTGTCGGGCTCGGCTCTGGTTTCACCAGACCGCAGATACGTCAGGCTGTCACTCTCCCCGCAGTTTACGAATGTGACTGAGGTTTTCACGTTCAGTTTTCTTCAGCCTTAGATATCGATTATTAATTCGAATCGTTCTGATAAATGTGAGCAACCGCGGCCCATGTCCTGCCGCTCAGCTTGATTTCAGGTACTTTGACAGCCGGAAAAACTAATTAGCCGCAGGGCCTTCGCCCCGGTTAAAACCGACCTGGGTCAGGTTGTGGTCCTGAGAGTCACATTCAAAACCGAGAAATAAACGCTACCTGGCGGGTTTGCAGAATTTTGTCAGCGCACAAGCCCCGGCGTCACATCCAGATCGAGGGCAGCGACGCGCCCCTGTTCCAGATGGTGCCAGGCGATTGCCGCCATGGCCGCGTTATCCGTGCATAAATCAGCGGGGGCAATGCTGAGATGCACGCCGGTTTTGTGTGCCATGTCTGTCAGTCGTTCCCGCAGCAGCGCATTTGCGGCGACACCTCCTCCGACGCACAGCGTGGAATAATTATATTTCTGGAGTGCCTGCTTACATTTTCCCACGAGCACATCCACAACCGTTTCCTGAAAACTGGCGGCAAGATCGGCGATGCGGTCCGCGGTGAGTGCCGGCGGCTGTTTTTTGGCTCCGGGGTTGCCAAGCGCAGTGTAAAGGACTGCTGTTTTCAGGCCGCTGAAACTGAAACGGAGTTCGGGATCTTTCAGAAACGTCCGGGGAAAGGGAAACGCTTTCGGATTTCCCTGCCTGGCGGCTTTCTGGATGGCAGGACCTCCGGGATAAGCGAGGCCCAGAATTTTAGCGACTTTGTCGAATGCTTCACCGGCGGCATCATCGATGGTGGCGCCGATCAAATCAAACTGGAATGTCTCGGAGCAGTGATATAAATTGGTATGGCCGCCACTCACGACCAGTCCGATCGCCGGGAAAATCGGATGTGTCTCCTGCATCTGACAGGCAAACAGATGCCCTTCGATATGATTCACGGCAATCAAAGGAATATCCAGCGTCATGGCCAGTGTTTTCGCCGCCGTTAAACCAATCAGCAGTGAACCCACCAGACCGGGTTCTGTTGCAACCGCGATGGCGGTCAACTGATTCAAAGAGACGCCAGCCTGTTTTAAGGCGTCATCAATGACCGGCAGGATGCGTTCCAGATGCGCCCGCGAGGCAATTTCCGGAACGACGCCTCCAAATTTTTCATGCAGGTCCACTTGTGAGGAAACGATATTCGAGAGAATCCGCATGTCGCGGGTGATGACGGCTGCCGCTGTTTCGTCACAAGAGGACTCAATCGCCAGCAGGTATTCTTCAGGTTGATTCATGAATGGATACGTTGAAAGTAAAAAATGAAAAGCGACGTTCGGAGCAAAAAGTCTCCGAAAGTCGCTTTGTCCTGAGAGTCGACTGATTTCATTTCAGTCGTTTGAATTGATTACGTCGTTTGAATGACAAGCTTCGCTCGGTCTGGCTGCGGGAGAGCGGCTGCTTTTTTCGCTGGTTCCGCTGCTTTCGGAGCCGGCTTTTTTTCCGGTTCTTTGGCATCTTCTTTTTCAGCCGGCTTGGCTTTCTCACTGAGGGTGGTTTCAAGATACTTCAAGGCGAGATCAAGTTGCTTGTCTTTAAAATCATTATCCAGCTTGGCACTATGGTCCAGAATGTCCCGTTTGCGGCGGTATTCTCCCAGTGCTTCCAGTTCTTCGTCAGTCAGACGCAGTTGGTAGTTTTCATCGGGAGTCACGCCCCAGACATCAGAGTCTTTGGCGTTGGGAAAACGGTGAATATTTTTGCCGCTGGGGCGATGGTAGCTGGCAGTGGTCAGTTTTAAGGCACTGTCCCCTTCTTCCAGTTCAATCACGTTCTGTACGCTCCCTTTGCCCCAGGTTCGTTCGCCGATGATGACGGCCCGTTTATGGTCCTGCAGGCACGCGGAAACGATTTCACTGGCAGAAGCGGAGTAGCGGTTTACGATAATCGCCATCGGAAAACCGGAATAAGTGCCTTCTTTGGTGGCTTCCCATTTTCGATTGCGACTGTTGCGACCTTCGGTACTGACGATTTTGCCAGACTCGATGAACATGTCCGAAATTTCGGTGGCCTGAGAAAGTAAACCGCCGGGATTGAATCGCAGGTCCAGAATCAGACCTTTCATTCCCTGTTTGACCAGATCATCAATCGCCGCACGTAATTCTTCCGAACTGTGTCGGCTGAAGTGAGTCAGACGGATATAACCGATTTTATCTTTTTTATTCAGCATATAGTCCCAGGCATCGTCTGTTTTGTAAGTGTCTCCCAGGACCGTGGCAACATGAATGAGTTCACGCGTGATCGTTAACGGAACTGCTTTTTCCGTTCCTTTGTGAATCACAGACATACTGACTTTTTCACCGGCACGCCCTTTCAGAATCTGGATCGCCTGTGTCAGCGTGAAACCTTTTGTGGTTTTGCCTTCAATGCCGTCAATCACATCCCCGGCCCGAATTCCTGCTTTGTATGCGGGAGTTCCCGGCAGTGGTGTCATCACGGTCAGCCGGCCGTTGTTTTCATCAATATGAACCTGAATCCCGATGCCTCCGAATTCCTGCTCGACAACCTGATTGAAGCGGGAAAGATCATCGGGACTGATGTAGTTGGAGTATTGATCCAGTTCCTGTATCATGCCGCGAATGGCTGCCTCGAGCAGGACGCGTCGATCGACGTCTTTCACATAGTTGCGCTCAATCTGCTCATAGGTGTCAGCGAACAGTTTCATCATCTGGTAATAATCGTCGTCCTTATCCTTTTCCGTGACTTTCTCGTCAGCATACGAGAAAGGAGAAATCAGTATGGAGATCATCAGGGAAAGCAGTAAGTACGAGCTGATCAAGCGGAATTTTTGCATGGACGATTCCTTATGAGAAATACAGAACACAACTCTAGGCAGGCACAAGTATGGTTTTCAAAATGTCGAAATGTGTTTTGTCGGGTGTATCAAAACGCTGAAGAACTTCCTGTCCTATTCTATTAGTGTAGGCGATCAGGAAACCAGTGGCAAGATTTGCTCTGTCACCAAAATGATGAAAACAGCTTTATCCCGGAAATACCCCTGAAATTGAATTCTGGCGGTCAGGCCGATACATTGCATTCAGGACTTTTTTCACTTTCGTCTTAACCGGACCGGGAACTCATGCAGCCGGATGTTCAAATCTTAACAGGTATAGCGGGTTCCGGGAAAACGGCGTATTTGCTGGACCAGTATCGGGAAGCGTTGCAGGCGGGGCTTGTCCAGCATACTCCCGGAACGACACTCTGGCTCTCACCTACCACCCGCTCCCGGCGGCAGGTGCTGGATCAATTATCGTCTGAACAGATGCAAGTCTGCTTTGCCCCCCATGTTTATACCTTTGAAGCGTTCGCCGAGGCGATTTTAAAGGCGCTGGATGAACCGATTCAGACTTTACCCGAGATCGCCAAACGCTATCTGCTGCGCAGTATTGTGGACGATCTGATTGCTACGGAAAAAATTCAGTATTTCAGCTCGATCGCAGGCACGTCCGGTTTTCTGGATCTGGTTTCCAGCTTCATTTCAGAACTGAAACGGGAAGAGATCTGGCCGGAACAGTTTTCAGTGGCGTGGGAACGCCTGAATGCCGACTCACATCAGAAAGATCGGGAGCTGGCGTTAATCTACGAGCGTTATCAGATTGCCTTGCATGAGATGCGCCGTTACGACTCCGAAGGGCGTTTCTGGTCTGCGCGAACCGCCTTGCAGGCGGGGCTGTGGGGGCCCTTCGGTCGATTTCGTCTGATCGTGCTGGATGGTTTTGCCGACTTTACGCATACGCAGTACGAAATTCTGGAATCACTGGCACGACGGACCGACAAACTGCTGATTTCGCTGCCTCTGGAAAATGAGTTACGGCGGCATGATCTGTTTGCCAAAGCGGTCGTCGCAAAAAAAATTCTGGAAACTCGTTTGCCCGGCACGGTTCATACGGTTCGCTTCGAACAGAACGAGACGCACACTTCGCGCTGGCAGATTGGTCAGGCTTTGTTTGACAACCCGCGCGAGATCAAGCCGCTGCCGTCTGCCGATCAGATCAAGATTCTGGCAGTCGCCGGACAGCGTAATGAACTGGAAGTGATCGCCGTCGAAGTCAAACAGCTTTTACTGCAGGGAGTATTGCCGGAAGAAATTACGGTCGCCTTCCGTTCCACGCTGGAATATGGGAGTCTCATCGATGAAACTTTCACGGCCGCCGGGATTCCTTATTTTCTTGGTCTGGAACAGGCGTTTTCAAAATTTCCTGTAGTCCGTGCGATCTTTGCTTTTTTGCAGATTGAAATCGAACACTGGTCTTTCGACAGCATGATGTCGATTCTGGATTCGAATTATTTTTCGCCAGACTGGCCGGAATACCGCGGGGGGACAGCCGTCCGCAGTCTCTCACGGATTTTGCGTCAGTTCAAAATCGATTCCGGAAAAGCCGATATCCTGAATGCGCTGGAAAAGGCTAGCCTGAAAGCGGCGGAACGCAGTCTCCGATATCCGGATCAATCGAAGTGGGAACAACAAAAACAGGAAGCGGAAGCCGCGTATCAACTCGCCAGACGACTCGCCGATGCCACACAGCGGCTCAGAGGCAAAGAGCTGTTTGTCACCTGGATTGAAATTCTGATTTCACTGGCGAATGATTTTGGTTTGCAAAAGGCCTGGAGCGGGGCTGACACGGAACAGGACCCGCTTTACAAACGCGATCAGCTGGTGTGGGATCGTTTTCAGAAACTGCTGTTTCATGCGGTTTCGCAGGTCGATCAGATTGAGCAGTTTCATCAGCGGGAAGCGGCGCCGCTGGATTTGATCGCGTTTCGCAGCCTGATGCTGGATCTGCTCGAACAGCAGACACTCTCCTTACAGCCCGAGGAAGCGGGACGGGTTTGCGTTCTGGATGCTTCACAGCTGAGAAATTTGAGCGTTCCCTATTTGCTGATCGGTGGTTTAAGCGAGGCCAGTTTTCCGCGGAGCCATCGTGAAGACTGTTTATACAGCGAAAAAGACCGGGGAGAATTGAATCAGAACGGTCTCTCCCTCAAGCTGCACGCCAATCAGCAGCAGGAGGAGATGCTGCTGTTTTACGAAGTGATGACCCGGTTTTCGCAGCAGTTGATTCTGAGTTACCCTGCCATCAGTTCCACGGGTCAGCCTCTGTTTCCCAGTCCTTATCTGACCGCGCTGATTGATCTGTTTGAACCCGGGGCTCTCTCGATTCAACATGTGGGCGAGCTGAATCCGCTTCCGCGTCAGGAGCAGACGTTGTCGAATCGCAACTTGCGGGTGCTGGCGACCGATCAGTTGAAACGGCATCAGCCAGGTCTGTTTCTCAAGCTCCTGAATGAGCAGGCATTGCGGGGAACGGCGCTGAACATCCTGGCGGCTGCGGAAATGGCGGTCGCCCGTTTTGAGCGCGAAGGCTTCACCGAGTTCGAAGGGATCATCGTATCGCCTCAAAACAGGCAGGCCATACGAGAACGGTTTCCGCGCGAGTACGAATTCAGTACGACGCAACTGGAATTGTATCTGTCCTGCCCTTATCAGTTTTTTACGCAGAGTGTATTGGGAATCGAGGTGCCTGAACCGCCGGAGTTGCGGACGAATCATCTGCAACGTGGCATTCACGTACACAGTATTCTGACGAAGCTGTATGAACTTCTGATTCAGCAGGGGGAGAGTGCGCGATTTTACGCAGCCGATCAGATTGAAACGCTGTTTCTGGAACTGCTGCAACAGCGCGTTTCCGATCTGGTCGCTGAGACCAAGTTGCAGCAGGTGCTGTTGACAATTGAAACACAGATTCTGGAAGACTGGGCGGGTCTGTTTGCGGAACAATCAGAAACATATGGGAAACTGTTTGACGAACTCTGGGACAGTCCGCCGTCAATCGTGGGCAGAGAAGTTCCGTTTGGCAGAGTGCCGACAGAACCCGATCCGACGCAGGCCCATTACCGGCATCTCACACTGGGAACCGGGGAACGGGAAACACGCGTTCGAGGTCAGATTGACCGCATTGATCTGGGCACGGTGAACGGCCAGAAATATTTTAACATCATCGATTACAAAACAGGTCGAGCGCTCCCTTCCGCAACGGAAATGCGTGCGGGAAAAAAAATCCAGCTTGCCCTGTATCTGATTGCAGCCAGAAGACTGGAAATGATTGACGCCGATGCGGAACCGTTTCACCTGGGTTACTGGAAGGTTCAGGAAACCGGTTTCGTGATGCCTTTACGGTCCCGTAGACAACTGGTGGAACCGATTTCGGGTGAGGATCTGGAGTTGCTGGAAACCACAATGGAAGGTCTGGTGCCGCATCTGGCAGAGTTGATTCGCAATGGGATTTTCCCGGTGCAGATGGATAAGAACCTTGCCCATCTCGATGCGGCGTTTCAATCTGTCTGCCGCTTCTCTCAGGTGGAAAGCTATCAACAGTCCCTGGGCAAGTATGTCGACTTGCTGCAGTATTCACAATCAGAGCAGGAATCTTCTGAAGAAACATCCGGATCAAAGTAACGATTTATCATGGCGACTAAGACGACATACACAGACCAGCAGGCTGCCGCTATCAATCGGCGTGAGGTTTCCATTGCGCTGTCTGCCGGTGCGGGTTGTGGAAAAACCTTTGTTCTGACACAGCGGTTTTTGAAGCTGATCGAGCCGGGCACGCCGCCCGACCGACTCAGTCATATCGTGGCGATTACGTTCACGGAACGGGCGGCCCGCGAAATGCGGGATCGAATCCGCGAAACCTGTCTCTCACAGTTGCGCAATTGTCCCGTGGAAGAAGTCGGTCACTGGCAGACGGTGATTCGGGGACTCGACTCGGCACGAATCAGTACCATTCACTCGTTTTGCACCTCGATCCTCCGCAGTCACGCGGTGAGTGCCCGGCTCGATCCTCATTTTGGATTACTGGAGCAGGGGACCAGTGATACGTTTTTGCGAAAAGTGGTGCGCGAGGCCGTTCACGATCTCCTGAAACAGGAAAACGCAGACGGCATCCAGATGGTGTATCGCTACGGTCTGGAAAAAACATACGAGTTACTGATCGCGCTGGTTCCGCAGCAGTTTCGAATTGAATTTGATCAGTTCACCGGCATGTCCGTGGAAAAAC
>CAXBFD010000117.1:0-18742 GCA_963974925.1 uncultured bacterium | reverse complement strand
TTTTGTTTCGTGAAATTGATAGGAGGCACATCCCACTTTCAACAAACCATGCAAAACAGGAGATTGAGTTAAGTTCTCAAATTCTACAGGAACCGAAGCGGTTTGCCTATGATTCCCGGCGATTCGTCAAGTATCATAGAGACACGCAACGAATTCAGAATCTGATCTGAAAACAGCCGTTTGGAAATCGTCCCGAGGGACTATAATCCAGTTAGAGATGTTATAGAATCCCTGTCATCACGACAGTACTGTCTGTATAATATCCTCAGAATTCAACCGAACATTTTTAGACACAAGAGAGAGCAAGAGGATGAGTACTCCCGCAAATCTGTACGACGAAGCAGTCAAAATCTACGACGGTGGCGATATTGAAAAAGCCGTTGAGAAGTTGAAAGAGGCATTGGCCCTCGATGAGAACTACGTTCTGGCGCTCTCCGCTCTGGCGGTTTACCACCAGAAGCTGGGTCTGTTCGACGAGGCCGTCGCTTACGCAACCAAAGTCACAGAGCTCGAACCGGACGATAATTTTTCCTTCATCCAGCTCTCCGTGATCTGCCAGCGCTGCGGACGAATCCAGGCGGCGGAAGACGCGATGGCAAAAGCGCACACTGTCGGACAGAAAAAATAACCAGTCTGTTTCCGCAGCGAAGCCCGTAAATAAAATCAGGCTCTCCGGTGATGTTCACCGTGAGAGCCTTTTTTTGCTCTGCTGTCTTCGTCGTCGGTCGTCGTTAATTGATGACGCGAAACGGAGAATCATCGGCTGCATCCTGCGGCCCCGGATCAGCGGGAACCGACTTGAAAGGATTCTCAATTGCTTCGGTGGCCATTTCAGGCTGTTCTTCAAACGAGATTCGCGCGGGTTCCGCAGGCGTCAATCGCGATCTCGAAACGGCTTGAATCGCCGAAGGGTTTTCGATGCGAGCGATTTTCAGTGGTGCGGTCGTATTGAAGCTGCGACCATCCTGCGACTTCATGCGTACCACGAGTGTCAGCTCTTCGTTGGCCGGCTGTCGCTGCCAGGGAAGTTCAAATCGAAATCCGGAACCGGCAAAACCGGAGTACCAGTGCGAGCGGACTTCTTCGCTCTTAAAGCTCCAGATGCCGACTCTGCGATTGTCTCCCGTCTGACTCAGATCGACCAGTTCGAGTTCCATGTCGGCCGGAAGTTTGACGGCTTCTCCATCCACGTCAACGGGAGTGACCAGCGTGGTCCAGAGTTCATCTCCCTGCTGATTATCCAGGTCGACCCCCCCCGTGAGCAGGTTGTTGACTTTGACGCCGGTCACCTTGTAGAGCGCCTGTGTCTGCTCGGGGAGCATGGTTCCATTGGAGGCTTTGGCGATCTGTTTCTGCATCGCTTCCGACTGGTGCTGCGCAGACTGCAATGCCTGCCGCGAGTCTTTCAGATCTCGCTGCAAGGCAAAGATACTGTCTTCCTGCTCACGCAGCCGGGCTTCCAGCAGGTCGGAATTTCCACGGCCTCCACACCCGCAAAGAGTGAGAATCAACAATAACGACATCCATGTCGAAAAAGTTTGCTTCATCGGAAATCAACTTCAGCAGGAGAATCCTCTCCTGCCCTCCTGATAGTCTAAATTAAGTTTTCTCTTTATTGAGAGGCGTTTCAAAATGATCCAGGACGTTATCAATCAAACCGTACGACTTTGCTTCCGCAGCGTCCATGAAATTATCGCGGTCTGTATCCTGCTCGATTTTCTCCAGCGTCTGACCGGTATGATGCAGCAGAATTTCATTCAGCCGCCGCTTCATTTTCAATACTTCTTTGGCATGAATTTCCAGGTCCGTTGCCGTCCCCTGCATCCCCGCTAATGGCTGGTGAATCATGATCCGGCTGTTGGGTAACGCGTTCCGTTTGCCCGGAGCACCCGCCGTCAACAGCAGCGCGCCCATGCTGGCAGCCTGCCCGATGCAATAGGTGGCGACATCGCACGAGATGTATTGCATCGTGTCATAGATGGCCATTCCCGCGGTCACCGAACCGCCGGGAGAATTGATGTAAAAATGGATGTCCGCTTCCGGGTCATCAAACTGCAGAAACAGCATCTGGGCGACCAGGCTTTGCGCCACCTGATCATTCACCTGCGAGCCCATCATTACGATTCGGTCCTGCAGCAGACGACTGTAAATATCCATGGCGCGCTCGTCGCGACCATTTTTTTCGATCACATAAGGAGTAAGGACCGTCATATAACTCTCACTTCAATTGATGATAAATTTGATGGTTGATAATCATTCGACAGCGTCTCTGCCGACTTAATTTTTTACTTCTTATTTCTTCAGTTCTTTGTCCGGCTCTTTTTTATCACGAACCAGAATCTCATCTACCAGCCCGTACTCGACTGATTCTTTTGACGTCAGGAAGCGATCGCGGGAGGTATCCAGGGCGATTCGCTCAATCGTCTGACCGGTATGCTGTGCCAGGATATGATTCAAAACTTCGCGCGTATCCAGAATGTCTTTGGCCTGAATCTCGATGTCCGAGACCTGCCCCCCCACTTCGCCGTAGGGCTGATGGATCATCATTTTGGCGTGCGGTAAAATATAGCGTTTGCCTTTATGTCCCCCGGCTACCAGAATCGCGCCGCCACTGGCTGACAGACCCACGCAATATGTCGCCACATGACATTCGATGAACTGCATCGTGTCATAAATGGCCATCGTGGACGTCACGGAACCGCCGGGAGAGTTGACGTATAGATGAATGTCCTGGTGCCGATTTTCCGACTGCAGATACAGCAGCTTCATCACGATTAAATTCGCACTGGCATCATTGATCACGCTGTCCAGAAAGATGATCCGATTGTCCAACAGGAGATCGCCAATCCCCATCTGACGCTGTTGTGAATAATTTCTGGCACGCTGATTTGCCTGAGTCGGCATCTGCCCTGATAAGGGGTCGAACATGATTTTATCCTGAGATGTTATGATGATATTTAGTGACTCGTGAAGAGGTTAATTCCGACTTAACTCTCACATCTGTTTGTACATTGACTATGGCCGCTCATCCGTTGGCAGTCAAGTTGCAGCTCGCTTATTTCTCTGCCTCACCGAGGCTCGAAGAGACCACTGCCATCGGCCGATGCCGGGCGCAATGCGACCCTCCCTTTCGTTTGCAAATTGTATAACATTCCTTATCCGATTTACCGGTGATACGTCAAGAGACGTTATGCAGAGTTACGTCTCCCGCACCACGGCTGCACGGCATCTTCTTTTCCTATAGCAAAGCTTAGGATCTCGGCACCCGCGCAAAAAGTGTATATGCATACACATTCTATTCGCAACCATAAAAAAACACCAGAGACCTTTCGATCCCTGGTGTTAGTAAGTTTGAACCGCTTTGAGAACAATCACTCAAAACTCTGGTTGCTGTCGCTGCTTCAGATTAGTAAGCAGTTCCGTCTACAACAAGTTGACCATGTCGCATACCGGCGGGAGTCAGCAGGCGGGCATAAACGCCAGAATCCATCTGTGGTGTCAGAGACTTTCCACTGCCATCGCAGAAGATCACGTTCACGGCACCACTCGGATGGTTGGAGCTGGGACGCCAGGCGCCTCTCTTAGCGGCGGACAGATTATCACCAATTCGTCCATTGCCTAAATCAAATGACGATGGAAGGAACAGATCATCACTTGTGTCTGCATCAGCGGCAACCGCCGTTAAAACTCCGTTCATGTTGATACCAAATCCCAAGCCACCTGTGACCTGATCGGCCCAGTTACCGGCTTGAAGATTCTCTGACAGCATGAGTGTCTGTGTCATGCCATCAGCGGCAGAAATGAAGTCCAGCGACATCCGAGGAGCAGTACCACCGCGCCAGAAAACACCCGATCCGAATTTGGCAGGAGAACCTGTGCCACCGATGATATTCATATCTGCTACGTGGAGGGTATCATCAGTTGCATTGTAGTTAGTCATCACATAGCCCACGTTGACGACGTAGGATAATCCCCCCAGCTCGGTACCAAACTGGTCATCGGGACACAAAAACACAGGAAAACGATTGTTGTTCAATTCTGTAATTGCTGAAAAGTCAGTCGTTGCTGCTTGAGATGCGGTATTGGCGACCGAATCCCATCTTTGACGGAAACCGACCTGATCCAGGAAGGGCAGAATCGCGGTACACCAGGAAAGGTTGTCGTAATCTCTATTGCCATTTCCAGAGCCGTTTTCAATGTTCGGATCCACCAGCAGCGGCAACTGAGAGTTGGCTCCTGATGAGAAGTTGACCACGGCCAGGCCGACGTTGCGCATGTTATTCAGGCAGGTCACCTTGCGGGCGGCGGCACGGGCACCGTTGATCGCCGGCAGCGTCAGGGAGACCAGGATGCCGATGATTGTGATGACCACCAGCAGTTCGATCAGCGTAAACCCTTTACGCTTTGGCAACCTGTTTTTGTTTCGTCGAGTATTCATTGTTATTCTCCTCACTAAAAATACGGTTCAAACTGATTATATCGTACTTGTTGACAAGTATCAAAAACAAACTTTAAAACAGCTCTATTTGTCAGGAATCCCGAGGAATCCCTGACGAATCATTTCTACAGGAACAGACGTTTCAAACGTCTTCGCCTCACAAACTCAGATTCGCGGCCCGCAACCAGAGTAGGCAACTAAGGCAACATGACTTTCCCCCTCTCTCCTGTAACATATTTACGCATTATTCCAGATTTCTGTTTTGTACTGATCAGGTAACTTTTGATCACAGTGGCTAATCTTCCTGAATGGACTGAATCAGATGCCGATATCGGACCAGTTTCTTCCAGTGATCAAATTTTTCGGTCGTCGGTTCAAAGGCTTCTTCAACCCGCGAGCGATCGATGACAAAGAACCCGCGGTAGTCTGCATCGTGCACCGTTTTGCCATGTGCCCGGTCGCCAATCTGGACCAGATCGTCATGGGCCGTCAAACCGGCGCCCGAAGCTTCGAAATACGCCACCGACATAAACACCAGAAACGTGTTACTGCGGGTCGTCGTGTTCCCCATGATTTTCGACAATATACGATTACGCGTATGGAAGTCAGCAGGACCATCGGTATGGTTTGTGCGGTCCGCGACTTCAAATAATTGTCGGGGATCATCTCTGGTTGACATGTCTGAATTATCGTAATCAATTGGCAGTGATCGCAGCAGTGTATTTTCACGCGGATCTCGGTTGGTAGTGGAACTGGGGCGAGCCGGTTCTCCAAAGAAGTCGAAGCTGCGAAAAGGTCGTGAGCCTGGTGTTCCGGGCAACGCTATACCCGCAACAGGATCAACGGCATCTCGGGAGAGAATAAACTCTTCCCACCAATCGCGCCTGCGTGGTGGATCTGGAAGCGGTGTATCTGGGTCAGTATCATTCGAATCAGTATCATACAATCGTGGGATTGTGTTGGCGTTTGTGACATCGGTGTTGTAGGCCGAAGAGTCGAGTACATTATTCGTCGATCCCATATCATCAATCAAGGCCGCCAGAACAGATGGGTGCCTGATCGTGTTCAGATTTAGCTTTCCAGGGACGCGAAAATCTTTGAGCGGATTGGCCAGCTGGCGATGAATCCGTGTGGGAACTTCAACATACTCGAATAGTCGATACCAGTAATTATAATCAGCAGTGGGGGCTGCAGTCGAAGTTACTCCTTCCAGGCTAAGGAATTTTTTAATCCCTGCAACCTGTACTTGACTGCCTGCCTGCTGACCGTTGCTGTCGGTGAGAGCAAAGGTGATTAAATTCGTAATACTCTGCGTTGCTCCCAGATTTCCGTCGTTCGGAATCTGTGTATCGGGTCCGACAATCGGCACAGAAAATAATTCTACTGGTGACGCGAAATCACGATCAAAGTGTGGTTGCCATAGTGAAAAGTTCGTTGTCGTTCGTGAATTCTGCAGACCAATAGTATTCCGAATATTTCCAGCAGAATTATTAACTAATTCCCCGGTACGTTTATTCAAAGGCTCTGATCTTTCCTTACTTTGTAAAGCAGGAAGTTTTGGGGTAGCAGCCGCCACGGTATCCGTATCGAGATCAAACGTGGTTTTGTCCACACTGATCTCATCTACCAGAACCCAGGGATTATCGTCATCGGGAACTGGTACTCCGCCAGTAGCTACATAAGTGTCACGTCCTAAATGTGCTTTGCGATACAGTTTAATTATGACTTCGGTCGCAGTAGGCAAGTTAGATTCTGCCAACGACAGGAAACTCCCCGGGCCGCCGGCGCTGGCGGCCAGGCTGTCATTTAAAACAGAAACGAGTGTATTTGTAGTTGCCAGATCATTGACTATATCAATCTTGTTAGCAGGGGCGATATTTCCTGCGGGAATGATACGATCCCCGGCATCGCTAAAATCTCCATTGCCATTCATGTCAATTCGAAATTCGCTGTAGGGATCACCGCTGGCCCCTTCGAACGTATCAGCGGCGTTTGAACTCAGCAGGGTAAAGAGGTCACCTGGCTCAACGAAACTTCTTTTGGGGACGGCATAACTCCGCATAGCTCCGTCGACTTCCAGTCCCACCATCCACTTGCCGTTATCCCCGAATGGAACCCTGTAAGGGCTGTTGTTGCGCAACTCGATGGCAGTGAAAAATCGTTCTTTGTCTGAGCCATCGGTTTTGTCGTCTGGGAACTGAGTTACGGCTAAGTCGCTCATCTGATCATTAGACTGCACCAGTAGAAATTCGCTGAGTGTCAACTGCTGGGCTTCCACGCCCCAGACAACTCTGCGTACACTTGTTGAAGGCAAACTATCAGTGTCATCATAAGGATTGTCATCCAAGTTCCAGCCGTCATCCAAGTTGGAGTCAAATTCGAAACGGGTCATAACATTATCCGGATCGAGAGCATCGACGACATTCACTGCAAATTGCGCCATCTGGTAGAGTTCATCTTCCGGGTATGGTTCAGTTGGTGGCATATAAGAAGGAGTTGCATTTTTACTATTTAGTGAATAGAGCAGCGTATAAAGATCACGGGCCATCCGCTGACGATCATAGCGGGCCCAGAACTCCTGCTGCTGAGGTGTGACCGGAGGATAAACAGTGGTTGCCGAAATCACGGGAGTGGCAGGGAGAGAATCCAAAACGTTATTCCCGTTTAAATCTTCTCCTTCTGCTGTATCGAGCACACCATTACCATTCAGGTCTTCGCCGGGATGCGGTGTGAGTGGACGATACGAGACCGTACTTCCGGTTCCGGTATTTTCAAATACAAGCAATTGGTTCAGGTTCAATTTTCGCTGTTGTGGATCTGATGACGTTCCAACAGCCAATAAAGCACGTAACTCAGGGCGAAAAGCAGATATGGAAAATGCCGGAGGGAACAGGTTAGAGTTCGCTCCATTATCGGAAACAGGTTTTGAAAACTGTTTTCGATCCCAGCTCATGGTGGTGAATCGTTTGCGGCGGTCGAGATCTAAGCCTCCGTTCGTCCCGAAGTTAAGCGGCATCAAAGCGCTCAACCGGGAAGTCACACCAGAATTCACAATATCGTTATTGGA
Organism: uncultured bacterium; assembly: GCA_963974925.1. Taxonomy (GTDB): domain Bacteria; phylum Planctomycetota; class Planctomycetia; order Planctomycetales; family Planctomycetaceae; genus Gimesia. The sequence continues at coordinate 11,237 of CAXBFD010000117.1, read as the reverse complement.
AAGTTGCAGGTGCGCCATTTCTTCCGGACCAAACGGCTCATCATAGGGTCGCTGAACTTTCTCCATATCGACGACTATTTCATCGGAATCATCAAGCAAATAGTTCTCACTAGCCACGCTGCCGGGATTATAAAACAGGGTGGATGGCCAACGAACTGAATCCGGATAGTTGGTTAACGAAGGCCCAGCAATTTCATAATCCATATAGTAAGGCCACGTTGCGGGCCCCCCTGTTGAAGCATACAGGTTTGTACGGCGGTAATTGCCTCCGGGTGCCCAGGATCGGCCTGCCCCGTTATGAGCCAACGGATGTTTGAAAGAAATCGCTCCGGCACGTGATCCCTGCAGTGAGCCACTCCGATTGCTGCCTTCATAACGGTCGGCATTATCATCAACGAGCGTCTGACCGGCGCGGGGGAAGGAAAGTCCGCTCGCGTCCACGACATAAATATTATCGCTGGAACTGTTTCTCTGTGCTTCGTAGAGTTTACCCGGCTCGCCCCAGCGGCCAGGGTAAAGATCCTGGATATCCGTTTTGGTTCCATTGGCGAGAGTCGCTCCTGGCGTATATTGCGCCCGTCCATAATTCAGGAAAAAGTATTCCATGTTGGAAAGTTCAGCCCAGGCTGACGGTGCCGGCGGTGCGCCAAAAAACATCCGATGCTGATCAAGAAAGGTTCCTGCGGGACTCGGCGGAACCGCCGTCAAAGCCCATTGCGGATTGATTTCACCGGGTGAGGAGAGCCCCTGATTCGAACGGGATAAAAACAGAAACGGGTTTGGACCACTGCCTGACGTATTGTTCCCGAATGTTCCCCCTGGTGCGTAGTTTAAATCAATCTCGTTCGGCTGCCGCATATTGCCGGCCGTATTCAGATTGATCAAACCATCGGCGTCGTACACCGTAAAGGAAAACATGGGAATGATGTACTGACCCGGATTCTGAGGATCCTCAATCGGGGGAAAGTCCAGATCCAGCCAGACCCCTTCAGGGATCGTGTCACCATCGTTATCAACGTCGAGCGAATATTCCGTATCGCCATGACCGGTCCAGATACCCAGCGCGCCACGGTTCGTGTAACCGGAATTGTCAAAGACGTTGGTACTGTATCGCGAAGATCCGGAATCGGCCCCAACACCTTCACGGTGAATAAAATGATGATCATTGTGCGGCCGCAGTACCCGTGTCGCAGCTGCTGCGTTATTATAGGGATCTGTAATAGGACTTCCGCCTATTCTCATGTATTGAGGGCGATGAAATGAGGGGATAATCACACGATGTATATCTGTAGGATCTCCGGGCCAGCTGGGGCCGGGAACATAACCTTTGAACGCCAGGAACATAGAGTTGATGTCTGGTGAAGTATAATCGACATCAGGAGTTGGCAGGTTGCTAATGTGGGACTTCGCGCCAGCTACACCACCATGGGCAACGGGGGATGTATTTGCCTGCACCAGTGTTGCATTTACGTCAGGGGTACCATTGTAGTCCTGATCCACATCAAGATTATTCGAACCATCAAGAACTACATTTACTCCCTGGCCATTAAATGGAATCAGGTCACTCCCCAGCATATTGTAGATCATTGAATGGCGGGGATAGTCGCCGCCCCAAAGGGCGCTATTTTTGCGATTATAATCTGGTCCTTTGATTAACTGTTCGAGCCCGAAGTTAAACAACACGTCGGCCTGCAGGCCGGGGTCGGCTTCGTTGACGGCGGCTTCGGCAAAGTTTTCTGCGCTGGAACGTTCCTGTGCGGAGAAGGTGTAAAAGAGAACGCCCATCAAGGCCAGAATTGCCAGTAAGCCAATCACGACCAGTAACGTGGACCCGCGGCGTGTGCCGTGAGCCGGGGAATAGTGCCTGTCTGTCTGATTTGTCTGTTTCATCGAAATGGATTTCATTTCAAAACCTCCCGAAGTGTCATATGACCGTGACCCGGACCGGCACTGGGAAAAATTGTTTCTGCTTCATACTCTCTATTAGTCTTCAACCAGATGCCGTAACGGTTGAAGTATTGTCATCTGTCGTAACTGACCTGATGAGACATCTCTGTATCGAATGGTAATCTGAATTGCGCGTAACGGTTTTGGATTATTAGGACTAAACTCTGGTCTGAAAGGAGGCGCATCTTCACCTGTCGTATAATCGCCGTCTGAGTCCGCATTATCGATATCATGTTGAAGGTGCCACGTGTCAAAGATATTCGTGGCGAATGTCGAGTTGGGATTATTATTTCTGTAAGCGGGCGTGGCACTGGTTTGAAAATCGATGGCAGCACTGCCGCCGATATCAACAAACTGGCTTGCCGCTTCGTCAAACAGCTTGATATCAAACGAAACCACGTTCGACAGTACCAGATCTTCTGCGCGTCTCAGGCCGTTTTCATACTGGGTGACAACATTTCTGTTATTATCAAAGACCAGCGAGGTAGAAGAGGGGTTCATGGGATTGATGCCCCCGGCTGTGGAATTCGCCTGCGGATACTGGAAATCCGGATCCGATGTTTCCTGATGGGTAAAACGACCAATATACTGACCTACGCTGCTACTATCGTTTACATACTCACGAGGCAGCCCGGTGGCATGGTTAAAGCCAAAACGATAATTGGGACGCGACAATGGAAAAAGCGCCAATGGATTATCGTTTTCAAGAGACGAGACATCATGAAAATGAGCGTAAGGTGTCGGACTGCCAAAGCGGTACGCGGAAAAATCAAAATCCGTCCAGAAGTTGCCCGAGTAATTGCCCCAAGTGTTTGTTGCATACTTATTCGGATCAGGCGTTGCCGGATCAAAAAACGGAAGGCCTCCCGCATTTTGTGACGTGGACGGTTGCGACGACGTGGTGGTTTCCAGATCGAGCGGCTTGCGGATCAATAACGTCCGCCGATATAAATTCCCGCCCCGCATGAAATAACAGACTTCCGCATACGGCGAGACTGACGTGGAGTCTGGCTGGATTTTTGCATCGTCGGTCTCGGGCTGATTGGGGTGCGTTAAAATATCGCTTCCCAGGATGAAGGCCCTCCCGAAATAGGGTGTCGTATCCAGCAGTTTGGTCGTGATCGTGGCATCAACGGTGAATTGAATAGAATCGTCGGTATCGTTTGCAGGATCATTTTCGGAAATCATGAAGTAACCACGTCGAGCTGTGAAGTCACTGCTTTTCGGTGGTGGTACTGTTAACAGCTCGCTGTGGGTGAGAGGCACTAAATTCTGAAATGACCGTTTATTCAAATCGGACTGCAGCAGGGTGGTTAACATGCGGGCGCGCTGATCATTTTCGGAGAGCCCGCGCTGCAGGGAGATGGAACTGGAGGCGATCTGAAAAATCTCGGCAAACATCACCATCATTAACAGCACCAGCGCCACGGAAACAATCATTTCCACAAGCGTAAACCCGCCGGCAGCGCGCAACGAACGTGGTTCCGTTTGCGGGCGAGACTGCAGCATTCGATTGACGGGTGTTTTTAACATGTTTACTTCTCTAGACCAGAATTGGTTTTAAATCGTACTCTGAAATAATGTCTGCTCATGACGTTTTTTATTATGGTGTGGGATCCAGTTTATTGCCCAGTGCGTAAACCTGGACGACATCAGACCGGACCATCACGCCATCAGCGAATGCGGCGTTTCCGGTGGAGGTTCTGATATCCTGGGCAATGGGCCGATCCAGGGTAATTTCTGCGGTTCGATTGTCGAGTTCTACAAAATTTTGAATCCGGTACCAGCGGGCATTTTTGGCATCAAAAATGTATCCCCCCTTTTTGAGCGCCGGTTTGACATCAGCCTCTAAAAGATTGAGTGGCCCGCCTTTGATTTTGTCATTGTAATGCAAGGTGAATGTGTCATTGGGCTCATCATCCGAATTTTTCCAGCCCAGTTCGGCACGATCATCAGTGTTATTGTCCGAGTTGTCATCGACACCGGCGACGCCCGGTTGGCCATCATCGCCAACATTATAGGCCACAAAATTGCTGACACTGTGAATGACTTCCCGTTCGGGAGAGAAGTCGCGTTTATAGAACACGACCACATCCACGGCTGCGACGCGCGTAGGCTGGTGTCTGACAGAAAGCAGAAAGGTATAACGCTGCTCCTGAATTTCGAAACGCACTTTAGAGACAATACCGTTTCCGCCTGAATCCACATAACGTGAGTTGTCAGGTAAGTTCGTAAAACCCTGCACGATTCCACTTGTAATATCAGCGGAAGGAATCGCACCTGTCAGAAAACGCACTTGCGCTTCTTTGCCTTCGGAATCAAAGATCACAAGACGTGACAGAATGCCGCGAGGCGCACCAGCGGCCGCATTCTGGCTGATTTCGGTCAGCATATCCGTCGAGAGGTCATTCAATGGACTCGACGGATCAAAGGTGACAGAACTGCGTGTATTGCTCGTGGGAATTCCTTCAAACTGGAGCTGCCAGCTGTCCTGCTGAGAAAAGAGTTTCGTTGCCGAACTTGCCGAAGCCAGCGTCATCGCCGTTGGTTCAGAAGCGAAGCCGGCCGCGTGCCTCTTCACACCAAAAGCCCCTCCCTGACCGTCATTACCAAATCGTCCCAGGTAGGAACTATTATCAATTTGAAAATATCCCAGCGGATCAACGACGTACTTTCGATTTGTGAAGCGATGCTCATCGCGATTGCCATCGTTGTTCGGGTCGTGCAGTAAACGGTCCGGGAAAGCGTCGAGCATTGCTTCCGCATTGTAGCGCAAAATCGTTGCGTTCGTCAGTTGCGTTGCCTGCGCGCTGCGTTTGACCGAAATCGGGAACAGGGTTGCCAAGGGGATAATCCCCAGCCCCATGATCATCACCGACATGAGAACTTCCATCAGGGTCGCACCGCTGCGACTCTGGGCCAGACGACGAACAGCAGTATTACCGGATTTCATACGGAGCTTTCTCATTTGGCGGCCTCCCCGGTTTCTGCAAATCGAAATACGTCTGGTGGTACGATGGTATAATCTTGAGCAAAATACATCGTATAAGCGTTTACACTGCCCGTGCGGGTAAACAGCGTCAGCAGCGAAGGCGTTGTATTCAACTCCACTCGCCAGACGACGCTGCCGTCGGTAACAGTGTCACCTTCCTCACGCGTACCAGGAGAGGTAGAGCTGGAACTTAAAAATACCGTTGGATCACCGCCGCTGGTCCCTGCGGTCGTACAAATATAAGTCCTGTCATAGGGGGCAAACGAGTATCCCTGTCGTGCAGGAAACAGGATACGGTCTCCGACTACGTAAGGGGTTGTTCTCAGCCACGAGGACTGAATATTCTCGAGCGTGTCGATCACGAAATGAATTTTTCCCGTGCTGGCTTCGCTGCCCAGCACAGAACCTCGGGGAGAAAACATCAGATCCAGCTGGCTGGAATAAATGCGGTAATCATCGGTCCCCGGCCATAACAGTTCGTTGTTATCATCGGCGCCGCCGCTGGTGTCATCATCGACCCCGGCTTTGCCTGGCTGACCATCATCTCCTCTGGAAACATGCGCTGCATTCGTCGGCGGGCGCCAGCTTGCCGGGAGAAAGGAACGGTCGAGGTCGATTGCGGTTCCGTTTGGTAACAGGGTCGGCTCTTCTCCGGAAAGAATCACCGGCGGCAGTTCCAGCAGATAAGTCGAAGGGCCACTGCCGGGAGTAAACGCGATGACTTTATCGGGAGCAGACGTCCCCGGATCTCGATAGGGAGTCGTCAACCGTAATAATTCAGTGCTGCCTGAAACTCCGGAACCATCTTTGTCAATTACATACCAGGTGCCGCTGTCGTCACCGGGAATTTTGATGCGGCTGCCATTTTTGATCAAGTTGCGTGAAGCCAAATTGACCCAGTCGGTCCCGTCGCCGCGAACATAATAGACTTCGGGGGAATCGGCGGTCCCATCCGCGCCGGCATCGGTCCGTTCCAGACGAATAATGCCCTGCTGCCAATAGGGGCTGGGAGCAATATAAATCATGCTGGTGACCACGGACGGATTCGTCGGATCCAGCAGGAAACGAACGCCGCGAGGTGCCTTGGCGTAAATGGCGCGATCACGGGCTCCTGCCAGATAAGACTGAACCTGGCGCGAGGCGCCTCGAGTCAGATCGCTGGTGAGTGCGAAGTTTATGGAGGTGATTGTCATCACGGTCAGGATTGCCAGAATGGAAATCACCACCAATATTTCTACCAGCGTGAAAGCCGAGCGGGCTGAAACCGAAGAACGTATCTTCCGAGTCAGTCTGAGCGGTAACAGGTTGTCCTTATGAAAGGTTCGCATCAAGGTTACCTTCCTCCGGCTCGTTGATTGTGATTGGTGATGTTGTCAAACACGCCTTCGACTGTGGGCAAGATCGGATAGGCCAACACGCCATTACTGGCCGTGTTGAAAGGCTCATAGAGCCCCAGAATGCCATCTTCTCCGGCGGAAACAACCAGCGGCATCCAGAATGTATTCATCGTCCCGTATTTATAGCTGGCATAACTTGTTGAGGAATCAAACAAAAGCAGAAACAGGCCTCCCAACCGGTCATCCTCATGCTGGATGCGGCCCAGTGGATCATCCGGATCGATATTCAGCGGGTCAATTTCGTTCAAAGCAGGCTGCGCAGGCAGTCCGCTGAAGAAGATACTGGCGGTAGTGCGGTCAATGCCGCTATGGTCAGAGGAACCATTGGGTTTAAACAGACGCGTGGGCCAGCGATAAAACCGCAACGGCCGCCCCCAGCCATCGACAAATTCTTTAAGACCATCGCCGTCTGTATCAGCGACCTCAGAGGCATTAAAAGCATCTTCTCCGGCTGCAGCAGCCCCAAAGGCATCATACTGTGTTAAAACGTAATAAAGATATTCTGAACTGATACTGAGCCCGCCATCGGAAGTCAGTTCACTTCCCGCGGCTCCGCTCACGCCGGGCAGCGCATTCATCTTTGCAGTCACATCAGAACTGTCACCGATATACTGTGGAAAGTTTTGGCGGAAAAGGTCTTTCCTGGCCAGGATCTCCATGACGGGACGGGAAATCACCGTCGCCTTTTTCCCCAAGTAAGTGGCCTTCATCGGATCCGAAAACAAGGCGTAATTCAGATTCACCTGTTGCTGAAGGTCCTTGGTGGATCGGCTTGAATCCAAATATCTCTGAAAGGCCTGAATCCGCTGATTCAGCATTCCATTAATTTTGACAATGGTAGCCAGGGTTGCTTTTTCGCGCGCTTTGTTTCCGATATTGCGGACCACAAACGCGGACGTCGCAATTAAAAACAGCAGGATGCCAACCACCATCAACAGTTCCACGATCGTAAAACCGCTACGCCTCGATCGAACAGATTGATGATTCACTAAACGTCGCATGTTGAAACCTGACTTCATGAAAACAAAACACCGATTACTTCAGGGAACCACTGACAAAATTGGTCACGTTATCCGCTTCGACCGTTCGGTCGGCAGGGAAATTCTTCGTGGTATCGTAATTGCCACCAGTCCCATACTGAGAGTCAGCACCGGGAGAAATAATCTGATACGATTTTGGCTTGAACGGCGGGTCCGTGGCCGCGGGTGCAAGCGAAGGATTGCCCTGACGATAGATACTGGTAAAGCCGAGAGCCGCTGGCAGGTCTGAATCGCGGTAACCCCGACCGCCATAACTGCTGAAATAGAGATAAGGTAATTGCTGGCTGGGAAAGGTGTCCAGATATTCTGGAACATCGTCACCATCGGTATCAGTGAATCGACTGATATCAAATTCAAAATAAGGCCCTTGACGATTCGTACCGGCATTGGCGAACGAAAAGGGATTGGCTGGGTTTTTCGAGAATCCGTTCGGCGTCTTCCTTGTCGTATCCCAGACCCCGCCTAAAAAGAACACGAGACACTCTCCCGCATTCAACTCGATTTCTTCACCCCCTGTACCATTGCCATTAATATCCCTTGAGGCAAAGTCGTATGACGGCCATAGCTGTTTCATCAGGCCTTTACTGCGCTGGTCAGTGTTCCATCCTGATGCGTCTTCATACAATACAATCCCGCTGGGAGGGTCCATGCCGAAATCGGCATGGAATGCGGTGATCGCTGCTTCCAGGCCGGATATTTCTGTGCGAACCTGCGCCCTTTGGGCGGCAAGGCGAACCGCACCGATGGCAGGAATGAGCAGGCCGAGCAGAATCAGGATGATCACGATCGCGATCATGAGTTCGATCAGGGTGAACGCACGCCTGCCTTGCTGTGACGCCGTAAGGGTATTTGGCGACCGACGTTTCATTGCTAACTCCTAACTCTTTTCAGAACAACTGTTTGAGATTCGAAAACCCTCGTCGATTCCTTTCGAGAGTAAAATCAGTCGAGAGTTTCCTGTTTGATTATAGGGGCAATTTTTGTACCAGAAAGACAAAATAGCCGTAACTCTTTTACAATATAACTCTTACATCTTTTCCAACTTCGACGCGTCACTTCCATTTGTAGGAAAAAACTGTATTATTTTGCAACACCCATCCAAAATACTACGAAAGGTCGTTGAGCAGTTTGATCAAAGGCATGAACAGCGCGATCACGATGAATCCCACGATCAGACCGAGAATGATCACCATTAACGGTTCGAGCAGACTCACGAGGGCGTCCACCAGCACCGAAACTTCTTCGTCGTACACGTCGGCCACCTTGTAAAGCATGTTATCGAGGGCACCGGTCTCTTCACCGACGTCTACCATGTTCACAACGATGTCGTCCACAATCCGCGCTTCCCGCAGTGGGACCGCCATCGTTTCCCCTTCGCGGATCGCTCCGTAAATCGTGTCGAACGCTTTTTGAAACACCATATTTCCGGCGGTATCGCGGGCGATAATAATTGCTTCGAGAATCGGCACCCCGGATGCAATTAATGTTCCCAGGGTACGGCACGTTCGCGCGGTCACCGACTTACTGATGATTTTCCCCAGTAACGGTATGCGCAGGGAGATCCAGTCGACCACGAACGCCCCTTTCTTGTTCTTCCTGACAATCTTGAGAAAGATCCAGAACGCCAGCGGAATGGCCGGGAAAAGATAAAAGTAAGAGACCACAATATCACTGATCGCCATCAGCATCAGCGTAATGCCCGGCAGTTCGGTGCCGAAATCGAGGAAGATCTTTTTGAACTTGGGAATAATCCAGTACATGATGAAGCCGACGATCAAACCGGCTACGGTGATCACCGCCACGGGGTAAATCATGGCCCCCTGCACCTTCTTCTTCAAACTCTGAGCACGCTCTTTGAATTCCGCCAGTCGTTGCAGAATGACTTCCAAAGCACCGCCAGCCTCGCCCGCTTTCACCATGTTGACGTACAGGTTATCAAAACACTTGGGCTGCTTGGCCATCGCTTCCGAAAGGGTATTACCCGATTCAATATCTTCGATGACGCCATCCAAGGATGCTTTGAGCGGCCCCGGTTTTGCCTGTGCTTCGAGAATACGCAGACTTCTTAAAATCGGCAAGCCGGCATCCTGCAACGTGGAAAGCTGTCGCGTGAATGTACACAGCTGTTTCGGACGAACGCCACCAATGGAGAAGCCCCCTTTTTTCGGGCTGGCTTTCTTGGCACCGCCGCCTCCTTTGCCGGGGGCGCCTTTTTTCGGTTTTTTGCCGCGGCCTTTTTCGGCGATTTTCGTTACGAAAAAGCCCTTCTCTTTAATGAGAGTCTGGGCCTCTGCTTCAGAAGTGGCCTCGATGGTGTCTTTTACCTCGAGCCCTGTATTATCCATTGCCTCATATTGATAAACCGGCATGGCGTTACTCCGTCAAAAATCGTCTAAAAAGGTTGGTGTTCCGTATCAGCCTCATGGCTGGAAATTATTCAATATCTTCCATCACCGTTTCGCGAACGACTTCGTCGATCGTGGTGACGCCGTCAAAAATCAATTTCAGACCTGCTTCGCGCAGGGTGGTCATCCCCTGGCTGCGGGCCACATTTCGAATGTCATCCGTCGACGCATCAGCGGTAATCAAATCGCGGACTTCATCGCTCACATCCATTAATTCATAAAGTCCGGTTCGGCCTTTATAGCCGGAGTTGTTACAGGTGGCACAGCCTTTTCCATAATAGAAACTGTATTGCCGGGCCTGTTCAATCGGTAGCTGCAGTTCCAGCAGCAGTTCATCACTGGGTTCAAATTCGGTGCGACATTCCTTGCAGATCGTACGTACCAGACGTTGTGCCAGAATGGCCTCCACGGTCGCGGTGATCAGGAATTTAGGAATATCCATATCACGCAAACGAGTGATCGCCGAAGGAGCGTCGTTTGTGTGCAGCGTGCTGAATACAAGGTGCCCGGTCAGCGCACTCTGGACGGCAATTTCCGCTGTCTCAAAGTCGCGAATTTCGCCAATCAGAATCTGGTCGGGATCATGACGCAAAATCGCCCGTAATACCGAAGCGAATGTCACTTGAATATCAGGATTCACCGGAACCTGAATCAGCCCGTCGATATCGTACTCAATCGGATCTTCGGTCGTGATGATTTTTTCTTCGATCACGTTCAGTTCATTCAAGGCGGAATACAAAGTCGTTGTTTTGCCACTACCCGTTGGTCCGGTGACCAGCACAATTCCGTTAGGGCGATGAATCATTTCCCGGAATCGCGAAAGCGTTACCGGGTCCATCCCGATTTTATTCAGGTCCAGCTGCACCACGGTTCGGTCAAGAATTCGCATAACGACGGCTTCGCCAAACAGAGTCGGCAGCACACTTACGCGCAAGTCGACCGGGTTGCCTGCGACGTTCAATTCAATACGACCGTCCTGAGGCAAGCGTCTTTCCGCGATATCGAGGTCGGCCATAATTTTCACACGCGACACGATGGCATTCGCCAGGTGGCGCGGCGGAGGGACCATTTCATACAGCACACCATCCGCGCGAACGCGAATTTTGAATTCATCTTCGAAGGGTTCCAGATGGATGTCACTGGCTTTGTCTTTGATGGCCAGCAACATCACCATATTCAGCAATTTACGAATCGGAGCCGCATCGGCGATTTCTTCAGACGAAGAAAGATCGTAAACGTTTTTGCTGGTATCCTCGCCCAGCTCATCTTCCATCGCTCCGATCACATCTTCGATGCTGTCCTGATGCTCCGAATAATGGCGGGTAATCGCTGCTTCGACATCTTTCAGATTCGAGACAGCGCCGCGCACATCGTAGCCCAGAAAATTGCGCAGGTCATCCAGTGCCGCCACGTTTTGCGCGGCGCTGTCTCGAATCTGAAAGATGTCGAAGCAGCG
>CAXBFD010000116.1:0-18946 GCA_963974925.1 uncultured bacterium | reverse complement strand
GACACAGACACGCGAGCGTTCTTTGAGGGGGCGGCATCGTCTTTCAGGGTCAGGTAGACATGGCCGGAACTGGCCATGGTGCAGTTGGATATTTCACCGACCACCCATGCGTACGGAAAGTTTGCTTCGACCAGATTTTTAATCTGACGAGTGGTTTCCGTGACTGACAGAATTTCGGGTTCCAGAAGTGACATAGGCTTGCTTTGGATCAATGCTTGACGTTAGAGATTAAAACAGAATCGATTCCAGATAGGTAATCGCGCGGCGACAATCTTCGAGCCGCTGATCACCTTGTGTGCGATCGATGGTGAGCCAGCCTTGATAACCGGTTTCCGAAATCAGAGGCAGAAATTGATCCCACAGGACCATCCCCTGTCCCAGCGGAACTTCAACGCCTCCTTTATCCATTTCCCGAATCGCGTCCCGCAGGCGATATGATTTGATCGCGGTGTGCAGTTCTCGAATGGATTTCTCGGGATGATGATTATTGAAAATCATTTCCGCGGTATCGAACTCGACCCCAATCTGTCCGTTACGGACTTCTGAAACCAGTTGGCGGATGACCGTGGGGGAATTATTTTCACAGGCGACGCATAAATCCGTACCAATGTGGGAAGCAAACCGTGCCAGATCATTCAGCACTTCACAGACGAGGGAGAAGTTTCCTCCTTCTTCAGTCTGAATGGTTCCCGGATGAATGATTAATAATGGTCCCCGTAACCGCCAGGCAAATTCCAGGGCCGATTTAATGGTAGCGACTCTTTGATCGAGGAATTCCGGTTCGGTAAGTGCGTGCCGGGATGGCAGCCGCATAGAGGTGGTCGAGAGGTTAAATTCTTCCAGAAGTTTTCTGAAATGACGATCACCGGAGGCCCCGAACGAAGTGGGTGTCACCTCGTTCTGAACATCCAGTTGCACCCCTCGCGCTCCGATCTGGGATGCTGTCTTGATTGCCCGTTTGATCGGCATGCCAAAGCTACGGGTGGCAACTGCGAGTTTAGGTCGTGACATTCTTTTCCTTTTTGAGCCATTTCTGATTGCCAGTTTAACCGAGTGGACTAATTGCGACAATCAGGTCAACTGGCAAAGTTTATCTAACCGTCTGTTAAAAGAGAATGAAATCCTCTGGTTCATAGGAAGGATTGGAAAAACAGGGTTTTTCAGCCGGTTCCAGATTGAGATTCGATCAAAAAACGGACGATCTTTAGATAGAGGAATATTCATTCTCAGGAAACGTCCATGATACTGTCATCGCTTGTAACCTGCTACCTTGCATTACTGTTCGGTTTACCCGTCGAGGGGAACATGGTGGAAGATACGGTCCCCGTTTTGACCTATTCGTTTGAAACGAAAGAGGATCTGGATTTTGATGATCAGCCGGATGACTGGTCTCGCCGCAAAGGACCGGGATATCCCCAATACGTGGATGTGAGCATTGATCGAAAGATGGGGCGTACCGGACAGCAAAGCCTGCATTTTTCAGTGAACGGCGGACATGCAACCGTTTATTCCCCTCCTGAGAAAATTGATGCCGACCACGCCTATTTGTTTCGGGGTTTCATCAAGACACAGCATTTAATAAATGACGCGGCTCTGATTTCGATTTCCTTCCTGGACCACAAACGCCAGCGCATTCAAAAATTTGTGAGTCAGCCGGTGACCGGGACCCATCAAGGCTGGGCGGAAGTAACCATTGGTCCGATGACGCCGAAACCTAACGTTCGGTTTGTCGTCATTGGTTGCCATGTGGCTCACAACAAGCAGAAAGATATTTCAGGCGATATCTGGTTTGATGATCTCTGGATAGGCAGTTTGCCTCAGCTTGATCTGCTGAATAATTATCATCGTCATTTTGTCGATCATTCAGCGGAGATTCGAGTCAGTAGCCGTATCAGCGGGCTGAATCCAAAGAATAGGTACCAGCTTGATCTGGAATTAGTGGACAGCATGGATCAAAAAGTGGCTGAGTCATCGCTGGGCCTGATGTCGAACCCGGAAGATATCAAAGGTGACACAGACAGCCGCCTGCTGGAAGGGAATAAGCACACTGAAGTCTGGCGTCTGAAACCGATGGAATATGGTTTCTATGAAGTCAGGTCGAAACTGGTACGCGATCAGAAATCGATTCTGGCAAAAAAAACATCATTTGCGGTCATCGATCTGGTGGTGCCCCGACCGCGGGGGGAGTTTGGCTGGACGATCTCTGAGGATAATATTCAGTTGCCGCTCAAGGAACTGCCGGATATTGCCGCACAGGCGGGAATTAACTGGATCAAATTTCCTCTGTGGAGTGTAATGGGGTCAGAGGATCTTCAGCGACCCAGCCGGATCGCGGAAATGCTGGATCAATGCTCCAACAGGGGAATCACTCCCATCGGATTATTGAATCATCCTCCCAAAGATTTGCGGTCTCAATTTGCAAAAGACTGGCTCGGAGTCAGCGGTATTTTTACAATGCCTGCCAGTTTCTGGTCGCCTTCGCTGGAAGAAGTATTTGCCCGTTACACATCGCTGGTCAATTACTGGCAGCTGGGTGATGATGACGATCCGAGTTTTATTGGCATGCAGAACCTGAATGAAACTCTGAAAAAAGTCAAAACCCAACTCGACTTAATTGGCCGTGATACTCATGTCGGAATTCGTTGGGACTGGAAAACCCCGCTGCCTGCAAAGAGCCCGGGACACACTTTTTTGTCTGTCAGCAGTGGAGATCGCTTGTCCCCCGCGGAGCTGGCACAGTACCTGCAGATCTCCAAGGCATCGCAGGGAACCAGGCCGCTCTGGGTGACACTCACGCCGCTTCCGAAGGATAGTTACTTACCAGAAGTGCGGGGCGTTGATCTGGCAAAACGCATGGTGACTGCAAAATATATGGGTGCAGACGGAATCTTTGCTTCCTCGATCTTTAATGAACAACATGGTCTCCTGAATGAAAATGGTTCCCCGACGCTGTTGTTTCTTCCCTGGCGGACAGTGGCGCTGGCACTGCAGGGAGCAAAATATCTTGGTGCCTTCAATCTGCCAGGTAAAAGCACAAATCATGTGTTTATCAGAGATGAGGAAGCGATCATGTTCGTCTGGAATCATGAGCCGACAGAAGAGCGGATTTATCTGGGAGAAGACGTGTATGCGACCGATGTCTGGGGCAGCAGGATCGTTCTGGAGCGGGACTCTGAGTCGGGGCGTCATATTCTTCCCGTGACTTCCGCACCTCTCATCATTCGGAATTCGAATAAAGAAATTGCTTACTGGAGGATCGCTGCACAATTTGAAAAAGGAAAATCAAAGAGTGAGTACGGCGGTCATCCTGACGCGATCATCGGGAAAAATACGTTTTTGCAGAGTATTCGCGGAAAGGCTGTTTTGAATGTACCCAAGGGCTGGGAAACAGAACCTAAAGAGTGGGAATTCAATTCGGGGGCCGGCGAAGATTATCGTCTGGACACGTTTATGACCTTGCCTTCCAATGCAAGCCTGGGGAAAAAAGATGTTTCGATCGATTTCGAAATATTTGCAGAACGCAAGTATTCGATTCGCGTTCACAGACCCTATCACGTGGGGCTGGGAGATATTATGGTCAAGGTTATTGATAAAAAACTTGAAGGCAATTTGCTGGAAGTCGAGCAAATTATCATCAACAATACCTCACCGCTTGAAACACTTCAGTTTCGCTGCAGTCTGTTCATTCCCAGTATGAAACGCCTGCAGCGGTTCATTACAGAATTGAGAAATGGTCAGGATCGGAAACTGTATTACATTCCGGATGCAGATGCTTTGAAAGGTAAGGAACTCTGGATTCGTGCAGAACAGACGAATGGTCGGCGGATATTGAATTATCGCTGGATCGTCGGCGAAAACTGGGATCAGCCCGATTCGCTTCCCCAAAAACAGATTCCGGTGCAAGAACAAATCAAAGTCATCGATCCGGTCAAAGAGCAAGACTCGGAAGTGCGATAACAGATGCCTGCATCGATCGGAATTTCAATCAGGCTGCATGCAAATCTTCGCCGTCATCATCAACTTCTTCTTCCGGTTGCTGAATTTCGGTATCGGAAGAGAACTCTGGATCGGATTCAAACTCTGACACAGGTTCCGACTCCGCTTCGGAGATGGTATCCGGTTCGTGCGTATTTTGCAGAGGTCTGATTCGCAGCGTTTCGCCCATTGGCAGTTCGTCCAGGCTTTTCAGACCGAAGATTTCCAGAAACTTCCGCGTGGATTCATAGAGAAACGGGCGTCCGAGCGAGTCATCTTTCCCGTTGATTCTCACCAGGCCCCGGTCCATTAATTGTTTTAACATTTCCGCGCTCTGAACTCCGCGAATGGATTCAATATCAGCACGCGTGATCGGCTGGCGGTACACGACCATGGCCAGTGTTTCCATTGCCGGCGCAGAGAGTTTGAGGGCCGCCTGCCTTTGATGGAGTTTGTTGAGCCAGAAGGCATATTGCGGCTGGGTCATCATCTGATAACCGGTTGCTACGCGTTTAATGTGAAACGCTGAGTTAGTCGCAGCGAAAGTCGCGTTGAGTTTATCAATGATTTCGATGGCTTCTGCCGCATTGGCCAGGGTTGCCAGTTGTGAGATTTTCCGGGAAGAGAGTGCACTGTCAGAAACAAACAGCACTGCTTCCACTTTGGCCATCTTCAAGCTGCGCCTGGAATCGACATCCTGATCAGAGGCAAACTGTTGAAGTGTTCCCTGTGTCTGGCGAATCAAAAAATGCCACGCAAAAGCGGCTGCATTTGATTGCCCGGAGAGACGATGGTTGCCGGGGTATCCAGCAGCGCGGGCTGATCCCGGGTGACTGTTTAAAAGAGAAGGACTGGAAAACATTCGTGGTTTACCGAACCGTAAAGTTTTGAGTGTAGGTTGCCACTTTCTGACTGATTTCGTCTTCCACAGTCAATTTCATGACGTGGGGGCCCAGTGAAATATTGCGTGGTATTTCGAATTTGTAACTGTGAAAGTAATCTTTACGGGCGTTACGACAGAGGTCTTCGGTTGTATCGAAAGGGATTTCCGCAACCAGATCTCCATTGGAGCCCGCTTTGAAAATCTGAACTTTGGATTTTAAAAGTGTTCGATAGGAGCCGTCGGCAGTCAATTCGCTGGTGAAGTTTTCGATTTCAGAATAAACGAGCACCGGGCGGCCTGGCGTATATTCATCGCGTTCGAACCGTTCGTAACTTCCAAAACTGTTGATCTTGTGACAGAAGGCAACGTTTTTCAGTTTGAGATTCGCATGTTCCTGCAGACGGGCAGTGGCCTGCCTTAATTGTGAGACGGTCTGGGTAGCACGATCTGCCTGATTGGGAATTGCTTCACTGTCAAAATAGTTGGCAACGGCCCAGAAAGTCTGTTGCCAGAATTCCTGATCAGCAGGGTCAATTCCGGGAATCGCTTCCAACGCGCGTTCATGTTGATCGGCCATCAGATACAGCATTCTGAGATACACGTGCCGTTCAATAAAGTTCTGCTTCTCTTCAGGTGTTGAGCCTGTTTGTAATTGCGAAATTTCGGCTTCCGCGATAGAGATGAGTTGTGCCAGTTGACCTGCTGAAGAATAATTTGTCAGTTCTGCCTGATTGATGGCAGATGCCGTTTTCGGACCCACAGATTCCTGAATCGCAGGTTGCAGCTGGGAATTCGTAGGGTCAAATGTCTGCGGGGCACCATCCTGCTGTCCACTAATCGCAGTGCTTGTGCGCGTGATGCCATTCTGTAATGCAGAGGTTCCCTGCTGGAATGCAGAAGACAGTTTCGTTTTTAATGTTCCCACGACAGGGATATTGTTGAGTCCCTTGCTGATGGTTTGCGATGTGGTATAGGCTTGAGGTTGTGCGGGGTTAATGGCAGCCAGACCTGATTCAGGATTGACGCCGACAGCTTCCAGATTCCCGAGTCTCACCGGGTTTGGTATGGCGTTCGTTGGCAGATTGCCGGGAGCGAGCTGGCCGGGAGGTTGCAGTGTTTGCGCGCTGGTTTGTACAACCGGCGATTCAAGACCTCCTGGCTGCGTGTGGCCTAATCCCGGCAGCATAACAGGTGAAGTGACATCTGGTTTTTTTTCTGCCAGTTGTTCCTCCTGCTGTTGTTCCAGGCTGTTGACCATCCTCCTGGTACGGAGAATGTTTTTGATCATGTCCGGATCGACGCCTTTGAAACTGCTCAAATACTGAGCGCGTTCCTGCGGAGTCGCATCTTTCAGTTCTTCGTTAATATAGGCGAGGAGTTCGACATTATGCGTGGTGACTTTGTCCGGTTTGTCTTTGGAAGCTGTCTCTTTATCTTTCTTTGAGCTGGTATCACTGCTTTCAGACATGTCGTCGACTGCGACGACAGCTGTTTTTTCTTCGATAGACTTCTTTCTTGATGCAAAAACATTTCCCCACTTCCAGGGCGCAGCGGGGACTTTCCAGGCCACCGCCTGCTGACCTGATGTGGAAGCACATCCACTGATCAAGAATAGAATTAGAACAGCAGGGAGAACCATGCTGAGCCGAAATAGTTTCATTACGTTGCCCGGATCATAGGGGTAAGGGGCTTTATTTGTCAGGAGGAACACAAAAGCTGTGTTAATCGTTGATAATGTATCGGAGATGAATAAATCAGAATGGAATTGACGCACGTGTAAGTACATGAAGTGACAGGAGAGACGCTTTTTATAAAAAATTGGAATATGAAGCAAGATCGATTCAAGATCTCAGCCAATTTGGTCGGGAGACGTACGTTGTTCTGACAATCGGAACGCTGCGCGGGAGCGTTTTCAGGTGAGATTGGTGTTAGTAAGTGATTTGCAGGTAGTGATTTACGAATGAATGCTGAGTGGTCTATTTTTCGGTTTCTTTTTTGGCAGGGACATTGAAAAAATTTCCCCCTTTCAACTTCATGTCATCGGTGCCCCAGACAATCGGTTTGTCCCGTTTTGCGAGGAGGGGAATGTGTTTTGAGCAGTGAATGTAAGCCTCTTCGACTTCCACGAGGACCCAGCGCTCCGGTTTTTTCCCATCTTCGGTTGAGATGTCATCCCTGATCTCCTGTGGCGTTTCGGTCGCATCCAGAAATTCTTCGTTTTCCACAATGCGGGCTGTCCCATTGATGTGCAGTCCAATGGTGGTTTTGAAGAAGTCGAGAAACATCAAACCGATATGGGGGTTTTCCGAAATATTGCCAAGCGAGGCTAAGACGCCGTTTCCCCGGTATTCCGGATAGGCCAGCAATTTCCTGTTGAGAACCCGCACAAAACCGGGCAGACCGGCGCGGAATGAGCTGTCGCATTCGCCTCTGGAATCGGAGGTGGCAATCATCAGCAGTTCCTGCTCCCGGATAAACTCCTGCATCCGGGGGTTCAGGTAGTCGATCATCTGCCGGTCATAAAAACGGTCGGCTCGTTTCCGGGTTCCGTAACGTTCCTGAAGCGCGCGTTCGCCTTTTAATTCGATACAGGCTTCCTGATCTTCCATTAAGTAATCCAAACGTTCCTTGTGTTTTGAAGAGTGGCGAGCGCGATTGATCCTGATGGTACTTACGGCAATTTCCAGTTGCTGTCGAACAGTTCTGCCCAGACCGTTTTATTTTCGAATGTTCCGGATTCTGTTTTTTTAAACTGAATGATGGCGATGTCTCCCAATTTGGGGAAGAGCCATGAATTGGAGGCAAGAAAATCCTTTTCGTGCATCGTGTGGCCGGAATTAATCACCACATAACGATTCGGGTTTAATGGATTCGGATAGATCAGGGCAAGACCATGATGTTGTGTGTCATAGCTTTTTCCGTTGACTGTAATCTGATCTTGCGTCCATTCTACCGGTAGATCTTCAACGAGTCTGGCAATCAGAGCATTTGATCCCGGATCTCCGAACAGAACCAGATTATTGTCGGCGATGATCTGGTCGGTGACTTCCGTATCGTTGATGACCGGCACTTTCGCTCGCAACCATTTATCGAATTCCTTTTCAAACAGAGCCAGAACAGAAAGCGACCATGCATTGAGTTCTGATTTCCAGGGTTTGCCGGTACCTTTCACGCAGACGAAGGGCAGTGTGAAAGCATCATCAATCGGGCCTTGCAGATTGCGGCGTTTTCGCTGTTCCGGATTGTCGATGAAGGTTTTGGAGTCTTCATAATTCAGAACGTCCCAGCCGTTATTGCTTCTCACATAATACACCAGCGGCAGCAGGCCATTCGCGGCCGATTCCAGCGGGAGCAGGTTTCCATCCAGTTCGACTTTGGGCGCGACGTCCCGGGCGATGGAGAGGGCGTTCACATTTTCGGTGGTCAGCTCCAGGTTGCCTGAGTCTTCATCAATTCCCCCCTCCACAATAGTGGGTTCATACATTTCGTCGAGTTCCTCGATCGTTAACCATTCGCATTCGTTGAATTTGGGAGTGAAGGTGATAAAGCGAATTTCTTTTTTGCCGGGCCAGGCAGGGCGTCCTTGCCTGGAATGATTCAATAGATCAGCGAGGTAATCCTGATAGGCGGGCATCCGTGACTGGTGGGCAGCATCCGGGCTGATGTACAGCGGAATTTCAATGTTCTGCTCTTTCGCTTTCTCGACCATTCTCGTGCTGGAAACCAGCTGCTTGTCTTTTCCGCCACCATAAGTCACGACGGGGACGTTGGCGGCATTCAAGGCGTAATCAATCGAGTCATAGATGTGCAGCGTTTTGTGCTGGTAATGTGGTAGTTTTCCCTTGTGATTCTGATACTGATAAAAATCAACAAAACCGGCACCGGGACCGACGCCACTCCAGAGGGAAGGGTAATGCAAACCCAGATGCCAGGCTCCCGCGCCCCCCATTGAAAAGCCGCGCAGTGTGATTCGTTTTTTGTCGATCAGGTAGCGTTTTTTGACATCATCAATGGCTTCGTGCACATCGACTTCACCACTCCAGCGCCAGCCATTATCTGTGCGTCCAAAGGGTTCCAGGTGCAGCCAGTCGTGTCCTTCACCGGGCCCTCTGCGATTCGGGTGGGCGATAAAAAAGATTTCATTGCGTGTACCGCCGCGACCGTGCAGCTCGACGTGCAGAGGCCAGCGCTGACCGGATTTCGATTTGAAGTCTGCTGGGAACGTTAGTGCATAAGGCTGGACCGAACCGTCAATTTTTGAGTAGTAGCCGAAGATCACGGTTCCGGTCTGCTGCTGCGTCCATTCCGGAGTGCCTGCCTTGAGCTGTTGCGCCCGTTTCAATCCCGTTTCGAGAGCCTGATATGTGTCTTTGACGTACTGGGGTTTGTAAAATTCGTTATGTCTCAGAATCCACTCAGCTGCCTTAGAATAAACTTCGACATCAGCCAGTAATGACTGCTTGATATTTTGATCCTGCTTCAATTCGGCGATTTGACTTTGCAGCGTTTTGAGCTGGCTTTCCAGTTTAGCACGGTCTTCGGGAGTCGGTTCTTGCGCTTCCAGTTGTGAGAGGTTCGAAAAAATCGAGGCCGACAGACAGAGCACGAATGCAAGCGGGACACAAACGAGGCGATTCATGATGGTATCCTGATTCTGATGATGCGAGTATCTGTACGAAACGGACCGGCAAGCGACGGCGGCACGAACTCGGTTTGGTGATATCGGTTGGGAATCATTCCCGCCAATAATAATCGAATACCAGCCGCAGCGACATTCGTTATATGCACTCTAGAGCGCATCACATTTTACCATAGCGTCTTTCAATCTATTATTCTCGGTCCAAATGGCCTTGGAGACACTACAGTCAAACTGGCCACAGTCTAAGAATAACACTATCACGGATGGAAAGGCCAGGCAAGAGGCACAATGATCACAGTCAGTATCCAGACGATCAAAGTCAGCGGGCCCCCGATGCGGAGATAGTCGCCGTATTTGTATCCACCGGGGCCGAAGACCATCATATTCGTCTGGTAGCCGATGGGAGTGGCAAAACAGGAGGCAGCAGAAATAATGAGCGTGATCACAAAAGGCATTAAATCGACATTCAGGCTCGATGCCGCCGCGACGGTGATCGGAAAAATCAGAGTCGCGGTGGCTTTCGCTGTAATCAGATTTGTAAAGATCAACGTGATGAAAGACAGCATGGACAGCACAATCAGGGGGCTGTTGTTTGCCATGCCGATGAAAGCCGAGGCGATCGTGGTGGCGGCTCCGGAATTTTCAATCGCACGACCGATGCCCAGTCCGGCTGCGATGGTGATCAGCACGCCCCAGTCAATAGAGCGTTTGGCTTCGGTGGCGCTGCAGCAGCGGGTGGCGGTCATCAGTCCGGCTGCCACCATCGCCGCGACGATCATTTTGACATTGAAGATCGCCACCATCAAAATCATGGCTAGTAAAATCGTGCGGGCAATCCAGGCGCGTTCATGGCGGGGAGGAGTGGAGTCTTCCACCTGACTGACCAGAAAGAATTCGCGTGAATTTCGTTGCTGGTCAATAAATGAGGGATGGGCTTCAATCAGCAGGGTATCGCCGCGCTGCAATTCGATATCACCAATTTTCTTATTGATCCGCTGACCATTGCGGGCCACTGCGATCACGGCGGCATTGTAATTCGCGCGGAATTTTGCCGTGCGAATTGACATATTAATAAACCGGAAGCTGTCGGAAACGACGGCTTCAATCAGGCAACGTTCCGAACGCGGTCCGGAAAGTTTAAACAGTTGATCGGTGGCCGGTTTGAGTCCAGGTATTTTTTGCAGATCGATTACAGATTCCACAACGCCGACAAACACGAGCTGATCGTTGGCAGCCAGTCGTTCATTGGAAGAAACGGCGGCGATGACTTCATCGCGGCGGTCAATTTCCATCAGATACATGCCCGGCAGGTGACGCAGACCGGCCTGTTCAATGGTTTTGCCGATGAGCGGGCAACCAGGCTCGACAATCATTTCGACGGTGTATTCCCGCGGATCATCCATCGGGGTAATCGCCGGTTTTCGTTCCGGCAGCAACCAGCGTGAAAACACCAGCAAGTAAAGCAGACCGATGATCATGACCGGGACGCCGATCCAGGCAATTTCAAACATGGATAAACCGGGATGATTGTCATGGTCCTGCAGTAATCCGTCTACGACCAGTGTCGTGCTGGTGCCGACGAGCGTGCACAAACCTCCCAGAATAGCCGCATAACTCAAGGGAAGCATCAGATGTGAAATCGAAATGCGCATTTTCTTGGCCCAGTCGGAAATGACGGGCATCATCATGGCGACGACAGGAGTGTTATTGAGGAATGCGCTTAATAACGCGGAAGGGAACATGACGCGGGCCTGGGCATCGGTAAGTGATCGGGGACGACCGAGTAACTGTTGTCCGGTGAAGGCAACTCCTCCGGTTTGCCGAATGCCTTCACTGACCACAAACAGAAATGCAACGGCGATTAAGCCTTCATTGGCAAACCCGGCCACTGCATCTTTAGCCTGCACCACACCTGACACGACCAGGATGGTGAGGCCTCCCATCAGAATCGTATCAGCGCCGGCACGCAGAAACGTCAGCGAGCCGACGACTCCTCCCAATACCAGGAACGTTACTACAATTTGCCAGTCCATGTTGGTCAAACATCCAAAAAACGAAAGAGAGATCAGTCAGCAGCAGGTCAGACGATTTTCAGAAAACCCCTTTATTGATTGATCGCGAGTGCATCCAGAATTTCAATCAAAGGCGGATGCAAAGGGCCGTTGGTTACAATGACACCCTCATTATTCGTCAGTTCGTATCCCTGATCAAATTCCAGCGGTTTTCCATGGATGTCCGTCACTGTGCCGCCCGCTTCTTCCACCAGCAGGACTCCGGCTGCGTGATCCCAGATCTTTTCCCGATACCCGGCTCGGGTCGGCAGCCTCATGTAAATGTCTGCGTCACCTTGTGCGACAACCGCATATTTGGCCTGGCTGTCGAGCCGCCGCGGTTCTTTCTGGATACCCAGCTTCTCGGCCACCTGTTGAGAATGACCGTGCGAGCTGTGTCCCGATTCCACCGATTCGCAAAATCGCGACTGCGAAAAATCATCAGTGGTTGTGACACGCACGGGAATCGCTGCGCGCTCCTGATCCAGGGGAATCGCACAGGCTCCCTGACTGGCGACCGCGTAGTACAGCGTGCCCCTGATTGATTCCTCAGCCGGGAATGGTAAGTTCGGACAACCTAAGATGCCGACCACTATTTTTCCATCGACAATGAGGGCGAGTGAAACGGCGTATTGTTCCTTGCGTAGAAAACCTTTGGTTCCATCAATCGGATCCAGGGTCCAGAAGCGTTTGCTGAATTCTTTTGCGCCTCCCTGATCGATCCAGAGGCAGGTATTTTCGCCATCGGCATCGGGGATGCCGGCGGAGCTGAGTTCTGTAACAATCTTCTCCAGAAACTCGTGGTTTTCCGGCTGGCGTAACTCAGCAGCATCTTCTTCGCCAATAATCGGGTCTTCCGGAAAAGCGGCATTGATCGCCCGACAGATGACTGCCTGACTACTGAAATCAGCTACGGTTACCGGACTTTTGTCTTTTTTCTCCAGCACGTCATCAGTAATTGCTGCCTGTACCGAACGACAAATCAGAGCAGCCTGTCTGACTGCTGAGAGAGCTACCTGCAATTCGTGATGAAATGGTGTTGTCATAATTCTCTGTCATTCAGTGATCTGAGATTACATCCGTTTTCACGACTGAAGCAATCTCAGACCATCAAAAGCAACTCTTTGAAAGATAAGTCACAGGGGCAGTGTCACAGGTTCGTTTTTCTCACAACTTTGGGCAACCGCTTCTGTAAATTCCATGTATTTTACACCTGTGGCGAAGTCGGTGAAGTGGACGATTTCTTCCCCTCGAATTGCTCCGATAAACTCCGCTTCCACGCGCCAGCCTCCCAGGTCTTCCTGTGGAATCTGGATTTCTTTCATGCTGGTTTCCCCCAGATGTCCAACGAATATTTTTTCTTCCGGGGTGAACTGAACTTTAATGGTTCCATGATTTCCATAGAGGTGGATCTGCAGTCCGGGACCAAACAGAATCGAACCGCTTAGGTGGTAGATGGCATTCGCTCCGCCCTGGAGTCGGGTCACGACTTGCAGGCTTTCAGGGATGGTGACGTCGGCATTACCCTGACCCTGTGAAGAGGGGCGTTGCGGCTCGAAGATGGAACATTGTGCAAAGACCTGTTCTGCGGGAGGCACCCAGCGACTTAAGGTTTCGTGCAGGATCCCCATGGTCAGAACATTGTTGCCGCTGATTTCCTTATCCTGCCGCCAGTGCAGCTTTTTGCTGTAGTCCCAGAATGTGTCGTCTGCTCCCAGAACGATGACTTCACGCAGGTTTCCCAGATATTTTTGCGAAATCAGCTTGATGACTTCCTGATTGCACTTCAAGCCGAAAGGACTGGGGACAATCTGAGCAATCAGATCGGGGCGGGCCTGAGAGACTTTCAGCATCTTCTGTGCTTCGGCCAGATTGCGCGCCATTCTGGCTTCGGTCAGGACATGTTTGCCTGCTTCCAGAGCCATACAGGTGATATCACAGTGCAGATTAGGCCAGGTCCCGATCACTACGGCATCGATCTCGGGATCTTCAACCAGTTCCTGCCAGTGAGAATAGGTTTCTGGAATCCCAAATTTACGTGCGACTTTTTCTGTCGATGCGGGAGTGGAGTTCACGACCCCCACAATTTCGACGTCTTCGAGCGCTTGAAATCCCGGAATATGGCGACTTTTCGTATTTGCCCCTGCGCCAACAATTCCGATCCGTATCGTTTTTTTTCCCATTAGTGTACGTAATCCCGATAGTCCAAGATGCTTCATTCAGATGGAAAGAATTTTGTCCAGTAAAAAGCCGTTTTCTGCTGAGAACCGGTCTGTTTCCCCGTATCTGCAGATTCTAACGAGCAGATTTCTGGAGGACCATTCACACAAAACAAACTATTAAAGGTTCCCCAAATTCTCATTGAAAATTTGGCCTTTTGTGCCTGAATTCACCAGATCCGCAGTTACCGCATCTGTTCATATGTGTGCTATGCTGCCGCTTTTTGGCGAGACCCGGTCTGGACGCGACTCAAAATCGCTTCAGCGGCCTGTGCAGAGGCGCCGGGAATCACGGTCTCGTTGTACAGCGAGGAGAGTTTATTGCGTGTCTGCTCCAGAGAAAACGGAGTGCCCAGCCAGTCGCCGATGATGGCATTAATGCCTGCGATATCTTTATCCGGAGATCCGACAGAAGGGAATTCAGGCATTAATTCTTGACCGGCGATCAGATTGGGCAGCGACATGTATTTGCAGGTGATAAACATGTGGGCCATAAAAAACATTCCCCAGTGGCTGCGGTAGAGTACAACGGCGGGGGTTTTTCTCGCCAGTAACTCCAGGCTGACGGAACCTGAAACCATCAGACAACATTGTGCCGCTTCGATAATTTCAGACGTCTTTTTCAGATAGAACCGGATTGGCAGTTGGGATGCCTGTTGCTGCTCCATAAAATTTCGACAGAGTTCAAGGTGTGCTTCTCGATAACAGGCGACGGGAAAGATGGCCTGGGGAAACTGCTGTGAGAGTTGACGAATGATTTCCAGCATCACGGGAAAGTTGCGGGTGACTTCACTCGTTCGCGAACCTGGCAGGATGCCAACGATTTTTTCTCCCGTGTGAGTAAGTTCATGGAGGACGTTCTGGTCCAGAGGCTTGGAGGCGACTTCATCAAAAAACGGGTGCCCGATATAATCGACTTTGACGCCCCGTGATTCGTACCATTCTTTTTCAAATTTTAAACCCGAAAGAACGTAATCAATGTTTTTGCGGACACGTCGAATTCTCCAGGGTGCCCAGGCCCAGAGTTGGGGTGGCAGATAGTAAAACACGGGGATGCCGAGTGCTTTTGCTTTTTTCGCAATCCACCAGTTGAAGCCCGGAAAATCGACGAGGATGACGGCGTCTGGACGTTCCGTTTCCAGATACCGGCCAGCCTGTTTGACGAACTGGATGAATTTAAAAATCAACGGTAATACCTGGAAGATGCCCATCACGGCGTAATCGGTCAAACGCACTTCCAGATGGCAACCGGCTTCTTGCATTTCCGGTCCACCGAACGCTGAAAAGCGGGCATCCGGACGGCGATTACGAATTTCGTGAATCAGGTGAGCTGCATGCTGGTCGCCGCTGGGTTCGCCCACAGAAAAAAACAGATGCATCAGACTATCCTATTCAGCTTTTTATTCGGTCCACAAGAAGAAACGAAACTCAACACGTCAGGAGATTGTTTTTGAAGCAATTTAGCATGGGAAGCCGCTTACAGCTGCTCGTTAATGATTCAAAAACCGCGTAAAGTTATGCTGAATAATGGCTTTTGGTCAACCCCGTTTTTGAGCGATCGCGCTGGGGAAAAGGCAGGTCAGTGTCGCCGGAAATACAAAAAGCTCTCTGAAACGTGTTTCAGAGAGCTTTTCATGAAATGAGCGTGTGCGGAGTCAGCCCGCAATTCGCGCGCGAGCCGAAGTGCTTTATTCAGCAGTCAGCAAAGATCTTAGGCTTTTGCGCCAGCAGGTTCAGCGGCGGCAGCTTCGACGATTTCCAGGCCGGGAACATTGATCGATTTGATCCGAACCGTGGTGTATTTCTGCCGGTGTCCTGTATGACGACGCGAATTTTTTCGTCGTCGAAACTTCTGGATTTCGAGTTTTTCGCCTTTCAGCTCTGGCTGAACGACTTCCGCGTCTACGGTAGCACCTTCAATTGTGGGAGCACCAATGGAACTGGCTCCACCACCGTTGGCAAGCAGAATGCTTTCAAACGTAATGGGGTCGCCTTGTTTTGCTGTAGCACGGTAGTCAATGGTCAGGATTTCTCCTTCCTGAATCATATATTGACGGCTGCCATCTTCGATAACTACAAACATCCTCAAACCTTCTTTTCTTCTTACTCTTTGATCAATAATTTGCTGAAGTCGGATTTGTAAATCAAAGTCAATCCGGGTTATATTCAAAATCAATCGCGCAATGCCATTGATAGTAGCCAGTGAAACACTTTTGCCTTAGTGTTTATTTTGTGCGAGGATGGTTTGCCAAGCGCAGAACCTCTGCTACTCACACGAATATCGAGCAGGGCATTGTAAAGTGTCACTTTTGAAATTTCGAGTCAGAAACGACTAGAAATTCACTTCATTTCCAATATCGTCATAACAACGCGCGATTAAATGCTCCGGCTCAACATCTGTACGGGCGTTAATTACGATTGCCGTTTTGGCGGTCTCTTCGAGATTTGTAATATCTTTGCGGCGTTTATTATTCAGATAATTGGCCACATTTTCATGCACATTCAGCACAATTCGCGAAATATTTTTCTTGTTGCCGGTGGTCATCAGAGTTCGCATGACTTCGATGGCCATACTTTCAGCAGTTTTAACCTGACCAGTACCACGGCACGACGGACAATCCTCGTACATGCTTCTGCGTAGCGAGGGGCGAATTCTCTGCCGCGTCATTTCAATCAAACCGAAGGGGCTGATACGCAGCACCTTGGTTCGGGCACGATCCCGTTTTACAAGTTCGCGTAATCTGCGTTCTACGGAGCGGCGATGTTTTTCTTCCCGCATATCGATGAAGTCAATCACGATCACACCACCGAGGTCCCGGAGTCTGATCTGGCGACTGATTTCTTCCGCCGCCTTCATATTGACTTTGAACGCGGTTTTTTCTGCATTGTCATCTGCACGGTAATTGCCGCTGTTGACGTCAATCGCGACCAGTGCTTCTGTCTGGTCGATCACAATTGATCCACCCCCCTTCATGGGGACGTGCCGATTCTGAATACTGCAGATTTCATCATCGAGATTGCTGTTATAAAATATTGGATCGTTGCCGGTGTAATGTTTGATCCGATTGACGTGCTTAGGCAGCACGACTTTCATAAAATCTCTGGCTCGTTGATAGGCAGTGATTTCGTCGATGTAGAGCGTATCAATTTCGTTATTATAGATATCGCGAATTGTACGAATCATCATGTCGCTCTCCGAGTAGATCTCGACGGGCGCAGGTAATTTTTTGATGCGTCCGACGATCGTTCCCCAGAGACGGAGCAGATAATTCAAATCCCGTTTGAGATCTTCCGCAGATCGGTCAATTCCAGCGGTCCGGACAATGAATCCGAGACCCGGTGGCGGGGCTAAAATCGTGAGGATGGATCGTAACTGACGTCTGACTTCTTCGTCCGTAATTTTACGGCTGATTCCGACGCGCTGCAGTCCAGGCATAATCACGAGATAGCGACCGGGGATACTGATATAAGTCGAGAGGGTCGGCCCTTTGTTGCCAAGGCCTTCCTTGATGACCTGCACCAGAACTTCACTGCCCCGTTTCAGGATTTCCTGAATCGGAGGTTTATTGGCGACGCTGCGTTCATTGATACGGCGGCCTTTCGGGTTTTTACCCGATGAGGCTTTGCCGTTCTTATCATCTTTTTCGAGATGTTTGTAGTATTGGTGTTCGATATCGCTGACGTGCAGAAAGCCATTGCGGCCTACACCGAAATCAACGAAAGCAGCCTGGATACTGGGCTCGATATTGACGACTCTTCCCTTGTAGATATTACCTACGAGGTTTTCGAGACTGTTTCGTTCTACATAAAGTTCTTCCAGAATGCCATCTTCTACAATGGCGATTCTGCTTTCCTCCGGTTGGAGGACATTAATCAGCATTTCCTTTTTCATGGAATACCCTCTGTCGTGTTACACGACGAACGATGTATTCCCCATCAGTCGCGGGAGAGACGGACCCTCTATGCAGATAAGTTGCATCGTTGCCATAGTGGTGTCTGTCTGTAGTCTGCCGTGTCCATGGATAATCCAGGGGGAGGCAGGTCTCGTTGAATGTGTTGATCTTCTCCGTATGGAAAGCGGGCAAACACAATCAAGGAGTGTTTCCTTGATGCGACTCATGAGTCGAATCACTTCCTGTGCGATGTCTTGAAAGAATGTTGATCCGGCGGGAACTGGTTTTACCCTGCTTGCATCATCAGCAGGTTCAAAGGTCACAGGGCGCACTTCAAAGAGCTGCGCGTAATGACTGAGAAGCTGGTGTGCAAGACCGGTCGTTCCAACGGGCTCGGTGATCCTTCGTTGACACTGAAAGTGCAGAATAAAAGCTGCAGCCGATCGCTTACAGTCGGCCTGTGCCGGCTGATAAACTAATTGCTGTAAAGGATCAGGCAGTTTATTCATGCGGTTACTGTTGTGAACGGACAGAGAGAGAACAGGTCAAACTTACTGGATACAAATTACCCGGTTTGTTTGCGAGTTTTCTCAAGTTTTATTCACACTCTGTTGATTTCAGGGCCAGGAAATGACTTTACAGTCATTTCGTCTTGATTGAATTAGTTCTTACTCGATCCACTCACCGCCGAGGCGATATGGATGGCAGTTGGTTCATTTCGTTTCCAAATGGGTTGAACCAGCTACAAAATGTAAACGTTAAATAGAATGATTAATACAAATTTGAACGATCTGTATTAATCAGGTAATTGATGTGTGCCGACTGCTTGAGGTCAAAAAGAACGTTCTGTTTTATTAACGATTACAGAGGTAGTTCTTCATCAAACAGGTCGGGACAAATTTTATACAGTTCTCCTCGTAAATAACTTTCTACGTCACGGGCAACATCGATGGTCATCGCATGTGCGGCGATTTCCTCTGCCCGAGGTATTGTCAGTTGTCTGATTACTTCTTTTACTTCCGGAATCGCCAGTGGTGTGGTGCTGATCTGCCGAATTCCCAGGCCTGTTAACAAAGGAATTGACTTGAGATCAGAGCTCATTTGACCACAGACGGTGACCGGTATATTTTTCTTGTGAGCCGCCTCTACAACCATCTTAATGAGCCTTAAAATCGAAGGATCCGATGAGTTGTATAAAGATGATACCGCAGGATCAGAGCGATCCACGGCCAGAGTATACTGAATTAAATCATTTGTCCCAATGGAGAAAAAGTCCACTTCCTCGG
>CAXBFD010000115.1:0-19038 GCA_963974925.1 uncultured bacterium | reverse complement strand
TTCGATCCTTACTCGTAATCAATCCGCAACCGGGCTCGCCAAACGGCTTCAGGATCGGCAAGTGTATTCGATCCTTACTCGTAATCAATCCGCAACCACACATATGCACATGACGAGGCCGAACTAGTGTATTCGATCCTTACTCGTAATTACAACTTCCACCCGTCCGACAGGACGGTGCCTTTTGGCACGACGATGATGCCGTCGCGGATCAGGACGTCGGTGTGGTCGAAGTCCTGTTCGGTGTGGCCGTTGGGTTCGATGCGGACGTTTTTTCCCACGCGGCAGTTTTTATCCACAATCGCACCGTCGATATACGCGCCGTCATCGATGCCGAACGGAGGCAGGCTGTCGTCTGCCGTCTCGTTACACTGGTCTTGATAATAGTCGGATCCCATCAGGATTGAATTTTTGATCGTCACATTTTTGCCGATGCGACAGCGCAGGCCGATCACACTGTTTTCAATCACGGCCCCTTCATCAATTTCACAACCGTCGGCGATCAGGCTGCGTTTGATGGTCACCCCTTCGCAGCGGGTTGGCGGCAGGTAACGGGGACGCGAATAAATGGGGGACTTTTCGACCACAAAATCGAACGGCGGGTTCGGATTCGCCAGCGCCAGGTTCGCATCGTAGAACGAACGGATCGTGCCGATGTCTTCCCAGTAACCGTCGAACAGATGCGCGTGGACTTTATGCGTGCGAATTGACATCGGGAAGATTTCCCGCCCAAAGTCTTCGTAAGCGGTTTTCTTCAACAGGTTCACCAGCAGATCCCGGTTGAACAGATAAATGCCCATGCTGGCCAGGCAGTCGCGACCTTTACTCTCGATGCCCTGCTGATCAATCCACTCCGCAGGCGTACGCACCATCGCCAGTTCTTCTTCGGTCTGCGGTTTTTCCAGGAACCCTTTGACGCGCCCGGTATCGTCCACGCGCATAATGCCGAACGCGGAGGCCTGCTCGCTCGAGAGAGGCACGGTGGCGATCGTCACGTCGGCTTTCGATTCGATGTGCGTCTGCAGCATCTCCTGATAATCCATGCGGTATAACTGATCGCCGGAGAGAATCAGCACGTAATCAATGTCGGACTGTTCAATGCAGCGGATATTCTTGCGGACCGCGTCGGCGGTTCCCTGATACCAGTCGGTCCCTTCCATCGTCTGCTGGGCTGCCAGAATTTCCACGAAACCGCCGCCGAAGGAATCGAACTTGTACGTCTGACGAATATGACGGTGCAGACTGACCGAGTTGAACTGCGTCAGCAGATAAATGCGGCTCAATTCACTGTTGATGCAGTTCGAAATCGGAATATCAATCAGCCGATATTTGCCTGCCAGCGGAACGGCGGGTTTGGAGCGAAATTGAGTAAGTGGAAACAGACGTGTCCCCTTTCCTCCGCCGAGGATGAGGCTGACTACATTCTTCATTGAGCGACCCGATTCTAGTGCACTGCGCACCCTGTGACATGAGACGTATGTTTTTTAGCAAACTTAAAGAACAGCCCGCCCGCTGCTCTGAGTGTCTTTCCTATATCAATCATGGTACTCAGATTTCACTGCTCAAGCCAGTTTATAAAGACAACTACTATGCCGGCCCGTGAAATAATTATGCCGGAGTCAAATCTGTATTGATCAGGCAACTTAGGAGAATTCCAGACTGTGAACTGCTTCAAGATAGGGTTAAGATATGATAAATTCTTCATCTATCCCGATTTTGATACCTCATCGTCTCGCCGAGAAGTGTCACCCTGTTCCCTGCCCGCAGTCTGGAAACTGTTGTCGTTTGAACATCGATGTCTGCGTTTCCTCTGCGTTTGTCTGCTGCCGTTCATGACCTCTCGACAGAGTGTTGCTGAAACTCCTTACACACCGGAGCTCGCCGACGCGTCTCAGGAAGGCAAACAGGCGATTCAGGGTTTCCAGGGGCCGGCGGGTATGACGGTCAGTCTGTTCTCTGCGGAACCAGTGCTGGCGAATCCGGTCCGGTTCTGCATCCACGAACAAAGCCGGTTTTACGTGGCGGAAACCTTTCGTCAGGGAAAAGGGGTCGAGGACAAAGGATCGAAAAACAGGGCGTCCTTCAGACACGGTCCGAAATGAAGAAACCGGCGGCGATCCAGCTCGATTTACGCAAAGCAGCAAAACAAAAACAGAAACAGAACGCCACCTCGAAAAAACACGAGGGCGAATGGTTCGTTGTTTTCAATGAAAATAAATTATAGAATCGTATCCTTGTTTTGAGTGGGACTGCTGACTAAAATGAGGGCATAACAGATACGAGGAATATTCCTCTGCCTTGTTGATTCAAAATCGTGAGTTGACCCTACAAATACTAAACTGGGGACCCCCGAAATTCGGCTGCGTGTATATCCGGTATATCCGGCTCACACAACCCGGGTTATCAGGTTCCCACTTTGCAATCACGGGTTCTAATATACCCGCGTCTGAATCACTTGGCGGAGGTTTTTTTCATGGGTTTGTTCGACCAGCAGGAATCCGGCAATCTGGAAAAAGCCAAACCGCTGGCCGCCCGAATGCGTCCCCGGTCGCTGGAAGAATTTGTCGGCCAGCAGCATTTTCTGGGTGAAGGCAAGTTGCTGCGTCGAATTCTGGCAGCCGACCGGATTGGATCGCTGATCTTTTACGGTTCTCCCGGCACCGGAAAAACATCGCTCGCAGAACTCATCGCCCTGCAGTCTGATCGTCGTTTTGAAGCATTAAACGCCGCCTCCGCGGGGATCAAAGAAGTCCGCGCCGCACTGGACCGGGCCCGCGATGAACTGGCCACAGGCGGAAAACAGACGATTCTGTTCATTGATGAATTACATCATTTCAGCAAAGTCCAGCAGGATGTGCTGCTGCCCGATGTGGAAGCGGGCGTGGTCGCACTGATTGGCGCGACGACGTCGAACCCTTTTTTCTCGCTCGTTTCCGCGCTCATCAGCCGCAGCCAGATCTTTGAATTTCAGCCCTTAACACCAGATGATATACGTCAACTCATGCAGCGGGCCCTCAGCGATGAAAAACGGGGTCTCGCGCGATACAAGGTGAGCGTTGAACCGGCGGCGATGGATTTTTTGATCGAAGTCTGCGATGGTGATGCCCGGCGTTCTTTGAATGCGCTGGAAATCGGCGTGCTTTCGCTGTATGGAGAGGATCGCGTGTTTAACCTGGAAGTGGCGCAGGAGTCGATCCAGAAAAAAGCGATTCAGTACGATCAGGACGGAGATAATCATTACGATTCCGCCAGTGCTTTGATCAAGAGTATGCGCGGCAGTGACCCTGATGCGGCGTTGTACTGGCTGGCACGGATGATTGAAGCGGGCGAAGACCCGCGGTTTCTGGCCCGACGCATTGTGATCGCGGCTTCTGAAGACGTGGGTAACGCCGACCCGACGGCACTGATTCTGGCAACCTCCGTGTTTAATGCGGTGGAAAAAATTGGCATGCCCGAAGGCCGGATTTTACTTTCACAAGCCGTGACCTATATCGCAACCGCGCCCAAATCGAACGCATCGTATGTCGCCATTGACGAAGCGCTGAATGATGTCAGAAACAAATCGCTGCTGCCCGTCCCCATTCATCTGAAGGACAGCCACTACTCCGGTGCCACACAACTGGGGCACGGCGAAGGTTATCAGTATGCACATGCTGCGGAAGAGGGCTGGGTCGATCAGGATTATCTGGGGGTCGAAAAAGAATATTATCGCCCGGTAGAACGCGGCTTTGAAGCAACGATTCGTAAACGGCTGGACGTTTTTAAGTCGAGACGAAAAAAAACAGGAACGGATGATAACAACCGTTCCTGAGTCCCCCCTCTGGTGCATCGCATCCGTTGTTTTAACAGAGCGGCTGCTGTTTCAAACCGACGATGGTGATTGCCCTGGCGACTTCCCGTTCCTGCAACAAGCCTTCCAGGTTCGGCATGAAATCGACCGACATATACCACTGCATCAACACATCAAACATCGGTTCGACCGCTTCTTCATCAATCCCAAATTCTTCCTTCATCGGTAAAGCTTCTTCAGGCGGCATATCCTGAAACTGGCTGATCAGTAAAAAGTCGCCTTCGTTGGATAGATTCAAGTGCAGATTGCGAACTTCCGATGAAAGAAAATGATCAACGGCAATGTGCACGTCCAATGGTCCCCCCTCAAGGAAACGGCGTGCTTCATCCGGTTGTTCATCAATGATGCGGGCAGCCGTTTCACAGACAGCGTAGACCACGCTCTCATCAACAAGGTCGCCTTCGACGTGCTCACTGGCCAGATGCTTGGCCCAGGTCACCGATAACAGATCCAGTTGAACGTGGGGCGGGACATTCCGCAAAAATGGAACCTCGGTCAGGTAACCAAATGAATCAAATGGATCATCTCCTACCTGCTTTGCCAGAGCGATTCGCTCCAGAGTATCCATGAAAGCGATCCTGAAAGCAATGTAGCTCAGAAATGTCTGTGGCAGGATGTCTTTTGAAATTGTAAGCATGTTATTAATCGCTTGGCAAAAGTTGTAAATCTCAGATGCTTCATGCAGTGCTTTAAAATGGCTTCAGCCACTGTCACGAAATCAGTTACACTTGGTAAGTGACAGGCATTACTTTGCCAGAGCGGTATCCCAAACACAATAAAAAAGTTTTGAAAAAATCTCGAAAACCGGGGGATTGATTAAAGTGCATGACTCTCTGTCAACACTGTAAAACAGGGCCTAAATTACTCACCAGACTATATTTCGCGCAAATCTCGTAATCGTCATTCTGGCGTTGATTCCTACAACCGCTACATTTCATCAGAACATGTGCGTGTTGTATTCATTATTGCAATTTTGAAACCGCTTCAGGTCCACGACCAGGGAAATTCCCGAGCCGCGCGACCTCAGTTCGGGTGAGAAACGAGAGTGGATCTTGCAGGAATTATCGCCTTCATCCCTCTACTCGGCAGCATGTCTCACAAGATCAAATGCGACATTTTTCTGCCGCTTCCGGCGCCCGCTTTGATCAGGCGAGTTAGTTCATATCGATTATGAGTTCTGGATGCTTTTTGAAAACGGTAATTCGATCGATCCAGCGTCAAAACAGTTTCGAAATCTTCAAAAACCGTTCCGGAGATCGCCGACTTAAAAAATGGGAATGCAGCCAGCGTGGTCGCTCATTGCATTCCCGATGTCAGGCGTCAGCATTCATTACACCCGGCTGAGAAGATCTGATTCCATCTTGCCTTTTTTTGACGCTAATCCCTGCTCGATTTCCTCTATGCGAAGGATGGCGTCGTTGAAGGTTGCCAGGCAGTTTTCTTCGGTTACCTTTTCGATTATTTTTAATCGATTCAGAGTCCGTTCGACCTGTGGCCTCAAGCCGGTGAAGAACACGGTTGCCCCCTGCTGATGCGCTTTATCAATAATATCATCCAGTAAATACGCGCCCGACATATCGACCATCGGAACACGGGCCATACGGATAATCAGATATTTGTAATCAACTAACGCGGAGGATGCCCGATAGATCGTGTCCGACACGCCAAAGAACAGTGGTCCTTCGAGTCGTAATTTGAGAACTTTTTCCTTGAGCTCTTCCGGTATGGAAACATCCGGGGGTAGAGTGCGTGTCATTTGCTTGAGATTGACCACGTTCTGCTCGTATGTCTGTCCCAGTTCCTGCACGATGCGAACAAAGGCAATCGTAATCCCCACACCCATTGCCACGAGCAAGTCAACAGAAATCGTCAGGATCAGGACCGACCAGAAGCAGATGGAATCCGTTAAAGGCATGCGGTGCAAGACGGGTAAAACACGGTAATCGATGATATCCAGCCCCACTTTGAGCAGAATGCCTGCCAGACACGCCATCGGAATGTAAGTGGCATAGGGTGCCAGTCCCAGCATTAGCGCCAGGAGCACCACACCATGGGTAATCGATGCGAGTCCCGTTTTTCCGCCGCACTTGATATTGGCAACAGTCCGCATGGTGGCAGTCGCTGTTGTCACGCCCCCCACGATCCCGCAGCCCAGATTGGCAATTCCCTGGCCGAAAATTTCGCGGTCACTGTTATGTCGCTCACCGGTCATGTTATCCGCCACCAGACAGGTCAACAGCGAATCGAAAATACAAAGGCCGGCTAATGCAAAGGCACCACCAATCATATCACCAAAGCGGGTAAAATCAGGCCAGTACAAATGAGGCATACCGACCGGCATGGATCCGAGATATTCGATATCTCCGAAATGAAAAAGGTGCGCGATACTGGTTCCGACAATCAATCCCAGCAGTGGTGCCGGCATCCATGGTTTTCTGGTGACACGCGGCCAGAGCAAAATCGTAAAAAATGTCGCCAGGGAGACAATCAACGCATGTGGTTTTTCATGCATCACGTCATAAGGAATCTGCCTGATGGCACCAATCACCGAGTTCGGCGTGGCAAAGCCCAGCATGGGGGGAATTTCGAGCAGAATAATAATCACGCCGATCCCGCACATAAACCCGGACACCACAGAATAAGGTGTGTAGTAGATAAAACGTCCGATTTTCATCAATGCCAGGACAATACAGATTAAACCGCTCAGAAAGACCATCGACATGGCAAACACGATATCCGGTTCTCCGGATGCCAGCTTGGTGGCAGCGATAATTGCCGCCAGTTGCACCACTTTCGGCCCGGTCGGACCACTGACGCCGGTATTGGAACCGCCAAACAGTCCTACCAGAATTCCGCCACAAATGGCGGCCCACATCCCTGCTTCGGCCCCTAACCCGGAAGCCACGCCGAAAGCCAATGCCAGCGGCATGGCGATCACGGCAACCGTGACTCCGGACAGAATATCTGTCGGAATATTGGTGTGCATGATTTTGATATTATTCCAGGGATTAAACTCGCTGAGATAACTCTGGAAATTAAACTTCGTTTGATTTGAATCATTTTGGAACATGAAAGCCATCCATATATTTAATGAGCCTGAGCATTGCGATCAGGGGTGAGGCAAATGGAATGAATGCACTCCGAAACTGACGACTCAATCTGTAAGCAATCAGCAGTTTTGCTTAATGCATCGCAGGCATTCAGCAAAATCTTCGAGTGGAGAGCGCAGCAAGAGAACTACCAGCGAATACGGAAAATGAACGATGCCGGTGAGCAACCGGACATTCAGCAGCAGGTAACAGGCGGGCCGCGGGAGATATGACTTTCATATCGATCCGATTTGATCACGCTGAATCCAACGTGATAAGTCATGGAATTCGAGAGAGAAAGCTCGATCGAAAATTCCACATCCTGGATCAGCGTCTCTTCTTCACCGAAATCTTCGCTTTCTTCTAACTCAAACTCGGAGAAAAGCCAGTCAGGATTTTCCTCAGGGGAGTCAACAAGAGACAGACCGCCAAACGCAAAGACAATGTCCAATAGAAACACTGTACAAAAAGCGATCATCAGCGGATGGCGGGTGGCGCGAAGCATAGATAGATGGTATTTTATATTTATTACTTTGTCAATGACGTGTTTGTGACGTAACTTAGAGAGGATGCCTTTGTGATCGATGGCTCATCGGCCAAAACTCCTAAGTTCTTACGAAGTCATCACTAAATCATATTTTCCCTGTTCTCCAGTATTCACAATGGCTGGTCGGCTTGTGAGAATATAAACAGCATCAACAAAATGTGCCATATATTAAAACATGGTCTAATAGGAAAGATTTGCGGTTTGGCAATCGAAGTGTTCAAAATTGCAAAAATCACGATTCCTGCCTGACCACCTGAAAACACTCCCGATCTATAAATCTAAACAGGGCCCCGCGCTCTGGATCCCGAAAGCTTGAGGGTCTGATGAATATTTTGAATCGTCGTAATCTGATGAGTCGTTCTCTGATCATTGCCAGCATGTGCTGCTGTCTGATGCAAATCTGTGAATCGGCGTCTGCCCAAACGATCAAAGAAGAGTTATGTGAATGCTCCCCGGAATTAACACTGTTATTACGTGTGAATGATGTGCGGCGAACAGCCACTCTGGTAACGAAAGCCGGGGGAAAAATTGTTTATGACCCCAACCTGGGCATTGGAAACGACATCCCTTTTCTAGTGGTGAATCTCCCGCCAAGCAAATTAAACGATCAGAAATTCATCGAGTCACTTAAACTTCCCTCGGGTGTGCTGGAAGAAATCAAGCCGGGAAAAATTGTACCCCAGGCAGAACCCGCATTGTCAGAAACCAGTGTCTCCGAACCGCAGGCAGCGCCGGAAGCCGATTTTGACTCGTTGTATGTTCCCCTGGACGATATCAAGATTCCCACGCTGCGCAAACGGATCGCCGGCAAAGGCCTGGGTGAAGGTACGATTGTCGCGATCATCGATACCGGCATTGATACCAGCCATCCGGTCTTTCAGGACCGCGTCATTTTCTGGAATGATGCCACGCGCGAAGGCCGCATGAAACTGGAACGCATCAGACAGCTGGATGGCAAAATCGAAATTGAACCTGGTAAGCTGATCGACCTGCCAGCCACAATCAAAGAAGATGACTACGTTTTCTTTGGTTATATCGATGAGAAAAAACTGGGGTTTCAGCAAGGCGATATCTGGACCACTCTGGGCAAAGAAGGTGTGGATATCAACCGTAATGGAACCAAGGACGATAAATTAATGGTCGTCGTCGGCCTGATTCCCAATCCGGAACTGAAAAAAGAAGAAGAGCAGAAAAAAGCGGAAGCTGAGAAAAAAGCAAAAGATCCCGAAGCCCCCCTGGTCGCGAAAAAGCCCGATCTGGATAAGCTCGATCTTCCCAAAGAATATGCGCTGGCCTTTGTTGATGTGGACATGGATGGCAAATTCAGCAAAGAAGAAGCCGACACGCCCATCATGGATTTCAATTCTGCACGGAAAATGCAAAAAGAGGGGCTGAAAGTTCCTTATCAGAATATGCTGGAATTTCCTTCGCGTACGAAACAAATCGCCTATCCGCTGCTGTTCCGTCCTGACGCAAAAAAACAGGTCACGGAAATCACGGTTGCCTTCGATCAACAATCACACGGAACTCACGTGGCGGGAATTGTTGCCGGCAGCGGAATGCAGATTGAAGGTGCCGCCCCCAAAGCCGAGTTGATGGCCATTAAGGTCTGTTCAGGACGAAGCTGCACCGATCAGGCCATTCTGCGCGGAATCATTTCTGCGTTTTTTAACCCCGAGGGTTATGTTCCCGATGTGGTGAATATCTCACTGGGCAGTCACGAAGGATATCTCAAACGTCCGCTGAGTATCCTCATTCAGGATTTATCAGCAAAATTCGGCACCACGTTTTTTGTGTCTGCTTCCAACGATGGTCCCGGTTATCGTACGATCAATGGTCTGGGAGGTTCGAGCCCTGCCGTTTTTGTCGGCGCTCATGTTTCCTCCAATACCTTAAGAGAACACTACCGTCTGGCAGAAGGCGTCAATGCCCCGGAACACGGATTGCTTTACTTTTCCTCGCTGGGACCTTCCTACACGGGAGAAATGCGTCCGAATGTGGTTGCCCCCGGTTCTGCCCTTTCTTCGACGCCGTTAAACTCCGACGGTTCGAGCATGTATAACGGAACCAGTATGTCTTCGCCGATTGCCGCCGGTGCTGCCGCTGCCATGTTATCGCTGGTCAAAGCCGATAAAGCTTACGAAAAAGTGCTGGAACGACAGAAACTGAAAATCGAATCCATTCGGAAAAAATCTTCGGACAGTCGTTACTCGCTGACCTCACTGGCATTAAGCATGCGACTGGCGCTGGAAAATTCGGCCACACGCATGAAAGGTTTCACCTATGCCCAACAGGGAGCGGGCCTGATCGACATCGACAAAGCCTATACGGAATTCCTGAGGCTGGCAAACCTGACCGTCGACCCCAAAAAACAGACTGCAGAATTCAGCATCAATCACTATTCCAAATTCAACCGTCTCTATGACCGTTCAAACAATATTGCAGCTCACAAAAAAGTGGACCTGGATCTGAACATCGATGGCGAAGTCTCCGATCAAGGGAGCCTGTTGCTGAAAAATACACCTGCGATTGTCAAGCTGGAAAAAGTCGAAATCCAGGACAGTGACGGTAGTGTGACCATTCTGGATCTGAACGGCAACAAGGAAAAAATCCCTTTTTCCATTGCCTTACCCGGAAAAGAAGAGGCGCAAGGCAATCAGATTTCACTGGTGCTTTCGAACAGCAGTAAATCATACTTTTACAGCACGCGCAAACGCGAATTGATGGAAACCGGGAAAACGTATCTGGCGTATTACACCGTTTCGCAGCATGGCGAGCGGGAATTCAGTTTTCTGGACGTCGTTCACAAAC
Source organism: uncultured bacterium (assembly GCA_963974925.1). Classification (GTDB taxonomy): domain Bacteria; phylum Planctomycetota; class Planctomycetia; order Planctomycetales; family Planctomycetaceae; genus Gimesia. The sequence continues at coordinate 8,741 of CAXBFD010000115.1, read as the reverse complement.
CGATTGAGTTGTCTGATCTGGAAACAGAGGTCAGCCTGCCCGGACTCGCACTGCGCGATTCCGAACGCATTGCTGCGTTTGCAGTCCCCCAAAAAACGATCTCTGCCGGCGCGTATCACCGTTATCCCATCGCGGTCACCCGCAGAGACAGCAGTCTGACCGTCATGCTTGGTTTTGAAGCCAACAGTTCCGGACGTCTGCTGGTCAGTGTCTTCGATCCGGATGGGCAAGAGATCGGCTTTCGGGTCATTCAACAGACATCACAGCTGGGAGGCGACCGATCGAATGCCAGTCTGACTGTTGCCACTAAAGAGGAAGGGATTCATGAAGTCGTCGTCAGTACCTTCAGCGGTAACTGGCTCAATGAATCCAAATATGACCTGCTGATTGAAGCGCAGCGTTTCCGCGCTTCGAACGACAAACTTGCGCTTTCCACAATCGATTCCGGCAAAGACGCCGATAAAATGATCACGTTCTCCAACTCCTCAGGACAGGTGCGGAGCATGTCTGCCAGTCTGGGAGGCCTCACACGCGTGGTACTGCAGGATAACTTTCCGGTCATGGCCAACTATCGCACATTCCGGAAACTCGACATTCCCGAGTGGAGACCGGAAAGTGGCGAAAGTAACACGACAAGTCTCCAGTTGACATTTCCCTCCGATGATAAAAAATACGATGGATTCAGTGGCCGCATCGATCACCGTCTCTACAAAAAAGGTCATGATGGCAAGATGGTCGAAGCTCTCAAAGGTTCTTTTTACGGGCGAGGAAAATCATTTAATAATGTTCCCCGACCGGAACCGGGCAAGCCTTACGAAACATTGTACGCGGCAGTTGATACTTATTTTACGGTCCCTTATGACGAAGGTTTAAAACACAGCAAGGGAACGATTACGCTGGATGCGACTTTCCCGGGCATACCTGTCAAAATGGAAGGTTCGATCGGTCTCAGCATTCTGACTGTCGGCCGACCTGATGTGTATATACTGCAAATTAAAGGACCTAAAAAACTGATCGATGCATCTGCTGCCAAAACCGAAAACAGCAGTTCCTCGCAGGCAGTCCTGGAAATTCCGACCAAAATCGGCGGAGTCTCAAAAATCACAGTCACGCTGCCAGTCACCGTAACGCCGGACATCAAATCGACGCTGGCGAAACAACTCATTCGATCCACGATCAGTGTTTCAACGAGTGACTCGCGGATTTCCGACTCCATACCGATTGAAATTTCGCAATAGGTTTTCGAAAAGAACTGAAATTCTCCATGCAGACTCCGGCTCCCCGAATTGGTTCATTAAAAACGATCACATTCGAAGTTCAAAAAAGCCATACGATTACCTTCACACATGAAGTAGACATTTCTGTCCTGTCGACGCCGTCTCTGATTTGGTTTCTGGAGCAGGCTGCGTTACAATTTCTTGAACCGTGTCTTGATGACAAGTCCCTGAGTGTCGGCACTCATGTGGATGTGGAGCATCTGGCTCCCAGCCCCATTGGTGCCGTCGTGAATTGCACGGCCCGACTCATCTACCAGGATGGTCCCGTGTATCGATTCAGTGTGGAAGCACACGCAGGGCAGGAAAAAATTGCGAAGGGACTTCACTCCCGCCGCATCATCAAAGCCAGTCAATTAATGAAACGCCTGACAGCCCGGTAATTACCTCACAGAAAGCAGAGACATGATTTTCGTCATCGCAGATATTGAAATCGTCGCAGGAAAACAGGCCGCTTTTCTGGAAGCCTTTCATCAACTGGTGCCACAGGTGCTGGCGGAAGAAGGCTGCATTGAATACGGGCCCGCCATCGATGAAGAAACCGATATTCCCGCCCAGATCAGGAACGGGACTCAGATTGTGACGGTCATGGAAAAGTGGGCCAGTGTGGACGCGCTCAAAGCGCATCTCGTCGCACCACACATGACAGTTTATCGGGAGCAGGTCGCTGATCTCGTAAAAGGGACAAAACTCAAAGTCTTAAAACCGGCCTGATCAGGACGGTAAAAGTGTATCCCATTTTACCAGCGCGTTTCTTGTTTTGTGCTGCGCGGTCCAAATAGCTCTGGAAACGCTGCAGTCAACCTGGAACACCGGCTAAGGTTTGGGAGCCACGAGGGGCTGTTCGGTCTGCTCGGGCTCAGTCTGTCCGACGGGTGCCTCCGCCTGAACCGGGATCAGTTCGCCCGTCAGTTGATAGAGATAAAACCGTACGATCGGACGATAAGCAGAATCGGGTGCGTCTTCGATGATCTCGCGTAAGAGTTGAGTCGCCTGCTCAGTCTGACCGGCTTCGATCTCACAGCGTGCGAGATTCAGTTTGAGCGGTGCTTGTTGCTGCGAAAGCCCATACAGGTAATTGACCACTGAAACCGCGTGCTGATTAGGCCAGAAACTGTTGGACGGGGGTTGAATCAGAGGCAGCGTCTGTAATAAGCCGGCGATCCGCGCTTCTTCAAACGCTCTGATCTCCTGCTGCCAGAAATCAAAACTGCTTCGATAATTTCCATTTCCCAGATTGGTGAATGCCGCCTGCGTCCGCCAGGGAATTCGAGGATCACTCTGCGCGAGACTTTCCAGTTGCGCCATTTGTGAATTCGCGTCTTCGGAATGGCCGACTTCCATCAGAATCGTTGCTTTCAGATTCTGAGCCAGCGGGTTCTGTGCGATGTATACCGGATCATCCAGATAACGTTGTGCCAGTAAAACAAAACCGTTCTGGTAGGCCTGGCTGGCTAACTGCAGACGATCTACCCCTTCGGACTGTTGCTTATCCAGTTCCTGCGTGATCTGGTTAATCTGTGTATTGAGTTTTTCCAGATGGTCAGTGTAAGCCCGTAACCGGGCGATGGCATCATCCGAAAGCAGCTCCTGCCCTTCGACCATTTCCAGATAGGTTTTTAATTCATGATGCGCCAGATCGACTTTTCCCATATTTGTATACAGATCAAACAGAAACAGATGTGTGGCTGCATAATCAGGATCGATAATCATTGATTGATGATAAGCATGCAAAATCTGAAAATAACGCATCCGATCGATGCTGACTGGTTGCCGCTGCTCATTGCGCGCCGCCGGAGGTGCCAGCAGTTGTGCTTCGAGACCTGCCAGATAACCATAGGCACTGCCCAGAACCCGATATGCTTCTGCACTGTTCGGATTTTCAACCAGACCACGATTTGCCAGCTGAATCGCGAGCATCGCAAAGCTGGCCCCCATTTCATGATTGCCGCCTGACTGAGACATTAACCCCAGGTAATGCCGGGCGGTTTGCACATCATTCTCCAGATTTTCCGTTTGCGGCAGAAAGTAACGACTGTAAAACGATTTGGGCCGCGCCCAGTCTGACCGTAATTCCGGAAATTCTTTCTGTTCCCGAAACGCCCGTTTTTGGAAATCGAACTGATGGTCTGCTAAATACGCTTTGTATTTGTCATCGGTCATATCCGTTCTGTAATAGACGGCGGTCACACCGTTCAAATCTGTCAATTGCCAGTTTTTATTGGCGAGTAAATCAAAAAACGTACGGTAATCGGGATTCATTCCGGACAGGCGAGGAATCACATGCGTAACCTGATATTGATCGAAGGTCTTTTTCCAGACATCCGGAATTCCGGTTCCCAACTGTTCTTCGCGCTGAACACGCAAGGCGCGTCGTGTTTTGTCATGCAGGTCGAGCAAGTCGTTTTCCCCGGTTCCGGCAAACAGTGAAATCCGATTGTCAACGAATGATTTCTGATCCAGCCAGATGAGCAGATCCCCTTGCTCCAGCACAAAATGGAACGGGCGGTCATCCAGTGAATCAGCCAGCGCGCTCTGATAGCCGTCAATCGACCGGGTGAGGGAAGGACTGAAGCCAACCCCCACGGCATGACGGATTGCCCCCTGTCCCTGAAATCGCCCACAGACAACAAGATAAGCCAGCACAAAAAATGTGAGCACCGTCAACGCCCGCCCGCCGCGGGAAAACAGCAGTTCAGAGGTTTCCACGCTATAGGTCTGTCGAAACGTATCACGGTACCATTGTTGAAAATTGATATTCGCAAACACGGCACACAGGATGCCTGTCACCACAAGTTCATGGCTCGCCAGAATCGAAAGGCCGCTGAACCCGATAAAAACGAACAACTGCCCCCAGCTCATCTTCGCCTGATTCAGAATAAAACTGACAAAGGTCAGCAAAATTAAAATGAAAGCGGCAACCGTATAATGATTGAGCGACTGCCAGAACAAAGGCGAAGTCATTGAAAAATAACCAAGCTCTTCCGGCCCCAGTTTTCCGGAAAACATCGATCGCAGCACCGGATACTCAACCGTGTAATAATTCAGACCGGCTGTCAGGGAATGCCAGCCGGCAGGATTCAGCAACGTGGCAATCAGACAAACGCCTGATACCATCCACAGTGCTTTGTAATCAGTATCATCGTTCAGCACAGACCGATTGATGAAAACCGCAACCGTCTCGCCCAGGGTATAAAGCACCAGCAGTATGACGCCCAGAAAAACCCGTGAATCAAAATTGGCCCACAATAAAAACAGAGGCACTAAAATCCATAACGCGCGGGCCGAATTCTTCTGTTGCCAGTTGTGGAGACAACGCAATGTGAGCGCGACTCCCAGAATGGTAATAATTTCCGGTGTCACCGTAATCTGCGGAAAGCAGGCAATCAACGCGAGGACTGCCAGAATCGAACCCCACCAGGTGGAAATTTCACGCTGGCAGAGATGGACAATCACATAAAAGGTAACGCCGAGCAACAGCATCTTGAACAGCGTCAGGCCGGCTCCACCGAGAAGACCATACACGCCCGAAAGCGTCAAATCGAACAGCCAGGCATTATTGTGCCAGGGGCGATCCCCGGCGGTATATGAAAAGACATCGGTCGCAGGGGGCCAGAAACCATGACTGGCCAGATACTGCCCCGTTTTGACATGCACCAGGGTTTGCGTCTCCGAGATGTACGTCGCGGCAAACAGGCACGCCAACAGAATGGCCGCCCAGCGCAACATGAAATCGCCCCGAATCGCTTCATCCTCGACCAGTTCCGGCGTTAAAGGCTCCCATTCCGGCAACCCCTCCTCCAAGTCAGATGATTCCTCCCTTTCAGATCCGGCCTGCTCTGATCCCGTACCTGAACCCTTTTTCGACTTATCGGGAGTCAGGTTTTGATCAGGCGTGGATTGAGAGTCACCGGCAGGGTTGTCGTCAGGCAAATCTTTGTCGGGATGATCATTCACGGAAATACTCAAGATCTGAAAGGCGGACAAAAAGAAATGAGAACAGAACGCTGAAATCAATTTTGGCTGGTCAACATACAAATTGTCCAGCCAAAACCAGTCTTAACCAGGATCTGCTTAAGATCAATCTTATCCTGCGTGATTCGTTAAATTTTTACAAACTACCCTGCTTCTTTTACGAGTTCTGAACAGACACCGTTTGTTCCAAATCGGAAAAATCAACCAATCTGCGCTTTTCCAACCCAGGGCCTGAGGACTTCGGGAATCAGAATGGTTCCATCTGCCTGCTGATTATTCTCCAGAACGGCAATGATCGCCCGGGCAATGGAAACAGCCGTTCCATTTAAAGTATGCACGAATTCGGTCCCTTTCTGGCCGCTGGTTTTGCAGCGGGTTCCCAGACGTCGCGACTGGTAATCCGTGCAGTTCGAAGCAGAAGTGACTTCCCCATACGCGCCCCCTTCACCGCGACCGGGCATCCAGGCCTCCAGATCATATTTACGGTAGGCGGGCGCACCAAGATCTCCGGTACAGGTATCGACCACCCGATAATGCAGTCCCAGCCCCTGGAAGATCTCTTCTTCAATCCGCACGATTTCTTCATGCATCGCATCCGAGGCAGCGTTCGTCGGTTCCGTGAACGCGAACATTTCGACTTTGGTAAACTGGTGGACCCGGTAAATGCCCCGCGTCGCCTTGCCGTGTGCGCCGGCTTCGGTACGGAAACAGTGGGACAGGCCGGCAATTTTTCGTGGCAGGCTCTCGCGTTCCAGGATCTGATCTTTCATCGATCCCCCCAGCGTAATCTCTGCCGTCGCGACTAAACTGAGGTCGGTCTGCTCTACGGAATAAATCTGTGTTTCATCTCCGCGGGGATTAAAACCGATCCCCTCCAGAATCTCTTTTTTTGCCAGGTCGGGCGTGCTGTGCAGGATGAAACCTTCCTGCACGAGTTTCTGCATGGCGTAAAAACAGAGCGCCATCTCCAGCAGCACCGCTTCATTCTTCAGATAATAAAATCCATGACCGGCAACGCGCGTGCCCGCTTCGAAATCAATCAGGTCATGTTTTTCGGCCAGTTGTACGTGATCTAACGGCGTAAAGTCGAACGCGGGTTTTTCGCCCCACGTGCGGACCATTGTGTTCGCTTTATCTTCTTTCCCGATGGGCACATCAGGATGCGCCAGGTTCGGCACCCGGGCCTGCTCTGACTTCAACAGCGTTTCCACTTCACGCAGCTCGATATCCATCGCCGAAACCTGCTCGCGCAATTCCTTGCCCTGCGCGATCAACGCCTGTTTGGCATCGTTGTCCTTCTCTTTCGGAATCTGAGAGGAAACCGACTTCTGCTCCTGGCGAACCTGGTCTCCCTGAACAATCAGTTCCCGACGACGTTGATCCAGTTTTGTAAGTTGTGCGAGGTCAACTTCAATTCCACGATTGCGACAATTTTCAAGAATCGCTTCCTGATTCTCGCAGATGAACTGCAAATCCAACATAAGAAATCAACTACTCCGTGCAGAGTCCAGAAATGATAAAAAAACGATACTTCGGCTTCAATCCGGGCGATTGGAGACCGCATCATATCCAATGGCAATTTTAATGTCCAAGGGTAACGCTTTTTCGGTTCAAAAAACCAATGTTCTAACCGGAATAGAGCAGATTTTCCTGTTACATCGATTAAGGACAACCCGTCTTCGCCGCAGTAAAGACGATTTGCCCGTCCACCACCGTCAAATGCGGTTTGCGCTCTCAGATCGCATTTGCGCGAGACTTCAGATCATCATGGTCCCGCACCCTCAGGTCAGCCAGCTTATCCTGATCGTCGTTGATACCCGGTACCCCGGCATATTCAAAATACCATTGCCGGCAATCTACCTCTGAGGGGGGATCTCGTGCATGCGGATCGCAGCAGGGCGAGTCGCAACAAGCAAACGCGCTCCCGCATTTGCAGACAGGCAAGGTTTCCATTTGAACCTTACCTGCATCCAGGAGAAGCGTTTCCATTGTTAAACGGCGTTGTTTGAGCGCGCCGTTCGATTTTCCTTACTCAGGCAGAGGCAGCGGCAGCATTTCGCCGTGAATCGGCCCTGTGCTCTTTACCTGGTAGCGATCATACTCATAACGTTGATAGAGCCCTGTTCGCATCCGGGCGTCACAGCGTTTGCCGCGATACATGTGATACGAATAACGGGGCCAGGGATACGTGCTTGCCTCATATTGGCGTCCGCGGTTCTCTTCTTCACACAGTTCACACAGGGAAAGAAAAAATCGGCCATTGCCTGCCTGCGCCGTCTGGACGGCGGGGCCAGACATTCCCAGCAAAACGGCCAAAGCAAATAACTTGATCTGGAATCCCTTCATCGAACTCTCCCTTCCCTGGTCCTGTGTGATGAAATGCGAGAACCACACTTCACATTCATCATCGGATCAGAACGACATCGAAAATGAGAGCCCGATCCCTCTGACCTGAATCCGCATCAAATTCGAATGCAGATTGTGAGGGTTATTCCATCTCTGCGAATTATAGCGTTCTCTCAGGCGAGCCCGCGGATCTTTTTCTTGGACGCAATGATGTCATCCAGAATCGCATCCAGTTTCACCTGTGGCTTGCGACCGAGAGTTGTTTCCAGTCGTTCCAGATCGGGAACCCGCCGCTGCACATCTTCGAAATCTTCATTATAGGCTTTGTTATAAGGGAGATATTCGATTTTGACAGCAGGATCGACCTTCGCAATAATCGCTTCCGCCAGCCCGCGAATGGAAACCGGCTCATCACTGCCGATGTTATAAACCTGCCCTTTCGCGGAATCCAGATCGGTCAGATCAATCACGCAGTCTACGATTTCCGCAACGTGTCCGAAACAGCGCACCTGGCTGCCGTCATCAAAGACCACGACCGGCCCGCCATCCAGGGCTTGATCAATAAAGCGCGGAATCACCATGCCATACTGTCCCACCTGACGCGGTCCCACGACATTAAAGAACCGGCCGATTCGTACATCCAGACCGTACTTCTGATGATACGCGAGCGCCAGAAATTCATCGATGGCTTTCGACGCACCATAGGCCCAGCGGGGCCGCGTGGTCGGTCCGAAATGCAGATCGTCTTCTTCCGTCCAGCGTTCTTTGGGGTTTTTCCCATAGACTTCACTCGTGGAAGCCAGAAAAAACTTTTGACCGCCATTCACCGCATGTCGCAACAAAACTTCGGTCGGGTAAATATTGGTTTCAATCGTGCGGACCGGGTTATCGGCGACCAGTTTCACGCCGACTGCGGCTGCCAGGTGATAAATCGTATCGGTCCCCTGCACCATTTCCGCCATCAGCACCGGATCGGTGATCGAGCCGGTACGAAATGTGAATTGGGGATGATCAATGATGCCATCCAGATTCTGCAGAAATCCGGTGGAAAGGTCATCGACGGCAGTAACTTGATGCCCCTGCAGAAGTAATTGCTCGCAGAGATGGCTGCCAATAAATCCGGCACCACCGGTGACCAGGCAATGA
>CAXBFD010000114.1:0-19319 GCA_963974925.1 uncultured bacterium | reverse complement strand
AAAGTGTTAACATTCTGGCTGATATTGACGCCGCCTCCGTTGAGATCAGTTCTTCAGGGGTTACCAGCACCACATTTGGCGTCTCACCCAGGACGGTCACAACCACCGGCTCGCAGATCTATCATGACGCTGTCAATCTGGGAGTATCGACCACATTCACGTCAACGACCACGGGAGATATCACATTCAATTCTTCCGTGACGGGGGGAGCCGGGATTAATGTCGATATCAATACTACTGAAGACATCATCTTAAACAGTGCATTCACAACCGATGGAAATGTCACAGCAACTGCCGATTCTGACAGTTCAGGAGCAGGCGACTTCACAATGCAGGTCGGTTCCAGCCTGGACGCCGGTTCGGGAACGATCGACATTGACGGCTCCAACATAACGACACGTTCGCTGATGACCACCAACAGCTCAGCGACATCAATTACCATTGATGCCAACAGTGGCACTGTCACTACAAAAGATACCGGCGTGAATTCACTCGGCGATATAACGATCACTGCCACTGGAACGATCACACTGGAAGACGACGGCGTGAATACCGGCGATGGGGGCAGTGTTGTCATCAAAGCGCAAGGCGATATCACCTCTACCGGCGCTGGTATCAATGCAACGCTTGGCGCTGCTTCAGGAGGTGCAATTACGGTCACTTCCACTACAGGCAGCGTTGATTTCACGAATGGCATCGTACTGACCGGAGATGGCGCCAATATTAATATTGACGCGGTCACCGGTTTCGAAGCGATTAATGGCAGTTTCGACACAACCGCAGGTATTGGTGGCGGCAGCGTCGAAATCAATGTCTCTGCTGGCAGCAGTTCGGTGACCTCTGGAGGAATTACCGTCAATGCCGCCGGGACGATTCTGTTAACGGCGAAAGGCGTTACTTCAGATATTCAGATTTCATCTGATTTAACCAGCGCCGATGGCAGTATTACGGTTCTGGCCGACAACGATATCACACTGACTTCGATCGCAAAAGTCCTCAGTCAGGTCAGCGGCACGATTACCTTGACTGCAGACGCGGCGGCCGATGGAAATAGTTCTAACATTACAATGAAAGATTCCCTTACCGAGGGGGCACTGATCGACGCCGGTTCCGGCGAAATCATTCTCAGCACCGATGGTAATATTCTTCTGGGAGGGCTGCTGACAACAGGAAATGTAAGCCTGACCTCCGCATCAATTATTGATAATGGCGACTTCCACACCGACATCGTCGCCTCCACGGCCGTGTTAACCACGATTACTGGTATTGGTGTTGGTAACCCACTCGAAACAGAGATCAGCACACTCACTGCTGTCGTTTCCGGAATGGGCAGTCTCTTTATCGACAATACAATCGACGTTACTCTGCTGGATGTTTCAACCTTTGATGGAAACATCACGTTGAATGCATCGGGAACAATTACCGCAACATCTGTCATGTCGACAAACAACTCTGCCAGTGACAATAACGACATCATACTGACGGCGACCGGCAGCAGCAGCGACATTATGGTGACTGCGATTACTGCCTTTGGTATCGCTGATGTCACACTGACCGCCGATGATGGAATTCTCGACACCAACGATGCCGACACAAACAGAATTACCGCCGACAATTTGACGCTGACTTCCAGCAGTGCGGGTGGCACTCAGGATGGAATCGACGTTGACACCGACGTCAACACACTCACAGCAGATGTCAATACAAATATGGGTGGCCTTCGCATCGATGAAGTAGACGCGATCATATTAACACTGGTCACGACAGCCGACGGTTTTATTACCGTCAACGCAGGAGGCACGATCGAAGTCCTCGACGTCAACTCGGCAAACAGTTCTGCCTCCGACACGGCGAATGGGATTACGCTAACCGCGACCGGCGCAGAAAGCGATATCATCGTCGAATCGTTAACGGCTCAGAATATGGCTGATATCACCCTCAACTCAGATCGAGATGTGCTGGACTCCAACAGTGCCGACCTGGATATCACTGCCGGCGATCTGTTAACCATTGTTGCCGGACGAGATATCGGCGGCATCACCAGTATCTTCACTGAAACAGACTTTAAGCCACTTCAAACGTCAGTCGGTCATCTCGACCTGACAAGCGGCGATGTCATTGCGATTCACAACACGGACACCACACCTGAGCTAATCAATCTGGATGCGGCCGGAACGGACGCAGGAACCACATTTATAAAAGCCACTAATGGCGCCTTTGATGTCTCGATGACGTCCGGCATCAGTGCCTTGATCACTCCTGACAATATCGGATTCGTCTCTGATACATCAATCACTGTCCCAACTGGTTTGCAAACCGAGAACCTGCGTCTCGATGCCCCTGATATTTTCAGTTTTGGTGGCGGAAACATTATTGTCAACGCCGTGAACTCGATCTTATTTAAAGCTGACTCTACGACAAATGCTGCCGTAACCGTCGAGATCACGACGCAGCAGTTTGATGGAACCGCCACGGGCAGCGATTTCACGATCATCCATGATTCCCCTGCTCTGGAACTGGTTGATCTGAATACGGATTCGATCGCTTTGGCGGGCGGCACCGACACTCATGTCTCTCTGACGTCATCGGGAAGTATCACGGTCACAAATTTAGTGCAGACACTGGAAACAGGCACTCTGTTCATCGAAACGACAGATTCAACCGCCGACCTGATTCTGAATAATAACATCCAAAGTGAAGCGGGCAGCGTCACAATCGAGACCGCTGATGACATTATCTTCAACGGCATGACGAGTCTGACCAGCACATCTGGCCCTGTGATACTGACAGCCGATGCAGACAGCGGCGCAGGAGGACTCTTTGGTGGGATTATCATGACTGACGGTTCATTCATTAACGCCGGTGATGGCACGGTTAAACTGGATGCCACCGACGACATTATGCTCGGACAAATCATCACGACCAATGCGACTGACTTTGCGATTCATCTGGAGACTGATTCCAGCATCATCGATGCCGGCGACAGTACCGGTGAAGACCTGATAGCGAATAAAACTGGGGCGCGTGTTACAATTGTCGCGGCATTGGGTGCCGGTAAAACTGTTGATACGAATGGCGAAATTGAAACTCAAGTCGACCAGATCAATATCACCAACCTGACGTCGGGTGAAATTCAGATCATTGAAACCGATGCGTTAATCATTCATAACATCATTCAGACGACGGCCGGCGACATTCGTGTTTTCTCGGGCGGCAATATTCTGCTTTCGGGCTTGATTGAAACTGTAGCAGACAAAGTGATACTCGATTCGCAGGCTGCGATTATCGATCAGAACGATGGCTTGCCTGATCCGCTCAACATTCATGCGACCAGTCTCGACCTGAATGCCGTCACTGGAATTGGTATTAGCGACACACTCGAAATCAGTGTCGATACCTTCTCTGCTGACACCACTGACGGTGATATCCTGCTCCACAATACAGCGACGACTTCCGTCACAGTGAGCAGCCTGACGACAGCGATGGCCGGCATGCCAATGACTGCCGGAAATATTCACTTAACACAGGTCGGCAACGAATCACTGACGATCGCTCTGGCAAATACTACAAATGGATCCATTACAATTTCAAACGAAGGGGATGACCAGGCCGATCTCCTGACACTTACGTCCCTGTCTGCAGGCGGAACCTCACCGGAAATTCATGTCTCCACAATTGGATTCGGGAACATCCTGCTCGGCGATCTGGCTGCATTGGAGGGAGTTATCTCTGTCACCTCAGCCGGCGAAATCAATGATGCGGTCGACGATCTGGGAACACCCGCGGTTGATCTTAACGCCGCTTCCGGTTCGATTACATTACAGGCAGACAACGGCATCGGGAATAACAACCGCGTCGAGCTTTCCGGCGGAACGCTTTCGATCAATACCACGACCGGCAATATTGATGTTGCCAGTATTTCCTCCACAGACACAGGTTCTGTGGGAATCTCACGGCTGACGACCGGCAGCGGAACGATTGATTATCTGCAAACGGGCGGACAAGATGCCGCATTCGAGGAAATTGCCACTACGGGTTCTGCGATCACGGTTGAATCTGATGGTTCGGTCGTCTTTGAAAATTCCGGAGTGCTTACAAATGTCGTTACAACGGATGGCGCGGGAACCATTCAAGTGACTGTTGCAGGTGTGAATTCATCAATTCAGGTCAATGACGGTTTCAGTACGACTGGTGGAACCATTGATCTGACAGCCCAAAACAGTCTGAATTTTGGCAGCGACGGCGATTTGAACACCGCTAACGGGAAACTGACATTGCTCGCTGATTCGGCTTCAGTGGGAATCGGCGGCGGTGGCATCTCAATGTCAGATGGAACGGTCTTTGATACGGGGACTGGCATTGTCGATCTGCAAGCGGGCGACAATATCACCATCGGTCAAATATTCACTACTACTCTCACACGACTTACTAGCACCGCAAGTGGCGTACTGGATGCCGGCGACATCGGAGGCAGAGACATCACCGCCGACGATCTGGTCATCAGAACGGCTGCCGGAGTTGGGGCTGCTGATCCACTGGAAACAGCGGTTTCAATGTTAGCCGCTGCGAATACAGATTCAGGCAGCATTCAGATTCACAATGATCTGGGAGGCGCTTTATTAACCATTGGCACCGTGGACGGAGTGGTGGGCATCACCAACTCGGCCAGTGTTGCCGGGGACATTATCGTTACCAACGCCAGCCCGCTCACCGTCGATTCGCCCGTCACAAACAGTTCTGGGGGTAATATTAATCTGGAGTCGACCGGGCCTGGAGACTTGACGTTGAATGCCTCCGTGCGTGCGTCAGGGGGTAATGGCAACATAAACGTCGAAGCCGGCGATGGGATTTTAGATATCAATGATACTGGACTCGCTTCGGACCATAGTGTCGCGGGAACAGGTGTTTTCTCGGGGCATGGCAGCAGTGGTGTGTTAATCGATTCGAATGCGACTCTGAATTCACAAACGGGAGCCATCGCGGGTGTGCCTCCCGATCTGCGTAATATCTTAACGCCTCAGATTCTGGCGACAGGGCAAGCCATGGTCTCCGGAGACTTCGGCCGGTTCACCGAGCAGAACTTTTTCATCACAATCGACTGGGGTGATGGAACGGTGGAAACCTTTAATTTCGATAACCCGGGTTCATTTGTTTTTGAGCATACTTATGTCGGCAATCCCAATAACGCCAACCCCGCGGCTGACATCCCCATTCTGGTGACCATGCAGGGAGACATGCAATTTACGTTTTCGGATGGATTGGGAACTTTGGACTTCACGAGCCAGTCCGGATTACTGACAACACCTGGTGAAGGTTTTGCCAATGTTGCAATCGACACCACACCGCAGGTTCCGCAATTAGTGTTTCCCCGAACTGAAGTCGTGCTGGATTCGACTTCAAACCTGCAGTCTGTCTTTACATCAAAAGATACAATATCCATTGAATCGGCAATTAATGAAGCAAATAAGAATATAGAGCGTCTTGTCTTTTTAAGGATATTGGCTCCCAACGGAAATGTGGTCGAAGATGTTCCTCTTGAGGAATCAGATCTGGACAATCTCCCACAACTGTTTAAATCGTTGCCTGACGGGCGCTATCAGATTTATCTGAAAGAAGCCGGTGAAGAACGCATTCGGCTTTTGATGGATATTGATATTCGTGGTGGGAAAGCTACGGATGTCTCTGAGGACCAGCTAAACCAGTCGTCTTCCAGAGAAACACAAAATACCACAGTCGAAGAAAGTTCTACCCAACTTGAAATCGAAGAGAGCGAATTGATTTCGTTGATGGAAGACTGGCTGCATGATGGATTACAGAAGCTGACGACGATCATTTCAACAGATGCGGACTCTGGAGAAACCAACAGTCATTTGGATTTATCAGATCGGCCGATGATCGACAATCGGTCAAAATTCAAGATCATGAACCCGACCAGTCCTGATATGATCTCAAATCAGTCTCTTGAGGAGTTTAATACCACTCAACTGAATACCTCTGATAAAGCTTGGAGCAGTGCTGCGTTACTCTCCGGTTATTTCCATGGTAAGTCATTGCTCAAAAAACCAGCGATGCAGGAAGAGGTTGAGGACGCTATGGAAAAATACGGCAAACGACTATTGAATCGTCATTATCAGATGCTGAGACGGGATTTGTAATACCAGACGCGGCAGTGTATCTTCATAATAAATTACGAACTAAATTACATTCGATCGACTATATTAAATTCAAAAGAGACCTTCGTTGATTTCAGTCATGGAAACAGCGAAAACATGTGGGTAAGATTATGAACAAAACTCCGGACAAAGAAGCACGAGATGACGAATCGTCTGACGATCTGAACTCTCGCAATGATCAGACGCCTTCCGATTCAGACATTGGCTCTGATGGCGACAGTGCGGAAAACGATCAAACCATGATCTCTGACGAATGGGTCTCGGAGGAGAATTCGAGTGCAGGTCATGAGACTTCAGAAGAGTCCATCGCCAATGACGACAGCGCGGAAAACGATCAAACCATGATCTCTGATGAATGGGTCTCGGATGAGATTTCGAACGCAGGTCATGACACTTCAGAAAATTCTATTGCCGATGACATATATCAGACCATTGTTGAGCCGGAAACGCTGGGGAATGATCAGACTCTATCGGAAGATGATCAAAGTGCCTGGGCGGAAACGCGCACTCTCAGTGAAATCCCGGAAGAACAGCCGGAATCTGTCAACGATCAGACCCTGGTGCTCAACGAATCTGAGAATCTGTCCGACATTAATGCCACCTTAGTTGAAGGTGGCAATACACCCCGCGATATCGATGCAACACTCGTCTCTGATGAGATCCCCCCGGAACTCGTAGCGACGATGAATTCGGCCTGGGGCGGGGAAATGGCAACGATGGCTGAAGGTCCTGAAATGACCATTAAAGCCCCGGATCTAATCGGTGAGGAACTGACAAATCAGACATCACTGGTGATTAAAAAACGCGCATTCAGCGATAAGATCAAATCAGAATATATCAATAATGCCGAGTACGAGTTGCTGGAAATTCTTGGTCAGGGAGGCATGGGGATTGTCTATACGGCACGACAGACTTCTATCGACCGTCAGGTCGCCGTCAAGATGCTCAAGGGTAAAACCGCTAAGAATCGCGATCAACGGCACAAATTCCTGGCGGAAGCGGTTGTCACCGGCGAACTGGACCACCCCAATATCGTTCCCATTTATGATGTGGGAAGTAATAACAGCGGTGCGTTATTCTATTCGATGAAAAAAGTGGAAGGCCGCCCCTGGTTGAAATCAATCCGCAAAAAATCTCTGGCCGAAAACCTGAACATCCTGATGAAAGTGGCCGATGCGGTAGCCTTCGCACATTCGAGAAGTGTCGTCCATCGCGATTTGAAACCGGAAAACGTCATGCTGGGTGAGTTCGGCGAAGTACTGGTCATGGACTGGGGGCTGGCACAGTCGACGTCCGGATTCCGGAAGTCCAACAGTATCATCACAACATCCAGCATGGGGGGCACCCCCGCTTATATGGCACCGGAAATGGCAACCGGACCGGTTGATAAAATATCGCCGCTCTCGGATATCTATCTGTTAGGAGCGATTCTATACGAAATCCTCATGGGAAGACCGCCGCATACCGGTAAAACTGCCATGAAATGTCTAATGGCGGCTGCCAAAAATGAAATTGTGCCGACCGAGAAAAAAGGGGAACTCGTTGAAATTGCGATGAAAGCCATGGCAACGCAACAGAAGGATCGATATCCCACTGTGCAGGCGCTGCAACAGGCCATCATGGATTATCAATCGCATTCGGAAAGTATTTCACTGACCACCAGAGCCGAAACCGATTTGAATTCCGCCGTTGAAACAGAGAACTATCAATTGTTTTCACGCGCCTTGTTCGGCTTCCAGGAAGCACTTTCGCTCTGGCCGGAAAACACATCGGCTCAAACAGGTGTGACGAAAACCATATTAAGCTATGCCAGTACCGCATATACTAAAGGCGACTATGACCTCGGGCTTTCGCTGCTGAATGAACAGGAACCGTCACATACCGAACTGATTGAAAAAATCCGCTCTGACCAGTCCGAACGAGATGCCCGTCAACAAAGGCTCCGCACCGCAAAACGCGTCTTTGTAGGCATGTTGGCGACAGTTCTGTTTGTAGTCACCGGCGCCTTCTTCTGGATTCGGGCGGAAGCAAATCGCGCAGTCGCAGCCGAAAAGGTCGCAGAAACCGAACGTGATACCGCCGTCGAGGAACGCAAGAAAGCGGATGAAGCGCGTGCCCAGGAAACGATCGCACTCAAAAAATCTGTTGAGTCCGAAAAGCAGGCAATTGCAGAAAAAGAAAAAGCAGAAGAGGCACAACGTCAGGAAGAACTCGCCCGCCAGGAAGCCGTTGAGTCTGAAAAAAAAGCCATCGCTGCGAAAGAAAAAGAACAATACGAAGCCTACATTGCCCGCATTGGTCTGGCTGCTGCTAAGATTGATGAAAACGCGTTTGAAAGTGCCATTCAGTTACTCAACGGATGTCCTGAAAAATTACGAAACTGGGAGTGGGGACGACTCATGCACCTCTGCTCGCAAAGCAGCCGTACATTCGATGCGAAAGCACCGGTCGACGCATTAGCAATTTCGAAAGATGGTTCACAGTTTGTTACAGGTGGCAAAGATGGTTTTGCGAGGCTCTGGGATCGCGCGACGGGAAAAGTCATTGCTGCATTCGACCATCAAAAGTATCCAGTCTTAGCGGTCGCCATCAGTCCTGATGGAAAAACACTGGCAACCGGTTGCGAAGATCCAGATGGTTTTCTCAAGCTCTGGAATCTCGAATCACATTCGCAACTCGCAAGAGTCTTCTCCGATCCCGGTCAAAAAACACCTTTTGACAAAGGGCATACGGAAGGCGTACTCAGCATCACTTTCTCCAAAGACGGTACGCGGCTCCTGACCAGTTCCTATGATAAAACTGCGCGGCTCTGGGAGTTGGAAACCGGAAAACAATTACGCCGCTTCTGGGGACATAACTGGTGGGTCTGGGATGCCAATTTCTCAACCGATGAGCGTCGGGTTGTCACAGCCAGCCAGGACGGAACCGCCGTTATCTGGTCAGTGGAAACGGGACAACAGGGCGCCCCCTTCACCGGCCATCAGGGGCCCGTGTATTCAGCTCACTTCTCACCCGACCCTGAAAGTACGCATGTTGTCACCGGCGGTTATGATCGCCGCATTCTGTTATGGAAACCGGAAGACATTGTGCCTTATGACTTTTCAAAAATCGTTTCCGGCAAACAAAAGGAAACGTCGCCCTATATCGCTTTCGAAGGCCATCAGGAAACCGTGCAGTCTGCCGAGTTCGCCGCTGACGGCACGATGATTATCAGTGCCAGCCATGACAATACGGTCAAACTCTGGGACATCGCAACGACAAAAGCAATCAAAACATTTCGCGGCCATGACAGTTGGGTTCAGGCCGCAACACTGTTCAATGATGGGAAGTGGGTTCTTTCTGCCAGTCATGATGCGCATCTGAAATTGTGGAATATTGCCGATTATGCAGAAATTCGCACGCTGAACGGACGCGTGCTCGCTCAACACGTGGACGCGATTCTGGATGTTTCTTTTTCGCATGACGGAACACATCTGGTTACAGCCAGTCGCGATAAAACCGCGATTTCCTGGGATGTTGCTACCGGGGAGCCGCAAAAAGAATTTTCCGAAGGGCATGCCTTCCTGGCATCGAATGCGGTCTTTTTGCCAGACCATAAACGTCTGGCAACAGCAGCCGTCGACAATTCCGTTCGGATCTGGGATATTCAGACAGGAACAGAACAAAAGAAATTTGAACACACAGGCCGCAGTGCCGCCATCGATGTTTCCGCGGATTCGCGTTTATTGCTGACTGGCAGTGATGAAAAAACCGTGCGTATCTGGGATATCGAATCAGGCAGGCGTAGTAAAGAATTCAAAGGCCATCAGTCGGAAGTCAGTGCCGTGGCGTTTTCTCCGGATATGCGTGTCTGTGCCAGCGGTGATGCACGGGGCCGATGTATGCTGTGGGATGTCGCCACCGGCGCGTTACTGCAACACCTCGAAGGACACACACGCCGCATTTCCGCGGTGAAGTTTCTACCTGACGGCAAAACACTGCTTACTGCCAGTGGCGACAATACCGTAGGCAGCTGGGACATAGAGACCGGAAAAGAAAACAAAGCGTCCATCCTGAAGCATCCTGACGCAATTCTATCCATGGCAATTTTTCAGAATGGAAAACAGGTCGCAACAAGTTGTGCTGACGGACTGGTCAGAATCTGGGACATCGCGACTCCCGAGGTCACTCAGACAATTCAACCTGCCCAGGGACTGATTAATTCGGTTAGTATCTCACATGATGATAAACGAATCCTTACGGCAAATGTCCAACAGAGAGTGATCCAGGTCTGGGCCGTGGATACCGGAAAAGAGTTACTTGTTCCCGGTGGAAATGGCCAGTTGAATCCGTTTTTGGATTTCAAAACTAAAGGCGGCATGCTGTGGACTGCAGTCTATTCCCCTTATCATGATTCCATCCTGACGGTAGGGGGACGAGACGCACGTCTCTGGGATGGCATGAACGCCAAACCGGTGATGTCCTTTCATCCACATGGCGTTGTGGCGTCAGCTTCATATTCCCCTGACGGGAAGTGGCTTGTCACCGGCAGCTGGGATAATACGGCCAAAATCTGGAATACCCAGACAGGGCATGCAGAAAAGAAACTGGAACAGAAACACAAGGGTTATGTCAATACGGTGCGCTACTCGCCGGATGGCAAACAGATTCTGACTTCCAGCGATGATGGGACTTCAAAAATCTGGGACACGGTTAGCGGAAATGTAATTATGACACTCGACCAGCCCGACACGCATGTGAAAAGTGCCGTCTTTTCACCCGATGGGTTGCGCGTTGTCACGGCAGCGAATGACAAAACACTAGTCATGTGGGATTCCAAAACCGGCAAGAAATTGACGACATTCACAGGCCACCAGTGGCCCGTTCTCGAAGTTTCCTATTCACATGACGGGAAACGTTTGATCTCGGGCTCTGATGACAACACCGCAATTATCTGGGACATTGCCACACAGAAAAAACTCGTCCTGGCAGGACACACGGCGCCCGTTGCCTCTGTGGTCTTCTCTCCCGATGACAGCCGCGCTTTTACGGCCAGTGAAGATGGTACGGCCAAACTCTGGGATACCGAGAGTGGTAAAGAAATCCTGACGCTCAGCAGCCATTCCCAAGGCGTGACTTCGGTCGATTTCTCCCCAAATGGACGGTTTGTTGCAACCGGCAGTCAAGACGGTCAGGCAATTTTATGGCTCACGGTGGACTGGAAGAAAAAGGGGGCTGCCGAGGTGGCTGACTCAAAACGTTAGGGTGAACTCCACCGTGGGTTAAAAATGAACGTGTCCGTGGAACCCGGATCGAGGCCGGACATAATGGCGCGGACGAGGACGCGGTGTAACGTAAACTACAGAAGGTGAGCTGACAACCGTCGTCGGTCGCTGTTGGACCACAATCGGTTCATTCGCCGACACGTAGTTATGTCGTTGCATGAATTCCAGTAATGGATCGCTGATTCCCTGCTGTTTTAAGATGATGAGTGTCTGGGGACTCAGATCAAAAGCGCCTCCCTGGCTGCGAATGGACCCCATAATCACTGAATCGCTCACACCACTGTGCACCATCTGTACCACATCCGCATTTCGAATTGCCGATCGTGCCATTCGCTCATGGTTTGCCTGCGCGATGGCAACATCACGTTCATCGCGTGCATCTTGTGCATTTCCGATCAGACTTCCTGCGAGACCGCCTGTTGCGGCTCCGATCAAAGCACCAGCGCCTCCGTTACCGGAGTGGCTGCCGATAATCGCCCCGGTAATGGCACCGATGCCTGCCCCATTTGCGGCACCAGCTTCGGTGTGATTCATCGAACTGCAGCCCATTGGCAGCAATCCAAGACATAAAAATGAAAACATGATTTTATGTGACAAACAGGTCATTTGAGTGAATCCTTTCACCTGGTCTTTGCAGTTTTTACAATCCCTGAGGAGTTTAATCTGTGAAACAGGCTCTCTGCATAAACTCCCTTTATCATATATCGGGAAAGTAGAGTTCCATTATCAGATAATTTAAATATTGCCTAGACGAATTTCCGAGTCAGGTGATCGGCAGTATTCGGAAACGAGAAATCACTGCAAACATAACACGTTGCCTTACTGTATTTTACAGGCGGACTATCTAAAAAATGCCGAAAAATAACCTTAACAGTCTGTTCATTTCAACACGGAAAATTCGATAAGATTGCGTTTGAGCAAATCGCCTGTTTTCACGACTTTAAAATGACCCTACTTCCAGAAAGAATCTGCTGCATGGAACCGATGAACTCTGATCCAGTCACAATGGTGGTCACAGCGCACCCTGCTCCTGGAAACGAAGCAGAATGGAAGCAAATTCTGACCAGCACCATTCAGGCTTCATTGAAGTTTCCCGGCCACATGGGAACAACGGTGATCAAACAGGAATCTCGTACCAAACCCACCTACCAGATTATTATTCGTTTTGACCAGTTGGAAAATCTCGACCACTGGAAGGCTTCACCCGAGCGCGAACACTGGATTTCACAATTGCACGCACTCGAACATTGTCCGCCAGCCATTACACATAATACAGGCCTGGAAACATGGTTTGAATTCTCCCATCACGACGAAAAGCCAATCTCCGTTCATCCTCCCAAATACAAAATGGCCATCATCATCTGGATCGCCGTTTATGTAACGATTATCCCCATCATCAACTTAATACGCCCCTTTACCAGCGAACTGCATATTCTGATAGGAAGCGCCATTACCACGACCATCACAGTCCCCCTCATGACCTGGGTCATGATTCCCGCCTTAAGCTGGTTACTGCAAAAATGGCTGTATCCCGCCGAAAAGACTTAGCATCAACGGGAAAAAATTGATTCGCAGCGAGATCAGGCGCGGGCTCCTTACCAGTTGTATACGCCAAGCCGTTCCGGTTTTGGCAGATGCTCTTTGAGCACAAAGTGGGGGCGGGGATGGGAGTTCACATATGCGGCAATATCGAGCGACTCCTGTTCGGAAAGATTTGCCTCATCAAGAGGCATCGCCACCTTGAGCCATGCAGCAAGCTTATCATTGTGACTCAAGCCGGCACCATCGTTGTACGATTGGTTTCCCCAGACGGGTGGCCCTTCAGGTGTACCCTCCCCTGCTTTCCCGTGGCAGTCGGCACACTGTGTTGCGTAAAGTATGGCCCCGCGTTTCGCGTCTGCCTGCTCGGGTTTGATCTTCAGTGGTTTCACATGGTTCGGCCCTAATGACCTGGCATGATTCATTTTGATCGGACTGCCCGTCGAGAGCCACGTAATGTAAGCGGTGATCACAGTGGATACTTTACTTCCATTGGGAGGCCGCACTCCGTTCTGGCTCCGCATAAAACAGTTCAGCACGCGGTCTTCTAATGTAATCACACGTTTCTCGCGCGGCGCCCAGGCCGGATAAGCGGTAGCCGTCCCCAGAAAACTGGCTGTATGCGGAACCGTGCCCGCTTTGAGATGGCAGGAACTGCAGGTCAATGCATTGCCGACATACGCCTTCGACAAAGGGTGCTCGTTCGTTTTCTCAACGATCTCACGTCCGAGCTTGATGATCTCTCCCAGTTCGCCTGGCGGATACTCGGACGGAACGCGGTATTCCACAATCACGACTTCTGCATTCTCAGCAGATAAGCCCATCACCACTAAGCCACTACCCAGGCATGCTACCAGTAAGACCAACCATCGATGTCGCATCAAATCGCTCTCTTTGTATAATAACAGGATACCCTTTGACTGATTTTCTGGTGCGCATTCAGTCATGCGATGTGGGAGACGATGATACAAAACAGCTTACTCATTGTCCCGGTATCAAGTGTCAATTTTCTATTTTAATAGTGGAAGGTACACATAATCGTCCGTCTGTAAATTGACAAGCGTCGTTAATGCGGACACAGCGACATCAGCAAAGACCACCACCTCTTCCGGATTTCCTTCCTTGCCAATCAGAGATTGACCGCAGACAAAAATCTCCACTCCCGCCTCATGCAGTTCGTGCAGGCAATCCAGATTTGGATTGCCTTGTGTACCAAACCGCTTGGAATAGACATCATGATTGAGAACAGCGAGCGTGGCATCGCCGTGCAGGATGATTGCGATCTGTGGTTTAACCGCTGTTTTTCCGGCTCCGTGATAGATATTGACGAAGCGCGCCACTTTCTCAATCGCAGGATTGAGTTTATCCACATCTCCTCCTTTCGTCAGGTCAACACAGAGCTTACTCCCCTCTCGGGGTTGATGAGCAGCCTGGGAAAGCTTGACGACCTTGCCGTAATCTTTGATTACAGGATTGATATATTCCACCTGCTCGTTCTCTGACGACGAATCTTTTTTCGGAACAGGATGGTTCTTCATCGCTTCCGCAAATCCACGTTCCACAAATTCCGAAACCGTTTTTGCATGTGCTTTGATAATTTTTGCGACGTAAGGATCATCGGATATTTCTGTGACGCGTACTCCTTTGACTGTTTTCTCATACGCGATTGAAATTTGATCGGCATGTTTGAAAAGTTCTGTAAACAACGGATCTCGCATTCGAATCGGTTGCTGCTTTCGGACTCGTTCTTTCATCCAGTAGACATGTTCCTGGATTTTGGCTGCCACCTGTGGATCGTTCGATTCGGTGACGGTATTGACGCCGTTCGGCAGTTCCTTGACGGTTCGTTTGATCTGCTTGTGATGGGCCAACAGAAATCGAAAGTCTTCATGATCTCGATCATGTGCCTGGCCATGGCCAACGTGCCCGCGTCCCAAACCACGCCCTGCACCGCGACCCGGTTCAGGCTGAGCCAGCGCAGTTCCAGCAGTCGCACAGAATAAAAGCAACACCATAATATTCTTCAGTAAACTGACCATGGTTTTTTCGGCTCCTCCTGTTTGATTTTTATCTGATTTTTGAATTGATTTCCTGAGTGGATTCAGTGGCATATCATCCCCGTCCCTTTAGCATGTCGTTCCAGTAGAAGACCGGCAACACATATTTCTTCAGCAGCCACATACTCCAGCGTTCTTTCGCCTGATTGAAGGGAAATGTTTCGTCCGGGTGCTTATCATAATCAAACTCCGCCAGAACCAGTTTTCCATACCCCGTCACCAGCGGGCAGGACGTATAACCATTGTACTTCGCAGGCAGGGGTTTACCAACGATGAATGCCTGCAAGTTTTTCACCAGTGCAGGCGCCTGCTTGCGAATGGCAGCGCCGGTTTTTGAGGTCGGCAAATTGCTGCTGTCACCCAGCGCGAATACATTGGGGTAACGAACATGTTGCAACGTTTGTTTGTTTACATTGACCCAGCCATTCTCATCTGCCAGCGGACTTTGTGCAATGAATGCCGGAGGCCCCATCGGCGGCGTGACGTGGATCATGTCATAGTGAATCGAGACTTCCTCTCCCGTCTCTGTATTTTCGAAGATCGCTTCTTTCGTATCGGCACTTACCGCAACCAGGCTATGATTGAATCGTGCGTCGATCTCCTTGCGTTTGATCACATCCTCTAAAATTGTTCGGTACTTTTCCACCGCAAAAATACT
Source organism: uncultured bacterium (assembly GCA_963974925.1). Lineage (GTDB taxonomy): Bacteria > Planctomycetota > Planctomycetia > Planctomycetales > Planctomycetaceae > Gimesia. The sequence continues at coordinate 3,628 of CAXBFD010000114.1, read as the reverse complement.
ACTGCTGCCAGATGCGAAGATGACATGACTTTTTTCACGTACGCCCTGTTTGCGAAAATAATCATCAGCCAGGTAACAGATTTTCTGCGGCGCCCCGCCGCATTTGATTCCCGTGGCGGGCTGAGTAAAAATAGCGGTCCCCCCTGTGAAGTTTCGAATGTTCTCCCACGTGCTGTCGATACTTTCAAAAGAGTAATTACTGCAGACTCCTTCTTTACCAAGGCTTTTTTTGAGCCCCTTGATGGCATCCCAATTTATTTGAATGCCGGCACAGACCACCAGAAAATCATATTCGATCGTGCGCCCGTCTCGCGTTTTGACCCGATTCTGTTTCGGATCGAACTCTACAACAGCATCTTGAAGCCAAGTTGCCTTTGGTGGAATGACGGCAGCTTCATCGCGTCTTGTTGCTGTTTTGCGAAAGGCCCCGGCACCAACCAGTGTCCAGGCAGGCTGATAATAGTGACTGTCGGAAGGATCGATAATCGCAACGTCAGTCTCGTTGAACCAGCCCTTCGTCAATCTCGCAGCCACCGTAATGCCCGCCGTCCCACCACCGACAATCACAACTTGATGATGTACGACAGACTCTTTGATGTTCTGCGCTTGCTCCTTTGCGATAGATGCTTGATTTAGCCTCGCAATCATTTGATTCCCCCCACCCTTTTTTGAAGACTAGAATCGTGAACGTCGTCGCATTGAACTGGCTCAAGACTCGTCTTCGCCTGTTTCCTCTGTGAGCCTGATCCGGTGTGTGAATCCAGATGACAAAAACCACCCAGGCATGTTTTGATGCCAAACCGGGGGAGCACCCACGTATTCAGGATGATCCACGCTGCAACTACCGTAAGTAAAATCAGAGTATCAATCATCGTATTTCTCCTGTGAGCATTTGGAAACCCCGGCAGTGCCACAGGCATAATTTTCATGGGCTGTCTCTGTGGTTGGCAATCCGGCTGCCTGCCAGGCCTGAAAGCCACCGGCCATGTTGATAACATTGATGCCTGCTGCCTGCAGAATACTGGCAGCAATCGCCGAACGTGCCGCACTTTGACACTGAACGACCATAGGTTTACCGGCAGCAATCTCTGACAGCCGATCGGGCAAATGCCCCAGGTAGAAGTGTCTGGCTTGCGGAATATGGTTTGTGTTCCATTCAGAGTCCGAGCTCACGTCTAGCAGAGTGACCTTACCAGATTCAATTCGCTGCGCCAGCGCGTCTGGTGACTCTGTCACATACCCTTCCGTATTCAAGTCGGCCGCTCTGACTGCAGCGGTTTCAAACAGACCTTGCACCTGATCAATTCCGATCTTGTGTAACACACGCAGGGCTTCAGTCAGTTGAGCTGTTTCAGCGAGCAGGAACACAGGGCGGGAATAGTCGACAATCCAGCCGGCCCATGTCGCCAGCAGCGAGAACGGGATGTTAATCGTTCCCGGAACATGCGCCTTTGCGAATTCAGGTGCAGATGAAATATCAATTACGGTCGCCTGTTGGGCAATCGAAGTAATACGGCTCACATCACACAACTCAGGAAGTTTCGCATCACCAATAATTTTCGGACCTTCCTTGTTCACGCGTTTCATCACCGCAAAATATTTGGGTGCTTCCGGTTGATCGGACAGAATGTAATCCACAAAGGCTTGCTCGTCCGTGTATTGTAGTGACGGGTTAAATAATTTTTCATAACCGACAGTTGAGGACGGAATCGCCCCCAATCCTTTTCCGCAGGCACTACCGGCACCGTGCGCCGGCCAAACCTGCAGATAATCGGGTAGTTGCTTAAAGCGTTCGGCCGAGTGAAACAGTTGATGTGCGCCCGCTGCCGCACTCCCTTTGATCCCTGCGGCTTCTTCCAGCAGGTCAGGACGACCCATCGAACCTACGAAGACAAAGTCACCGGTGAAGATGCCCATCGGCTTGTCCGCACCTCCGCCCTGGTCCGTTAAGAGGAACGAAATACTTTCCGGCGTGTGACCGGGCGTATGTATGACTTCAAACTGAATGTTGCCGACCATGAATGAGTCACGATCCTTAAGCAACCGGGAGTCATAGTTCGATGCGTACTCATATTTCCACTCTGCCGGCCCTTCATCAGACAGATACAGTCTCGCACCAAACTGGTCGGCCAGCTCACGCGCGCCGGAAACATAGTCGGCATGAATATGCGTTTCCGCAACCGCGATCAGATTCAGACCTTCGCGTTCTGACATCTCCAGATACTGATCAATATCCCGGCCCGGATCTATGACCACTACTTCTTTCGTTTTCTGACAACCGACCAGATAAGAAGCATGCGCCAGTTTCTGATCATAGAAATACTTCAGTAACATCGTTGTTCTCCTATTTGATTTGTTGACTGATTCTGAAATCAGCATCGTGCATTGATTTAATATTCAACTCTGTGACGACATTCGCTTTTTTTAGAAACCAATTTGCTGCCTTCATGAATGATCACGAAGCCCCCCAGCAGGACGAGAAACCCGGCAAACACGGTCTTCAGCACCTGTTGATTCAGTCGCGTATTGATCTTTCGGCCGATGATACTGCCGACCATGCCAATCGAGGTGAAGATCAGGATCGTCTGCCAGTTGATTGTCATTTCGTGTGTTAATAAAAAATGCTCATACTTGGCAAATCCCACAGTGGCGTTAATCACGATGATCACCAGGCTCGTTCCAATCGCCAGACGCATCGGAAGTTTTCCCATAATGACCAGTGCCGGAACGATCAGAAATCCGCCTCCCACTCCCACAAACCTGTTACCGTCCCGACAACAATCCCCTCCAAGGCGACTTGCCAGATCGGAGCCCTCTGGATCGGCTGATCTCTGCACAGAAACGGGGCCTTTCGACCTGCTGAGCATGAGATATGCCGCGCCTAATAACACACCACCAAAAACAAGCAACTGAAATGTTTCAACAGCCAGACCTCCCAGCCAGGCACCAAACAATGTGCCCAGCATCCCGGGAATCCCGAAGTACACGACGCTCCGCCAGTCGATTTGTTTTGAATTCGCATAAGGAATCGCGGCGACGATGGAAATTAAACCGACGATCGCCATCGACTCTTTTGTCCCGTGCTCTACCAGATACACGAGAATCGGAACCGTAATGGCAGACCCACCGGAACCAAGCAGACCGAGCGTCAAACCAATAATCAGTGACCCGATTAAAATGTAACTCATTACCTGTTCCAGTTAGTTAAAGAAAAATGTCCAGATCTGCTATGCAAGAAATGGCATGTGCTTTCGTAACGGATGCTTACTGAGTCAGAACCCTGCTCACTTTTTTCGTACATGTTCTATTCGAATAAAAAGTCATTATATCGTTATGTGACGACATAACAATGTGAAAGTTTGATAATCTGTGAATATCTTTAAATTTGTGGAGCGGTTGCAGGAGTGATTTTCCCCCTCACAGCAGGCAGTACTGAAGGAACGCTGGTTGGTTCACATCATTTTTGATTACTTTAACTGTTGAGGCTGAATCTGGCGATGAGAGTGACCGGGCAGCACGTCCGGATATCCTGTCTGCCAGAGATACCTCAATGACCGCATTGAATGTGGAAGCCTAGCCTGATTTTTCTGTCATCAACAGAGATTGTCTCGTTCCAACGCGACAACTT
>CAXBFD010000113.1:0-19396 GCA_963974925.1 uncultured bacterium | reverse complement strand
GCCCGGTGGTGTGGGAGGAGGGAACCCGTGAGGGTTCCCCCTATCCCGATTGGCGATTTGGAAATTTCAAAAACTACACATCACACAGCTTAACAGCCTGCTTTAAGCCCTGATAGGGATCGCGCGTCGGAATAAACTCCTGGCCTACAAACCCCTGGTAGCCAATTTCCTGTAAAGCCTGCATGATGGGAGGATAATTAATTTCCTGTTTTTGATCCAGTTCACCTCTGCCAGGATTTCCGGCTGTGTGAACGTGACCAATATAATCCTTGTGCTGACGGATGCGGCGAATGACATCACCATCCATAATTTGCACATGGTAAATATCGAACAGCAATTTTATTCGATCAGAGCCGACCTGCTTGATGATGTCGATACAATAGTCGGTATGGTCTCCCTGGTAGCCAGGATGCCCTTTCATGGGGTGGCTGTCGTCACGGGAATTCAACATCTCCAGACAGAGATTGACTTTTTTCTTTTCCGCATGGCCGATTATCTTTTTGAAGCCTGCGACACAGTTTTTGGCTCCCGCTTCATCACTGATTCCATCCCGCATTCCAGTGAATGTGATAACATTCTTGATGCCTCCGTCGGCACATTCATCGATACGTTTTCTCAGGATTTCGATACACTCGTTCCAATGATCGGGATTATTAAATCCCACTTTAAAACCATGGCTGGAAGCGATTGCGCAGGTTAACCCATATTTCTTGAGCGTGGCCCAGTTTTCTGGCGGAGTCAGTTCAACACTTTTGATTCCCAGTTGGCTAGCGATTTGCGCTGTTTTTTCGATGTCCCAATATTTTTTGAAGCACCAGTGGACCACTGACTGATTGATATTCCCTTTAAGCGCCTGCGGTGCTGCCGCTTTATCCTCACCCCCTTGAGTATGCGGAATTCCAAGGCCGAGTGCCGTTGCAGCCATCACTCCGGAATTTTGCAAGAGTTTTCTGCGACTGATTTCTGAATACATACGAACCTCTTTTCTATGGATCTTATCCAGGTCAAGAATCCTATTGAGATGCAAGTTGAATTAAACGGTCTTTAATCAGGAAATGCGATATTACGATGCAGACAAACATAGCCAGAGTAATCACGATACTGAGGGGTTCTGCAATATTGGCTCCTCCTACGAGTGAAAGTAAGCTCATTGAAAAAAAGAAAAACATATTTCCAACCCACATTAATATAAAAGCGAGCGGTAAAGCACCCCACTTAATATACGTAGAAAGTAATGCCGTCAGGTGCCAGAAAAAAAGTATTTCGGTACACATCATCCAGAAGGCAGGTTCCGCCAGAATCATGACAACATCATTAACCGTCTCATAAATGCTGAGAACAGCACCTAGAAACAGATAAATACAGGCAGGAATAATCCCGAGCAGACATCCGGCGACTTTGGAATAGGCCGTTTTTGCCATTGATTGCGGCAGCATGGACGTTGATACCAAAGTTTGCCACTGAACTTCAACGTGAAATACCCGTGCGGAAGCCAGACTGATTTCGACCAGGAGCACGATCACCATCGTCCAGAATACAGTCAGACCAATTTCTTCCCGGGAATAATTACGTGACGTGTATCCAATCAGAATACAAAGCGCAAACAAGGCGACACCGTAGCAGATAAATTTAATCACTGCCATGCCATAGCCACCATTGACAAAAAAGAAGTCTTTCCACATTAACGCGTTTGCCCAGGAGCGTCCCGGCGAAAACAAGGGATTTTTCTTTTTTGAAACAATCCCACGTCCCGGACTGGTTGAATCCTCGGTCAGCGCAAACCGATTGAACAGCAGGCAGGAAAGCAGGAATAAAACCATGCCCGATATCAGATTGCTCCAGAATTGCATTCCCCAGGGCGACTCGCTGAATCCTGAAGTGAGAATCACATTGATCTGTCTTAAGACAGACGATTCACTCAGCCACTCCAGCGTAAGATTTGTAAAAGTAACCGGTAGTGCTGTTGCGGAGATCCATTTTTTGAGAATCATTCCGTCTAAAATCCAGTGGAAGATCGGTACTCCCCAGAAAAAAGCTGCCAGGGCAATCACAACAAGTGTGGAAGCATAACGAGAGCGGGCACAAATTACGGAACAGAGCAGTCCCAGATTTGACAGACAAAACAAAAAAACTGCTAATGCAGAATAAACGGCAATCACTTGCGAGAATGTCACGCCCCCCAGTGTGATGGCCAGTAATGTAAAGGGAAACTGGACTGACAATAATAATAACGCAGACACGAGCCGCGGCAATGATTTTCCCAGTAACAGAGAAATGGGATTTACTCCAGCCATTAAGAGCAAGCCGATTGTCTGCTCTTCTTTTTCTTCTGTGATCGCTGTTGCAAAAAAACTGACTCCCGCCATCAAAATAAAGACAAAATTAAGATAGATGATCTGTGTGAATAACATCAGGCCGGCAGCACCCATCATACGACTGGCCATGTGTGCCGACATCAGGCAAAGCAGGATCATGACAGTGAACAGAAAGCGAAACAGATGTGCTCGCGTCTGTCGAAAGTCGACACTCAAAGCGCGATTGAAGAGTGCAAACGTGCCTTGAAACATTAACGCACCCCTTGTTCTGTTAAATCTAAAAATGCCTGATTTAAATGCTTCTTATCTCTCTGGAAAGACTCAATCGCACCTTGCAGTGCAATGATTTTTGATAACAGATTGCCAGTGGTGGTGATTGTTGCGTCAAAGGTTAGCCTCAGTTCGCGTGCCTTGTCAGTTTTTTGAACGTTGATCACACCCGGTTCACGCGCCAGTGTTTCGGCAAGTCCTTCCACTTCTGATTCCAGAGTGAGCTTATAACAGGGATGTTCCTGTTCGTGTGTCAGCAACGCATCCATGGTGCCACTGTATTTGACTAATCCCCGGTCAATAATCGTCACACTATCGCATAGCTCTGCCAGTTCACTCAGAATGTGCGAACTGATAAAAATTGTTTTTCCCATGCGTTTCAACTCCTGCAGAATCTCCATCAGCTCAATTCGAGCCCGCGGATCGAGGCCGGACGCTGGTTCATCAAGCAGTAATAAATCAGGGTCATTCACTAAGACACGGGCTAAACTGACGCGTTGCTGCATGCCACGTGACAAGCCACTGATCAGTGAATCTTTTCGGCCATCCATGTCTGTGAGTGTTAATACGTCATGGATGACCTGATCGCGCTGTTCCAGTCCCAGGCCATATGCTGCTCCGAAAAAATCCAGATATTCAAAAACAGTCATTTGCCGATATGTGCTGAAGTGATCGGGCATAAAACCAATTCGTTTGCGGATCTCTTTGACAGAAAATTTCACGTCATGCCCAAAGACCTCAACTTTACCGCTCTGCGGCCTCAGCAGAGTACAGATAATTTTCAGAGTTGTCGTTTTGCCTGCCCCATTCGGACCGACAAATCCATGCAGCGATTGCGGCTGGACCTGAAAACTGATCCCCTGCAGCGCCCGATGACCTTTAAACGAATGAGATACGTTTTGAATATCAATCACGGGTTGATCAAAAATCGGTTCACTCATTTTCAGTGGCATTCTTTTGTTCGGGTAAAGGCAAGTCGTAAACAAACAGAGCACGTCCTTGCTGAGCGCCTTGCACGTTTGTTTTCAGCTTAAGTTCTTCTGGTAGAGCAGTATAAAGAAATACTTTAACACGTGCCTTGTCACTCTGGTAATTGCGAAGCTGGCCGGGACGTATCAGATTCAATTCTTTCAGGACCAGTCTTCGATACAGGAGCTCATAAAGTTCGTGGCTCTCTTTTTCTTCTTCCAGATACACGGCGCGTCGCGCGAAGTTAGAATCAGACTCCATTGTTGATTGCCACGCAGTCAGCGGCGTGCGCGCTTTGTGGAGAGTCCAACAGGTGCGATCATTTTCTTGTGTCTGAGACAAATGGTATAACGTGCGTCCATACAGTACGTGTAGGTTAAGTGGGTTTTTAGGAAAGGCTGGACTGAGCTCAAGCTTGAGCGATTCCAGGATTGAATTTGCACCTATTTTATACTCGAGCACTTTGATGTTTTGATTCTTAAATGGCGCCTTAATCCGATACATAAAACTCCGACTGGAGAATGGAGGGATGTCAGAGTAAAAACGTCCTTCAACGCCATTAAAGATCGCCCCTTTGACTTTTTCTGCTTCCTGCGCCGTAGTGAAAATAATACCATCGCCTGAAGATGAAAATTGATATTTGGCACCGTCAGTTACAAAGGCATTATTCCAACACGTTACATCACATTGATCATCCTTAAGCGGGTGTGCGATGATGACACTATTAATGGCCGTGGTTTCTCCATATCCGCGTTTTCCAATACGCCAGAAAACGGTACTAAATACGGCAACCATAATTAGAAGAAACAGCAATGAATTGCGATAGTGGTAGCTTTTTTGTCTCTTATTAAATAAATAACACCCGGGAAAGATTATGAAGATATAAAGTACAGACATTGCATAAATAATGGTCCAGTTATGATCCGGGCGTGTTATTTCTGAAATGATCTGAAGCAAATCTGCATTTGCATCACCGAACGAATACGAATCATTTTCTGATTGTGTTGTCGGCTGTATATTTTCAGTGGAAGGTGTGGTGGCTGCCATCGTTGAGAATTCGTCTGTATGCGCTGCCAGCATTCTGGCGACAAGCTGCTTTTTGGTTAATTTTTGAATCGTAGCCGGGTGACGAATCACAAGGCCTGACCCAACACGAAAATGATCCTGTGGGATGTTGAGTTCCGCCATGCTTGTCGTAAAATTAAGGTCTGTTCCTGAAGGATCCGGGAGCAGATGTAAGGTTCCTCCCTTAAACAGCCAGTCCATAAATGAAACTTTTCGCGCTGCGTCCCAGCGGGGCACATGATCCAGAATCACTTCATCCAGGGAATCCGTTGCCGTGACCGCAGGAGGAAAGAGCTCTTCCGGATACCGCTTGAACGCTCCTCCGCTTTGAGTCAGCGACGTTGAACTGGTCAAAATGATGCGTGTAAGCGGATCTTCGTCCGTCTGATTATTGTCAGAAACACTTCCATTACTGGCGAATTTACGACTGTAAATGAAACGCGGTCCCCAGTTAAGGGACCACTCTTCCCGTCCCTTGTCGATGAGGTAGGGATAAAATTGCACCCATTGTGAACTATAGGGGGCAAGATATACTTTTCGGCATAGTGGCGCACCGACGATGCTGCCGCTGAACTGCAGACGATTCAGTTGAATCAGCTCATCAAATCCTTCGGGAGTATTATTGCTCAATAAGAGAGAAAGTGGAACACACTTACCTCTTGCCTGCTGAGTACCAAAGCCCCAGATCACTTCTTCAATATCCAGTGCAAAAACACAGGAGGGAAATAGCAGGAACATCCCGGCCCAGCCAACCATGATCAGTTGACGATAGTTCCTGGCTGCAAAGTTTGTTTTATTAGATCGAAAATTCATGAATCAGAACTTAAAAGTGACTGGTCCTTCTGGGGGAACATTGACGCCTGACAGTTATCTGATTCCTGGTCCCCCAGTCGCCCGAGATTTTCATCGATATGGTTACGGCATTGTGAACGAAACAGATAGTAGCAGGCACCGTAAATCAAAGTATTGACAATCAGCGGAAGCCAGGTTGTACCGAAGTTGTAAAATTCTGCAATTTCATTGATGACAATGTACGAAGCGGGACTGAGAAAAAGGCCATAAATCACGGATTCTACTTTAAACGACGGACTCAGTATAAGTATCGGAAATAACAAAATAAATGGCAGAATACACCAGATAATAATTGCTCCTAATGAAGACAGGATTGCCTTGGTCTGCGATTTGACTTTCATGCCGATCCAGCAAAACAGCCAGATTAGCATTGGCAGATAAATGGCGATAGTGAGCAGTGATCCGATCAGATAAGACAGCCATTGGAGTTCATATTGATTTCTGTTATGGGGATTGATCTGAGCATACTCCCACTTCCACCAGGACTCAAAAAACACAATGGTCAGTAACGGAATTAATAATACGAGGGACAAACGTTTCACGCCGGCAATTTTCTGGTCCAGTAAATTTTTCCCGGAAAGCGGGGTAGTCAATAAAACATCCAACGTTTCATGGGATCGTTCTCCGGAAATCAAACTGGTTGCCGAAACCGCCAGCAATAACACAGATAAGCCCCAGATAAACCAGACTAATATAACCGCCCCCTCTACGACTGCGCTGGGACGATTGGTGGCAATCAGAATGCACAAGAAAAGCACTGGAACTTCAAGTACAACAAGTATTCGGAACAGATAACGAAATGTACCCAGTGATTTTTTCGCTGTTTCCCTCCAGGCAATCGGTTTATCGTCGGGTAAATGGACCTGATCGTTTATGAGTACAATCCCCCGCGTGACACGGTTATGATTAATACTGGAAAATAGACGGTCCAACGTTTTGAATACATTCAACAAATAATTGCGTGAGGGAAGAAATGCACGGCGTACCAGAAAATAATGAGAAAAAATCAAAAACACGAATGTACTGATCATAATCGGGATACTAAAAACAATCGTGCTCACAATTGAAATGGCCCCTCCAGACCTGCCAAAACGTTCAAACCAGTAAGGTGCAAACAGCAAAGAATTGAGTTCCCAGATTCCCTGTATGCGAGAATTACTCCAGAAACGAATGTGTTGCATGGTCCGGGCGAGCAACTCTACCAAATCACCATAAAAGAACAGATTCAATTCAAAAGCAATAGAAGGGCCAAATATCATCAAAAAACCAAGAAGATAAGTGGCAATAAAAGCGGAGACCGTAGTACGAAAGAAACTGGAACATAGTATTCCCAAGGCGGCAACCTGCAACATGGTGATTATCAGCAACCAGAGCCCATTGATGAACATGGCGGGAGAGACACCTCCCAGCGTATAAGCGAAGGCTAAAATGGGCAGTCCCAACATCAGAAAAGTCACCATCGTAATTAATCGCCCCAGATACTTTTCCAGAATGATGGTGGAGGGACTCAAGCGGGTGATCAGCAGCAGTCCGAGACTGTTACGTTCCTTTTCCTGTGTAATCACGCTACAGGTAATTGCCGGCAGAAAAAGATAAATTGCAATGAATTGTAAATAAATCATCGATTCAAATATCTGTCGACCTCGTCCCAGGATGGCCATCGGGTTGTTTTGAAGTCTTGACATTGCCTCGATATAAATGAACCCCACGCAGCCCAGAAATAACAAGGCGTAGATTGTTCTGATGATGTAAGTCCGACGACGATTCGACAGCTCTGTCAATTCTTTGGCCAGCAACGGGAGACTGAATTGGAATTTCCACAATTTCATGCGGTTTTTCCTTCCGTCAGTTTCATAAATACCGTTTCCATATCCATTGCTTCCGCCTGAAACATTCGGATTTTTGTTCCCGTGGCGGCGATCTTCGCATGCAGATCTTCAACGGCCAACTGATCTTCCTGCAATTGAATTGCAAGGCGATCTGCTTGAACCGTGACGGATTTGACGCCATCCATCGCTTCAATCTTTTGACAGATCCCATTCATTTCACCGACAATCTGAACGTGAACGATGCGACTTAATTCCAGACGCTTGTAAATGTGATCTAAAGGTCCCTGCGTTACAAATTGCCCGGCTTCAATAATTCCGATACTCGTGCAGAGCTGTGATAACTCGTGCAGAATATGGCTGGAGATGATGATGGTTTTCCCCATTTCCTTTAAAGCAACTAATAGCTCACGCACTTCAATCCGGGCACGGGGATCGAGTCCACTGGCTGGCTCATCGAGCAACAATAAATCAGGATCATGCAGTAATACGCGGGCCAATGCCAGGCGTTGCTTCATTCCCCGGGACAATGAATCTACAGGGGCATCAATTTTTCCCGTTAAATCAGTCAACTCCAACACATCATTGACAATGGCTTTTCGTTTTTTGCGATCAATCCGATAAGCGGCGGCAAAAAAATGTAGATATTCGCGGGCAGTCAAGTCTTCATAAACACCAAAGAAGTCCGGCATATAGCCAATCATCTCTCTGATCAGGTGGGGAGCTTTGTGAACCGAAATCCCATTTATTTTGACGGCGTCACATTCATAATCCCGCTGCAATGTCGCCAGGACTTTGATTGTGGAAGACTTACCAGCCCCGTTGGGGCCGATAAAACCAAATACCTCTCCTTTGGGAATGGAAAAGGAGATACCTTTGACGGCTTCGTATTTTCCGTATCGTACCCAAAGGTTTTTCACTTCCACCATAGGAGGTTGTATGCTCATCGGTATCTTAATCTTCTCTATAGGGAGTGTAAGAAGCGGTGATTTAATTCTCTGCAACAATAAATTGACGGTAGATTGTGTCCCGATCTTCCCCGGGAACATAAACGACAATCAGACATTGACGGGGGTCTGAAGCATCCAGAATGCTCAGGTCTTCATAATTATTTCCACCCGAAGGTGAAGTTTGCGAAACAATCTGGAATAATCCCGTCTGGTTGCGTACACAGAGATCGTCCATGAAATTGTGTGGTGTTTGCTGTTGACCGGGATACCGTTGCATCTGTTGATGTATTGGGTTCACTAACGCATATTCGTTCGGATAATGCACGCGATTATTACCGTGATTGTTTGACATAAAGAACATGGATTTATTCACGTTCCCATTGGGCATCCCCTGATAGATCAACAACAGTGCCCGGTCTCCGAAGGCCGTTTTAACTGCTTCTTTTAATTTCTCTCGCCCCTCTTCAGAATTTAACTCATCAATCTGAATCGAAGCCCAGTCGAAGCCGGTTTTTACATCATCCGGGTAATTTCTGATAATTCGGTTCAGTTGAGGCGTCCATTGGGGCATCAGTTGTAAAACCGAGTATTGAGTGGGAATCGATCCGGAATAAAAAGGAGGTCCTACCAGCGAAGGAGTGATGTTTTGGGCATACATGTTGTAGTTGGGGGGCATCCCTGATTCGGTATGATTCAGCGGAGTGAATAAGCTGGATCTGACCTTTGTTTCAACCTGCTGGTATGAGCCTGTAAATAATAGTTCGATCAGATTTTCTTTGACGGGCCTTCCCTGAGCGTCCAGATCATGAATTGCGAGAATTTTACGCTCATGAGAAGTTTGCATATAATACTCAGAGATCAAAAATACGATGAATGCAAAGCAGATTGAAATCAAGGGGAATGTAATCCAGGTGAAACGACGTATTTTGAGTTTTCCTAAAACAAAATATTCCCCCGGACCAATGATCAGCACATATCCCAACAGAATACTCACAATAATCCAGGCAGGCACGATACGCATTTCTGCAGGCATCAAGTTAGTGACAACCGCTCCCCCCGTAGAGATTGGCTGATAGTTCAAACTGAGCATTTCACTGACTGAATACGCATTCATGTTGGTGTAGCCTGTCTTTTTTTGCAATTCGAGAAACGCTTTCACCATCGCGTGATAATCCCACAGTTTCTCTTTGTCATAGTAGGTCTTCTGAGACGTCTTTAATTTCCAGAGAAAAAATGGAATCTGAGTCTTGTCTTCAGGTGTAAGAAGTTGATTCTGTATTGCGTCCGCAAGAATAATCACGCTTCTTCCCCAGCCTGTTCGTTGAAATCGGATCTGCTCTGCCAGGTTCAGATTCAGTTTTCCTGCGGAATCAATCAGAAAAGGGGAAGTACTTTTTCCTTCAGCAAGACTATTTAAAAACTGCAGTTGTGGTTGTTTCAGCATCGAGCCGGCGATCACACATAAACTTCCTCCTGACCTGACCCACTGATAAATAGCTTTGAGGTGGCGCGACTCCAAAAGATCTAATCCGCGTGCGGTAATGACCAGAATATCATACTGATGACAGTCAACTGGCAGTTGCGGAAACTCGAAAGGCTGTAAGTGTATGGAATACGTTTTAACATTTAAGGAAAGTGAATTCTGTCCCATGATACCTGGGTTAAATCGGGCAAGTTCAGCGATGTTCTGGTCAATCGTAACGTTAATCGGTTCGCTGGGGCTGATAAACTCAAACTTCAGTCTGTCCAGAAACTCTTTCATCTCTGCTGAGAAATTAATATCAAATGGATCACACACTCCGACTGCAAAGGTCCGTTGAAAAATGCGGCCAACCCGTAGTGAGTATTCATCTTTAAAATCGTACCGTTGCTTCGGAGTGACAAAACTGAGTTTCAATTTGACTTCGGAAAAGGGATTATCCACTTTGATGGGGGGAAGCATCATTGGTATTTCATGGAAACCTGAGTGCAGTGCAACATCATTTGACCGGAATTGGCCAAAATTTTCGTGGCCATCATGCGCGGTGACCAGAAAATAACCTTCCAATAATCCAGTTGCAGAAACAGAACACTGCCATAAAAATGCAACGGGGCCATCGCCTTTGGGAAATTGTGCAGGTTGATGAATATCGACAGTCATGGGAATAGACTGTGCGGAGACGATCCCCGGCGGCACTATAAAAAACAGGCATAGATAGTGCAGAATATTCCGGATCATGAATCTCTATCTTTCGATGACCATTTATGAAGGGATGCCGACAGGGCGACGTTGAAAATACCACCACTCTACCAAAAGCAAAACAAATGCGATGACCGCAAATTCAACCCAGAGAGGTTTATCACTGTCAATTTGAGTCTGGGAGGCCGTTACCGGTACTTCACTAAACTGAATCTCGTCAATGGAAACGAGCGATGTTTCCTGTGGGTTCAATAAACTTACACAAATTTCAGCTGAATCAGCGCCTTCGCCTGTGATCAGATATTTCCCCACATGCAATGCCGCAATTCCTGAAACCAGGCCATTCTTGTTGCTTTCAGCGCTCAGTTGTTGTCCGTCAGGCGTTCTGATCTGGTACTTTTTCTCCGGTACATATTCGACTGCAGGTAATACAGGTGTTGCAGACGCCTGGACTTCCGCAATCCCAGCTTCCTGCAAAGTAAGCTGTATCAAATTCGAGACCATTATCGGAAAACCGACGCGGTAAGGCATCGTCGAATGATCCGTATTGAACAGAAAATAAAATTCCAACTCGCCGGAATTCCTTTTCTGTAATAGAAGTGGGCCCAATCGACCATGCACTAAAACTTCATAGCCCAGGCCCTCCAGATTCTCGACACCTGCATTCTCTGCCCAGACTGGTTGTTCCGTGATTTGTACGTCATTCAATTCAACATGCCGCAGTAATGCGGAACTCCGATTCCAGTCGACTACATCAGTTAATTTTGTTTCGAGCGAAATATATTGTTGCAGCTCTTCCGGAACAAAGCCGACGCCCAGTTTTACTAAAGCCGGTTTATCCAGGTCTGTTTCAGATGCGGCAATGATCAAATCATATTCGGCAGGACCAGCCGATTCTTCTTTTTCTGGATACAATTCCAGATCTTTGTTTTCCGATAACGCATAACGATAACTCGCCAGGTCCGGGCTGATGAAAACCAGCAGGGATCTTGCGCTGGGAATTTTTAGAAAAGCACGATTATCAGCAGGCAGACTGTCAAATGAACCAGGAGTCAACACCGCTTCCAGTGCGGATCCACTTATGGTGTTAATGGAAAATTCAATCCGTTGTGAATCTCCCTTACCTAAAACCAGTTCTTCTTTCGCAACTGTCTGACTGTCCTGTTTTAATTCGATTGTAGCAGGGTTTTCATACTTTGGAGAATTTTCCAGGCGAATAAAAACATCCCAGTTTCCGGATTGATTTTTGCGTGCATTGAATGAGGTGATTCCTATATTCGAACCAGCGGAAGGAAGTTTCTGATAATTTAACTCGAAGGGAAGATCAAAGCTGACCTCTTTAGGAAAATTACCGTCTGAGTAAAACAGTACTGTTTTAATTGGCACCGTGCGTGACAGCGCCTGTGTCATTCGCAACGCATCTTCCAGTTTGCTGGGGACATCATCCACAGTCAATCCGTTAAGTGCCTGTTTCAGCACTCGCTGATTATCTGTAAAGTCGGTTAATCGATGTGCTGTCGAACTGACTGCCACCAGGGAAATCCGTTGATCGGGGAGTAAATTATCGATGAGTTCGGTGACACGCTCCCTGGCAAGATCAAGCCGTGATATTTTTGTATCAGGGTCGGTCGCTGCCATGCTGGCGGAACAATCAATCAAAATGGGTAAATACTGTGCGCGATCCGACCCGCTTTGAATATAGGGCTGCATTAGAGACAGTACCAGAAAAAGTAAAAGCAAGATCTGGAGCAACAGTAAAATACTGCGTTTGAATTTTTGAAAAGGGGAATTCACGCGTCGGTCATTGATGACCTGACTCCAGAGTGCCAGCGAAGGAACGTGTTTATGCGGTCGCTTTAATTTCAAAAAATAAAAGATAACCAGAGGCACCAGCAAAAGCAGGTACCATGCCCCCTGCAGCGAATAAAAGCCAGGCCAGAAATTCATAAGACCCACCCTTTCCGCCTGAGCTGATCAAATAAGACATGTTCCAGTGAATCGCCGCTGTTGATCGTCATAAATCGCCCTGAACGCTGTCGGCACAGCATGGCCAGGTGATCTTCCAGCAGGGCACGATGTTCATGGTAAAGCCTCAGTAAGTCGCCTGCTGAAGAGATATCTAATGTCTGACCGCTCTCGCTGTCCACTAAACGTAAATCGCCATTGATTTCCGGATTGATTTCCGCTGGTCCTAAAACCTGAACGCCGAATATTTCCATGCCGGCACTAAACAGCATATTAAAAGGACGCTGTAAATCTCCGAATGATTCGTAATCCGAAAGGACAATGGCAACTCCCCTTCCCCGGTGAGATCGCAGAACATCTTCGATAGCCTCTTCAATTGGAGAATCACCGCCGACTTGGATTTTCGCAAGAAAATCGAATAAGCGCTTCATGCTGATACGCCCGGTACAAGGCGACAGTTTCGCTGGCCGACCACCTTTCTGATTACATGCATAAGCACTTACTTTTTCAAAATTCAAAAGTCCCATCACACCAAAGGCTGCCGCCAATTGCTGACAACGTAAAAACTTGTCTTCATAGTCCATTGAAGAAGAAGCATCCAGAATCAATACAACGTGCATTTCTTCTTCATGCTGGTATTGTTTCATGTAAGGACGGTTTAACCGGGAAAAAATATTCCAGTCAATATACCGTACATCATCACCGGCAACATAATTACGGTAATCTGAAAACTCCGTGCTGGTTCCGCCTTTACCGGAAAGGTGTTCCCCACGACTGCGGTTTGTCAAACGCCGTGTTGGATTTAAGCGCATTCTTTCCAGCATAGATAACATTTTGTTATCAAACAAAGATGTATATTGATTCGGCAGGGTTTCTTGAGACACCGCTGATTAATCCTGTTCTGGTAATTCACTGCAGTTCTGTGTAATCAAATCACTCACCTTGATATTTTCTGCCTGACCATCGTAATTCAGAATCACGCGATGCTGAAGTACTTCGTTCGCAAAATAACGCACGTCTTCAAACGCAACGTGCGCCCGGCCTTCACTTAAAGCACGCACCCGAGCGGCTTTGATTAACGACTGTGCTGCGCGCGGACTGGCTCCCCAGTTCACAAAACGCCGGACTTCTTCAGTTGCAAAATCTGTCCCGGGATGAGTGGAAAGTACCAGACGAATCGCATAGTCACGGATCGCTTCCACGACAACGACTTTTTCCAATACGCCTCGCAGTTCAAGAATTTGTGTACTGTTTAATAATTTGTCCAAATTTGCCGGCTGCCTCAGAATGGTCTGCTGCACGATCGTGTTCAGTTCAGCTCGATTCGGGAAAGGGACACTGATTTTAAACATGAAACGGTCCAGTTGCGCTTCCGGTAATGGATATGTTCCCTCCTGCTCAATCGGATTCTGGGTAGCCATCACAAAAAATGGTTGATCAAGCCGGTAATGATTTCCGCCCACGGTGACAGTTCCTTCCTGCATTGTCTCCAGCAAGGCAGATTGTGTTTTGGGTGAAGCCCGGTTAATCTCATCGGCCAACAGTAATTGTGTAAAGATCGGTCCTTTACGAAATTCGAATCGATAGGTACCGGTTTCATCCGTACTCATGATGTTCGTCCCGATAATATCCGCCGGCATTAAGTCCGGTGTGAACTGGATACGCTGGAACTGTAGATCCAACACTTTCGAGAGAGCTTTGACAAGCTCCGTTTTACCCAGCCCCGGAACGCTTTCCAGTAAAACGTTTCCTCCGCAAAACAGGGCGTATAATGTCGACTCAACTACTCGCTCCTGGCCAATGATCATGCGTGCGACTTCGGCTCGAACCTCATTAAAGGTCCGCTTGAAGTGGTCGGCCTCAGCCTGCAGTACAATTGGCTCTTCTGTTGTTTCCGGCTGGTTCATATTATCATCTCCGCAGAATAAAAAAACGTCTTATTTTTCGTCGTCAGTTTGTCGCCGTCGTTTCAGATCCAGCAACCGCCCGGTTGTAGTTTGATTGTCGCCCGCGTCTGTTGACGTGGTCTGGGACGCTGGTCCAGTTTCCTTCCCGGGTTGTTTTTTCTCAGTCTTCTCGGGGTGGGATTTTCGGGAGCTCTCCTGTTTTTGGGCCTGGAGTTTCGCAATCGTTGATTGTGAATTCAGTTGATTGACTGTCGTTGATGCGTCACCTTTGCGCAACTCCAATACTTCACCAACATCCAGTTTGCGTTGCAGTAAGGCACCCATCGTAGTCGTACTGTTTTTGTGTTCGGAACCGAACCCAAACCAGCCTTTGATGACATACCAGTCCAGCTGCACCCGTCTGATTGCGACATCCAGCGGCAGTAAGATGGCCAGTGTGATCAACAGCCAGTCAAATACGGGATTCGTACTCTGCTTGGGCTCGCGACGACCATAAATCACGTCCCCTGCATTTTCCGGATTCAGTCTTTGCCCCCCTGTTTTTTCAGCAATTTCTTCCAGCACGATGGGATTCGAGCGAAAGCGGAGGAATTCCGGAGAATAGGGGACAATAAAACCGCCATTCGTATGATCTTCTCGGTCTCCCGCTTTCCCAACGGCCATCACCTGGTAACGGCCTTTTCCCCACAGAGGAACAGAAGCCTGATACCTGCGCGGACTGACCTGTTTGAGCATAACCGTTTCTTCCCGGTCGTGGGGGCCAGAAATTCGCGCTGCGACATTCAGAAATGATTCTTCGGGATGAAAATCTTCTACCATGATTGTCGCGTTGTTACCCGTCGTATGGCTCCAGATTTTGAGCTGAGCCTGTTTCTGAACCCTTGAGATTTTGATCATCAACTGCTTGACAAATGCCTTATAATGGTCCCAATTCACCCAGTCCGCCCCCCAGTTGGGAGATAAGTCGGATGTAAAAGCGGCCGTGGTTCCCAGTCCGTATCGCCAGAAGGCTAACACTGGATCTATATCCCCTTCTGACTCCTTTTTTTCAGGAGCGTTTAAAACACCTTCAGCCCGCGATTTAATGGTGGTTAATACATAACCGTGTAAGGGGGGGATCTCTTGAATCCCTTTCAAAACGGGGGAAACCAAGCCTACCTCAGGTGATATCGTTTCGTTCTGGATCATACTTCGTTTCAGCGTTTTTGATTCCTTGATGAAAATCGAAGGCAACTGATTCGGGTTTGAAGGAAAATAATAGCGGCCTCCCGTTGCGCCGGCGATGCCACGCATTGTCGAAATATCGCGGCCTCCATGAGGAAAGATCGCCACCATCGATACACTGACTTTGTGATCCCGGAAACGCTTAATCAAAGCAGGAGACGGGGGCTGTGGATCGCCGTCCGAAATAATAATCATATGTTTGGTTGAGGCGTCGCTTTTGATTAGACCAGCCAATCCCAATTGCATGGTATTAGCAAAACTCGGCATATCACCAATCTGGGCACCATTGATCTTCGGAACCATTTTTTCATAATCACCGGCGGGAGTCAGTTCGAACAGCCATTTTTCTCCCCCCATGAAATCATAGATCAAAACGCCTACTTCATCCTGTGCTCCCAGTACTTTGACTGCCTGCTTAGTGATTCGTTTTCCCCAGGTATTGCCTTCCGGAAATTCACAGGTATGCAGGATGATGGCCAGGGCACCTTTCGGAAGTACTTCCTTTTTGGTGATATCCATGGTGACAGGCAACGCATCTTCAATCAGGGTTCGGTGATATCCTCCCGGCCCATAGCTGTTCTCACCTCCCACCATCATGAAACCGATCCCCTGATTAAATACAGCATCATGCACGGCTTTTAATTGAATCACATTAAAAGCATCAGCGGGAACATTTACAAA
Source organism: uncultured bacterium (assembly GCA_963974925.1). GTDB lineage: Bacteria > Planctomycetota > Planctomycetia > Planctomycetales > Planctomycetaceae > Gimesia. Next base: position 3,193 of record CAXBFD010000113.1, on the reverse strand, counting down.
AATAATGGCGTCATAAGGCATTAAAGACAGAGAGTCACTGGGAAATTCGTATGCGGACATGGTTTCAACATTTCGTTCACCTTCACGAATTGCCTTAACAAGTGATTGCCAGTCCCGATCATCGCCTGCGGGATTCGTAACAACCAGGACCTTTCCTTCCCCTTCCACAAAGATGTAATTTAAAACGGTATTATTTTCGCGGATTTGGTCTTCACTCTGTCTGGTTTCAATCGTCGCCGAATATTCGTAGTAGCCCGCAGATCGCAAATAAATCGGTACGACAAAACGGTTTTTCCCAGCTTTGAATGAAACCTCTTCCTCATAAATGGGTTCTCCATTTTCCCGCAACACCAGTTTTCCAGAGCCGTCCTTTAAGGAAGATAATACCACAGCCGCCTCATAATTTTCCCCCAGTTTTACGAAACGAGGCAATTCCAGGTTTTCCAGCCAGACCTCTTTATCGTATTCATATTGAATCGGAAGTACATCGACGGCAATATCACGAGATTTTAACTCTTCCAGAATCTGCGACAGGGAGCCTTCCGTTTCCGTTCCATCACTGATTAATACAATCCGTCCCCGGTTTTCTTCCGGTAACATGGCAGCTGCCAGAGAAAGAGTCTGTTCCAGATTCGTGGCATCGCGGTCGATTCGCGAGTTCAAGGCTTCGAAAGGAAACGAAACGCGCGGTGGGAGTTCTACTGCAGAATTACGTCCGAAAACGACCAGCCCTGCTTCATCGGTCTGCGGTTTTTCAGTAACTGTTTTAGTTACAAATTCCAGGGCGGCATCAACTGAGGCTTCGCCGATGGAATCGGAAAGGTCCACAGCATAAACAACTGAGATCACGTCAAGCACACGAACGGACCGTGGTTCCGCTATCAGCATGACGAAGAGCCCCAGCATCAGCAGGCGGGAAATCAAGGCGGCTAACCCCCTGCCTTTACTTAATCCTCCAAAACCAGCAACCGAGAGCCACCAGACCCAGATGGAAAAGAGGATCAAGCCAAATGCCCAGGGACGGGCAAACAGGAGGACGCCAGAGTATTCAAGGCTGAAACAAAGGATGGCATACAATACAAGGAACAGAATCAAAGGCAGCGCACGCTTCCCGGTCACGGCGGTGCGTGGTTGAGGCACGATTTGATAATAGAGGCCTTTGAACTTCATGGTATCAATTTTACGATTAACCGATTGCCAGTGTCAGCGACGAATACTTGTTCTTTTGAATTTACAGTAAGTCCCCAGGGAGTGATGAATTCACCTTGATTTGTCCCCGTTTCCCCGAATCTGCCTAAGATTCTGCCTTCCAGATTTGTTTTGGTAACGCGACCAGCCCCATATTCAACAATGTATAATTCTTCGTTGGCACGATCGATGGAAATGTCATAAGGATAATAGAGTGGTATTCCCCCTGTTTTTGTCCCTAATATTTCTAAAAACGTCCCATCATCCGAAAAGACCTGAATTCGATTATTAATCGCATCCGAGACATAAATCTTTCCCTTATGCCAGAGCATACCGGCAGGTCTCTGAAATTCACCGGGGGCGGTACCCACTTTCCCGAATTCCAGTAAATACTCACCTTGTTCAGAAAATTTCTGGACGCGGTCATGATTTCCATATTCACAGACATAAATATGACCAGCAGGGTCCTGCACTACAGAGACGGGATAAATAAACTGCGAAGATCCTTCACCATATTCGCCGAGCATTTTCTGGACATTTCCCTGCGCATCAAAAAAGACAACGCGGTGGTAATGCGTATCGGCGACTGCGATCTGACCATTCTTCAAGAAACAAATCCCCTCCGGTTTTCCCACCTCATAATCGGGCATCATCCATTGTCGGATGAGTTCATCGCTGGAGTTATACACCAGGACGCGTCCGGCATTATCAAGTACATACAACTCGTCCCTGGGGCCCACATTGACGCTCCGCGGTGCCGGAATCTTGATGCCTTCCGAGGGAACGGGCCATTGTTTGATTTCAGAAAACCTAAGTGCGGGTGAGGAATCAGAATTGCAACCGATTCCGAAAAAAAGACAGAAGAGTAACATTAACAGGTGAAAGGAGACACGATCACCTTTTTGCAACTCTGCGCGTGCCGGGCGATGATAAAAAGTATGCTCTGCCTGAGTCTGCAGATGAATGGTGTCGACGACTTCGATTGATCCGCTGAAAGCAGTCTGCTGAACCTCCCACAGACTATGTTGATTTCTTTCGAGCAGTAACTGCTCAGGCCGAACCAGAGTTGCCTCCCCCCTTTTTATAGGAGCATCAGACTGAATGCGCGCCAGCAAGAGATCATTCACAGGACCGAGATACGTGGCGATCTGATATGACGGGGGTGTATAATATAATTCATTGACTGCACCGGAATAGACCACCTTGCCTTCATCGAGACAGACGACATGCTCTGCTTCCCGTAAAACCAGTTCAGGCAGATGCGTTGAAAATACAAGCGAAACGTTATTTTCCTGACAGTATCGACGAATCGTTTGCCAATAGAGGGACCAGTGGGCCTGGTCGACATGCACGAGGGGCTCATCCATGACGAGTACTTTTGCTTGACTGGCTAGGGCACGGGCAACTGCTAACCGAGACGCCTCTCCTTGTGATATTTGCCCCGGGAACTGATCGCGTACAGCGGTCAAACGAAATGAATTCAACAGGTCATTGATGTTTTTTGGTGGTGACTCAAGTGCGGGATGAACCAGGGTCAGATGCTCTTGAACGGTATATTGCGGCCAGAGTCCGAGCGAATGAGGTACCCAGAAGAGTTCCAGAGCAGACGCCGTCTCAAAGTGCGGATCGATACGGGTAACGGCTCCCTGATCGGGAGATTCATAATTGACAAGGAGATTCAATAACGAGGTTTTGCCTGCACCAGAGTAGCCCATGATGGCAGTGATGCCTTGTGGGATTTCAAGATCGATATCTGCTAATCGGACTCCGGAGGCTCCGTTCAAACGGACCTGCTTTAGAGACCATAAATAAGATTCGGAAAGTTGATTTGCTGTAGCCATAGTATTTACACAGTGTGATTCATATTGAAACGGCCAGAGATGGTAATCCACAGTTTTTTGACAACAGGAAAAAGTAGAATACTTACTAAAACAGGAATGCACAGGCTGAGAAAGGTCATTGCGGACAGAATGGAATTCTGACCGTAGTGCATTAATCCATATAG
>CAXBFD010000112.1:0-19475 GCA_963974925.1 uncultured bacterium | reverse complement strand
CCGGCATTAAAAGTGCCTACAACCCGGAAGAGCTGATCGGACGTCTGGTGATCTGTTGTGCGAACCTCAAACCGCGTAAAATGCGATTCGGCATCAGCGAAGGCATGGTCCTGGCTTCCGGCCCCGGCGGAAAAGAGGTGTTTCTGCTCACCCCCGATGCAGGTGCCGTGCCCGGACAACGCGTCCACTAAAGCAGACGATTTCATTCACATAATGCAACAAGCCATCAGGGGTTTCTCTGGTGGCTTGTTGCATTGTCTGTTCTCGCGCCAGCAACAGAAACGGCCGCCATGCGCCGCATAAAGCAGGGCATTCCCTCTGATTAACCCGAACCTTCAGAAAAATCCGCAGTCTTCAACAGCCCGAATCTGCTGAACAAAGAAATGACACGATCCAATACAAATGAGGCCTTTCACTCAATTTCTACAGAGGTTATCAAGCGAAATCGTTTCAATCGATTTATTCGCTACAGGGCCACGGATGAACTGAGTATTCTTTTGAAATTAAATTGACTACCCATATAAAAAACATAGATTTTTGATGGCACCTCAGTCGGCGCTCCTTCTGAACGGGCCAAAGTAACAGAGGATCTGGTATGCGTTTTGAATCCACTGATTTCAAATGTGTCTGATCCTGAAGTATCCCGGGGTTCCATTAATTTCCTGAACAGGAAGCAATACCTGGAAACACCCAACTTAATTAACAACAATCAATGTGATAGACACATTCGTAATCTCGGAGAAGGGCAATGAAAAAAACAATTCAACAAAAAGGGAGACGGGCAGGTTTTACACTTGTCGAAGTCCTGATTGTCGTTGTGATTCTGGGAATTCTGGCTGCCACAGTGCTGCCACAATTTACCTCAACTAATGATGACGCCAAAGAGTCTGTGCTCGTACAGGATTTACAGACCCTGCGCAGTCAGATCCAGCTGTTCAAGTTCCAGCATCTTGGTAAATTCCCTGCAGACGGTTCTACTGCCTCAGATGATTTCCGTGATGCGTTGCTGCTTTCCAGCGACAAAGACGGCACCACCGGTGCTGTGGGAACAAAGGCGTTCGGTCCGTACCTCATCGGCAGTATTCCTCCCAACCCTTACACGGGTGGTCGCGGAATTATGATCGTAGCTGATGTACCGGGTACAACACCAGATGAAACCGCTAAAGACGGTACGGAAATCGTCGGCTGGATTTACGATCCTGCCACCGGTCAGATCAAAGGCAATAATTCCGGTACTGCCGCTGACGGCACGAAACTGGACGCACTATAAAGCTTCCTCTCAGCCCGTTTTGAAATAGTGGCTGAGGTTACTTTAAAGTCGTGAATTAAATGAAGATACCCCTGATACGAAAATTCGTGTCAGGGGTTCTTTTTTGGGGGAACCCTGATTGAATGATTTTTCTGAACCGGCTGCTGCTATTTTGAATCACTTTTCGTATTCAGTACGAATGGCTCTAATGTTTGAGAATCAGGTGAGACAACAATGGAGAACGTCCACTCCCCTGAATTCATCTTTTGAAGAACAACACTCGTGTCGTCAGAGCCGGCAGTTTGTTTTGTCGGGTCCTGTTCTTTTTGTGCAGAGACCAAAACTTCATATTCACCGGATACAGGACCGTTCTCATTTGTAAACGCATATTCTCCTGCAATGATTTGCGTCGTTGCTGAGGGGCCTTTATTTTTCGGGATAAAGCTAATCGAACCTTCGACTGCCTGATTCGATTTCTCTCTCTTCACAGTTCCCGTCACCGACAGGCGACCGACTTTTTCCGTGCCTGAGCCACAACCGGCGGCGGTAAATAGAATTACTCCGCAGCAGAGACAAATCAGCTGAGGAACCTTTTTCAACCGGGTCAGACAGGTGAAAGGCATATTGTGTTCTTCTTCAAGATGATGTTTCAGTATCAGAACTCGCCAATGACTTCATTTCCTCTCACCGTCGATAAATCTTGCAGTACACCAAAATCGAGGTTGTTGCTTAAAAACCGTACCCCTCCATCTGCCAGAAGGAAGTGCGCTCCGCCGACATGCTGGCTCCAGAAATGAGCGTTGTGCGCTGAAGTATTCGAGTCACCCGGGCTCAGTCCTACGGAAGTAGAGAGGATATTGTCCGTATTGCCTCCACTATCATTTCCGCCCGCGCAAATGGTCCAGCCATATTGCAAATCAAGGGGAATTCCGCGTTCGCCGACAGCAATGGTGCTTGATGTTCCATCGGTAATATCTCGGATTCTGGTTTTACTACGCTTAAACAGAATTCCATTGAAGGCCGTATTTGTTGTCCCCGAGACACCTAGATAACTGGTTGGAACGTGTTTGCCATAACTGCCTGCATCAGTCGATTTTCCTGCATTCGGGTCACTCGAACATTGAAAAACGGGGATCACAATCCCGCCACGCCCCGTTGTACTATTCACTGAGCCAAAGCAGCCCAATGATGTACTGGGTGTCGTGAAATCGAGTTCGTTATAGAAGGATGCCTGGTCGAGGTAAGGGAGCAGCATGGACTGGAATGTCCAAAAACGATAACTGGCGCCTGACGCGCTGAGCCCCATATGACCAAACGGAAATATCTTGTGTGCATCGTGGTAGTTGTGGAGTGCCAGACCAATCTGCTTCAGATTGTTTTTACAGGCACTTCGGCGGGCCGCTTCGCGTGCCTGTTGCACAGCCGGGAGTAACAATGCGATGAGAATTGCGATAATTGCAATCACCACCAATAATTCAATCAGCGTAAATCCGTGTTTTCGATCTCTCTGGAAATTCATGTCGTAACTCTCTGTAATCACAAAGATGACGAAAGCGTAAGTCCCATAGCCGACACACGAGGCTAAGTTATGCTAAACAACAAAATTCATGAATTCAACAATTAAATTTCGAATCGATTGGGATTTCCCGTTCAGGCTGTGCCTGGAACCGCTGCCAGCTTCACCCCCTCGCTTAATATCGCGCGGCAAATCCGTTGCCCGTGATCGCCACTTCGGCAGTTGAAATGTGACCTGTTTCGCGGGCCCGTCGACCCTGGCGACCACGTCGCGTGAATGAGAATGCGCTGCAGCACACGCTGGGCCGAAGTCGGCAATAACCGTTCGACATCATACAGGAAAGTATGGTCGTACTCTGCGACAATGGGGTGTCATACGGCCTGGCGTGAAACGGTCAACCGGTTTTTCCAGGTCCCCGTCGACGACTTCGTCGCGGAATCAGTGGTTGAACAGGAATTCTCGGCTGTTGGTGATCGCCCACATCACATCCTGATATCCTTCGCGTTTGTCCCTGGAACCTTTCACAATCTGATCGCAGTTTGCCAGTTCCTGCTTTGTCGGATTGCGACTGTAGGCTGCCAGATAGATTTCGGTAAAGACATCGTGGTCTGCCGCCTTCGCTTTCAGCAACTGTTCAATGCGGCCATTTTTGGTAGCCAGTTTTGTATTGATCAATTGCCCGTTGGCGACCTGCAGCACCTGTGCCAGATTCGGCTGGCTGGTGCGTTCGCACTCGCAGGTAATCACACGTTTCGGACGCCCCAGGGTATCCAGGAAGTAGGAATTGAAATTGGGGTCAGGCAGCTCAATCGCCCGTGTCCCCTCAGGCACGCCGCGAAACCGTTCCTGGGAGCCCGTTAAATCATCCAGTGCATCCAGCATGACTTCCGCCGGCAATCGCTTCACATTGTAATGTGTATAAAAGCGGGTTTTGGCAACGTTCTCGGGACGTGGATCAGACGAAAGTTGATACGCCCGCGAATTCATGATCACCCGCATCAGCGCTTTCAGATCATAACCAGATTCGACAAAATAATCGGCCAGCGTTTCGAGCAGTTCCGGATTGGAAGCCGGGTTCGTTTCCCGCATGTCATCGATGGGTTCCACAAAACCGGTATCCATAAAATATGACCAGAAGCGGTTGACCATGCTGCGTGAAAACAGGCGATTGTCAGGCGCGGTGAGCCAGCGTGCCAGCGGACGCCGAAAGTCACGATACGAGGTCACGTCGATCGGTTCGCCCATCAACGGAGTTGGCTCCATCGTTTTTTTCGTGCGGGGATGACGGATCGAACCGCTGCTTTTCACCTTGATAATCGTATCCTGACCTAACGCACCAAAATCAACACTCCCTTTATTGCCCACACGCGTGAAAAACGCGGCCAGACTGTAATAGTCTTTCTGGCTGTAAACTTCGAAGGGATGATGATGGCACTTCGCACATTGCAGACGCACTCCCAGGAAAATCTGTGAAGTGGCCTCAGCCAGATCTTCGGGGTTGGTGGCAATCTTGAAATAGTTGGCAGGACCGTTCTGATAAATCGATCCCTGGGCCGTAATGATTTCGCTGACAAATTCATTGACCGGTTTATTCTCGCGGAGCGACTGACGAATCCAGTTGGAAAACGCCCACATCCCGCCGTCGCCGACTTTATTCCGGTTATTTCGCAGCAGGTCGCCCCATTTCATGCCCCAGTAGGCACTCCAGGTCTCTACATAAATATCACGCGCCGGATCGCCGGTCAGACCGAGCAACTCATCAATCAGCTGACTGCGTTTGTCGGGAGCTTTTGAAGCGAGAAACGTTTTCACTTTCTCCGGAGGAGGCAAAGTACCAAGCGTATCGATAAACGCCCGGCGAATGAAAACTTCGTCGGTACACAGCAGAGAAGGTTCCAGACCAAGTTCGCTGAAGCGATTTTTGATATGCTCATCAATAAAGTTCTGCGGCTTGAATTCCGCCAGATCGACCTTGTCTTTGTAAGGCGAAATCACCGTCGAAACTTTGGCCTGGCCCATATAACGCACCATGATCGCCGTCTGGCCCGGCCCCTGAATTTCCACTTTGCCGCGTGGCGTCACCGTGGCAATCACTTCTACCAGACTGTCATACTGCGCCTGCGCGGTCACATCCCGCTTCGTGCCGTCACTGTATTCTGCGATGACCCGCAACTGCTGCACGTCCCCTTTTTTGTAACGTCGCGACATGGGAGTCAATTCCATGCCCACCACGGTGGCTTCTTTTTCATCGATCTCCGTGACCGCTTCTGAAATCCAGGTCTCCAGAATCCGATACTCGTAAGAATCTTTCGCGAACCGTCGTCCGCCGCCATGCGCGACAGCCATCGACGCCTTCTGCAGTATCAGACTTTTTTCGGGCTGTAAAATCGAAATGCGGCGCTGACGGTCATCGCGGGCAATCTCGGGATAATCCTGCTCAGGCGCGTAACCGAACAAGGACAGTTTGAATCCCCCCTTACCGAACTGCGAAGCATGACAGCCGCCCAGGCTGCAGCCCCCTTTGTTCAAGACCGGCACCACATCCATCACAAAACTCGCATTCTTGCCGCTCGGTCTGGCTTTGACTTCGACAGGAATCTCGCGCTTCCTGCCGGCATGTTCCACCTGAATGGTCCCCTTGCCGAAACCGAGGGGACGCACGAGGCCTTCCGAATTCACTTCCAGAATCTCGGGAGTCAGACTCCGGTATGTCACTTCATGCGTCAGGTCCCGCACCATTTTGCCGTTTTCGGAAACGGGCACCTGAATCTGGAAATAATCCAGCAGACCCGAAAGCGACGCTTTCTCCGGTGAGACCGGAAACGGTTGCTCGGCTGCCTGGGTTGCAGACACCGGCAAAACGCAAACGGCAATCGAAGCGACAATCAGAATTCGGTTTAACATGTGATTTCTCTTCAAGTGAGTTTTCCAGTCCGTCATGAGATCAACTCTCTTTATGTAGGCAGTGCGCTGTTAGAATGTTTTCTTCATGCAAAGATTTCTAACAGGAACTGGTTTGAAGCCTCAGGTCAGAGTCTTCCGCAGGCAGGGTTGGCAGGTCGAGTGTGGTCGCAGGGGGGGAGCTTAATGGCCTAACATAAAGGACCATTTATACTTAAATATACTAAAAAACTAAAGAAATGCAAAATAAACCTGTCTGTTTTCGCAATATTTTTCAGGGGCAATGAGGCAGCGAAAAATCGACATTCGTACACGTTCCTGGCGCCAAAAGTGTCTGCCACACTTATTTTACCGCTATAATTTCAAGTGATCAAGGACTGATTCTGAGGATCAGGCATTTCCGTCTCATTAATTTCCCTGTTTGAAACCGATTTTACATTTGCCTACCTTACATAAATGGTTACAATTATGTTAGTTATCTTACCAAAAGAGTAACATCAACATAATCGTCCCTCCGAATAGATTCCTGCCAGACAGGGCCCTGCCATAAAAAGGAGTTTCTGATGCTGAAGCTTTTCCCACAAAAGGTTTCGAACTGTGAAACCGGAAGCCGTCGTCAATTTCTGTTAGAAGTTGGTGCGCTGAGTGCATTTGGAATCACGCTGGATTCCATGATGCGCGGTCGGGCGCATGCTTCCGAGAGTGCATCGGGTGCGCTGGCAGATCCTTCGAATGACACCAACTGTATTCTGATCTGGACGCGTGGCGGAACCAGCCATCACGATACGTTCGACCCCAAGCCGAATGCCTCCGCGGATGTGCGTGGCGATTTCTCTGCAATCAGCACGGCTCTGCCCGGTTACCAGTTTACCGATCAACTGCCGCTGTTCGCAAAACACGCCAACGAGTTCACCATCATGCGGAACCTGAACCCGCAAAACGGTGCCCACTCGACAGCCGATGCCTTCATGCTGTCCGGACACAAATTTAACCCCTCGGTCACCTACCCCTGCTATGGTGCCGTCGTTGCGAAAACCAAAGGTTTCAAAACCAATATTCCGCCGCATATTCAAATTGGGAATCATGTGGACCGTCGTTTCAACGGCGGCCTCGGCGGTTATCTGGGTCTGCAGTACAATCCATTCGAAATCCCCGGCGATCCGAATGCCAAAAACTTCACGGTACGAGATATTTCCCCGCCTGCGGGAATTTCGATTGACCGTCTGAAACGACGTCAGCAGGCTTTGCAGGTCATCGATACTCTGCAGCGTCAGACAGATCAGAATCAGAACGCCTTTGAAGCGTCCGACGCTCACTATCAGAACGCCTTCAGCATGATCACGTCTGCCGATACTCAGCAGGCCTTTGATCTCAGCAAGGAATCGGACAAGACCCGCGATGAATACGGGCGTCATTATCTGGGCCAGAGCTGTCTGCTGGCACGCCGGCTGATTGAATCGGGTTCCCGTTTTGTGACCGTCAGCAGTGGTGGCTGGGATACACACACCAATAACTTTAAATCGCTGCGTGGTTCGCTCCCCCCGTTTGACCGGGCTTTGACGTCGCTGGTGCTCGATCTGAAACAGCGGGGCATGCTGGATAACACGCTGGTGGTCTGGCTGACCGACTTCGGACGGACGCCCGTCATCAACTCAGCCGCCGGCCGTGACCACTGGGCCACCGCATCAACGATGATGATGATCGGTGCCGGAACACCCGCCGGTCAGGTCGTGGGTGCCACCGATGACATCGGTTCGCGTCCGGTCGGAAAAGAATATTACCCCGCGGATGTAGCGGCTTCCATTTATACAAAGCTGGGAGTCAACCTGGATCACTACTTTGTCTCTCCCGAAGATGGACGTCCTCTCATCGTGAATGAAGGCCAGCCCATTCCGGAATTGATGGGGTAAACTCCCAACCCTCACTCCTCACTTATTCGACAGTGATCGCCCCTGCGGACTTCGTCCTGAGGGGCATCCCTGTTTTAATCAGGCACTCTCTTTGATCTTGTTCAGGACAAACCGATGCGCTGTATCACTTATGCATTACTGACTCTGGCTCTGTTCTTATCATCATCACCCCGGCTGAATGCCGCCGATGAAAAGAAAACACCGCCCCCTTCAAAAATCGGTTTCCGTCAACTTGTCGCGTTCAAACCTGCCGCCGTTCAGCAAGGCGACAAACGAAAAGTCCAGCTGCACAGCAGTTTTACCCTGGATGGCACACATGCCGTTTTGTTCGATCAACCAGGCATCAAAATTGAATTTGCCGAGACCAAACCCAAACCAGCCCCCCGTCGCGGCCGCGGCTCGATAGGCACTCCGTTTGACTTTGATATCGAAGTCCCCCAGGATCAACCCGCCCGCATTTACGAATGCCGCGTGGCCACAGATCAGGCTGTCTCCAGCGTCTCCCATTTACTGGTTACGCCGTATCCCGTGATTGAAGAAGTCGAAAAGAAAGACAACAACACGTTTGATAACGCACAAGTCGTCACGCTCCCTTCCACGGTCTGCGGCATCTGTGAAAAAGCGGAAGATGTCGACTGCTTCAAATTCACCGGCAAAAAAGGGCAGGAAATTACGCTGCAGGTTTATGCCCAGCGCGTGACGGAAGCCATTCACACGATGCAGACCTCAAGCGTATATCTGATGGATTCCATTCTGACCTTATACGGTCCACAAAAACAGATCGTTGCTCAGAACGACAACTTCATCAAATCCGATTCGCTGATCACATATAAGCTCCCTGCCGACGGGGAATACGTCTTTGAAATTCGTGACGCCCGGTATGTCGGCTCCGGAAAATATGTTTACTGCATTGAAGTCAGCGACACGCCGTTTGTGTATCACACGTTTCCTTTCGCCGTTCAGAAAGGCAAAACCGCAGACGTCGAACTGCGGGGGTTTGCCTTGAAAGACCAGCAGAAAGCCAGCCTCTCTGCCGTCGATGCCAAAGAGACCGGCTGGGCACAACGCACATTGAAAACTCCCGCCGGCCAGACGAACGCGGTCTGGACGCTGGTCAGCGACGACCCCCAGGTCACCGCTCCCGGCACAAACATCTCAGCCAAAACCGCCTTCCCGCTGACAATTCCTGTCGGCGTCAGCGCCCGGCTCAACGAAGCGGAACAGACGCACTACTATTCTTTCAAAACTAAAAAAGATCAGTATTACTATTTCCAGTTGATGTCGAACCGCATTGATCTGCCTCTGGACTGTGTCATGGAAGTGCAAGACGACAAAGGGAAAGCGCAACGCATCTATGTGAACGGGGGCGCGAATTCGGAAGCCGACGACGGCCTCCAGACCAAAGACTCGCAATTCTATTTTAAAGCGCCGGCGGAGGGAGAATACTTTGTCACCGTCCGCGATCTGCATGATCGCGGGGGCGAGCGGTTTGCCTACCATCTGTCTGCAGAGCTGAGTGGGCCGGACTTTGAAGTGCACGGCGAATATTACTACGCGCAAATTGCGCCGGGAACCAATATGCTGTGGTTTGCCAAAGTCAAACGTTTAAATGAATTTAACGGCCCGATTGAAATGAACATCGAAGGCCTCCCCAAAGGCGTCACCTTCGAACCCGTGACACTGCCTCCCGGCGTAAATGACTGCGGACTGATTCTCAAAGCCTCCCAAGACGCGCCCATCAATGCGTCACTCGTCAAAATTACCGGCAAAGCAAAAATCCCCGGCCCCGACGGGAAAGAACGGGAAATTGTTCGCGAAGGTCGCATCACGTGTGAAATACAATCGCGCGGCGGCGGACAGGCACGCTGGCCGATCAATACCTCCATCGTCGGCGTCACCAAGCCGCTCGACCTGCTGGAAGTGACGGCCTCTCCCAGTGAAATCGTCTTAAAACCAGGCGAATCGGCAGAGATCAAAGTCAAAATCAAACGCAGCGACGTTTATCAAGACCCGGTCACGCTGGCGACTTCGTTTATGTACTTCAAATCGAAATTCGGCGAACAGCTTCCTCCGGAGGTCACACTCTCCAGCAAAAGCAAAACCCGTCTGGCCGGAGATACGCTCGAAGGAACCCTGATTATCGAAGCGTCCAAAAAAGCGGCCCCCATCAAACGCTTCCCGTTCGCCGCGATGGCCCGTGTCGGAATCACGTTTTCGATCACGACCAACTATGCATCAAACGTACTTTATCTGACGATCACCGGTTCTGAAGAAAAAGACAAACTGGCTAAGAAATAGGGCTGGTAAAGAAACAGGGATCGACTTCAGTGTCTCTCCCCCCTATTCTGGAAGTACCCGGTACCCGTCTGCGCAGAAAGTCTGATATGGTGTGGAGAGATTCGAATCCAAAGCCCCTGCTGGAAATCGCGCGACATCGTTCGCCCGTTTTCCTGGCTTTCATTCTGTGCTGCTGCATGCCCCACAACAACCCGCTTTTTTCACAGAGTCCTGCAAAAGCCGCTCCCGGCGAACCGGAACAACGCCTGTTTGAATTTACGATTCTCAATGACCAGGGGCAGGAACAGACAATCCAGGCCGCCCAGATCGTTGAAGCCCGGGATGGCGGCGTGGTGATGCTGACCCGCGATGGACGCCTGCTGACGGCGACTCCGGATCAGCTCAAACAGAAGCGGCCGCTCGACGAAATTTTTACGCCGCTCGACCTGCCGGAACTCGAACAGCAACTCCAGGCGGAATTCGGTTCTGATTTTACCGTCACGCAAACGAAACACTTCACGATCTGCAGCCAGGCCGGCAAACGCTATACGAAATGGTGCGGTTATCTGTTCGAGCGCTTGTATAGTGTGCTGCACAAGCACTGGGACAGCAAAGAACTCCCGCTGCATGATCCGCAGGTCCCCATGATTGCCGTCATTTTTAAAGACCGTGCGAACTTTGAACAGCATGCCAGCCAGATACTGGGAAACGACAACGCCGCGGTACACGGCTTTTATTCCACCCAGTCCAACCGGATGGTGCTCTACGATCTGACCGCCGCCCCGAACGAGCCGCCGGCGTTTACCGATGCGGACATTCTGAAAAAATTAAGCAAGTCTCCCTTTAATGTCGCCACCATGATTCATGAATGCACGCATCAGATTGCCTTTAACGTCGGCCTGCATACCCGCTTCGCCGATAACCCGCTCTGGCTTACGGAAGGCATGGCCACCTATTTTGAAACACCCGATCTGCGCAGTAAAACCGGTTGGCGGACGGTCGGCAAACCCAACCCCTGGCGACTGAGACAGTTTCAGGATTACGCCCGCTCGCGCCGCCCCGCCGACTCATTGCAGACATTGATCACGACGGATCAACGATTCCAGGACCCGGAGCAGGTGCTCGATACGTATGCGGAAGCCTGGGCATTCTCGTACTTTCTGATCAAAACCAAACGCAGACAGTACGAAGAATATCTGCGCCTGGTCGCCGGCAAAAAACCGCTCATCTGGTCGACGCCCGCAGAGCGACTGCAGGACTTTCAATCTGTGTTTGGCGATGACCTCAGCCGCCTGGATCAGCAATTTCTTAAATACATGCACCAAATCAGCCGTTAATCGCGGTTTTTCTCTTTGCATCTTTTACTTTTCTCAGTATCGTGCGCATACGCGTCCTGAACTCAACGGCGTGTTTTCTGATACACGATCATCCAAAACGTACGAACCGATTCGCACTTCAGCAGCACTCATCCACAAAGGGCACTCTGCATGTCGACTTCTCTGAAACCCTCGGACGAACAGGCCAAGGTGATTACAGGCTGTTTAATGTTGCTCTCGGTCATCGCACTCGCATTTGTGTTTTACATCACACAAGCCGTGCTGATTCCGTTTGTGATCGCCATTTTCATCGCGACGATTGTGACTCCACTGGTCGATCTGCTCGTCCTCAAATGGAGGCTTCCTCAAATCATCGCGATTTCGGTCACGCTGCTGCTGGTCCTCTCTGCGGGATTCCTGCTCTGTCTGACTTTGATCTATTCGACGCAGCAGGTCATCGCCAAAGCAGAAACCCAATACAGCGAAAAACTGGGCATCTTTATCAGTTCCGTCTTCGACCCCCTCAAGGATGTGGGTGGCCCTCACTCGGAAACCGATGAGGAAAACCAGGCAGAGCCGGATCAGGATACTCCTGAAGGCGACGCCACCGCCGTCGATACGGCTCAGCCTGTCGAGGCTTCCGAACCCGTTAACGATTCTCAACCGGTGGAAGCTGAAAAACCGGAAATCGGCTGGTTTCAAAAAATGGGCATCGATCTGAATGTTCTGCAACGGGAAACCATCGAGTACATGCGAAATTCCCTGAAAGCGATTGCCATCAGCACCATGTCGACCGCGCTGAACTTCACGACGACCTCTTTTTTCGTCGCGATTTTCGTGGTTTTCCTGCTGGCGGGGCGAGATCCGAAGACGGTCGTCAAAAATGCCACCTACCGGGAAATCGAACAAAAAATTCGCAGCTACATTTCCACCAAACTCGTGCTTTCGCTGATTACGGGAACGCTGGTTGGCGTCACACTGTCGCTGTTTGGCCTGGAACTCGCGCTGGTCTTCGGCATCCTCACATTCCTGCTGAACTTCATTCCCTCGATTGGTTCCATCATCGCGACCCTGCTCCCGATTCCCGTAGCGTTTGCGCAATTCTCGGACAGTCCCTGGACGATTGCCGCCGTGATTTTGATTCCCGGTGCCATCCAGATGACGATCGGGAACGGCATTGAACCCAAACTGATGGGAGAAGGCCTTGAACTGCATCCCGTGACGGTGCTGCTCGCACTTTCTTTCTGGACTCTCCTGTGGGGACCGATCGGCGCGATCCTCGCCGTTCCGATCACCGCCGCCATTCGCATTGTGCTCATGCGGTTTGAATCAGGACAAACCGCGGGCAACTTGCTCGCGGGCATCTTACCAGGTGAATCGTCGACTGTTGCCTGATCGACTCAACCATCTCTGTAGTCATCAGCCGCGCGTGTACTTTTTAGCAGCGTTGCTTTGAATTTCAGCGATTGCGTTTCTGCGACGCGTAGGCTGCGCGTCGTTTTTCGGCGTGGAACACAAAATAGCCGTCGATTTCCTGAACCTCGGTCCCGCCAAAGATGCTGGTCAGTTTTTTCTGATACCACAACCGTCGGCGCGTCACCATCACCATGTGACCACCGATTTTCAAGCGGTTAAAACCTTTCATGATGAAATTCTTGGCGGTCGAAAAATCTTTATGATAAGGGGGGTTGGACAGAATCCAGTTGAAGTCGGTTTCATGATGGTCCCGCAGGCCGTCGCTCTGAATGATTTTGACTCCCGCGACCTGATTCCGCTTTGCATTGCTTTGCGCCAGGTTCACAGCCGTCTGCTCAATGTCGGTCATCACAACATTTTCCGGCCCCACGATCTTCGCCGCCAGAATTCCCACCACACCGTAACCGCAGCCCAGATCCAGCACGCGCTGCCCCGGCTCGAAGGAAACCGTCGATAACATCGCTTCCGTCCCCCGATCAAGACTTTTGGGAGAAAATAACTCGGGCGACGATTCAAACGTGAAGTTCTGATTTTGATGCGTGATCGAAAATGACATACAGGATCGAAATATCTGGTGAAAAGAGCGGTTTTCTGTTAAGAATCCACAATCAACAGAACACGTTGATTGTCTCGATTCACAGGGACCGTTACGTTATTAAGGTTGCAGCAACTGGAAACATACACTTCCAGCCTAGAATTATCCATGACAAGTATCGGTTTTCCTGCCAAGCGGGTACATTTTACCAGCGCTGATACCTGTGTGCTCAAGGAACTGGCGAATGGGCGAAGAAACTCAATCACACTTTAAACCCGGCTTAACGACCTGGATTCTGACCAGTCTGGTACTGGGAATTGCCTGTGGTTTATTCTTTGGTGATTTGTGTGCGCCCCTGCAATCGGTCGGTGAAGTCTTCATTGGGCTCCTGCAGATGACGGTTCTTCCTTACATTACACTTTCGCTGATCCTGAATATGGGGCGGATTTCCTTAAAACAGACCCGGAGCATGGCGCTCACGGTGGTCATACTCCTGTTGATTTTGTGGTGCATCGGCCTGTTTTTTGTCTGCCTGATGTCCCTCTCATTCCCGTTCTGGCAGAAGGGGGCATTTTTCAGTACGAGTATTATCGAAGGCCCCAAGACGGAAAGTCTGTATAATTTATTCGTGCCCGCCAATCCCTTTTACTCACTGGCCAACAATTCCGTTCCCGCCGTGGTGCTGTTTTCCATAGGCTTGGGAATTGCCTTAAGCAGCATTCCCAAGCGGGAACATCTGCTGGATCCACTTTCCGTGGCCGTATTCGCGCTAATGAAACTGAACCGCTTCATAGTGCATCTCTCACCGCTCGGCATTTTTGCCATTGTCTCCTCAGCGATGGGCACACTGCCGTTTGAGAAATTCGGGCTGCTGCAGGCCTATCTCATTACCTTCTCCGCCGCCACGCTGATTCTCGCAGTGGGAATTTTGCCGATGCTGATTTCCGTCTGCACCCCCATTCGCTACTGGGACGCGGTCAAGGTGTCGCAGACGGCGGTCATCGCGTCATTCGTGCTGAGCAGCACCTTTGCGATCCTGCCGTTAATCGTGGAAGCTGCGCGAGAGATTCTGGACCGCTACGACCTGGAAAAAGACGAAACCGGCGGCTCACCCGATGTGCTGGTTCCGCTTGTGTTTCCTTTTCCGGACCTCGGCCGGATTATCGGACTGATTTTTATCCCCTTCTCGGCCTGGTTTTATGGCGCGAGTTTATTGCCCGAGCAATATCCCAAGTTCCTGTCGCTGGGCCTGGCCGGTGCGTTTGCCAAACCTGCTGTCACCATTCCCTGGCTGCTCGATCTGATGCATATTCCCCACGACATTTTTCAGCTTTATCTGGCAGTTGGCGTCTACACCACACGGCTGGGAGATGCACTGCGTACGGTGTATCTGTTCTCATTTGCGGTTCTCGCAGGGGCTTCTTTGTCGGGTCATCTCAAGATCCAGTGGAAACGACTGATCTCGTATTCTCTGCTCTGCCTGAGTATTACGGGGGTCGTGATTGCCGGCATTCATGGAGTTCTGAATTTTACGTTCAAAAACTCCTATGAATCCAAGGCGTTGATCGCCGATCGGCAACTGCTGTTTCCCGCAGTGCCCTTCACCATTTTGCAAGAATCCGTACCCAATCCGACCCCCATCCAGTCTCAGGAAACCCGCATTGACCGTATCAGACGCCGCGGGGTGATCCGCATCGGCTTCGATGCCAAACGCCTCCCCTTTTCCTACTTTAATGATCGCGGTGAATTGGTCGGCCTGGATATTGATATGGCACACCGACTGGCTTTGGATCTGAATGTGGCGATTGAATTTATCCCCTTCACTCCCCAGAATCTGGTAAAACAGTTGAATCAGGATCATTTCG
Organism: uncultured bacterium; assembly: GCA_963974925.1. Classification (GTDB taxonomy): domain Bacteria; phylum Planctomycetota; class Planctomycetia; order Planctomycetales; family Planctomycetaceae; genus Gimesia. Next base: position 4,430 of record CAXBFD010000112.1, on the reverse strand, counting down.
ATCTGGCAATGTCCGGCCTGGAAGGCACGATTGAACGGGCGACCGCGTTTCCCGTCGCCGACTCTTACATGGATGTCACGCTGGCCATCGTCCTGCCTGACTTTCGCAAGGTCGATTTTCTGGAGTTCGATACTTTAAGGCATTCGCCTGATTTGAAAATCGCCGTTGTTTCCAACAGCTTTTACGATGAAAAAGCGCATGAATATTTTCCGAACGCGACATTCATCGCCATTGGATCCGAAGAAGAATTCTTCAACGGCAAAGCAGATCAGACCGACCTGCTGGTAACCAGCGCCGAAACCGGAGCCGCCTGGACGCTCCTGTATCCGCAGTTTTCCGTGATCAATCCGTTCAAGAAAAATATCCGGGTGCCCATGTATTACCTGGGCGCACACGACATTGAGTTCGAAGAATTCATGGAAGTCTGGCTTGAACTCAAAAAGAAAGAAGGCGTGTTCGACTCTCTCTACAACTACTGGATCCTCGGCAAAGACTACGAAATCCCCCCCCGCCGCTGGTCCATTATCCGCAACGTCCTGCACTGGGTTGATTAAACGGCGTCCAGGTTTATTGTAGCGTCTCCAATTTTATTTGGACCGAGTATATTAAAACGAGAGACGCGATGGTCAAATTGACCGCTCTCGAGAAAAAAACCCGGTTTCACAATGCCGGCAGAACGTTCTACAGGGGAACGCGCACCACCTAATTTGAACCGCCGGCAGCGGCGGGACTCGGAACCACCGTTGGTTGAATTCTGGCCAACGGGGGTAACTGCTCTTCCAGCAGCCCTTTGGATTTGGTCCAGACGAGCCAGCCTTCGATCATCATCCAGAGCTGCAAGGCGATCACAGCGACGCCGAACAGGAACAGGTACTGCTTGTCGGGATTAAAGTACCAGCCCGACCCGCTGTTAAACATGTTCCAGAGCATGGCCCAGGCGGGCATGATCAACATCACGATCATCGGCAGCAAAGCGAAAATGATCGGTTTGTTGCGACGGCGGAGATAAAACACAATCACCATGAACGCCAGACCGGCCAGTAACTGATTGGTCGCCCCGAAGAGCGGCCAGAGAATCAGACCTCCGCTGCCCGGTCCCGCGGTGGCATTAGCGGGCAGCATCGCCACCATCCCCCCCAGAAAAACAGCCAGACCTGTGGCCGCATATTTGTTGGTCAACGGTTTGATATGAATCGTAGCCGCCAGCTCTTGAATCACGTAGCGTTGCAGGCGCGTGGCGGTATCCAGCGTGGTCGCTGCGAAACTGGCGACAAGTACGGCGATGATGCTGATGCCCAGCTTCATCGGAATGCCGATCGATTTCAGAAAGTTCGCCCCCCCTTGTATGAAAGCGCCAATTTTATCTTTCAACCCAAACGCGTCCCAGCCTTTGGTGGAATCGTAACGGGTTTCCCAGGCAGCGACTCCGGTAAGTTGCGTTCCTGTGTTGGCATCAATGGTTGGCTGATAAGTATACGCGGCGCCTTCCCCGATCCGGGTAAAGTCGCCCATACCCACGCCGGCACAACAGGCGAGAATCACAATCACCGCGAGCCCTCCTTCGAGGAGCATGGCACCATAGCCGACATATTGCGCATCCAGTTCGGATTCGACCTGTTTACTGCTTGTGCCGCTACTGACGAGGCAATGAAAGCCACTACAGGCGCCACAGGCGATGGTGATGAACAGGAACGGCCAGATCGGAGGGGCGTCTGCGGGAATGTTGGTGGCAATCGCGGGGGCACTCTGAATGAGGTCTGCTTTGCCAGTGGCTCCGGAAACGATGGCGCCGATGAGCAGTAATCCCAACGCCAGAACCAGCTGGTGACTGTTGATAAAGTCGCGCGGTTGCAGTAACAGCCAGACCGGCAGCACGGAAGCGATGGCACAATATGCCAGTAAGACGAACGTCCAGAGAATGACCGTATTGGGGAAAGGCCCCATCACGGGAATATTAAACATGGTCGCGATATTCACGGGCCAGTAGTAAGCGCCCAGATAAATCGAGGCATAAACGATGGCCAGGGCAATCAGCGAGGGAACCAGCAGTTCGGCATTCTGTTTATAAACCATCAGGCCAATGACAATCGCAATCGGCATCGTGATCCAGACGGGGATGACGGTCTCCGGGTAAAGGGCGAAAATGATCGCGATCACCAGTCCGAAAATCGCCAGGACCACGGTGAGCGCCAGCAGCAGAATCAGCAGGAATAAAATACGGGTGCGGGGGGCAATCAAACGGCCGGCGATTTCCCCCACGGTCTGCCCGCGATTGCGCAGTGAAACAACGAGTGCGCCGAAATCATGCACGGCACCGATAAAAATCGAACCGAATAAAACCCACAGCAGTGCCGGCAGCCAGCCCCAGAATACGGCAATCGCCGGCCCCACAATGGGCCCCGTGCCTGCGATGCTGGTGAAGTGATGACCGAAAATGACTTCCTTTTTCGTGGGAACAAAATCGATGTTATCCCGCAACTGCTTACTGGGAACTTCCGCCGCTCCATCCACATTAAATATTTTTTGTGACAGCCACTTTCCATAAGTGTGGTAGGCAATAATGTAGCCGACAAAAGCACCCGCAGCGATCAACAGTGTAGCCATTCTCGTTTACTCCAGCGTCTCTCTCGCAACCAGGTTTTCTGGCTGAATACTCGTTAATTGACCATCGTATCAACCGGGATTAATACACGTGCTTCTGAATCAGGTTCTGAATCTGGCAAAGTCACACGCCATCAGGATGCAGAAACGACTCTCCCTTCAAGATTATCCATCTGCGCGTTGATTCGCAACAATGCCCCGGAAGTAGCCAGTCACATCCCCTCAGTCTATACGTTCGAACCCTGTTTTTTCATCCCACAGAGAACCCTGTCGCTACAACCGCTATTTTCGGCCCATTCGGCAAACCGCCGTACATCTTTCCGAAATACCAATAGACAGCCCATCTTATGGATGATAATCCGATACAGAACGTCGATGTAGTAAGTACCCACGAGGAACTCATCAACATGCAGGGATGTGGGTCATTGCCGGTAAGAGAGTGCTTTGAAGAAGTCGCACCAGATGTCAGGGAGCCTGAAACAACAGAGCTGCCTTAAATCAAGTTCTCTTGAATCCGGACTGATTTGTTTTACTTACTTACGAATAAACAACGGGTGACAAAGCTTTATATCAAATCGAGAAGAGGTTTGTCGCCTCTGCAGATATCACCTCATTGACCCAGAACATAAGATCTACGGAAGGAGTTATTACGATGCTTGTATTGTCGAGACAACGCGACGAGAGCATCATCATCGGTGACAATATTGTCATTACTATTGTCGATATCCGGGGTGATAAAGTACGGTTAGGGATTCAGGCTCCAACAGAAATTCCAGTGCACCGTCAGGAAGTGTACGATGCCATTCAACGAGAAAACGCGCTGAAAGAATCTGGAGAGCACCGTCCTACGCCTCAGTCGCCATCGAAAAATGCTGGCGAGCGATCATCCTGAGCGATGAAGACGTTCGTGATACAGAACATGGCCCACTTTCAATTAAAGATTAATTGAATAACTGCAGGGGGATGATTGGCATGACGCCAGCTCCCCCTGTTTTTCTTGATGCGTGTCCGATTTCCCTGTTGCGTTTTGAATAGAAGTCACAGCGTATCTGGCAGAATCAGTGAGACGGTCCAGTGTCGATCGGAAGTGATTCGCGCAGCATCTGGCGGCAAGCCACATGTTTTCAATAATGCGCGCACTTCACTTAATGTCAGAGCCGCGTGCAGGGAATCATGGAACAGCTGGCGTTGCCGGGGCGTGGCCTGACCCGCATATAATTCGACCAGATGTTCCAGCTCAGTTAAAGAATCGGGCCTGAGCAGGTCGCGCAAAAAAACGAAGCCCCCCGGTTTGACCACGCGGACCATTTCGCGAAAAACGCTGACTGGTTCCGGTATATGGTGAATCAGGCTGTTGGAAATGACGCCTTCAAACGAATGATCTGCACAGGCAAGCTGTTTGGCATCCGCCCGCTCCAGCGAGATCACCTGTCCCAGTCCCGCCTGCAGCAGATTATCTGCTGCGATTTTCAACATCTCCACTGCCAAATCAGTGGCTACCACCCGGATACCGGAATGTTGCTGACAGACGGCAATCGGTATTAACGCAGTTCCCGTTCCCAGATCCAGCAGCGTGATCGGCGGCTGATCGTCAGAAGTCTGGCGGGCTGTTACCAGTGTCAACACCTCCGCGGCGAATGCCTGGTTGACTGCACCATGATCCATGGCATTATAGTCCATCGCTTCCGCACGCGTGTCCATTACTTCCGGTTCCAGCTGGCGGGGAATCATGGTCGGTTCTCTTCCCATTCAGGAGTGCTTCAAAAATATCATCTAAATCGGGATAGGGGGAACCCTCACGGGTTCCCTCCTCCCACACCACCGGGCAT
>CAXBFD010000111.1:0-19876 GCA_963974925.1 uncultured bacterium | reverse complement strand
TTTTTGATCCATCCCAGAGGAGAAATTCGGATCATGATTTCAACCCGTGGTGCCGATGCCCGGTTGTTTGATTGCGTTTTTTTGGTGACCGATCCAAATTCGACTTCCACCTCGACCGGTTTGCGGTCGTCTGTTTTTCCCCAGAAGGGGAGCAAGCCTGATTTACCGAGCCGCATCACAGCCCGATTGGTGCTGACTTCGGTCAGTCGGGCACCATTATCGTTTACGAATCCGCCCAGCTTGTAGACCATAATATCGGAAGAGATGCAGGCATTGAATGTCTGCGCAAAAGTCATCTCCTCAACGGTTGACTCCTCCACATCGGCGGCTGCAGGAACAATGCCCGACAGCATTTGCTGATTTGTTAACGCACAGACCTTGTTGCGCCCTGTTTCTTTTGCATGATACAAGGCTTTGTCGGCGCGGCGGAACAAACTCTCTATCGAGTCTCCCGATTCGACTTCAGCAACCCCGAAGGAAGCTGACAGGGGGGAGCGATTCATGCTGTCAATTTTCAGGTTATTGACCGCCAGTCTTAAGCGTTCGGCTTTTTTGACAGCATGTTCCAGATCTGTTTCCGGACAGAGAATCACAAATTCCTCCCCGCCGTAACGGCCGACCAGTTCTCCCGAGTAGGTTTCATGCTGAAACAGTCGGGCCATTTCGACCAGAACCTGATCGCCGATCGAATGTCCGTATGTGTCATTGATATTTTTAAAGTGATCCGCATCAATAAACATGATGCTTAACGGTGTGGGATCTGGTTGTTTATTGACCCTGGCCAGCATGATTGCCAGTTGCGTTTCCAGCTCACCTCGGTTGGCAACCGAGGTCAACGCATCGATGCTGGCTGCCAGTTTGAGATCGTTAAATTCCTGAGGCCGCTTTAAGCCGCGGGACAGGTCGCGAAATATTTCTGCCACGCCTGCCAGGTGACCATGATCGTCGAACATGGGCACCGACTGGACTTCGATGTTAATCAGGCGGCCACCCGGACGCTCCAGCATGAATTCCGTGGTCATCGGTTTTCCGTTTGCAATGACCCGGTTCATCGAGCATTCAGCAGTGGACAGGTTGGTGCCTTCCTTGTTCGTCAAAGGCATGCTGTGACTGGTCCAGGCTTCTCCCAGGATTTCAGTCGCGTTGATTTCAGTCAGCTTTTCCAGGCCCGGACTGAACAGGACAAACTGAAAATCGGAATTCACAACATAAAAACCGTCATACAGACTCTCAATCTGAAACAGATACGAGAAAATGTTGCTGATCAGGTTTGCGTCTTGTGCTTCCCGTTCCGTGAATGGTTTAGGCTGATAGAGCCGGTTGACCTCGATGATGGCATCGTGGAACGCGTCTTGTTCATTTTGTTCCCAGCGTGAAAGTGCGCAAACGATGTTACCGTCAAATTGTGTTCCGGCTGCTTCCATCAGGATCGTCATGATTTCATCATGTTTCTTCCCGGCCCGATATACCTGATCGGTAGCCAGAGAATCATAGGCATCCGCAATCGCCAGGATACGTGCTCCCTGATGAACGTCGCTGCCGATACATTGATAACCGTTGGTGGCCCCGCTGAAGTGGTAGCGTGTTTGTGATAAGATTGTCAAAACTTCATGGTCGGTGCGACACGCCTGCAGTACGTCCAGACCGATGTTATGGTAATGCGACATCAGTTCAATTTCATCTGATGTCAGCTTGCCGGGTTTGAACATGATGTGGTCGGGAACACCAATTTTTCCGATATCGTGCAATAACGCGGCGATCTCCAGCCGTTTCAGATGAATTCCCTCCCAGCCTAAATTCGTGGCAATTCCTTTTGCCAGGAAAGCAACGCGTCGGGAATGGCATAAAGTAGACGCATCACGTGCCTGGAGCGCAGTCAGTAACTTGCGCAAGTGTTTACGAGAGATAACCTGATCAACGAAATCTGTTTCGCTGGCTTCCAACGAAAATTCTTCATACTCGGCCGAAAGCGCGAGCAGTTCCTTCAGAATGAGTGAAGAGCCCATGTTATAGCTGCCATGCACCGATTGCTGTTTCTTCGGCATGGAATTACTATTTGCTATGAGAGGACTGTTCATCGTACGACCTTAAGGTGGATACTAAGATCGAGTAGAGCCCGGGCCCGCGTCGTTTCCATAAACGATTCTCGATTTCGTACCACAAAAAAAATCTGATTTGTCATAATGTCTCTGTCTGGAAGCGGGTTGATTCGGATAAATAGCAGGTCGATAGCGTCAGGAGATTATCCATGGATCGTATCAAAACAAAGACATCGTTACTGGGAGCATTTTTTTCAGACGGTGCTGTCCTCTGTGTGTTGATATTGCAACACAGATCATACATCAGCGCTGAGGGACTATGTTTACACTAGTTCGCGAACGCAGGTTGTCAAATCGCAACATGCCTCGGGATAATTCCAATCGCAGACTGCACTGTCGAATGAACCAGGTAAACCGTTTTTGCCGAAAACAACGGTCGCGATGGCTATCGCGGTTGTGCTGAATAGAAGGCTGGTTCAGACCGCGAATTCACATAGATCGCGAGGCAATTACCGATTAAATTCTGCGGTTGCAGCATTCGCCCGGGATTGGACGATGTGTCCCAGCGATTCGTATTCGTCCTCGGGAATTCGTTCCGCTGGTCCGGTAATCGTGAAGGCAGCAACGGCGATTCCATTTCGATCCAGAATCGGAGCCGCGATACAGCGGATACCTGCCAGACCCTCTTCATGATCAACGGCATAACCACGCTTGCGGATCAGAGCCAGTTCATTGAGAAACGCACGCTTCGAAGTAATCGTGTGCGGAGTAAACCGCTTGAAGTGAATTCGGTTGACGAGATCGTCCCGCTCATTTTCCGGCAAAAACGCGGCGATGGCTTTGCCCGGCGCACAACTGTAACAGGGGGCACGGGCACCAACTTCGGCCGAGTATTTGAAAGCGTGGCGGGCCAGCAGTTGTTCGAGAATCACCATTTCCGTATCAATTAGACAGCAGAGCTGGGTGGTCTCTGCGGTGGTATCTCGCAGTTCGCGCATCGCGCCAATCGCACATTCGGATAAAGGGCGATCCTGGACGCTGGGAGGAATCAACTGCAGAAAACGGTTCGTGAGATAATACTTTTTGGTCACGTGGTCGCGCGTGACATAACCCATCTCTTCCAGCGCTTTTCCAATTCGCAAAAAAGAAGCCTGCGGAATCGAAAGCGCTTCACTGAGTTCGCTCAGCGTGCAGCCATGAGAATGTTTTGCCAGGTATTCAAGCAAAGCAATTCCCCGCTGCAGACTGGGGGATGCGGCGGCGGCAGATTTCGAATTTGGGTGGGGGACGTTCATTGTTGTTGACTTCATATATGAAATAGGTTTCAATAGTGGAATATATTATAGGCTTCGGACACGTGTGTCAACCTTATCATCCTGAAATGGGCAACATGCTGCAGTACAAACTCCTTTCGAGCAATATTAGAAAGAATCTTGCCATGCGAGCAGGTGACAGATCATGCGTGGCGGTCACGGCGATTTTCTGGCTGACGTCAGCAGTCTTCTGTCAGGCAGAGGACTTCTTTCAAAATAAGGCAACGTTTCAAACCGACTTCGATCGCGTGCTGGCTCCCCTGATCGCGGGGCGCTGCCTCGATTGCCATGCGGGCCTTGATCCGAAAGCCGGTTTCGATTTTTCCCGTCGTGCAGCCGCATTTCAGGGCGGGGAAAATGGCCCCGCTCTACAAGCGGGAAAACCGGAAGAAAGTTTGATCTGGCAGTACATTGAATCCGATGAAATGCCTCCCGCACACCCGCTTCCTGCGGAAGAGAAACAGATTTTCAAGCAATGGATTCAGGCCGGTGCGCCGTGGGGCACCGATCCGATTGACGCCTTCAGTAAAACAACCAACAAACGCGGCGGTTACGACTGGTGGTCACTCCAGCCGTTAGGCGAGACGACTGTTCCTCATGCTCCGGATCAACAGACGCACCGAAACCCGGTTGATGCATTTGTGCGGGCCCGCTTGCAGGAGCACGGTCTTCAATCCCAGCCCCGCGCCGATCGCAGAACGTTGATTCGGCGTCTGTTTTATTCGGTCATCGGGTTACCCCCCGAACCGGAAGAAGTCGAAGCGTTTGTGAATGATCGTGCACCGGACGCTTATGAAAAATTGGTTGATCGCTTACTCGCCTCCCCGCATTACGGAGAACACTGGGCCCGACACTGGCTGGACGTGGTTCGATTTGGCGAGAGCAATGGATTCGAACGGGATCAGCCGCGTTTAAACGCCTGGCCTTATCGGAACTGGGTGATTCAGGCACTCAACCAGGATATCCCCTACGATCAGTTTGTCCGTATGCAACTGGCCGGCGATCTGCTGGAACCTGCCAACCCGCAAGCGGTCATTGCCACTGGTTTTCTCGTCGCCGGTCCGCATGATGTGGTGATTCCCGACAGCAAGGATATGCGTGAGACCATGCGGCAGGATGAACTGGAAGACAAGATTGGGGTAGTCAGCCAGACTTTTCTTGGCTTGACCGTCAATTGTGCCCGCTGTCACGATCATAAATTCGACCCGATCAGCCAGCAGGAGTATTACCAGATCGCCGCCGCCTTAGCGGGCGTCGAACATGGAGAGCGTGACCTTCCTGATCCCGAGTATGCACGGGCACAACAACAGTTGGCCGAAAGCGGCAGACAATTATGTGAACTTCAGGCTGCTCTGTTTGCGCTGGAGTCGCAGGCTCGCCAGCGCGTGATGGCAGGTCGCACCACGTCAGACAAAATGGATGTGCCGGTCTCAGCGTCTTCCCTGATTGCCGCCTGGGACTTTCAGAAAAGCACACAGGATCTGGTGGGGGGCTTGAAGAGCACACTTCATGGTTCCGCCAGACAAAACGAACAGGGCTTGCAACTCGATGGAAACGGGGCATTTTTGCAGACAGAACCGCTCAGTCAGAACCTGAAAGAAAAAACGCTCGAAGCCTGGGTGAAGCTCTCAAATCTCGACCAGCGCGGCGGCGGCGTGATGAGCGTGCAGACGCGCGACGGAAATCTTTTTGATGCGATCGTCTTTGGTGAGCAGCAGCCCGGTCACTGGCTGGCGGGCAGCAATCATTTCAGCAGAACAAAATCGTTTCAGGGAACTCCCGAGCAAGAGGCTGTAGAAAAAGAAGTGCAGCTTGTCATAGTTTATCACGCCGACGGTAAAATCGCCGCATATCGCAATGGAGCGCCTTACGGGACCGCTTATCAATCGTCTCGGATACAGTCATTCTCTTCCGGGAAAACAGAAGTGTTGTTTGGTTTACGGCATGGATCGCCGGGCGGGAATCGACTGTTGAAAGGCATCATTAGCAAGGCCCGCCTATATGATCGAGCCCTGACGCCCGAGGAAATTGAAGCGTCTGCGAAATGGGAGGGCATGTTTTTTTCTGAGGAAGAACTGACGGCTGTTTTGACTCAGTCAGAACAAGATTCGCGACAGTCCCTGCGTGAAGAACGGCAAAGACTGCAATCCGAGATCAAAGACCTGCAGACGATTCAACCGACGAAAGTGTACGCGGCGCTGTCCCGAAATCCGGGTGTTTCGCATCTGTTGCGACGGGGAAGTGTGAGTGCGCCGGCGGGCATTGTGAAGCCGGGAGGGCTGAATGCGATAAAAGGGGTGAGTGGCGATCTGGAACTGGCAGCGGATAGCCCGGACCGAGACCGGCGCATCAAATTTGCGAACTGGGTAACCGATACTCAAAACCCGTTGTTTGCCCGCGTGATTGTGAATCGCGTCTGGCATTATCATTTCGGACAGGGGCTCGTGAATACACCCAACGATTTTGGTTTTAACGGTGGTCGCTGCAGTCATCCGGAACTGCTCGACTGGCTGGCGGTCGAACTGATTCGCAATCGCTGGAGCCTGAAATCATTACATCGGCTGATTTTAATGTCGGCGACGTTTCAACAGTCTTCTGAACCGAATCCGGACGCCATGAAAGTCGATGCAGACAATCAATGGCTCTGGCGGAAAAGCCCGCAGAGAGTGGAAGCCGAATCGATTCGCGATTCGATCCTGAAAGTTTCCGGCCAGCTGAATTCCGAAATCGGCGGGCACGGATATCAGGATGTGAAATCGTATTTCTTTAAAGGGACTCAGTTTTACGAGCCGTTAGATCCGGTGGGCAAAGAATTCAACCGCCGGTCGATTTATCGTTTTTCCGCGCGGGGAGGTCGGCATCCTCTGCTGGAAACCTTTGATTGTCCCGATCCCTCCACGACGACTCCGGATCGAGCCTCGACGACAACGCCGCTGCAGGCGCTGTCGTTGATGAATACGTCGTTCGTGTTGCGGATGTCGGACCTGCTCGCCGAACGCGTGACACAGCGGGCCGGCTCGGAAAGTCAGTCACAGGTGACGGAATTATTTTTGTTGGCATTTCAACGCCGTCCCCTACCGCAAGAGGCATTGATGGCACGTGAGTTTCTTGAACAGCATGGGCTGCCCGCTTTGTGCCGGGTGATTCTGAACAGCAATGAATTTTTATACGTGAATTGAATCCCTTATGACGTTTCCACTTTATCAAAATTCGAATTCCCGTTTTGCCAACGACTCAGAACAAATGTCGCGTCGTGATTTCTTCTCCTGGGCGCAGACCGGACTGGCGGGAACGGCGCTGTTGGATCTGCTGCTCAAGCAAAAACCGCTTTGCGCGGCGGCTCCGGTAAAAACACCACAAACGGCAACTCATTTTCCTCCGCGTGTGAAACGCGTGATTCATGTCTGTCTCATCGGAGGTTTGAGTCATCTGGACTCGTTTGACTATAAACCGGCGCTCAAAAAACTGCATGGGAAAATCATGCCGACCGAGAAAAAACCGGAAACGTTTTTCGGTCAGGTCGGGTTATTGCGCAAGAACGACTTTGAATTCCAGCAGCGTGGCAAAAGCGGACTCTGGATTTCTGAACTGTTTCCGCACATCGCGACGCAGGCCGATGAGTTGACGCTGATCCGTTCCATGAAAGCGGAGTCCGCGAATCACACGCCGGCGACATTTCAGGAGAATACCGGTTTTCGCCTGAACGGGTTCCCGGTGCTGGGCGCCTGGCTCTCGTATGGCCTGGGCTGCGAAACGGATGAACTCCCTTCGTTTGTCGTGCTGCCTGATGTCCGCGGATACCCTGCGGCGGGCACGATCAATTGGTCAAACGGATTTCTGCCGGCCTTGCATCAGGGGGTGCCATTCCAGAGCGAAGGACCGGCGATTCGTGATTTGTTTCCCGGTCGAAAGATTTCGAATTCCACTGAAGTTGCCAGTCGCCAGTTATTAAATCAGTTTAATCAGGATCATCTCGAACGAACGGGCGCCAACAGTGATCTGGTGGCGCGGATTCGCAGTCATGAACTGGCGGCGAAAATGCAGATGGCGGTTCCCCGGGTGACTGATCTGTCCGGCGAGACGGCCGCGACGAAAGCCCTGTATGGCTTTGATTCCGAAGTGACGGCGCCGTTTGCCCGTAATTGCCTGCTGGCGCGGCGGCTACTCGAACAGGGCGTGCGGTTCGTGCAACTTTTTTCCGGCGGCCCGTTTGGATCGCCGCGGATTAACTGGGATGGTCATGAAGATGTGAAACGCAATCACCTTCGTGAAGCGGCCCGCATCGACCAGCCGGTTGCCGGTCTGCTCAAAGACTTACGACAGCGGGGCATGCTGGACGATACACTGGTGCTGTTTTCGACCGAATTCGGTCGCACCCCGTTTACCCAGTCTGCCTCGGACAAGGTCGGCACAGGCCGCGATCATAATATGAATGGATTTTCAGTCTGGATGGCGGGCGGCGGCCTCAAGCATGGAATCAGTTACGGCGCCACCGATGAATTCGGCTGGAAATCGGTCGAACAGCCTGTCGCGTGGCACGATTATCATGCCACGGTCCTGCAATTACTGGGAATTGACCACACCCGGCTCACTTATTATCACAACGGCATTGAACGCCGTTTGACGAACGTGCACGGTGAAGTGATTCATGACATTCTCGCCTGAAATACATCAGTTTTAGCTGTTTCTTGGTCTGACTGCCGGATTTTTCCAAGAACTCAATTTGTGCGCATAGACGGATCGACTGGAATCATTCTAAAATAGTTCTTAAGTTTGTTCATGATCGACATTGAGGAGGGCGCCGACTTTTCTGTGTGATTGGTACTAACGTCCTGTCTATAAAATTAGTGTGATGAATAATATACAAAGCCCTGGAGACGGGGCAAAAACCAAGCGGATACTGATTATCGGTGGTGGTTTTGCCGGCTTGAACGCGGCACTGGAACTGGGTGGCGTTCGGGGAGTCGAAGTCACTCTGGTTGACCGTCACAACTATCATCTGTTTCAACCGCTCTTATATCAGGTCGCGATGGCCGGGCTCAGTCCTGCTGATATCGCCACACCGATTCGCAGTCTGCTTTCAACGTATCGAAATACCAGCGTGCTGTTAGGGGAAGCGGAGTCGATTGATCTGGCCGCACAAAAGGTCAAATTCGATTTTGGCGAGCTGCCCTTTGATTATCTGGTCCTGGCCTGCGGCGCGACTCACAGTTACTTCGGTCACAACGAGTGGGAACAGTATGCGCCCGGTTTGAAAACGATCTCGCAGGCTACGGAAATCCGCAAACGTGTGCTTTCCGCGTTCGAACACGCCGAACGGATTACCGACCCTGATGAACAAAAAAAATATCTGACGTATGTGATTGTCGGAGGAGGACCGACGGGTGTGGAACTGGCGGGCGCCATTGGAGAGATGAGCCGCTTTACACTGTCCCGGGATTTTCGCCGCATCAACCCCAGCCACACCCGCGTGATTCTGGTCGAAGCCGGCCCGCGCATTTTGCCGATGTTTTCCGAGCAGCAGTCGAACCGGGCTGCCCGCGATCTGGAAAATCTGGGCGTTCAAATCTGGACCTCTTCCATGGTGACCAACATCAATCCAGAAGGGGTCGAACTGGGAAGCGAGCGGATTCGTGCTGCCACCGTGCTCTGGGCTGCGGGCGTTGAAGCGTCTCCACTGGGGAAAAGTGGGGGCATGCACGTTGATAATCGCGGTCGCGTGATTGTGGAACCCGATTTAAGTCTGCAGGGACACTCCAATGTGTTTGTCGCCGGTGATCAGGCCAGTTACACGCACCAGACCGGGAAACCGTTACCAGGAACCGCGCCGGTTGCTTTGCAGCAGGGAAAATTTATCGGTAAAACGATTCGCGATGAAATCAACGGAACACCCCGCAGCAAGTTTCATTTTCGCGACAAAGGGCAGATGGCCACCATTGGCCGCAGTCGGGGGATTGTGGAAATCGGGCGGTTCAAATTATCCGGGTTCCTGGCCTGGGTGGTCTGGCTGGTCGTGCACATCTTCTATCTGACCGGGTTTAAAAACCGGGTGCTGGTGGTGATGCAGTGGGGCTGGTCGTATCTCAGTTTCCGGCGCGGCGCACGTTTGATTGTGGACCGGGAATGGAGTCCTGAGACTACAGACGAACCAAAGCCGAAGCCTGAGTGGCAGGAAGTCCCCGTTTCCTCCAAACATTAAAACTCCCAACGATACTGAGAATCTGGTTGCATTGCGAAGTGATCAGCGGGCAATGAAATAATCGACTTTTCAAGCAGTCATCGAAGTTCGTCTTCGGGAGGAATCGGACGGCCGTGAGGGTCCTGGTCGGTGTCGAGAGTGTCTTCGTTCAGCTTTTCACGCAAACGCCGGTCGGTGAAATGTTCCAGTTGTTCGGCCTGTTTGTGAATTGTTTCGGTCGACATGCCCGCATGCTCGACCAGATAGTGTTCCCACAGGCGATGCGAGCGGACAAGCTGACGTGCGCGGTCGCGGCCGGTTTCCGTTAATTCATAGTTCCCGCCGGCATCGGCAACCTGACCTTGTTTTGTCAGATAACGGAGCGTGAGCAAAGTGGGAATCGGGCGCGAGAACAGAATCTCTCGCAGGTAGGCTGCGTCGGGTTTCTGGTGGGGGTCACGTTCTTCAATGCGATACATTAAAGCGATGATGTCCTCGGCCAGGATCTTCCAGGAGAGCATCTGCCGACGTACAGAAACGACAATGATGCCATGCCGGGGCGCAAACAGAGCCGCCACCACAAACAGCAGACCGGTGGCGACAGCCATCATGCCGGCGGTGGAAGTGCTGTGATATCCGAACCAGTGGGGAACGGTGATGGCGCTGATGTGTCCTGTGACCGCGGCGATCGCTGCCAGAAGTGCGCTGAGGACGATCATTGTTCCCAGACGATCTGTCAGCATATACGCGGCCGCTGGCGGTACGACAAACATTGCCACGACAAGTATATTTCCGACCGTTTCAAAACTGGCGACCGCTGTGATGGCGACTAACGTCATCAGAGTGTAATGAATGACCGTTGCGTTAAAGCCGGTCGTTGTCGCGAGCGCCGGATCAAAGGAGGTGAGCTTCAATTCTTTGATAAAGCAGACGACAAACAACAGGTTGATCAACAATACGACGGAGAGCACGACAACGACACGCGGTATTTCCCAGCCGACAATCAGGATCGTATCGAGGGGCGTGAGTTCAATCGCCCCGTATAATACGCAGCCCGGGTCCAGATCCACATGGTCGGCGGCCTGCACGATCATTACCAGCCCTAAGGCAAACAGCGAAGTGAAGACAACCCCCATGGAGGCCCCTTCATCCACTTTGCCGAAACCTCGAATCCATTCTGTGAACAGTGCAGTCAGAATTCCAGCGATCACAGCGCCGACGAACATCGGTAAGCTGCTGCGGCTGTCGCTGATCATGAACGCGGCTGCGAGGCCGGGAAGTATCGCATGTGTGATGGCATCGCCGAGCATGCTCATTTTGCGCAGGACGAGAAAATTGCCCAGTAAGGCCGTCGAGACGGCGCACAAAATACCGGCGACGATAATCCAGCCATCCAGAAACCAGTTCCACTGTTCCAGGCCACTCATCAGGTCGCCCTCCGGGAATCGGGCCGGTGCGGGTTGGTTTCTGCCTGCTGGATTTCAATGGCGTGCGGACTCTGCAGGACTCCCTCCGTCGACTGGCGCACAAGCAGCGATTCCAGTTCTGTGATGACTTCCGGTTCTAAAACGTGTTCGATGGCGTCGGCATCCTGATCGACTTTGCTGGCTGCGACGTCGGCATAGGTAATCAGATACAGTTCCCACAAACGATGTTCGTGAACCACCCGAGCCGCTTCCTGAAGTCCAGCGCTGGTCAGCCGTATCTGATCCCTGTCAATCGTCTCGACGAGCTGTTCCTGCTGTGCCCGTTTCACGATTTTTTTAAGGGCGGGCAGGGACCAGCTTCGCATCTGATGCAGTGCGGCGAGGGGAACGAGTGTGGTTTCCGAGGTTTGTTTTTCGTTGAGCAGTCCCCGCGCTTCCAGATATTCATAAATGCCGCGCAGCAGGTGCTGTCGATTCACTTTCGTATTCAACTCATAGCGGCGCAGTTTGCGAATCAGAATGCCACGGGGGATGCCGAAGATCATGCTGAAGAGAAACATCACCGTTGCGACCAGCACAATCATGGCGCCTGAGGGGAGATTGGGAAAGATGGCACTCATGGCAGAGCCGATCATTCCACTGAGGGCTCCCAGAACGATGGCAATGACCGTCATATTGACGATTTTTTCCGTCCAGAAACGGGCTGCTGCGGGAGGGATGACCAATAATGAGATCATCAAAATCAGTCCGACGGCCTGCAGGCCGATGATGGTGACGACGACGACCAGACCCATCAACGTCATATCCAGCAACACCACCGGAAATCCACGCGAGATGGCAAAGCCTTCATCGAAACAGAGCAGTGTCAGTTCTTTATACAGCAGAATCGAAATCAGCACGCAGGTCAGTCCTGCTGAGCCGATGAGCCAGGCATCACTGGCTACCATCGAGGCCGTTTTGCCGTAAATAAACGATTCCAGGCCGGCGGCGTGGCCGGTTTGCATTTGTTGCACGATTCCCAAGAGCGCGATGCCGGCGCCAAAAAAAACGCTGAGTACAATTCCGAGGGCAGCATCTTCTTTTAAACGTGTCAGATTGCGAATCAGCAGAATTGCGCCGATTCCCAGCAAGCCACTTACAGCAGCACCCGTCAGCAGGATCGGCAGCGACTTTCCATTCAACCCCAGCGAGGTAGCAAGAATAAAGGCAATCGCAATACCGGGCAAAGTGGCATGACTGAGCGCGTCGCCCATCAGCGCCCGTTTGCGTAATAACGCGAAGCTGCCGATCATGCCGGCTGCCATTCCCAGCAGTGTGGTGCCGAGAATGACGACGCGCGTGTTATAATCCTGCAACAGGAAAACGCGTTTCCAGTCTTTCCATTCCGGAATCTCGATGCTGCGGTCGGTGATGGATTCGCGGGTTTGAATTTCCCCGCTGTCGGAAGCCGCAATCACGAAACTCTGCGGCCAGAAACTCGCGCAGAGCAATATCAGAGCAAACGCCCTCATAAAGACTGCTCCCGGCGTCGCATGGTTTCGGTGGCTTCTTCCAGCAGTGTCAGCCGTCCGCCATATGTTTTCTGAAGATTTTCCGGCGTGAAAACGTCTTCCGTCAACCCGTGATCAATAACCCGCATGTTCAGCAGAATGACGTAGTCGAAATATTCGGGCACGGTCTGTAAGTCGTGGTGAATGACCAGCGCGGTTTTTCCGTCCTGTTTCATTTCCTGCAGGATTTGTACGATGGCTTTTTCGGTGGCGGCATCGACGGCGGCAAACGGTTCATCCATCAGATACAGGTCGGCATTCTGAACCAGGGCACGCGCCAGAAAGGTCCGTTGTTGCTGGCCGCCGGAGAGCTGACTGATCTGCCGGTGTGCATAGTCGGCGATTCCCACGCGGTCGAGTGCTTCCATGGCCCGCACGCGGTGTTTTTTGCGGACGGGCAGACACCAGCCGATTTCTTTGTAAAGTCCCATCGTTACCACATCAAGGGCATCGACGGGAAAATCCCAGTCGACACTTTCGCGCTGGGGTACATAACCGACGCGGTGTCGATTCTTCTGGTAGGGTTTGCCAAAAATCTGGACCCGCCCCGAAGCTTTGGGAATGAGGCCCATGATGGCTTTGATCAGGGTACTTTTGCCGGCACCGTTCGGTCCGACGATTCCGACCAGTTTTCCGGGGGGAATTTCAAAGCCCACATCCCAGATCACGGGTTTGCGATGGTAGGCCACCGTTAAATCATAAACGGAGAGCGGGGTTTCTGTAGGAGACGATCCAGGCTGTGGGGCGGAAGTGAAACTTTCTTTCGTATTCATAAGGCCGATTTTATTTCATCAATGGTCGGAGTGAAATGATTTGTTTGAAGTATCACGGGAGCGCGTTTCTCAGGCAGTTTAAATATGTGGTTTACGTTCGATCAGGGAATGAAAAGTTTCCCCTGCATACCTTTTTCGGGAGCCGTTCCCCCCAGGGCCCGTGCGACGGTCGTGAAATTGTGATCCAGCATCCCGATATAGGTGCCCTCATAGGTGCCCGTTTCACCCATCGCGTCGGAAAATAGTTCGCCGCCAATCCGGATGTCGTGTCCTTGGGCTTTGACGCCATCGATGAGTGCGGTAATGTTCTTTTTGGAGACACTGCTTTCCACAAAAACCGCTTTGACTTTTTTCGCGACGAGCAGATCGACGAGTTCGTTGATCCGTTTCAGCCCGGCTTCCGATTCGGTCGAGATTCCCTGAACGCCTTGAACATTCAGGCCGTAGGCACGTCCGAAATAATTAAAGGCGTCGTGTGAGGTGATCAGGATGCGGCTCGCTTCCGGAACGGACTGCATGGTTTTTAAACCATATTGATGCAGCGCATCCAACTGCTTTTTATAGTCTGCCGCATTTGTCTGATAAGCGGCGGCATGTTTGGGATCGACCTGAATCAAAGCGTCTTTTACGGCGTCTACGCATTGAGACCAGGCGGCGACATCCATCCAGACATGCGGATCATAGTGCCCGTTGAAGTCTTCCGGTTCGAGTAATGTTTTCTGATCAATCAGTTCCGTGACCGCAAACACCGGCTTATTACGCGAAACTTTGATCAGCGTATCCGCCATCTTGCCTTCCAGCATCAGACCGGAGTAAAAAACAACCTCGGCATGCATGATGGACTGTACATCGTCGCGGCTGGCTTTGTGCATGTGAGGGTCAACGCCTGAACCCATGATTTGCGTGATGACAACATATTCACGGCCGACATTTTTGACGAGATCCGCCACCATGCCCACGGTCGCTGCTACCGGAATCGGGTAGTGGAGCTGTTTTCCCGCCTTCTGCTGGTCTCCTGTTTTTTCGGAGGGAGGGGTTTCTTTCGTCTGGCAGGCGGTCAGAAAACTCAGGCACAACGCAAAAACGAAAAGCCTGCTCATGAACAATCTCCTGTCAGGACGTGGCTGTAGATAAGCTGTTAATTGTAGCCAAGGCTACATTTTGTTGTATTCTAGCAGAGTCTGGCCGGGTGTCAACACCAGGGGAATGCTTAAAGATCAGGGTTTCAGATGCCGATCAAAAAATCCCAGCACGGTGGGTCTGAGATCCTGCTGACGGGGCTGCAGGTGAAAACTGTGAGGAGCGCCCTCGATGATTAATATTTCAGCGGGGACGTTGCCTTGTTTCAGAGCAGCCTGTAGAAGTTCGGATTGTTCTACGGGCACCAGTGCATCTCTGGTGCCATGCAGAATCAGGAACGGGGGATCATCGCTGGTGATGTGACTTACGGCGGATGCCTGATGGCAGAGATCTTTTTCCGTATCCGAAAATGAGGACAGCTGGTCGCGCGACCTGGCTAACGCGAGCAGGTCATGCACCCCGTACATGGGGACGACGGCCTGAATGCGTGACGAAAAACCGGCATACGGTTCCCGTGGTTCGAGAGCCGGGTCATCGCCGGTCACTGCCAGCATGGCGACCAGATGGCCGCCCGCAGAGCCGCCGATGGCTCCGATGTGTTTGGCGTCAATCTGATACTGGTCGGCATGTTTTCTCAAAAAGCGGACGGCGGTTTTGCAGTCCTGCAGATGGCCGGGCCAGACCTGTTTCAAGTGATCCGTAAACTTCGACTCTTTTTTCGCCAGCTGATAGTTGATGCTGGCACACACGTAACCGGCTTTAGCGAGAGTGGTGCCGATATTCTGTTCTCGGCCGGCTGCTTTGTCTCCGCCGTGCCAGCCGCCGCCGTGGATGATGACAACCGCGGGGTAAGGGCCTGTGTGGAGTTTGGGATCGGGTAAGTACAGGTCGAGTTTTTCGGTGCGGCCTTCACCTAAATAACGGACGTCTTTTTTGACAGTGATGTGCGACAGTTCCCGCTTCACGCGGTCGCCGGGCTCAATGAATTGAACTTTGTCCGGTCCTGCCAGTGCCACAATGTCTTTGATGTCGAATTCTTTCAGTAAACCGAAGCAGAATAACTCCGGCGCCTGGTTAACCGACTGGTCGTCTTCGATCACCTGTTTCAGCGAACCCAGCGCGCCTTGCAGGCTGACACTGGTGATCGCTTCGGGCTCGATGGCAGCAGCGACCAGCGTAAACAGACTGCTGCGCGGACCCGCTGACTGGATTTTTACCGACGTCTGGTTTCTTTCGTTACGTAACCAGCGCGAGAGTGCTGCCAGCTGACCGGCCTGAATGCCCAGCGGTCGTTCGCCGACGGCGGCAACCAGCAGTCCGTACAGAAAATCGCGCTGGCTGATTTTCGATTCGCCGAAGTAAAACGGATCGACGGCCAGAACAGTTTCACCTTGCGCAAGCAGCTTTTCGACGGTCGCAGTCAGGCTCTTACGACCTTCATCGGCGACGAGGATGGTTGTTGATTTTGAGGGGCCATTGGAAAACTCGACCGCGGGAACCGTCCAGTCGTTATCGATTTGCAGCTTCCAGAATTTGACCGTGGTTTTATCTTTGGTAACCTGTCCGGTTTCCGTTCCCTGCACCTTTGCCTGTTTATAATGTACGTTTTTTTTGAGTGTCTCCCGTGGATCTTTTTGAGCCGATTTCGATGGCTGGGGAAGATTCTGCGAGAGCTTGAGTGCCAGACTGTGGAAGGTTTCATTGTCGGCGGGCAGTTCGACTTTCAGTTCGTCAAACGACTTGAGTTCAGCGTTGCAATCAATTTCTTTTACGGGCAGCGGTTTTCCCGGTTCGGAGAAGTGCGCGGACAGCATCCGGTACAGAGCTTCGCGGTTGTCCTTGAGAAAATTGTGATCGCCGGGATCGTCGTTGATGTGTTTCTGCAGATGGTTTTCTTTGTCGTACAGCTTATAAATCGGGAACGCCGCTTTCAACAGTGGTGGCTGGGCATAACCCGATTCAAAACAGCAGTTGTCCTTTGAATTGTTGGTGAGCAGAGTCGGTCGCGGGGCACGCATGGCGGTCAGATGTGTGTAGTCGACGTAAACGCCGAGGTCGTTCGGAGTCTGCTCGGAATCGCCGAGGTCTTTCGTGTGATAAACGCGGGTCAGGAAGCTGGAATAACCGGCGACCGGGTTGGAAAGTGTGACGCGTTCATCGAGCGAACTGATGAAGATCGTCTGCCAGCCACCTCCTGAAAGACCGGCAACGGCAACGCGATTCGGATCGGCATGCGGGTCGACAATAAAACGTCGAGCCCCCGTTTCATGGAAAGATAATGGGGCGCTAATCCGCTTGTGCCACACAGATCGAGCTGATTCATCTTATAGTGTGTGAATCCGGGCAGATTCAACTGGCCCATACCCAGCCATTCAATGTTGAGAACCAGCATGCCTCGCTTGGCCTGATTAATGCATCGCACCTGTTTGTAATCGGCGACCTTTCCGTTGCGATCGTGGCCATTCACGTTCATCACCACGGGGACTTTGCCGGTCAGCTGATTCGGAATATAGAGCAGAGCGGGTATCCAGAGTCCGGGCAGCGCTTCAAATCGCAGCTTCTGAATTTTGTATTCGGGGCCCCCTTCGATGGTTTCAAGCCAGACGACATTCATTTTGGAATCGCGCCATTGGGTGGCTTCTCCCCGGTAGACTACTTTATTCAGGACATCACCGCGGACCCGGGAAATATATTTTTCCCAATCGGCGACGCTGCTGACTTCGGGCACGCCGGGAACTTTGGGGGCGATGAAAGCCTGCACCTCTTTCCACGGTTGATCTTTTTCCAGGATCGGTTTTGCCAGCCAGGTTTTCAGATCGGATTCGGGCTCGGCTGCGGTCACTGAAGTGAGAGACAGTACAAGCAGGCAGCAGAAGACAAAGAAACGGTTCATTAGTTGGCAGGGCATGTATGGAACTCCCGTTATTTTCAGGTGGGCTCAGGAATGCAGGTGCATTTAATTCTGAGATAACCGCACCGGTAACGCAAGTTCGTTAATAAAATTAAAGATCGGAGTTGGTAAAAAGTATCCAGTAGAGCGGGGCACAGCATGATCGCCTGTCAGGATTTTTTTCCGAGTTCAATTGAGCGGTTTGTGGCTGCAGCAACCGCGTTCATCAGGCTGTTTCTCAAGCCGCCCGCTTCCAGAGCGTGGATACCGGCGATAGTCGTGCCTCCGGGGCTGGTGACGGCATCTTTGAGTGTTCCGGGATGTTCGCCCGTTTCGAGCACCATTTCGGCGGCACCTTTTACGGTCTGGGCGGCCAGTTGGGTGGCGATATGTCGAGGCAGCCCCATACGGACGCCACCATCGCTGAGGGCTTCGATCACCTGATAAATATAAGCGGGACCACTTCCCGACAAGCCGGTGACGGCATCGAGCTGCGACTCGGGAACTTCCACCGCGATACCGACCGTAGACAGTAATGATTCCACCAGGCTGGCGTCTGTTTCCGAAGCCTGACCGCCGCGTGCGAAAGCCGACGCGCCCTGTTTGACCAGGCAGGGGGTATTGGGCATGACGCGGATCAGTCGTTTCGTTTTACCGAGTTTTTCGACAAACAGGGACAGAGGACAACCAGCAGCGATCGAAACCAGCAGTTGCCGATCCGTGAGGGTTCCCTTGATTTCTTCAAGGATGTCGGCAACATGATTTGGTTTTACCGACAGAATGATGACCTGTGCCTGTTCCACAACCGTCAGATTCGATTCGACGGTCTGGGCGCCGGTCTCGCGGGTAAATCTCTCTCTGGCTGATTCGAATGTATCGCTGGCCCAGACATGGTCTGCGCCAGTGAAGCCGGACGAGATTAATCCGCCGGCCAGGGCGGTTGCCATACGACCAGCTCCGATGAAGCCGACTTTCACGCCTCTGTGTTCTGACATGCTGATGGTGCTTTCTAATGCCTGTTTAATGAGAATACTGTCAGATCTGACTGCCAAATTTGATCCGACCTGCAATTTTCAAGTCGATAGTCCCTGATTGAGAGGGCACAAACTGCTAGAATGTATTAATCTGGACCCGGATAATTTATAAATTGTAACACCAACAGAGGGAATGTGCATCAGAGTTCATTCCCGACTTGGTTAACCATAGTGTGAGCTGATTGCGAGATGACGATTGCTGGCTATAATAAGTCGGATACTGCAACTGGAAATGAAAGCCATACAATAATGTCTGACTTGATTCCACCTCCCATACGTGTGGGGGCGGTCTCCTATCTCAACTCGAAGCCATTAATTGAGGATCTGGAAGATCTCGCTGAAAATGCTGAACTGATGTTAGATTATCCCAGCCTGCTGGCTGATGATCTGGCAGCGGGGCGGATTGATGTGGGATTAGTGCCTTCAATTGAGGTGATCCGGAACCCGGATTATCAAATCATTTCGAATGCCTGCATCGCGACACAGGGTCCGGTTTTGAGTGTTAAGATGTATAGTCGCGTTCCGTTAGGGAAGATCAGGCGACTGGCGTTGGATATGGGATCGCGGACGAGTGCAACGCTGGTGCGGATCATGCTGGCGGAGCAGTATGGTGTATTTCCTGAAGTGGAACCGTTGCCGATTGAGCAGACGATCGAAGCGACGACAGCGGATGCGATTTTATTAATTGGTGATCGTGCGATACATATGCCGACAACCAAATTTGTAGCGACCTGGGATCTGGGAGAAGAATGGTTACGCTGGACGGGCTTGCCTTTCGTGTTTGCAGTGTGGGCTGTTCGCCGGGATCAGGATACTGGTTCCTTAGAGACGACTTTGTGTCAGGCACGTGATCGCGGGGTGACGATGCTGGAAGAAATTGCCCGACGGGAAGCACCCAAACTGGGCATTGAAATTTCTGTCGCCGAAAGTTACCTGAAGAATAATCTGAGTTTTTATCTGGGACCTGCGGAAAGTTGCGGGTTACGTCTGTTTCAAGAATTAGCCATTAAAACGGGACTTGCTCCCGAGGGAGTTCCTCTTGTCTTCCGCAATTGCATCTCTGCTGGATAAAGCAGTCGCCGGAGAGCGTCTGAATCGTGAAGAAGGACTCCAGTTAATGGAGTCTCATGATCTGATTGCGCTGGGGCGGGCGGCAAACGCCGTCACGCAACGTCTGCATCCGGAGCCTTACCGGACCTATAATATTGATCGCAATATCAACTATTCGAATTCCTGTACTGCGGTCTGTGATTTTTGCGCCTTTTATCGATCGCCTAAAGATCCGGAAGTTTATGTGCTCAAGCCGGAGCAGTTGTATCAGAAGATTGAAGAGACGATTGCGCTGGGCGGCGATCAGATTCTGCTGCAGGGGGGCCTGCATCCGACTTTGAAGCTGGAATGGTACGAAGATCTGCTGCGCGATCTGCGTGAACGTTATCCGACGGTGAATATTCATGGATTCAGCCCGCCGGAAATTTATCACTTCACCAAACTCAACAATCTTTCTTTGCGGGAAGTTCTGGTCCGTCTGCAGGCCGCTGGTCTGGGCAGTCTTCCCGGCGGCGGCGGCGAAATTCTGGTCGATCGGGTAC
>CAXBFD010000110.1:0-19879 GCA_963974925.1 uncultured bacterium | reverse complement strand
TCAGGTTCAGGAGAACTGTGATGCATGGAATGCCGGAAAAGTTAATTAAACTCAGCACCTTTGGATCGCATTCAGTCAGGTCAATCCGACTGATCCTAATTCCCACTCTGTATTCGACGAACTTACGGAAGTAACAGATACAGATTTAGAAGACTTAAGAATAAATACAGTATATATACGGAAACTCCTGAGTTGGAACGCCTGAGTGATTGAATGTTGCGCTAACAAACGACACTCAGGTGTTCCATGTAGTCTTTAGTGAAAAAACATCGACATTAAGAATCTCATCCAACAGAGAACGAAACATGAAAAAGAAGGTCAGTACCTGGAAAGAAGTAGCTGCAAATTCACATATAACAAAATATGTTGACCTTCCCCCCGTTTCTTGATCCATGCGGAATGCGAGAGAATTTGTTATCTTGTATTCAGAAAAAGGACCAGGTCTATGAAACAAAAACGCTACACAGAAGAACAAATCGCCTTTGCTTTACGCCAGGCTGAAGTAGGAATTCCGGTAGCTGAAGTGCCCCGCAAGATGGGGATTATCCATGACCACCATATCTCCTTCCTGGAGAACAGAAACCAGATGCTGTTGTACGTAAGCCACAAACACATCACCATTGATCGCTCCATCAACAACGAGGGGAGCCACTAAGCCGCTGGTTCGTAAACCGGCCAGGAATGTGGTTGTTTTCCAATGTCCGTGCGGCGTCCTGGCAATCAACCGCGTGCCTTTCAATGAACGTCCTCTGGGACGCGTCATATTTGTTTTTGCCCATGTTTCGTCGAGAAAAACGAACCGTTCCGGATCCAGTCCCTGCTGTCTGACTTTCCATTCAGCACGACGTTGTTGAACATCGGGGCGATCCTGCTCTGATGCGATCAGGACTTTTTTTTGAGAGTGAGCTTTAAACGTGTTAATGCGCGACACAATGTCTGACGACAGAGTGCTGTGCCAAGCTGATCCTTCAATTCCTGCAGAGTGATATCCGGTTTATTTGAGACTGCAGTTTGAATTCGATCTGCCAGTGAATGCCACTGGGGAACTCGTTTACGCCTGGTGGCAGGGCTGGTTTTTCCCTGATCTCGAAACTCTTGTTTGACCCGTCTAACCCACGATTCACTGCATTGAAATTGCAATGCAATCTCCCAGGTTGTTAAACCGGCTGCATACGCTTTGAGAACTTCGAGGCGGCGTTCTTTGGAATAAATCAACATGTGAAATCCTCCATGAAATGAGACTTCACCAGTCTACCAGACTTACCGCATTCGCGCTAGACTAAAATGTGACGCGCTCTAGATTCTAAATTATTGCCAACTTTCTCAGCGTTCGTGCCGATGATAAATTGAAGCAGGCAGTTCGGAATGGGCTTGACGTCAGCCCTGCCAGATCGTAGGATACACAGTAACTATGCAAATTCGTTGTAGAGCGTAGAGTAAGGTTGTAATCAGATGTTCCGTTTCACCATCCTCACCTTCATCACACTTCGTGTGACTTTTTGCCCGCTTTTTTGTGTGGCAAGTGGGGATATTGCGCGACCGGTCGCCTTCTCGCCAGCCCACACTTGTACGTGTGTTTCAAGTGAGAGTCGTTCATGCCCGGCGGGCTGTCCCTGCGATTCGCCATCTCCGTGTGAATCCGGCTGTGTTTGCCAGATCACGCCCGAACTGAACAGTCGGATCGTTTCCTCCGATCTTGCGTGGTCCCTCGACTTTGCGCCGGTGTGCTTCGGCACGCTGGACTTCTGCAGAGCCTGCGCATCTCGCTGCGAAGATCATCCGCACCGCTTCGGACTCGAAAGCGGACGTGACGTTCGTCTCGTCTTCGCATCTCTCTCGCTATAGGCCGCTGCTGGCCTGCGCTCGCTGACCAGCGAACTCTGCTACCAATTACATTTGTAATTACGCGTTGAGTTCAGATTTCTGGTTCGCCTGCGCTCCTTGGTAAGCACTTGGATTGCGCTTCGCCTTCCGTGCTTTTCCCATCTTCACCCAGCAGGAGGTACTATCGTGAATCATTCAGTCATCCATACGCCAGAGACGAGCCTAGGTCTATCATCCCCAGAGTCGGACGTGAATAATAGTCCTGGTAAGTCTCCCGGCACCACTACGAAGCCGCGTGGCAAGATTCGGCGGATTATATCGCTGGTCCTCGGCGGCATCGGGCCAACCTTGGTTCTCATTGGCTTTGCAGCGGTATTCTATTTTGGCCACCGCAACGATTGGAAAATCCCTAAGTTCGCCGCATTGACTGGCTCTGCGGAGGCTGTTCGGACTGATTGGTGCGAAGAGCACTCGGTCCCGGAATCGATTTGTGTCCAGTGTGATCCAACACTGATGCCCAAAGGACCAGACTACAGATGGTGCCCAGAGCACGGCGTTCATAACTGCCCGCTCCATCATCCTGACGTTGCCCAACTGAAAGAAACGCCAACTGTTCTGGCAAGTGACTTGGAGCGGGCGGCACGGGCACTCGCCATTGCTCCGCGAAAGGAAAACAACAGCGCCTGCGCGGTTTACGAGACGCGCATCCAGTTCGCTTCGGTCGAGTCCGTGAAGCAAGCTGGTGTCGATGTGGAATTGGTTGAGCGACATCCGATTGTGGAATCCATTTCCGGCAGCGGCGAGATTGTCTACGACCCGACTCGACTAGCGAGTTTGGCTTCTCGATTGCCCGGCAGCGTGTGGATGGTCCAAAAGAACGTCGGAGACAAAGTTGCCAAGGGCGAACTTCTCGCGGTCATCGATGCCCCTGAAGTCGGCAATCTGAAATCGAATCTACTGCGTTCGCTCGCCGAAGAGAAGTTGCAACAACAGAACGTATCGAGACTCACCCAGGCTCGTGAAGTGATTGCTGGATCGTTGATCCTCGATGCAGAGGCCGCGTTGGCCAAAGCCCAGGCCGATGTCCTGAATGCCGAGCAATCACTGCGAAATCTTGGCTTACCAGTGCAGGTCGATTCTTTGCGAAGCATGTCTGACCGGCAGGTTCTGGACAGCCTGCGGTTGCTCGGAATTCCCGATGAGATTCGATCACAGCTTGACAGTCTGACAGCAACCACCAACTTACTGCCAATCGTTTCACCGATTGATGGTGCTATTTCCAAGAGAACCGTAGCGCCGGGTGAAGTCGTTGATCCGACACGAATTCTATTTCAAGTCGCCGATACGCGACAGATGTGGCTCACTCTGAGCGTTCCGCTGGAGAGCATGGACCAGCTTGCTGTCGGTCAAAGCGTCCGATTTCAAGCAGACGGCAGCCGACACGAAGTCCAAGGCCAACTGGACTGGATCAGTACAGCCGCAGACAAGCAGACTCGCATGGTGCAAATTCGAGCCGTGCTTCCCAATTCCGATGGCCATTTGCGAAGTGAGACATTTGGCAGAGGGCAGGTCATCTTGCGAAACGAACCTGATGCCATCGTGATCCCAAAGGGGTCGTCACACTGGGAGGGCTGTTGTCAGGTCGTGTTCGTCCGCGACAAGAGTTATTTCGACAGTCCCGAAAGCTTCAAAGTATTCCACGTTCGCTCAGTGCGTTTGGGGGCGACCAACGGCAACTACACAGAAGTGATCTCTGGTGTTCTTCCGGGCGAGGTGATTGCCACTGTGGGCAGCGACGTGTTGCGAGCGCAGTTACTAAAAAACAATCTCGGTGCAGGCTGTGACTGCGTCGCTGAATAAGGAGCGCATGGATGCTTAATTGGCTCATTGATTTCTCGCTACGCCATCGTGCGTTAGTGATATTGGCGGCAGGTCTGTTCGCTGTCGTTGGTGCGTTTTCGCTTCAGCAACTCGACATCGACGCCTTCCCGGACACGACCCCGGTGCAAATCCAAATAAACACCGTTGCGCCGTCGCTGGCGTCGGAGGAGATCGAACGACAGATTACCTTCCCAGTCGAGCAGGCGATTAGCGGTTTGCCGGGACTCAATCAACTGCGATCTATTTCCAAGTTTGGATTGTCACAGGTCGTAGTCATTTTCGACGATGGCATCGACATCTACTTCGCTCGACAACTGATCAACGAACGGCTTTCAACAGTCGAACTGCCTGCCGGGATCAGCCGACCGCAGATGGGACCAGTGTCAACCGGATTGGGTGAAGTCTTCCACTACGTCTTGGTGTACGACGGCGTTGACTTCTCGAAAGTCTCGAAGGAGGAGCGTGTCAAGCGGTTGACCGAGTTACGAACGATTCACGATTGGGTCGTCAAGCCTCAATTGCGATCAGTGCGAGGGGTCGCCGAAGTCAACAGTTGGGGTGGTTACGAAAAGCAGTATCAAGTGCGGCTCGATCCCGAGCGGCTATTCAAGTATGGACTGACGTTTGAACAGGTCTCAGACGCGCTCCAAACCAACAACGAAAACGTCGGCGGCGGAACGATTACCGATGGCAGCGAAATGTTGCTCGTTCATGGCGTGGGACGAACGGTCAACATCGAAGAGATCAAAGACATTGTGATCACGTCCGAAGATGGCGTGCCGATCCGCGTCCGCGATGTCGCTGACGTGCAGATCGGCCACGAAATTCGTCGCGGAGCAGTCACCGCCAACGGTCGCGGCGAAGCGGTGCTGGGGCTGGGTTTCATGCTGATGGGCGAAAACAGTCACGACGTCACGTGGTCGATCAAGGAAAAAATCCAGAGCATTCAAGAAACGTTGCCGGCCGGCGTAAAGATTCAAACCGTCTACGACCGCACCGAGTTGATTGATCACGTCATTCACACCGTCCAGAAAAACCTGTTCGAGGGCGGACTGTTGGTGGTCGCGGTACTGTTCATCTTTCTCGGCAATCTGAGGGCCGGACTGATCGTGGCGATGGCGATTCCCCTATCGATGCTGTTTGCCTTCTCCGGGATGCTGAAATTCGGGATCGCTGCCAGCCTGCTGAGTTTGGGTGCGATTGATTTCGGTTTGGTCGTTGATAGCTCGGTCGTAATGATTGAGAATTGCGTGCGACATTTGGCTCACAATCGAGACGGGCGCAGTCGTTTGCAGATCATTCGCGACGCAGCGGTCGAGGTTCGCAAACCGACGATGTTCGGCGAACTGATCATCATGATCGTCTATCTGCCGATCCTGACGCTCGAAGGCATCGAAGGAAAACTGTTTCGACCGATGGCCATGACCGTCATCATGGCTCTTGCCGGCTCGATGGTTCTGTCGCTGACTCTCATGCCTGTCTTGGCTAGCCTGTTTCTCCCAAAAAACATCCAAGAAAAAGAACCGCTGCTGATCCGCGTACTCAAGCGGCTCTACGCACCCGTACTGCGGTTTACGATGCATCACAAGGCGTTCGTGATCGGGTCGGCCCTGCTCTTGCTCGTCAGTGTTTTCGGCCTCGTTGCTCCCAATCTTGGTTCGGAGTTCGTGCCTCGGCTTTCCGAAGGTGCCATCACAATAAACGTGGTGCGACTGGCCGGAACCACGATGGAGGAATCCATTCGCTACAACACGAAGATGGAGCAAGTGTTGTTGGAAAAGTTTCCGGATGAGATCGCACAGGTATGGAGTCGTATCGGGACAGCGGAAGTCGCAACCGACCCAATGGGTACCGAGCTGACCGATCTGTTTCTCACACTTCATCCGCGCGAAAGATGGATGCGGGCGGAGACGCAGGAAGAACTGACGAAGCTTGTGCAGGAAGAACTGCGTGACCTGCCCGGTCCACGACTGGCCATGTCACAACCAATCGAGATGCGGATGAATGAGATGATCTCGGGCGTCCGCTCCGATGTCGCTGCCATTCTGTACGGGGATGACCTTGACCTAATGGTCGCCAAAGCATCGGAAGTCGAGCGGGCCTTGCAGTCCATTCCCGGTGCCGAGGACGTCAAAGTCGAACAAGTTTCCGGCCAGCCGGTGCTCCAAATTCGAGTGAAGCAGGATGAAATTGCTCGTTACGGAATAACGGCCAGTACGATCATGAACCTCGTTCGCGCACTCGGAACCCATAATGTCGGGGAAGTTTACGAGGGTCAATTGCGATTTCCGCTTATTATTCGACTGCCGGAGAAAGCTCGTGCCGATCCCGACGCGATCCGTCAGATTCTCGTTGCGACGCCATCGGGTGAGCGAATCCCGCTATCACGATTGGCGACCATCGAAAAGGTCGAAGGGCCGAATACGATCAAACGGGATTGGTACCAGCGGCGGATTACGATCGAAGCCAACGTGCGTGGCCGCGATCTTGGCAGCTTCGTCGCCGAGGCACAGCGTGTCGTTGATGAAAAGGTGCAGCTACCGGCGGGACGATATCGCATCGATTGGGGTGGGCAATTCGAGAATCTACAACGCGCTCAAACGCGGTTGATGATTGTCGTGCCGGTTGCACTGTTGATGATTCTATCGCTGCTCTACATGACGTATCGCAATTGGGTTGACTCGTTTCGAGTCTTCACCGGCGTTCCATTTGCATGGATTGGCGGCATTTTGGCGCTGTGGATTCGTGACATGCCGTTTTCCATTTCGGCTGCGGTCGGATTCATCGCGCTGTCCGGCGTCGCAGTACTGGACGACATGTTGCTTGTTTCAACGATTCGACTACTTCGCCGGCGCGGACGTTCGCTTGACGAAGCAGTCGAAGAAGCAGCCATGACTCGGTTGCGACCGATTCTGATGACAACTCTAGTCGCCAGTCTCGGGTTCGTGCCAATGGCCTTCAGCACCGGAATGGGCGCGGAGGTCCAGAGACCGCTGGCAACAGTTGTGATTGGTGGCGTCTGTAGCGCGATGATCATGAGCTTGCTTGTTCTACGCGTGCTCTATGTCGTGTTCAACCTGCCGGTGGAGAGTCTGCATAAGAATGATGATAGAGGAGACGATGACGGTCATCGTCTTGAACCAGACGAACCGATTGAGCCGGAACTCAGGCATACCCCTGAACCGGCATCGATCTAACTTCAGTTCGGCGATGCCGAAGGAGAATCTGATGAAGTGGATGTTTCGGACGCGCAGCCTTTGGATTGGGTTGACGACGATGTTTGCGCTGCTTTCACTGAGCGTGGTCATGTTGAGTGGTTGCGGCAAGGGTGAGGCGATGAAGAAAGATCCCGCCGGGGCAGCGGCGGTGACCAATATCGATCACAGTCACGGGGGTTGGTGGTGCGTCGAGCACGGCGTGCCCGAAGAAGAGTGTGCCCAGTGCGACAAATCGTTGGTTGCAAAATTCAAGGAGGCCGGTGACTGGTGCGAAGAACATGATCGCCCCGAATCGCAATGCTTCATTTGCAGCCCCGCACGAGTCCACAAATTCGTCGCTCGCTACGAGGCCAAGACCGGCCACAAACCGCCCAAACCGGAAGAATAGGAATGTCTCGACCGAGTGATCATTCATTGCGCCAGCTACTGAAACGAACGGGCGGCGCGCTGCTGGTCCAACCGGGCTGCATGTGTGGCTGCTCCGCACCGACGACCTGTCTCTCGCCAGGCTGCGGAAGCGACTGTTTCCACGATGTTGTGGCGAAACTGGATTTACGGTCACGCACCGATGATGACCAAGAAACAAACTTCTTTCCCAAACAAAGAACGCAGTGATTGTCCTTGTGGCTGGGGCTTGAGTACGTGTTTCGCCAGCCTGTGAAACCGTGCGTCCCCAGCCACACTCTTATCCGAACGCCCTAACCCCAACGCTTAAACGAAAGGAGAGTTCCATGTAGCACATTCTATATCACCCCGTAGTCTGTCGTTTTTTCCATCAAGTGTTTCCCGAAAATGGAGTCTCAATATGTATCGTTTGTTAACTTGTGTCGCGCTGGCCTTGGCCGTTTATTCAACGAGTTCCTTGTGGGCGGCTGACGACACTGTAAGTGCCAACACCATAAAAACGACTATCACCTTGCAGGTGCTGACGTGCGAAGGCTGCGCCAAGAATATTGCCGCAGAATTGTCCGAAGTGCCCGGAGTGGGCGGTGTCAAGACGGACGTGAAGTCCAAGACTGCAACCGTCACTCCCAAGGTCAATGCGATACTCTCGCCGCTGCAACTGTGGGAAGCCGTTGAGAAGGCCGGTAAAACACCAGTCAAGCTTACAGGCCCCAGTGGAACCTTTACATCTAAACCGAAGATGTGATACGCAACATGTGTTAATGCGATGCCGCCAATGCCGGAATCATTCCGACTTGGCGGTATTCTTTACAGGAAAGCGAGTCACATGTCAGGCTCCAGAAAACGTGGACGGCCTATTGTATACAAGCTTGAAGATCGTCGGCGATTGGCGGAACTAATTCGCTAGTACAGCGTACGCGGAGCGCGTGAAATGTCGGCGAACACTACCTGTGTTGCCACATTGCTAAAGATCGCTGTCGAGTTTGGAATCGAATTGAAGAAGGGACGACGACCGCGCCGTGCAGCTTGAGGGCCAGCCAGAAATATCAGGACAAGTAAGCGGCATAGGGGAATGATGGAAATCGATGGAATGTGAACTATGAAAGAATACCGTTTCCGAGTTGCCAACCTGGATTGTGAGAATGACGCTGCGCGTTTGCGTCGGTCGCTCGCATCTCAGTCGGATGTCGAGTTGCTTCAAATCCTGGCTTCTTCGGGAACCGTTCGTATTCGAGCCGAGGAACAGAAAGTCTCGCAAGATGACCTCGAAGGCCAGCTTCGTGAGTTTGGTTTCCCCGTTCAGAAACGGGGTGAAACCGCTGAACCGCAGCCGTTCTGGAAAGACCCGAAGGTTCTTTCCTCGCTAATCTCAGGCGTGCTGCTGCTTGTCGGTTGGTTGCTCGGTTACGCCCTTCCTGATTGGCTGCCGCTGACGCTGTATACGCTCAGTGTTCTGGTCGGCGGATACTATTTCGGTCGCGAAGCAATTGAAGAAGTGCTCTTCGAGCGGCGGATTGACATTGAGCTGCTGATGACGGTCGCCGCCATTGCGGCCTACGTGCTCGGCCAACCTGCCGAAGCGGCGATGCTGGTGTTTCTGTATTCGATCAGCGAGGCGCTCGAAGGATACACGGAATCGAAGACACGGTCGGCGGTTCGAGCGCTGATGGACTTGGCGCCCAAGACCGCCTTGCTGCTTATCGATGGAAAAGAACGCGAGATTCCTGTCGAAGACCTGCGAGTCGGCGACATGTTTCTCGTCAGGCCGGGGCAGGCAGTGGCGACTGACGGCGAGGTGGCTGCTGGTCGCTCAAGCCTTAATCAGGCTCCTGTGACCGGTGAGAGCCTTCCGGTCGAGAAGCAACCCGGCGAGACGGTTTTTGCAGGCAGCATAAATGGTGAAGGCTCTCTGGAGGTAAGGGCGACGAAGGCGTTTGCCGAGAACACGATTTCACGCATCATCCAGATGGTCGAAGAGGCTCAGGAACGCAAGGGGGAAAGCCAGCGGTTCATCGAGCGATTTGGCTTCTGGTACAGCCCCGCCGTTCTACTGATTGGCTTCCTGCTTGCGGTTATTCCGGCCTTGTGGTTTTCCACATCCGGGACAGACTGGACGATCCGTGCCACGGTGTTCATTGTCGCGGCGGCTCCGTGTGCCCTAGTTATTTCTATCCCGGTGACACTTGTCGCCTCGCTCGGCACGGGGGCGCGGAATGGGGTGCTGATCAAAGGGGGCATATACGTCGAGCAACTGGCGCGTATCAGGGTTGTAGCCCTGGACAAGACGGGCACGATCACCCGAGGTCAACCGGAGGTCACGGAGGTCATTTTGGCCGAACAGGATGAGTCGATTCCCCCCCGTCAGGAGATCCTCGCTGTGGCGGCAGGCATTGAACGGCTGAGCCAACACCCATTAGCGCGAGCCATCCAGAGCTACGTTGAGGCGGAAGGAGTCGACCCCGCTGAAATTGCAGCGTTCAATTCTCTGACCGGTGCGGGGGCTTCGGCGACCTTCAATGGAACAACGCTGCACATCGGCAAGCCAAGTTTGTTCGAAGATCAGCTTGGTATTAGTCTTGATCCGCTTTGGGAGCAGATAGTCCGCCTCCAGGCCGAAGGCCAGACGGTTGTGGTTTTCGGAGACGACCGCATCCCGTGGGGGCTGTTCGCCATCCGCGACAATATCCGCCCAAAAGCCCGTCAGGCCATTGATGACTTGCGCAGGACTGGAGTAGAGAAAGTGGTCATGCTCACCGGTGACAACGAGCGCACGGCCCAGGCGATTGCCAAAGAGGCCGGCATCGACGACTGCTATGCCGACCTAAAGCCGGAGGACAAGGTCGCAAAGGTGCGTGAACTCGCCCGAAGCCTCGGACATGTCGTGATGGTAGGAGACGGAGTCAATGACGCCCCGGCGCTGGCTGAAGCCACGGTCGGCGTGGCAATGGGGGCGGCTGGCACCGATGTGGCTTTGGAAACAGCGGACGTGGCACTGATGGCCGACGACCTGGAGAAGCTGGTTTACGCCCTACACTTGGCCCGCCGTAACCAGCGGGTCGTTCGACAGAACCTCGTCTTGTCGGGGCTGGTGATCAGTGTGCTGGTTGTCGGGGCGGTGGCCGGTTGGTTCTCGCTCCCGATCGCCGTGCTTGGACATGAACTCAGTGAGTTTCTGGTAATCGGCAACGGTCTACGGATGCTAAGGGACTGAGAAAGCGGATGAGAATGAGCGATGTACGCTGCGTTTTTGCCTGACAGGAATACATCATGCGAACAATCATAATCAACGCACTGCCAGTTGCGATATTTATGCTGCTTGCGAGCTGCGGTCCGGAGACAGGAACGCAGGAGGGGCATTCTGTGGGTCACGAGGCCGTGATTGTGTTGACCGATGCGATTTATGAAGAGCACGTGTTGCGTAGCAATGAGCCAGTGCTGGTTGACTTTTGGGCGGCTTGGTGCCAGCCGTGTCTGGAGATGAAACCTATCATCCGGGAACTGGCGGAAGAGTACGATGGACGGGTCAAGATTGGACAAATGAATGTAAAGGACAATCCATTCACGACCGCGAAATACGAGATCGAGGCGATACCGGCACTCCTGCTCTTTCAGGACGGAAAACTCTTCAGGCGAATCAATGGCAGCAAAACGAAAGACGAGTTGGTTCGCCTACTGGAATCGGTACTCGTGCCAGCGGATCGAACCGCTGTTGAAAAATAGCGACGAGGCGGTTACTCGTCATACCCGTGGAGACCAGGACTTGGATCTGGTCTGAACGACAGCGGTGTTCGACAGAAATAATGTTCATCCTACGCCATTTCATATTTCTCCGATCAAATAGATTCTCAGCCACGGGAAAGTGATGATTGGAATCGGTGGTGACGACAAACTGGCGTTTGACCTTGGAAATCAGGCCTTCTTCACGCATGGTCCGCCGCACCGATTCGAGGCAGCATCGCAGGTTTTGTTCCAGGATGTCTTCAAGAACTTTGCGATAACAGTAGACGGAGTCGCTATCACGATACGCCTCGTGGATCTGTTCGCGGTGCTTTTCGATCCAGGCGTACTTTAGTTGCGATCCATTGTACTGCTCAACGTCAAAATATCTTTTTCTCCAGGTGACTGGTCGTTGTTGCCTTAGGACGCTGTACGGCTAGGGTTTGTTTTGTGCCAAGGGACGGTGATTGGACACGCAATGGAGCCGACAGAGGTCTCTTGTCTCATGGCCATGAGACGGATTGACGGGAGCCTGGAACCGCACGCAGGCCCCAACTGTTCAACACGCGATTTGCGCATTGCCCGCGCAGAGAATCACAACGTCAACCGCGCCAAGAGAACTCAACACTGGAACGCAGTCACGGGTGGTGGGGCGTGCGAAGAGGCGTCCGCCAGATTGTTGGCCACAGGCAATTCGGTCGCATCAGCCCAGGCAAAGAGCAGATCGTTTTGCGTCAGCCGTTGCTCTGACGTGTCAACAGATGCAACGATTGTCGTCGCCCGGTGGTACTCGCATGCTGGACATTCGCAAGGGGTGCAGTCTTTCGCATCGCCGCAGCACGCGTCGTCGTGGGTCGAAATGCCGCACTGGCAGAACGCACTGGGCACCCACGCCAGCGGCGCAGCGATCAGGACCAGCAAAGCTGCCGTCAAAGAGAATGCAGCTCGGAATTTACTCGCGGAACTGGTCATACTCCAAATAGTCTCCCATACGCCCGGCTGACGCGTCAAGGGCTGAGGCGGCTTAGCCGAGACCGTCAGACCGACGAAACAGGGGCCGGGCGGTGCATCAGGAAAATGTCCCGAAACAACGAGGAAGAGATCAGTAACAATCTCCGCGTAAACTATATATCTACAATTCATCCTTCTCGTTATGGCCTCCTGGGTGGTGCCTTTCGCTTGATGCTCAAGAAACGCAATCATCCGCATGCGGCAGGAACTCAATGCTTCCAGTGACGACATCGTAAATCGCACCGATGATCGCAACTCGACCTTCCTGATGAAGAGTGCTGATCAACTGACTTCGCAACAGAGCCGCTTCGGCCATAGCGCGGACCTGGCGACCGAGGTCACGGGTCAGGCGCTGGCCGCTACGGAACCGCTCATTGCCGTCACGGAGTATTTGCAGTACTTTCCGAGGAGTGAGAGTACATTGAAGCACTCGGGTGGAAAAGTCCACGTACTGAATCTGATCCCTAAACTGATACTTATTCTTGAACCCTATTAAGCTCACCTGCACGCCTCGCGCCGGTGCTGTCTCCTCGGAGAAATCTCGCAAGAGATCGAGTATATCCGGGTCTATGTAGTCCGTGTTCTGAGCGTTGAACAGCACCTGGCCTTCGCGCGGCACTGCATCAAGGACTTTCAACAAGGCGGCCCGATTGAGAAAGCTTACCTGGTTGGCGAGCTCGATGTGCAGGACGTCGCAGCCCACGTGCTTCTCAACAAAGCGACGGATCGGGCGGCGCAGGTTGCTGTTGAGAATGAAGCCAAGGCTAACCGCTAATCCGATCAGAACCCCGACCAGCAAATCGGTTAGAACGATGGCCGCTACCGTCAGAGCGAAGGGGATGAACTGATAGCGGCCTTCATCCCACATCCGCTTTATCAACTTTGGACTGGCGAGTTTGAAGCCCGTAACCAGCAAGACAGCGGAATCATGTTCAGCCACATCGGAAACAACATGACGCTCACGAGAAGTAGTGCCCCATGCACGATTGTGGCCAGCTTTGTCTGACCTCCGGCATGGACATTGACGGAGCCACGGATGACGACAGACGTGATGGGAATTCCGCCGATCAAACCCGCGACCGTGTTGCCGATACCCTGATCCAGCAGTTCGCGGCTCGGAGGGGATCTGCGTTGTTGCGGGTCGAGCTTATCGACCGCCTCGAGGTTCAACAGCGCCTCCAACGACGCCACGATGGCGATGGTTAATCCGGCCATAGCTTAATGCCGTACTCCTCATTGGATGTCAACATGTCTGGAATCGGAATTCTTCGTTCACTTGGCTCGATAGGTCAAGAGTCGCAGGGCGTTAAAAACCACAAGCAGCGTTGAACCTTCGTGGAACAGGACTGCGGCGCCCATTTGCAGTCCGAGGATTGTCGCGGGGATCAGGAACGCCACCATACCAAGACTGAACCACAGGTTCTGTCGAATGATTCGGCTTGTTTGACGGCTCAACCCGACCGCGAAGGGGAGGTGATTCAGGTCGTCCGCCATCAACGCGACATCCGCAGTTTCCAGAGCAATGTCCGAACCGGCCGCACCCATTGCGATGCCAACCGTCGCATTTGCCATTGCGGGCGCATCGTTTACGCCGTCGCCGACCATCGCCACGCCCTCTTGCTTGCTGAGCTTCTTGATCGCCTCGACTTTGTCGTCCGGCATCAAGTCCCCCCAGGCTTCGTCGATTCCAACTTCATTGGCGACGGCATCGGCGACCTGTTGATTGTCGCCAGAAAGTATGATCATCCGCTGGATGCCAAGCTCTCGCAGGCGGGCAATCACGTTCTTGGCCGCTTCTCGCGGCGTATCCATCAGACCCAAAACACCAAGGTAGGTATCACCGCGACGCACGATCATCGTCGTGCGGCCGTCAGCTTCCAGTGCTTCGACTCGCTCCCGCAGCTCTTCAGGAAGCGGCGGTCCATCAACTTCTCCAAACAAGTCGTCTTTGCCAATGTACACCGCCTCGCCGTTGATGTTGGCTTTGACGCCACGCCCCGTGATGGATTGTAAATCGTGGGCCTGAATCACCGATTCGCTGTCGAGGCGTTCGCGTCCACCACGTACGACCGCGGCGGCAAGGGGATGGTCACTGAGTTCTTCCACGGCGATGGCAACCTGCAACAACTCATCCTCGGCGACGCCATCTGAACTCACAACGTTGGTTAGCCATGGCTTGCCTTCGGTCAACGTGCCGGTCTTGTCGAAGGCGATGGCGTGGAGCCTTCCCAGATTCTCCAGCGGACCACCGCCTTTGACGAGCACTCCGCCCCGAGCCGCGCGCGAGATGCCGCTGAGAACCGCGCTTGGGGTCGAAATTGCCAGAGCGCAGGGACTAGCCGCCACCAACACCGCCATCGCGCGATAGAAAGATTTGGTGAATGGCTCGTCGATTATTGTCCAGGCGAATAATAGCAAGACAACCAACGTCAATGCTGCCGGAACGAAGTAACGCTCGAATTTGTCGGTGAACAGTTGCGTGGGCGACTTTTGGGTCTCGGCCTCATTCACCATTTGTACGACGCGGGCCAGCGTGGATTCACCGGCGATCTTGGTCACCTGAATCTCCAGAGCGCCACTTCCATTGATGGTGCCGGCGAAGGCGCGATATCGGGCGTCGAGCCGGTCGGCATTCTCCGTCGCCTCTTGCAGATTATCGACGGCCTGTTTATCCACAGGGACGCTCTCGCCGGTAATCGGGGCCTGATTGACGCTGCTCTGCCCCTTGACGACAAATCCGTCGACGGGAATACGTTCATTGGGTTTGACAATCACTACGTCCCCGACCTGGAGTTGCTCCACGGGTAATTCTTGGGTGCTGCCTTCACGGCGGACCAGTGCGGTTTGAGGAGCAAGTTCGGCGAGGGCTTCAATGGCCCTCTTAGCCCGGCCCATGGCATAATGTTCGAGTGAGTGACCGAGGCTGAAGAGAAATAGCAGCAAAGCGCCCTCAAACCATTCTCCGAGCGTAGCCGCGCCGATGGCCGCCACCAGCATCAGGAAGTCGATCTCAAAACGGCCAGCACGAATATTCTCAATTGCTTCGCGAAACGTAAAAAAGCCGCCGAAGAAGTAAGCGGCCAAGAATAGGCTCCACGGTGCCCATTGATTCACAGCAGCGAACGATAGCAGCCATCCGATGAGCAGCAGCCCGCCGCAAAGCGCGGCAAATCCCAACTCCGTTCTTTCACCCAATAGGCCATCATGTTCGTGATCGTGTTCTTTCGCGACAGGTCGGTCATCGGCTTCCGTTAGTTCGCCGTGTGTCGCCTTCTGTACTCTCTTTTCAACAGTTTGCACACCGATTTTCGCTACCGCGATTCGGATGGCCTCTTCGTCGGTAGATCGGCGGTCAAACTCAATGCGCAGCACGCCGGCCGGGGAGACCGCGGCTTCCAGCACGCCTTGGATTTGATTCGCCCGTGCCTCGGCCGTGCGAGCCTGACGGGCATGCATCGGTTTTGAATTGAGCAAAAAGTGTCCGAACCGCTGGTCAAGATCTGCTCCTGCCCGTTTGGCCAGCGCCCGCACCTCGCCGAGGGAAATGCGGTTGGGATCAAAATGGATACAGATTTGATCCTGCCCCATGCCGATCGTGTTTTTGACATGTGCGGTCTCAATTCCTTCTTTTGCTGTCAGCAATTCTGTTAGGCGCAGGACGCACGCGTCACGGGCATCTGGAATTACCGGTAGGACCAGACCAATCTCAATCAGCGTCTTTGCACTCATCCTAGTTTCCACACCGGTTTTGTCCTTCAGGCTGGGTTGAAGAAGTTGTCGGACCCAATCCACGCCATCGCACGTATACTATCACGAATGTACAAAAAGGGCAAGGTATGATTAGGCCGCCCCTCGTTGCTCGCGGCTATTGCCGTCCGCATTGGGAGCGTCTTGCCTTATAATACATGTTTGTCGCGGACGAGGGCGCGCGTGATGGAATCTTGCACGCAGCGTTTCCCAATCCAGAATAAGTGCCCCACCTGTCACTTCATGTTGCTTCTTCCAATTCATCAGCAATGCCAGGCAGGCGTGATCGATGTAGCTTAGCCCCTTGAAATCGACGTGCAGGACGACGCCAGGCGGGACCGCCTCGAGTGCCGCCGCCCACTTCGGCAGAAGGATGAACGTCGCGGAACCTTCCATTGTCAAGTTATCAATTGTGTTACTTGCAGTGCCTTTTTCGTTGATTGGCTCTTTCTTGCTGATCTATATGCTTGGCTATAACATGAGC
This sequence comes from uncultured bacterium, assembly GCA_963974925.1. Lineage (GTDB taxonomy): Bacteria > Planctomycetota > Planctomycetia > Planctomycetales > Planctomycetaceae > Gimesia. The sequence goes on along the minus strand of CAXBFD010000110.1, from coordinate 3,592 downwards.
GTTGCCGTGTGGGTTGGCATCATTGCGCTTGCGGGTGTCGATGCAGAAACCGGAGTCGTGATGTTGTTGTACTTAGATGTGGCATACCACAAATGGAAAGACGAAGGGCGGATACATAGATTTGACGACACTGAACACGCAGTCATGGAAGGCGCGGTGTAGCGCGTGCGACCAAATGCGACCAAATGCGACCAAATGCGACCAAAGATGATGACGGTTATGGCGATCTTGATGGGATTGTTGCCGATCATGTGGTCCACAGGCTCAGGCGCCGACGTCATGAAACGTATTGCCGCCCCGATGGTCGGTGGGGTCGTGACGTCATTTGTGTTAGAGCTGCTGATCTATCCTGCCATTTACGCCATCTGGGAATCGTGGACAGATCTGCGAGACATCGATCACACTGCGGAAAAAGGTTGAATCAGGCACAACGTTGCTTTATGAGTCGTGCCGCTGGCTGTTCTCGAACCGCAATGGTCGCTGGATGCGCACTTTGCAAGCCCATTACGTACAGCAGCTTTCGCGAAAGCTGCTCATTTGCAGTCGATTCAGCGTTGCGCTTCAAAATACCCCAGTACGGTATGTGACTTGCAGCTACATCGACGAGAAGCGAGGAACATCGACTGATTCTGAAGTTTGCTCTGCGTCGACGCGCGGAGTTTCGTTATCTCCCATGAACAAGGAAAAACGCTATGAAGACCAATACTATTTTTCGATCACGGTTCAGCATCTGTGCAGGCGCTGGAGGCATTCTCCTCTCACTGCTTGCTGTCTCGTTGCAATCGCCTGCACTTGGGCAGAACAACTCGAAAGCAGGTGGCCAGAACGACAAGAAAATGTCGATGGAATGCCCCATGATGACTGGCCTGAAGGGAATCAGTTTGACCGCTGACAGTCCGCCGTTGCTGATGGCTAGAGCGAGTGAGTTGAAATTGACAGATGAGCAACAGCAGAAACTGAGAGCTATTACCCAGGAAGCTCAGAGTAAGGCAGCGGAAGTGTTAACCGAAGATCAGCGGTCAATGCTTGGCAAGTCGTCTGGCAAGGCAATGTCAATGATGGAGATCGCAATGATGAGAGCCAAGAAGATGGACGATAGTGAATCTGGCATGATGTGCCCCATGTGCAAGAAGAAGATGGAAGGCATGATGAAAGGAAAGATGAAGAAAAATACGAAGGAGCCGAATGGCAAGACAAAAACACAGTAGCCGTGTCGCGTCAGGCAAAGCACCACTGCCACTTTTCACCGCAGCAGTGTAGCGACGAGTTGGCAGTGCGTTTGTTTACATACCGTCCTTGGGTGGCCGAAAGACTGTGCGGACTCTCTTTGGCGGGCGAAGTGGCTAATTAGTGACTATTCTAAACCGGAAAAACTGTGATGAAAACTAAGAAAGAGATCATCTTAATCACGGGAAGTAGCGGGCGGCTTGGATCGGCGACGGTTAAGCGGCTTGCTGAGCGTTTCCAGGTGATCGGATTTGACCGTGCAGGTGATCCGCATCCGCCGACGGAGGCGGAATACGTCTGTGTTGACCTGACGAACGATGAGAGTATCGACGCAGGAATACATCGCGTTCGTGAAGGATACGGAACAAAAATTGCGTCGGTCGTACACTAATACTATGCTGCGTACTACGACTTCTCGGGAGATCCGAGTCCGAAGTATGAAGAAGTCACAGTTCGCGGAACGGAGAGACTGCTTCGTGCATTGCGTGAGTTTGAAGTGGACCAATTCATCTTCTCCAGCACGATGTTGGTTCATGCTCCCTGCGAGCCGGGCGAGCGGATCGATGAAGATTGGCCGCTTGATCCCAAGTGGGACTATCCCAAGTCGAAGGTCGCTACCGAGCAGGTCATTTCTAAGAATCGGTGTGCGATCAAGTCTATCAATCTCAGAATCGCCGGTGTCTATGACGACGATTGCCATTCAATTCCCTTGGCAAATCAGATAGCGCGGATCTACAAGCGGAAGTTGACAAGTCGAGTCTATCCAGGAGATCCATCCCGCGGTCAAGCATTCGTTCATTTAGACGACGTCGTCGACGCCGTCTACCGATGCATCGACCGTCGCGAGTAATTATCAGATGAATCAGTGTTTCTTATCGGAGAACCGAAAACGCTCGGTTGCACGGAATCGCAGTCAGAATTCGGACGATTGATTCATGGTGAGCCTTGGGAAACGACCGTGATCCCGAAGTCGGTTGCCAAGACGGGTGCGTGATTTCAAGATCACATGCCGTTCGCGGAGGAGCCTTTCATCAAGCCGTGGATGGTTGACTTGGCGGACGATCACTATGCGCTTGTCATCACCCGTGCGAGCGATGCACTGGGCTGGCAACCTAGCCGTTCATTGCGTGAAACGCTGCCCACTATGGTTGCCGCGCTGCGACGTGATACTTCGACTTGGTACCGCGACAACGGTCTTGTACCGCCATCCTGGGTAAAGCACGAAACGACCGCAGCCCTAGATAGTACGGACATTCGGATGATATCTGTAACGAATGCTGACAGTCAGATAAAGCCGGCGAAGTTGGTGGCTTTTTCCTCGTAGCGAGTGGCCACACGTCGACAGCGTTTGATTCTCCCTAAGAACCGTTCGATCTGGTTGCGATGTTTGTAGATCTTCCGATCATATCGCCTGCTCCAGTTGCGAGACGCTTTTGAACACGCCATTCCGGATACGGTCCTGGGTAATGTCGCGGAACCAGCGTTCGATGACGTTCAGCCACAAACTGCTTGTCGGTGTGAAGTGAATGTAAAATCGCTTGTGACGCTTCAGCCAGTTCTGCACCTTGGGGTGCTTGTGAATGGCGTAGTTGTCCACAATTAAATGCAGGTCCAACTCGGGGGGCGTCTGCTTCAATCCCCACCATTCGTTTCTCGGCAAATCGATTTTGCCACGTACCGACAGTTCGCCTGGTACAACCGAGTTCCACTGCAATGTCTTTATTCTCGCGACCTTGAGCTGCCGCGAGAATCATCTTGGCTCGCAGTACCAGTCGGGCTGGCGTGCTCCGCCCCCGCGACCACGTAGTCAGCAATATTCGTTCTGCAGCTGTCAATGTGACAGCAATTGCAATACGCACGTCTCAATTCTCCTTATCTGGAAAATCAGACGACAACTCTACCAAATAAGTTCCCACAATTTTAAATCACTACACTAGTCGTGAGAGTCTGGCCATTCAGGTGGGAACACGGCTGACTGGAGATGATGTGGTGGCAGCTCTGGATCGCGTCAAAGCGGCTCGAGACTGTCCTCAGTCAATCCGTGTGGATAACGGGCCCGAGTTCATTTCAAAGAGTTTGGACTGATGGGCTTACTTCAACAACGTTACTCTGGATTTCAGTCGGCTGGGAAAACCGACCGATAATGCGTATATTGAATCGTTCAACGGGCGGGTTCGTCAGGAATGTTTAAACCAGCATTGGTTTTTAAGCCTGACAGACGCTCAGGAACAAGTTGACCAGTGGCGGCTGGACTACAACGAAAACCGCCCGCACAGCTCACTGGGAAATCAGACCCCGGTGGAGTTATCGGGGGTTCCTTCGCTGCGTGGGCTGACGACGCCCCCTTCCATGATCCCTGCCTGTA
>CAXBFD010000109.1:0-20367 GCA_963974925.1 uncultured bacterium | reverse complement strand
CCAAACTTGCGGACCTGGATGCGAAAGTGACGTGGGAAAAACAGCCGGTGCTTGACAGCCTGGAGCTGCTACGGGAACGCCAGAGTAAAGAAACCCCGATCGCGACAGTACCCGAGGCGCTGAAACTGAAAAATACGAATCAGGAAGTTAATGCAAAGATCCTGAGTGCATTAGGCAGACTTCCTCAAAATGATGAAGAAGTCAACTGGAATGCGACCATCAATCGCCATGTCGGGGCAGATATGAAAAGTACGAATCCGATCATGGGAAGTTCTGCTGTGGAATTTGAAGTCTCTTCCTTGACGGGTTTTGGTTTATTCAGCTTTGACTGGAATTTCATTCCTTTTGCGGTTTCAGATACAGTGGTCTCATGGGAATCCAGTAAAGATAAACTTTACGACAAGGTTGTCTTGAGAAAAGATTTAACCTGGTCTGATGGTGTCCCTATTACGGCGCATGATATCGTGTTTACTTTCCAGACGATCATGAATCCAAAAGTTCCTGTACCTGCCGTCAGATCAGGGACTGACCAGATCCGCTGGATTCAGGCATATGACGATCAGACGCTGGTTTATTTCCATAAAGAAGCGCTCCCGACTAACGTCTGGAACCTTAATTTCCCCATCATCCCCAAGCACATCTATGAAAAGTCTCTGCAAGAGGACCCGACTCTGCAGGATAGCGAATATCATGTGAAACACGAAAATAATCCTGTTACCGGTGGCCCTTATGAGTTTGAAAAGAGAGTCCGCGGACAGGAAATCATTTTGAAACGCCGGGAAAGCTGGTACATGCAGGATGGAAAAGAGGTTCGAAATCGACCCTATTTTGAACGTGTGCGACTCAGAATTATCCAGGACCCCAACACGGCTTTACTGGCCTTGAAAAAAGGGGAAATTGATGAGATGGCGCTCAACCCCGAACTGTGGAAAACACAAACCGAAGACGAAGATTTTTACAAGATATGCACTAAAGCCAATGGTCTGGAATGGGTCTACTTTTATTTTGGATGGAATTGCAAGACGTTATTCTTTCAGGACAAAAAAGTCCGCCAGGCAATGTCTTACGCTTTTGATCATAAAGAGATGCTGAATGAACTCTGTTATGGTTTATATCAACCATGCACGGGAATTTATCATGAAACGGCCTGGATGTCTCCTAACCCCATGACAAAACCGTATCTACAGAATCTGAATAAAGCCGAGAAACTTCTCGATGAAGCTGGCTGGATTGACCATGACGGTGATGGAATCCGGGACAAGGAATTTGATGGAAAAGTCATTCCTTTTCAATTCTCCATCATGACAGCCAACGTACCTTTATCGCTTTCCATCTGTACGTTACTCAAAGAAAACCTGGAACAGATTGGAATCATCTGTGATGTCAAACCGACCGAGTTCACTGTGATGCAGGAAAAGGCGCGGAATCATCAGTTTCAGGCTATGTTTGGTGGATGGGGAACCGGGACAGACCCTGATACCTCGATCAATTTGTGGAAAACAGATGCGGGCCGTAATTACGGACAATACTCAAATCCGGAAATCGATCAGCTTTTCGAAGAAGGGCGTCGCGAATTCGATAAAGATAAGCGTGCAAAGATCTACGGAAAAATCCATGAACTCCTGTATGACGATCAACCCTATACCTGGCTCTATTTCCGCAATTCCTTCTATGGATTCAACAAGGATTTGCGAGGTTACGTTTTCAGTCCTCGTGGTCCTTATGGATATGGGCCTGGCTTCGGCAGCCTCTGGAAACCCGTCAGCAAATAGACTGAATGTTTCTGTTTGAATCGATCAATCTGCAAACCAGCGTTAAGCAGAATTGTAATGTAAGTCACTACTTTTTTTGTTGATTCTGTTATTGGATTGATTAAAAAACATGTTCAGCTATATCGTGCGAAGGCTTTTCATCGGGTTCATCACGCTCGTTTTGATTACGTTTATCATCTTCGGGCTGATCCGTAACATGCCCGGAACACCAATCTCCGTCAATATGGCAATGATTGATCCCGGTAAAGAACTGAATCCTGCCGACGTGGAGCGTATGAAAAAAGCTTACGGATTAGATAAGCCCTGGCCTCAGGCTTATGCTTTGTGGGTCGGAAATGTCTTTCATCTTGACTTTGGCCGATCGATCTCCCGTAAACAACCGGTGGCCCGCTTGATTCGCGAACGAATGGGGCCCACATTGATTTTGTCACTGAGTTCCCTGTTGTTAACTTATTTACTGGCGATTCCGATCGGCCTGTATTCATCAGCACGGCAGGGATGCCTGGATGAAAGAACTGTCGGAACGATCCTATATATGCTCTATTCATTCCCCAGCTTTGTAGCTGCTCTGTTTCTGCAGATCTACTTAGCAAATAAATTGGGCTGGCTCCCTTTGTACGGGATGAAAAGTGACGGTTACGCATCCATGTCAGGCGCTCAACAGGCATGGGATATTTTCAAGCATGCCTTGATGCCGGTAATCTGTTACACCTACGGTAGCCTGGCGTATTACAGTCGATTCATTCGTGCCAACATGCATGAGGTTTTGAGGCAGGATTATATTCGCACTGCACGTGCCAAAGGGTTGTCGCCTGTCAACGTTTTAGTCAAACATGCTTTTCGAAACACGTTCATTCCATTGGTCACCTTAATCGGTTTGACTTTGCCTTCATTGCTGGGGGGGTCTGTGATTATCGAACGAATTTTCAGCTGGCCAGGAATGGGGCAACTTTATTTTGAATCGATTCTGGAAAGAGATTACCCTACGATCATGGGGCTGACATTGATGTTTTCGATATTGACATTAGCAGGGCAGCTCCTGGCCGATATCTTTTACGCAATGGCAGACCCGCGTGTCAAAATTGCAGATCATTAAGCGCCAGCCTGAGTATCCTACTCCTGATGTTTGCCATATTCCCGATTTGAATCATAAAGAATTATGCAAGAGCAACCTCAAGAAAATAAGAACGCTCCTTCTGAACGGAAGCCATTGAAGAAGTCTCCCAATTTCTGGGCCGAAACCTGGCAACGTTTCAAGGGACGGAAAATGGCAATGCTGGCATTGGTTTATATTGCTTTCCTGGGATTTGTTGCCATCTTTGCACCAGCCATTGCCGGAACAAAACCGATCGTTTGCGAATACAAAGGACATCTCTATTTTCCGGCAATGAGTTATTTTCGCCGTGAATGGGAAAACCCCATTTTTTTAAAGGATCGTTTTCGAAGCCGTTTTCCCGAAAGTTTGAAAACCAAGGATCCAGACAGCTGGGCGATCTGGCCGCTAGTCTACCAGGACCCTTATCGTCGTGTTTACGATGATGAATGGAAAGGACTCCCCGGTAATCCCACTCAGGACAGCGGTTCTCCCAGCCTCCGCAACTGGTTTGGCACAGATCAGCGCGGCGTCGATGTATTTGCCCAAATGGTGCATGGTACGACTATCGCGTTATTAGTTGGATTTGTCTCCATGGGAATCGCGGGCGTTATTGGAATCATCGTGGGAGCTTTAGCAGGCTTTTATGGCAAATGGATTGATATGGGACTCAGCCGCCTGATTGAAGTTGTGATGTGTATTCCAACCTTGATTTTGATACTTGCCATTATCGCCATTCTCGATTCTCCCACCATCTGGCATATGATGGCAATCATCGGTTGTACCGGCTGGACGGGGATTGCCCGACTGGCGCGTGCAGAATTCATGAAGCTACGCGAAAGCGACTTTGTACTCGCAGCGAAAACAACGGGCGTTGGTCAGTTTCGGATTATTTTCCGATACATCCTGCCGAATTCACTGGCACCCGTGCTCGTTCCAATTACTTTTGGAATCGCCTCGGCAATTCTCATTGAAAGCGGACTCAGTTTTCTCGGTTTCGGCGCCCCACCACCAAATCCGAGCTGGGGAACGTTATTAAACCTGGGACGACAAAACCTGCAGATGTGGTGGCTGATCTTCTTTCCGGGAATGGCAATCTTCCTGGCTGTGCTGGCTTATAATCTGATTGGTGAAGGGCTGCAGGAAGCCTCTGACCCACGGCTGCGTGACTCATGATGATCACAAGCTAACTCTGTGATTCTTTTTCTTTCAACAAAACCGATTCCAGAGTTGTCAGCTTTTGTTGAATCTCATCAGATTGTTTAGCTTCCAGAGGATGGTCGCCGTAGCGAACCTGATAAAACAATTTTGTGAACAGATCAGGATAATCACCAATACGCGCTTCGGACAGTTCAGCATTCAGGTCTGCCTTAACATGATCAGAGAACTCTTTTTGAGTTTCCGAACGAGAACGAACAAGTCCTTTCTTCGCGAGCAACATTTGAAACGATTCATAAAATGCAATATTTGCAGAGTGGAGAGTGTGTTTGGAATTCACTTTGTGATGGAAAATTTGCTGGAACAGTTTGATGGTTACTTTCAATAACCATTTTATTCCAAAAAAGACACCGGCAATAATAAATACCGCTGCTCCCCCCTCCCAGCTGAACCAACGCTGGGGAGAGAACAAAAAACTTTTAATCGATTGCATCGTATGTGCGATTGTTGATCGAAAATCCACCAGCCGATTTCCCAGTATTTTCCCGGCTCGGAGCAAAGGATCATAAAAGGTGCGTTTCTGACGTTGCAGGGAAACTCCGATCACATAATCATTCCAGAAGCTGGTCATCATTTTGGTAACCCCTTTCCAACTGCTGAATGAAGGCGCATTCTGCGCGACGAATTCTGCCCGCTGCAGCGCCGGAGTCGCATCCAGTGTTTCCCAGCGACCGTCCACATACGCTTCAACCCATGAGTGAGCGTAACGCTGTTGAACCTCGAATTGATGAGTTAAATATTTTTGTTCTCCTCCTTTGAAACCACTGATCACACGTGTCGGAATACCAATGGCCCTTAACATCAAGGCCAGCGCAGACGCATAATACTCACAATGGCCAGACTTGCGGTTAAACAGAAAGTCTTCGACAGGGTCAATCTCCGGATCCTGAATAGACATATTCAGTGTATACGTGAATTCTCCGGAGTCCCGTAAATGCGATTCAATGAATTTGGCTTTCTCTCTGTTTGATTTTAATTCCGGGTGAGATGCAATGAGTGATTTCGTATACCGAATCATTTTTCTTAAATCTTTACGCGGTAATCTCAAATATTCCCGCGGGTGGTTCAGGTCCTGCATTTGATAGTTTTCAGCCATATTTTTTGCTGTAAAGACATTATACCTTGTGCTCTCGTTATTATTCGGGCTGTTTCTCAGTCGGATTGCATGCGTATCTGCATTCATTCGAACTTCCGCATTGCCTGACATGTCGATACCAGCAATTGGTTGTATCACAAATATGACATCTGTTCCGATCGGTTCCAGGACCATTTCCTGGCGATAGAGATCCACGGACTCCAGCTCCTGCGAGTCGGCAAGCCTCCAGCTTGATCCGCTATTCTCGCGGCTCCAACCGCCATTTTGATAGTTTGAAAGCACTGCACCTCGGAACAGAGGCTCATCTAATCCATATTTTTGAACAAACTCAGTAATTGAAACCGGCTGGTTTGATTTATTATCAAAAATCGCCAGCTCCAGCACACGTTCAGAGCTCTCCAGAATTTCTCCCATTTCTCCCAATTGCACATTTTCAGTGAAACCAACCAGAGGCTGGTTCTCGGCCTGAATTGTTTCATTATTAAAAAAAGAGCGAGTCACCCATAATCGCGGGATCAACAAAAAAAAGCACATTGAAATTAGCAACGCAGTAATTGAGCAACCAATTGACACCCAGAAAAATTCCGCGGTCAGCCACTGCCGACTTTGATCAGATTGAACTCCGCTCCGTACCTGACTTGACTGATGAAACGGCGAAACAATCTGACTTTCCACTTGCAGTCTTGGAATAACAGTAAACGTATTTTGCTGCAAAAAAGTGTTTCGGATCCGGTAAAGTGAGAACACGGATAGTGTCCAGATAGATAAAAACAGGTAACCGACAAGCAGGAGACCGTAATAACCTGATTCCGTCAGAACCGACCCAACTGCAATTTGCAAAAACCCTAATGCGCAGAGCCACCAGTATTGAGTATCACCCTTCTTTTGCAGAAAAATAATCCAAGTCAGGTAGACTAAAAAATGTGCACCAGAAAGCAAGCGGCCTTCGATATTCGAGAAAAATTCAGCACAGACGATGATGAATGCTATCAGCCCCAGGATATTAGCCCAGAGTGGACTTAAACTGAATTTATTCCAGCGGTCAGTGAAAAACAGAGTTAGCAGACCCAATGGAATGGTCAATAATTGTGGAAAAACGCCCCCTTCCGCGATCATAAACATAATACTGGATAAGGCGATGAGCAAATAAATACTGAATTGAAATGTGAGCGTTAAATTCACCAGTGTACTCGACTACTTAATATTGAAAAATAAATTCAATCTGTTTCTAAAACAAGCCAGCGGGAAAGGATCCCAGGATCGGCTTCAATGGTTCTCCACTGACCATTCATCTCTCCTCTCCGCTCTTCAAACAATGTGTGCAGGTGACTGTGCTTAATTGAATCACCCTCTTCTCTGGTCGTGACCAGGACGGTGCGAGACCGCGAGGGACTCGCATCCGAGATGACTTTTATAAATTCCTCATCTGCCTGTGCCTTACCGGGCTTCAAGGTCGCGAGAAAATCCAATAAAAATTCCAGCCCCATTGAACCAATACCGACTTCTAAATGTTCGAGAGAATTTCCCCGGGAGATTAAAGTCAGCTTTGTGTCGCGGCTGTGTTTTAAATGTTCTCTGCAAAGCGTTCCGACAAAACTGATGGCCCACTCCACGCGATCAGCCTGATCCTGGCTGGAAGACGCCGGTAACCACAAGTCCAGTCCGATAATCAGATCATAGTTTCGATTTTGATGGTATTCCTGAACCATCAATTCCCCCTGTCGCGCAGAACTTCTCCAATGAATTGCCCGCTGGCTGTCGCCGGACCGATATTCACGAATGTGATTAAATTCGTCGTCAAAAACACCGCGCCGGCTCCGGTTTTGTTGAGCCATTTCTGCGATAGAAAAAAAGTCATCTGCCCAATGCGACGTTAACCTGCCGATCTGAGGGTGAACAATGATTTCATTATACTCCGCAAAGACAGCGCCGCGTTTTACCAGCCCCAGAGGGTAGCGTGTTGACACATGCAGCGGCCCGAACTGATAGATCCCCCGCCGCATTAATTTTACATAATAATGAGCCGATAACTGTTGCCCTGGTCCCACTCTTCGAAAGACAACAGAAGCGTCCAGCTTTTCATCCTGATTCGTGAAGTCATCATTGACTTCCATCAGATACGCAGCGATGAATCGTTTATTATTTTCCAGACTGATTTCAGCGGTAAATGTCTCCCCCACCATGACTCTTGGCGGAATAAGGCGTTTTAGTTTGATGTTTTTTAACATGCTGTATGTAATCCAGCCATTTAACACAAATGGTCCCGTCATCATGGCAAAAACCAGCATTAACATGTTTTCGCGTGAAAGGACGGATCCGACAAATAAAACCGTCATCATCAGCAGATACACCAGCCCATCCCGCGGAAGCGAAACACGATTTCGGCCAAGACGTCTAATCTGGAATCGCTTTAGAAACGGGAAGAGGATTAAGAGAACCTGATACCCCCCCCATAAAATAAAGCCCCCTGCGACGAGCCTCAGGATCAACGGGAGATTATGGTGGAACTGTCCGAGAGTCAGTGGGGCCTGGAATGTGTAAATGAAAATGAATACGCCAACGAGCATCATAATGAGCCCCGGACGCAACCTGGCTCGTTTTCTCCAGAATTCGATCAGTGTATTATTCATGAATTGTTATCTGACAAGCTTGGCTGTTCTAAAAGCAAAATATTCATCAGAACCTGAAAGTTCTGTGTTATTCCATTTTATCAGTCCAAGGCAAAAGATCTATGGTGAAAAAACAGGGGAGAGTAAGATGTTATAATATCCCACCTATTTGTTAATTATCAGTCAATTACTTGAATGCGTGGAGACCTGCATCGAGACGTTTGCGATTCAACAGAGTAAACGCAGCTGGATCTTTTTTGAGGAATTTGAGTAACTGGGAGGGAGAGCATTTTAAGAATTCGCTTGCCGCTTTGATTTCATACTGAAATTGCGTAGTGACATCAAGCGCCTCTGCCAGCAAAGCGGGAAAGTCGTCGTGTTCTGAATTGATCTTGATTGTTCCGTTAGAAAGCCTGCGTTGCCAAAGCAGACTTGGCATTTTTGCCATTTCTGCCATTCGATATTCGATTGCCAGATTCACACGTAATCGAAACAACGCAATCGATCGATTGCGGCCTTGTTGTCGTTTTTCAGATGCCTCGCCGATAATATTTGTCGGAAGATGCTTGATAACCACACCGGTTTCAACTTTATTGCGATGCTGGCCTCCAGGACCAGACCTTCTCACGTGTTGAATCTGACAATCCTTAAGTAACAATTCCTGATCGATACAGGCTGGATGGACCTTCTCTGATGGTGCTTTGACTGAGCCTGAAGATGTCATGATGAGATACACTACTTTATAAAAGAAAAGGGGATGTATTTCAGCGTACTTCACAGATCTGAGGTAACCGACTATGATAACTCGACAATCATAGATTATAGTTTGATCAAAAGGCTTACCGCTAGAAATATCCTGCCAAATTTATGGCTCTATCAGTATCTGGACCTCACAATGAAATTTGTCATCAATCTGGTTCGTTTGCGACTTTTTGGGGGGATATGTTTGTCCCTCTTTTATTTAGCGATCAATGGCTGCGGCAGTGTACATGACCCGAACAGTAAACCTGTTACTGAATTTGTACTACAGGCGGGTGGGAAAGTAATCCAAACGGGCAGCGATCTCCCTATCGACTCGACAGCGAAGATTCCGGACCGGAATTTTGCGATTCGTGAAATCGATTTGACGGATGCCAAAATCAAAAATATTGATATGAAGAATTTTTCCAGTCTACCTTACCTGGAATCACTTAATTTACATGGAACAAGTCTCACCAATAAAGGTTTGGCGCTGATCACTGATTTACCAAAACTTCAATCACTAGAACTTGCCTATACGCGTGTAAGCGATGAGGAAGTCAGTAAATTAACGCGTTTTCCCCGCTTGCGAAAAATATTTCTCTATGGAACATCAGTCAAACCTCAAACCATTGAAGATCTCAAATCCAATCTAAAAGGTTGTGTGATTTATAAGTAGAACTGACCTGGTTCGTTAAATTTGTCATCCCCACTTATTCAGAAGCCCCTGTGACAGACTTTTGCCAGGGAACTCTTCCATATCGTTGAATTTCTGCTCGCAGTAATGCGGACATTTCATGGAATTTTTTACGATCGATCGCTGCGAGATTTTTGGTTTCAAGCGGATCCTGTTTCAGGTTATAAAGCTCCAGGGGAGCGAAAGGGCTGTTTTGAAGCAGTTTCCAATCGCCACTTCGAAGTGCTTCAATGGTTTTGCCCCCGTACTGATTTCCTCCTTCGCGTCTGCGAAAAAACCAGTTCTCCCGCAGAGCGGATTGAGGTTTTCCTTCCAGCGTTGGTAAAAAACTAACCGCATCCAGTCCCCCAGGTACGGTAATTCCCGCTGCCTCACAGAGCGTCGGAAACAGGTCCATACTCATTGCCATGAAATCAGTTTGTGATTGAGGGGTAATTCGGTTTTTCCAGACGACTCCCGCGGGGACTTTCAGTCCCCCTTCATAAACGCTCTGCTTGCCATCACGCAGATTTCCATTATTTGCTCCCGCACTCAATTGTCCGCCATTGTCCGAGGTAAATACAATCACAGTGTTTTCGCTCAATCCGGTTTTATCGAGAGTCTGCATGATTTTACCAATACCCGCATCCAGATGTTCGATCAAAGCGACCAGTTTTGCCCGTGCCGGTCTAATGCCAGGCTCGCGCTGGACGACTTTTTTTACCCATGCTTCCGGCGGTTGAATCGGTGTGTGGGGGGCATTATAAGCGAGATAAAGGAAAAATGGTTTTGTTGCTGTTGCCTGCTGCTGCAAAAACTCGCAAGTCCAATCGGTAAACAGATCCGTTGCATGCCCCTGGGGTTCTATCGTTTTCTGATTAAATCGCATATAATTTACATTGTGCCTGCGATGGTGATAATAATCGTCCATCATGTCACCCAGAAATCCCTGAAAGGATTCAAAGCCCCGTTCGTTCGGCGTATTTGGCGATTCCAGTCCCAGATGCCATTTACCAATGATGCCGGTATGATAACCCACCTGTTGAAAGACATTCGCTAAAGTAGTTGCAGAGGGTAAAAAGTAGCCCCAGCTGTTCTCCGGATTTGTCCTGATGACACCAGGAACCCCCACCAGATCCTGATAACGGCCGGTCAACAGAGCGGCTCTGGTCGGTGAGCAAACAGGGCAGTTTGCGTAAAATTCCGTGAACTTCATCCCCCGATTAAGAAGTTGATCAATCTGTGGAGACTTTAAATCCGGAGCCCCATAGCTACTCAAATCGCCATACCCCAGATCATCAACGAGAATGAGAAGTACATTGGGCCGCGTTGATTTTTCATGTGCCGCGGCGCTGGTTCCATTCCAAAACAAGATCATGAGCACTGAAAGCAGACATCGTTTGGAAAGGGTAACATTCATTGAAGCTGTCGCTTTCTATTTGAGCAAGGGCCAATATAGCTGTTTGTTTGCGGAACTTTTATACTGCAAAGTCATTCCACAGTTTTTCAAATTCTGATTCAAAAGGCAGCAGCAGAGTCAAATCATTCGTAATGACCAGGTTCTCCGAATTATTTCTGGACGCACTACGAGTCCAATTATAGCTTCCGGTCAATACAAATTCAGAGTCAAACAAGGCAAATTTATGATGCATGTGATATTCCGTATTATCAATCCGCACCGGAATTCCAGACTGGGACAGAAGCTCTATATCAGAACCCAGGTCAAGCGATTTGTCATTGTCTGAGATAATCCGGATTTTCACGCGACGTTGATGGGCGTCTTGAATCGCTTTCGTGATACGGTCGTCTGTGATTGTGAAAACACAGATATCGATTTGTTCCCTGGCAGAAGCCAGCATCCTGCAGATGCGATGAGAACAGTCATCACCGGGGCTGAATAATACTTCAGATTTCAAAGAAAATCCGTCACTTTTTACATTCGCCAGAATTTTCATAATCTCTTCGAGCCACTTTACGGCAGTATCACCGGAGTCGTTCGATGGTTTATTATTTCTGTAGATCTGGAATGCTTCTAAACGAATCAATGACAGACTGTGCTCAGTGAGATTGATATGGGAGAAAATCTGAGTTAAAGCGGAACGTTCACTGCGCGTCATTTGAAAATCTTCAAATGTTTGCAGTAACATATTTCGGATTTGTAAACGATCCATTATTTTGTCATGATTCCTGTCTGGATGAAATTAGAATCTTGGTATTATTAAAAGCATAAACGGTTCCCATTCATGGTAGCGTGATTTCTCTTGCTGGAAAAGACTCTCAGATGAAACTATTAATCTCCGGCAGTTCTGGATTGGTTGGTTCCGAATTATGTCGAAAACTGGAAACCGACTCCGCAAATGAAATCGTCCGACTGGTCCGCCCCAAATCTTCTGACGTGCATGGCAACACGGTTACCTGGCAACCCTCACAGGATTACCTTTCAGCAGATAATTTATCTGGAATTGATGCCGTAATTCACCTCGGCGGAGTCAACATTGCCGATAAACGCTGGTCGCCAGAAATTAAACAGTTGATCTTTAACAGCCGCGTGCAGTCGACCAGACTACTCGCAAACACAATGGCTTCGCTCGAGAATCCGCCGCGTGTATTTCTGTGTGCTTCTGCGATCGGTTATTATGGTAATCGCGGCGATGAGAGAATGGATGAAACCTGCGCAAGAGGGCAGGGGTTCCTGGCTGATGTCTGTGACGCCTGGGAGCATGCCACCCAGCCCGCAAGCAAGGCTGGGATTCGCGTCGTTAATATGCGGTTTGGAATGATCCTCGATAAAAATGGAGGTGCCCTGGCAAAAATGCAGACGCCATTCAAACTGGGTGTTGGCGGAAAAATCGGATCGGGCTCACAGTACTGGAGCTGGATTGCCTTACCGGATGTGATTAATGCCATTCAATTCTGTCTGCAAAACGCAGAAATGAATGGCCCAGTCAACTTTGTTGCCCCTGATGAAGTGACCAACCTCGACTTTACCAAAACACTGGGAAAGGTTTTGTCGCGTCCCACTTGTTTACCCGTTCCCGCCTGGGCCATCCAAACGCTGTTGGGGGAAATGGGCAAGGAGTTAATGCTGAACAGTACGAGAGTTACCCCTCAGCGATTACAGGCGGCCGGATTTCAATTCCAATATCCAAAACTGGAAGAGGCGTTCCGGGGAGTCCTTTCATAAATGAAAGGACTCCGTCGCAGTTTACTGCAGGATGGGCAGGGAGGAACCTGAATTATGCTGGTACTCTTTTGTGACAATCGCGCCAATTAAAGTGGTCGGAGTCACATCAAAGATTTCAACACTCGCTAATGTTCCTGCTAAACGCGGATTACCGTCAAAGACGACAATACGATCGCAATTCGAACGCCCCACTAATTGTTCCGCAAGGGCATCACTTGAATCGTGGCCAACTTTCATTGCAGATTTACTGGGGCCTTCGACCAGAACTTCCACCTGCTTACCAATAAATTCCGCATTATCTTCTTCACTGATTTCGTTCTGCACTTTTAACATTTCATTGTTGCGGCGTTTTTTGACTTCATCAGGAATCTCATCCGGAAACCGTTCTGCGGCTTTTGTCCCGGGACGTTCGCTATACTTGAAAATAAAACTGTTCTTAAAGCGAAACTCACGAATTGATTCCAGGCTTTTTTGATGCGATTCTTCTGTTTCACCAGGATGACCTACGATAAAGTCACTTGAGACAGAACAACCAGGCAGTATTTCGTTGATGCGCTGCATCATATCCCGGTAATCTTCGACGGTATATCCGCGTTTCATCACTTTCAAGACATCATTGCAACCGTGCTGTAAAGGCACATGCAGGTAGTGCGTGGCTTTAGGAAGATCGCGGATCGCTTCCAGAAGATCGTTTGTCATGTCCTTGGGATAACTCGTAACAAACTTGATGCGATCGATTCCTTCTACCTCGTGAATCAGATGCAGCAAATCAGACAGGCGAAACAGCTGCCCGTCCTGAGTGTGTTTGTAACTGTTTACAGTTTGTCCCAGCAAAGTCACTTCTTTGACCCCCTGATCAGAGAGTACTTTGACTTCCGATAATATTTCGCGGGGGGAACGACTTTGTTCCGGACCGCGAGTGGAGGGCACAACGCAATAGGAACAGAACTTATCGCAGCCAATCATAATCCGCACAAACGCCTGATACGGTGAGGGACGCATTTCGGGATCGCGCAGAGGGTCATAACTTTGAAAGCTGTTGGTGATTTCTATATGTTTTCCGTCTTTACGGCCCAGTCCCACAGCGAGTTCGCGACTGCGTACATTTTGACTGTGATTGATCCGTGCTTTATCAATCAATCCCGCAACCTGAGCAAGTTGGCCAGTCCCTACCACGAAATCAACCTGAGGCGCTTTTTGAAAAATCAGATTCTGATCCTTCTGAGCCATGCAGCCCATGACCCCGATCACTTTTTTGGGGTTTTTCCGGGCGCCGTATTTCAGTCTGCCCAGGGAACTGTAGATTTTGTGTTCGGCATGTTCTCGAACGCTGCAGGTATTGAAGAGGATCGTTTCCGCCTCTTTGACATCCTTCGTAAGTTCGTATCCTCGCTTGCGAAGATCTGCCACCACGAGCTCACTGTCCAGCATGTTCATCTGGCAGCCAACGGTTTCAATATAAAGCTTGTGGTTATGGTCGGTGACGACATCCGCCTGCGATTCGCTTGAATCAGCAGGGAGCTGTGCTGCATCTAAGCCATTGGTTTGATCAACGTGAGACATGAACGGTTTCAACTACTCAATACTAAAAGAGACAAAAACGGAACGCGATCGGAAATTCGAATCAAGCGTTCCCTCTATTTCAGACTAAACCAGTGCAGCTTTCAAGCTGCAGGAGCTTTTTGATCGGCAGGAATGTGGTTAGCCCGCTGATTTAGTGAATCGCTGCTGGAAGCCTTTTGCCGATTCTGGGTAACTTCCTGCGTATACTCAATGGCCAACTGCTGGACGACCACTTTCTTGTGATGAGTCATTAAAGAAGCAAGAGACTTCAACGCTAACAATGACGCGACAACGTACAAGATTAAATTCCAGACATCCATGTCAATCCTCCCTGAGATCCATGGTGGCGATCTATCGTGATTTCAGTTACGACTTACCGTTAACAACTCCCTTAAATTCATCTCTCACAAGCTGATACGAAGCTCGTAAAGGTATTTTGGCAATCCCTGTTAATAATTCAATATCAGTTGATCCAGATTCATGAAACCTACACAAAAGAATCATAAAAAAGACGTATTTATGCAAAATTTGACAAAACTGAGAATCAATGCACCCCAGACAGGAACTTCAAGTGTTCTTCAAAATACGAAGCAAATTATTCGCGAACCCGTTCAATGTAGGCTCCCGTGGTTGTATCCACTTTGATTTTTTCACCAACATTGATAAAAGCGGGGACATGGACGGTGGCTCCCGTTTGAATCGTGGCTGGCTTAGTCACATTCGTTGCCGTGTTGCCTTTGGCAGCAGGTTCCGTATAGGTGACTTCGACAATCACCTGTTGAGGCGGGTCCATTCCAATCAACTGATCATTCCAGAACATCAGGCCGCAGATTGCTCCATCGAGAAGATAATCAGCAGCGTCGCCACACATTGCTTCACCAATTGAGTATTGCTCAAAAGTTTCATTATCCATAAAGTGCAGTCCTGTCGCATCTTTATAAAGATACTGACCATCCCCCTTACGAATATCAGCCTGCTCCAGGCTTTCACCACCACTTTTATAGGTGCGATCGAGAATCGTACCTTTCAGCAGATTTCGCAGTTTTGTGCGATAAAGCGCCTGGCCTTTACCCGGTTTGACGAAATTAACTTCAAACATTTCATAAGGATCACCATCGACGATAACTTTGACTCCCTTGCGAAAATCGCCTGTACTGATTTGTGGCATCGCTTAATTTCTCTGACAATAAAAGTGTTGTGAAAAACATATTTGAGTTTTATTTCCAAGGGCGAGAGAATAACATATCTTACACCCATTGCAAACGGAGAGCAGGCGAAATATCAGCCAATTTTTACCGCCTTTTCTTCCCGCGCAACTTCTCGCAGTCGAATGATATAACTCATTTAACCAGTCAATCAGTTCACTATCATATGGGTTTGTGGCGATTTTGCCTGAACCTGTTTGGAAATTTGCCTTTATATGTCCTCATCGCTTGAAGAAATCACCTGGCAAAAATCACTCGCACAGGCTATTCGAACTCCGTCAGAACTGATTGCCCGGCTGGAACTTTCTGAGAACCTGCTGGAACCAGCCTTAAGAACTGTTCAATCGTTCCCGCTGATGGTCCCGCTCAGTTTTTTAAGCCGCATGGAACGCGGTAATCCCGAAGATCCGCTTTTGAAACAGGTACTGCCAATTGATCTCGAAAACAAACCCGTTCCCGGTTTCAGTGACGATGCGGTTGGTGACCTGGACGTGCGTCAAACTCCCGGGATATTGCATAAGTACCATGGCAGGGCCTTATTG
The DNA here is from genome assembly GCA_963974925.1 of uncultured bacterium. GTDB lineage: Bacteria > Planctomycetota > Planctomycetia > Planctomycetales > Planctomycetaceae > Gimesia. Next base: position 4,671 of record CAXBFD010000109.1, on the reverse strand, counting down.
ATGGTCAGTGGAGCCTGTGCGATTCACTGCCGATATTGTTTTCGCAGACACTATCCCTATGGGGAGGAACCTCGGACTTTAGCGGAATGGGAACCGGTCTGGAACACACTTCACGCAGATCCGTCGATTCAGGAAGTGATCCTCAGTGGAGGCGACCCTCTGTTATTGACAGATCTCCGTCTGCAAGAACTTTGTGAGCGAATTTCGGAAATTCCACACGTGAAGCGACTGCGTATTCACAGTCGCCTGCCTGTTGTTCTTCCTGACCGAATTCATACCGGTTTACTCGAAATGTTCCAACGACTCTCAGAAAAGGAAACTGTTGTCTGGATGGTCATCCATGCGAACCATCCGAATGAAATTGCAGGCGATGCAGAAATCGCCCTCCGAAAAATGATACAGGCAGGAATTCCCACGCTGAATCTATCGGTGTTACTCAAAGGCATCAACGACAGTGCCGACACTCTGCTGAGCTTATCCGAAAAGCTGATTAATCTAGGGGTGATGCCTTATTATCTGCATCAACTGGATCGCGTCACCGGTGTCGCACACTTCGAAGTTTCGGAAGAGCAGGGGAGAGAATTCATTCGCGAGTTACGCACGCAACTGCCCGGTTATGCGGTGCCACAATATGTCAGGGAAATTGCCGGTGAACCCCACAAAATATCATTGCTGGGCTGAGCGATCACTTCCGTCTGAAAGACGCTGAAACTGTTCGGTAAATCGTTCCCCCCGTTCCGCGAAGCTGGTAAACCAGCCGTAGCTGGCGCAGCCGGGCGAAAGTAAAATCACATCCCCCGGATCAGATTGCTGAAATGCCCATTCAAAGGCTTCCTGAAAAGAGTGCTGAGGCGGCGAGATCACAGCCAGATGGTGTCTGGTGGGATCAGTTTTAAGTTTTTGCAAAATCGCGGATAATACCAGTCCCGTCTCTCCCATCAACGCAGTCGCTTTTGTTCGATCAAGCAGAACAGAGGCAAACTCAGTCAGATCTACTTTTTTGTCCGAACCGCCGGCCAGCAGGATAAGGGAAGAATCATCAAACGCCTCCAGCGCACAAATCGCGGATTCGGGAGTCGTTGCCAGCGAATCGTTATAAAACCGACGATGCTGGAATTCACCGATGAACTGCAGTCGGTGGGGTAATCCCTGAAATGCTTCCAGCCCCTTTTGGATCGTTGTTAAATCGACTCCCGCACAGCGACAGGCGGCTATCGCTGCAGCTGCATTGATTCGATTATGCATCCCGGGAACATTCAGATGCGGCTGGAGAACCTGTTTCTGTTCTCTCAGTACAAAAGATGCACGATCCACCAGCACATCAGGTTTTAAGCGCGGAGTGACTCCGAACCGGGAAACGCTTCCCTGAATGCTCCAGCTTTGTAGATCCGGGTCATCTGCGTTAATCACAGCGAAATCACTTTCAGACTGCCAGCGAAAAATGGTTTGCTTGGCTCGACGATAGTGTTCCACTGTTTGATGCCAGTCCAGGTGATTCGGACTGAAATTAGAGACCACTCCAATCTGCGGACTGGCTTGAATGCGATTGAGTGCTTCCAGTTGAAAACTGCTCAATTCCAGAATGACCCAGTCCTCAGGCTGAATTTGCTCAACCACCGGCAACAGACTGACGCCGATATTCCCTCCCAGCCAACAGCGTGCCCCCGACGCTTGCATGATGGTATGAACCATGGCTGTTGTTGTGGATTTCCCGTTACTTCCAGTCACACCTATGACTCGACCAGGATTCAATTCCCAAAAAAGTTCGATTTCGCTAGTCACCGGGATTTGTTGTTCCAGTGCACTTTTCAAAAGCGGATGAGCGGGAGGAATCGCGGGATTGGCGACCAGTAAATCGATTTCAGGCAGTTCTGTGAGTGTACTTCCCAACTCATACCTGATCTCGGCGTATTGCTCTATTTGCCGTAGCGAATCAGAAAGTGTCTCTTCTGTTTTGGCATCAATCACGGTGATATGAGCCCCTCTACGTGCCAGATAATTAACGACTGCAATCCCCCCTCCAAACCGTCCCAGACCAAGTACGGTTACTCGGCAACCTTTGAAATCAGGTTTTTGAATCAGCAACGGTTTTGCAGACATAGTGCGACCAGAGTCTTTGCTCTCATTGTGTTTTTTGAGGAATCTTCTCATATGTGTTTCAGCAAGAATTCAACACACGGAATGGATCTGCCATTTGACTGGCATTACATCAGTAGGTTTGCATATTTAGTGTATCCTCGGTAGTCTGATTTCGGAATAAGATTCATTAAACAACAATCACGAGGACTTGCCAATGATACTCGCCGCTGAAAAGAATGTCTGGTTAGGACTCCACCCCGCAGACTGGATTGTTCTAGCTCTCTATTTTGTCACGATTCTTGCCGTTGGTCTCTGGTCAGTCACAAAAGTAAAAGACATGGCGGACTTCTTTATGGGAGGTCGCCGGTTCGGCAAAGTTTTCATGATGTTTTTTGCCTTTGGTTCAGGTACCAGCAGCGAACAGGCCATCAGCGTTGTCGCCGGGACCTGGCGGGCAGGTCTGGCTGGTATCTGGTGGCAGTTTCTCTGGCTCTGGGCGACTCCCTTTTACTGGATTGTCGCACCGATCTTGCGTCGCATGCGGGCGCTGACCACAGCGGATTTCTTTGAAACCCGCTTTAATGGACCCACTGCCGTCCTGTATGCCTTTTACGGCATTGCCATCTCAATCACTTTTATTGCCGGCGGTTTATTTGGAACCGGAAAAATGGTTGATGCTTTAACGGGAAATGAATTGGACCGCATTGCCATTCAAGCCAATATCATGGTTCCTGCTGCTGAATGGAGTGCGACAGAGAAAACGTTCAAAATCACAGAGCGCAGACTCCAGGGTTATGAATATGCCATCCTGGCGGTAACAGTGATGTTCGTCATCTATGGAATGGCAGGGGGATTGGGCGCAGCAATTATCACTGATTTCATTCAAGGCATTCTGACGATTGTATTCTCATTTTTACTGCTACCTTTTGTGTTTTATGAAATTGGTGGCTTTGGGAAACTGCATCCGCAGGCCGATCTGAAGCAGGGCATGCTTGATTTAGTCGCCAGTCCCCAAGTCGCCGCCACGTTGGGGAGCGAACCCATTACCCCGTTTTATGTATTCATGCTCTCCATCACCGCACTGGCAGGCATTGTCATTCAGCCTCATATCATGGGCGTCTGTGGAGCAGGAAAAACCGAATTTGAAGGTCGTTTCGGATTTACTGTCGGAAACTTTCTCAAACGCTTCTGTACTGTCGCCTGGACCTTTACCGGACTGGCGTGCATTGTCTGGTATATGGGCGATAACAGCCCCTTGAAAACGTCGCCTGACCCTGCAGATCAGGCAATTTATCAATCCTTAATCATGCGGGCCAGCCCGGAATATCATCAGCTTCCCTCCGAGGAAAAAGCGAAAATCGAAACAACAGATCGCAATTTTGCGGACAGACTTTTTGGCATGGCTGCGCATGATATTCTGCCACGAATTGCGCCGGGATTGATTGGATTGCTGCTCGCGTCTTTATTGGCTGCTGTCATGAGTACCAGCGACGCACAAATGATTATTTCCAGTGGTTTATTCACAGAAAATATCTACCGCAAATGCCTCGTGAAAAATCGTTCACAGCGTCACTACCTCTGGGTCGGTCGACTATCCGGTTTAATCATTGTCATTCTGGCTCTCATTCTTCAGACCACGTTTACCGATATCATTGCCGCCTTGAAAGTGATTGTCAAAACGCCCGCCTGCATCGGCATCAGCCTCTGGTTTGCTATTGTCTGGAGACGCTGGAACGTGATTTCCGTCTGGACTTCTACAATCTCGGGAATCCTAGTCTGGATCGCCGTCGCCTTTTATCCAGATGCGATCCATAAAATAGGTCTGCTGCCAGAGCTGATGTTCAATACGAATGGTGCTACAGCAAAAATGTGGGATGTCTGGCAGATGTTTTCCTTCATGAGTGTTGCCGTTCTCAGCGGAATCGCCGTCAGTTTCCTGACGCCACGACAATCAAAAGAGAAGCTCGATCATTTCTATAATCTGATGCATACTCCGGTAACACTCAACGAAGTGATCGATTCACCCTGCACACTTCCGAAAGAACCTGCTCCGATCGGTGCTAAACTGTTTCCCAACTCGAAGGATATTGAGATTCCCAAACCGACGTTTCTGGATTTGAGCGGCTTTATCCTGGCCTGGTGTGGAGTGGCGGCGATTATCTACCTGACGAAGTATCTGGCGGCTGTCGTCTGATAATCAGCTGAAAACGGATTCCGATTGACAATTCCAGAGCTCCGGTTTCCGAGAAACACTTGAAAAGGAACCTGCTTTTAAGTTCGAACACGGATTGCCCCCCAGTTGCGATCGCTATCATTGCGTCTCAGTGATGCGCGGGGGACACCAGTTTCATGAACAAAAGCAGTCTGTTCTCTTCAGTCAAATCATAAAGGCGGCAATGGATTTAAGCCTGAATCAAGGCTTCTTTGATAAATGAGCGTGAACACGCGAGACTGGTTCCCAGGGAAAAACCGTCACTTTCATTTCGTTTCAGACGCACTTCAGATGCTTTGAGATCAACATCAAACTGATTCAGAAACTCATCAGATCCAGCGAAACAACACTCCCATCCTTTGTATTCCTCGCAAACCACC
>CAXBFD010000108.1:0-20560 GCA_963974925.1 uncultured bacterium | reverse complement strand
GGTGCCCCCCTGCCTGAAGGGGCAGACGCTGTCGTTCAGATCGAACACTGTCAGATCGACGAACAACAGCAGACCGTACAGATCGAGACTGCTCCTGTTTCTCCCGGAAATAATATGCTGTATCAGTCCTCGGTACTCGAAATCGGGGCCACTGTACTGGAAGCGGGAACATTGCTCAGGCCGCAGGAAATCGGGGCGCTGGCAGAAACCGGCAGTTCCCGGGTTTCTGTACGCCGTGCTCCCAGCCTCGCGATTCTGGCAACCGGTGATGAACTTGTCCCTCCGGAAGTACTCCCGCAAGCGGGACAAATTCGAAATTCCAATGAAATCATGCTGGCGACTCAGGTTTTGCAAGCGCACGCGCATCCCGTTGTGCTGGGTATCGCCCGTGATGAGCGAAATCATTTGAGAGAAAAAATTCACGAAGGATTAAAGAGTGATTTTCTGTTACTCTCCGGCGGTGTCTCTGCCGGGACTTTAGATCTTGTCCCTTCAGAGCTGCTGGCGGCTGGTGTGAAGCAGGTCTTCCATAAGGTGGATTTGAAACCGGGTAAACCGCTCTGGTTTGGTGTGCTTGAGCAGGAAAACCGCAGTCCCTGTTATATCTTCGGATTGCCCGGAAACCCTGTCAGCAGCATGGTTTGCTTCGAATTATTCGTTCGAACGGCCATTCGGCAATTCAGGGGCTTACCCGCACCGGAACCGGTTCCTCACAAGGCCCGTTTGAAGTCAGATTTCCCGTCGAGCGGCAACCGTCCGACTTATCAGCCAGCTCTGGTCGAGTGGGAAAACGGCGAAGCCGTCGTAACCCCGTTAAAAACACTGGGTTCAGCCGATTTACGTTCGACCGTGTCTGCGAATGCCGTCGCTTTGTTCCCCATTGGCAACCCGCTTTTTCAGGCTGGCTGCAAAGTTGACACTTTTTTATGGTAGTACCGTTGGTTTCTCCCACAATTGATCTACTCTCAAATGCTCAATTTCAGTAAAAATCACGTCGATCAGACACAAAATGAGGCCCTTCTCAGGTAATGGCCCATTCAGGATCGTTGAAGTGACGTAATAAATAATACAGGTTTCATTGAAACAGGACGTTTCAGCCGCGGATCGTTTTCCGAAAAACCTGTCTGTTGAGAGCGGATTCCAAGGACGGAAATCATGGCCTTTACCACACCGACGTTTGAAAATACTTCCTCCGATCAATCTTCAATGGAAAAATTTCCTGTGCCTGACGACAGCTCCTCGAATCAGGATTTGCAGAATGACCTGCCGCTGGGGAAGGACATTCAGAAAATCATCAATACCGCACGCACGTCGCCGGCCCCTGCAATCGGTGCCTGGCTGATGTCGGGATTAACCGCCTGCCTGATGTGGGCCAGTTTTACACCCCTTGATTTTGGTCCCCTCGGCTGGGTTTGTCTGATTCCGCTGTTACTGTTAGTCAGAATTCCGCGCAAAACGCGATTGATGTATACGGCCATTTATTCTGCGGGTCTGTTATTTACCCTGGCGTCATTTCAATGGATGAGACTCGGGGACCCCACGATGTATGTCGCGTGGATCGCGCTGGCGATTTATGTCGCCTGCTATTTCCCGCTGTTTGTTCTGCTGACGCGAACTGCAGTCCATCGCTTTCGTATTCCGTTACCACTGGCAGCCCCCCTCATGTGGGTCGGCCTGGAATATATGCGTGCCTATCTCCTCACCGGTTTTTCGTGGTATTACATTGGACACACACAATATCGCTGGATCGAATTGATCCAGATCAGTGATATCACCGGCGCTTACGGCGTCAGCTTTCTGGTTCTCATGCTGTCAGCCTGTTTTGCAGATCTTCTGCCAGCTTCACTGATGAGAAAATGCAAACTGTTCCCGATGAAACTGACTCCCGAAGAACAGATAATGGATCAGACCGGTTTCAAGCAGATGATTCAGACTGCGGTTTGCCTGAGTCTGTTTTTTGCTGTGCTTGGATATGGTTATGTGCGTCGCTCACAAGCGGACTTTCAGGATGGACCACGTATTGCACTGATTCAGGGCAATTTTCCGACTTCCGTCAAACATGATCCCAATGAGTGGCGGTCCATGTACCTGAAGCACCAGATTCTGATGGGGGCTGCGGTCCGCTATCAGCCCGATCTGGTTATCTGGCCGGAAACCATGTTTCGCTGGCCTCTGATCGAACCGAATGGAAAAACCAATCAGGAACTGCAAACGATTGCTCCCGAAGTCCCTCTGGATAAATGGACCGAGACTTCCGTGCGCAAAGCACTCACCAACATGAGTCAGGAAGCGAACGCCGCTCTGGTGATCGGACTGGATACGATTGCCGCGGGTGACACGAAAGTCGATCACTTTAACTCAGCCGTGTTTGTCCGACCCGATTACGGGATTGTCTCTCGCTATGATAAAATTCATCGTGTCCCCTTTGGTGAATATCTGCCCTTGAGAGACACACTCCCTTTCTTGCAATACTTTACACCTTATGGAGCTTCGTTCGGCATCGAGCCCGGCAGACATGCTGCCAACTTCGAATATCAAAACTGGAATTTTTCGCCGATTATCTGCTTTGAAGATACCGTACCACATCTGGTACGTTCGCTGGTCAATCAGCCCTCTGCCGCTGACTCAGCAGCCAAACCGATCGATTGTCTCGTCAATCTGACGAATGACGGATGGTTTCATGGTTCGAGCGAATTGGATCAGCACCTGATAACAGCCGCCTTTCGCTGTGTCGAAAATCGAACACCGATGGTCAGGGCCGTGAATACAGGAGTCTCTGCTGTGATTGACGGCGATGGCATGATTGTCGAACCGGACGTCTTTATCGACGGAGACAATCAGGGGCGAAGCACTTTCGTCAATACGAAAACAGGCCGCTGGAATAAATCATTGAACGCAGTATTGATCGACACAATCCCACTCGATCATCGCACGAGCTTCTACACAAAATACGGCGACTGGTTCGCGGGGGCCTGTTGTTTCTGTGCCATCTTCGTATTTTTCATGGCATTGCTGACTCGAACGCAAAAACCCGTTCCCGTGAAGTCGTCATAGTATCGCTTCTGAGTCACTTTCAGCAGAGACACGCTGATCGTTCGTTTCCTGCTGTCGGCAAGCTTCGAATTAAGGACTTGCGGGTAAAATACTCACAAGTTTCATTACATCTGAATACTGCTTTGTTCCGGTTTTGGGTGGTTCAGCCGATTGATTTGTCTTTTGTCGGCTTTAAAAAGCACAGCAGAAACAATAGATTTGCGTGCGCCCCACTCTTTTGGCTAAAATAGAGAAAAGGAATCGTGGAGGTTTTGCGCCCGGCAGGCAGCAATGAATTGATCACTTAAAATTAAATCAGACGAAGTTAGTTTCATAAAAATGGCACGGGATAGCTGGTACTATAAGCAACAAAACGACACATGCGGGCCTCTTTCATTTGAAGAACTGTTTGCCATGGCGCGTCAAGGCAACTTAACTCCTCAAATGGATATCAAAAACGGGGAATCCGGAAACTGGTTTCCTGCTCAGGAGATTGGCGGATTGTTCGATGCAGAGCCCGACGCTTATTCCTCTGCGTCCAGCGAGATGCCTTCGCTCGATGAATTTTCGATCGTTGATTCCTCTTACGGAATTGAGCCGAAGGAAAACTTGCCAACACTGGATGGGTTCTCGATTGTCGAAGAAGAAGACAAACTCTCTTCGGAACTGGAGGCGCAGCTCCCGCGCTTTGCGACCCTGGAAGCAGTTCGAAGTAAACACAACAAGACGCAATGGTACTGCCGTATCCTGAATCAGGAACTGGGGCCGATGTCGGCAGACGACCTCATGCAACTGCTGTTTGATGGTGAACTGGCTCCGAATGATGAAGTCAAATCGTCAGTAGAACCGGAGTGGGTCGCCGCGCGAACGGTTGTTTTTCTCAGTTCCACCGGCGGCGATCTGGATTTACTGGATTCAGAGTCGGAGGATGCAGAAAACGTCGTTCCCGCTTCAGTAAATGACGCGGTGGAAGAGCCGGTGGAAGAGACGCCTGCAGAGGAAACAGCACCAGCAGTCCCCGACGAACCTGCCAAACCGCCGATTCTCAAAGTCCGCTCAAAGCAAAAATGGTTCTGCAAACTGGGCGGCATGGGTTATGGTCCGATTGAAGCCCATAAAATCAAAATGTGGGCGGAACAGCAACGTGTCGAACCGGCTGATTTACTCAAATTAGGCCGCAAAGGAGAATGGTTCGAAGCCTGGCAAATCGAAGCCCTGCAATTGAAAAAACCCGTGCCGAAGAAGGAAACCGACGTTGTTGCCGCCTCAGATGAATCGTCGCCCGCGGAATCCAGCCCCGTAGCGGAATCTATGAATCCCACGACGGCAGCAGTCTCCATGCCGGGGATGCCCGCTCATCCGGCTTTTGCCTCCTCCGCGGCTGCGATGCCCGGTTCTCCGCGTCCGAAACCAAAAATCCAGGTCGCGAGGTCGAATCCTCTGGAGTCGTTAGGCCCTCTGATGAATCCGCCGGTTCTGGGAGGCATTGCTGCTGTCATTGCATTGGCAGCCATATTTTACTTTGTCCCGATGGGAAGCCTGTTTACGCCAGGCGGGAAAGAGGAACTGGCAAAATTCCAGACAATCCACACAGAGTTTCTGGCGTTACAGAAAAAGAAGGCCAGTGACGGCGAATGGACCAGCTTCGAGAGCAAAGTCAAAACCGAGATAGAACCGGTGATCAAAGAACTGGAAGCCAATGCCTCTTCCGAGCAACCTCAACTCCAACAGTTATTGTGGGCAGGCAGAGACTATCTCAATCCCATGCTGGAGAATGCACGAACTGAGGTCAGTCGTGACCAGGAAAAATTTGAAAAGCATCTCAAAGAAGCGGAACGAATCATCAATAAATAATGGCTCACCTTATTGCGCAAAGTTTGCAGATCTGAGAACCACACATCATTTCAGGATCGCACTCGCATCACCGGCGACCCCTCAGAGATCCTGAGCCGCCACCGGCGGTTTCACTTTCCACCAGATCAGCAGCCGGAGCGGGGTTTTCTCGCCATTCAGAATTCCCTCGACCTGGATAAACCGGTCCTCTTTAATGCGATACACAAAGGATTAGGGAGCCTGCTGCTGTCTGCCTTTGTTCGGTCCGTCCAGAACTTCCAGGTCGAAACAGGTGAAAAGATTCGCGTCTGACATGCGTTGCAAACGAAACCTGGCCTGGTGCGCATGAAGCAGCTTGCCATTTTTGTCAAAGACTCTCAATTGGGGACTCTCAATTGGGGACTCTCAATTGGGAAATCTTTTGTGAGATCTCCTGTTCGACTCTGAGCGGCGCCCCTTTGGCATCCTGGTCATTGCGGCCCCATTTTCCTTCCAGAATTTGATCATCTTCCTCAGGAGCAGGTTCTGCAGAAAAAACGGACGTTCCCCAAATCAGGATGAGCACGAACAGAAAGATGTGTTTCATGTGCTGTCACTCCTGCCGCTCGATTAATCCAGACGTTCAAAATGCAGTGGATGATCGGACTCGGGATCAGCCACGCGCATGGAAATTTTTCCGTCCAGCACATCCGTCAATAAATCGCCACACACCACGGCACGCCAGCCGGCCATTAAACGCGGTTTATCTTCGCAGTGTTCCCCATAAACGTGATGGCGGACCAGATGTCGCAAGTCGGCAGAGGTTCCCACCAGCGTTTGAGCCACATTTATTTCTGCACAGCGATTCGCCAATGCGATTCCCAGCAGTTTCCCGATCACCTGCTCATCCTGATTCTGCTGATTATTCGGACTTTCGACATGCTGCGGAAGCTGGTCTTTGGGGATCTCTTGCGCCTTCGCGATACGGTGAATCATTTCCGGAGCCAGCTTGAACATGTTTTTACGGTTCAAATCACGCGTTGCAATCAGGTCTTGCGTGGTGGTCGGCTTTCGCCGCGCAAGCTCGATCAATAAATCATCGCGTAAAATCCTGCGGGCGGGTTGATCTTTTTCCTGCGCCACTTCATCGCGCCAGTCAAACAGTTCACGAATGATGGCCAGTTCACGAGGTTTTAATTTATGTAGTCCGGGAATCCGTCGCCAGTTTTCACGATGAAATTCGGAATCCACTTCGTCAATCATTCGTTGAAACTCGGCTTCTGCCCACGAAAGCCGTCCCAGATCTGCCAGCTCCTTTTCCTGTATTTTCCAGATCTTGGCTACATATTTTACATCATCCAGCGCGTACTTGATTTGCTGCTGAGTCAGAGGTCTGCGGCGCCAGTCTGTGCGAGTCTCTTTACTGCCCGCCTTCTCATTCAACACCCGGGCAACAATCGCAGTATAAGACATCGGAAAGCTGCGGGACCGCAACCCTTCCGCGACCTGCAAATCAACCAGCTTTTGCGGTTTCGCTCCCGAAAAATGCCGACAAAATCGAACCTCTTCACGCCCCCCATGCACGATGACTGTTGTGGAATCATTCGTCATGATATCCCACCAGGGGGATAAATCTTTCACTTCATAAGGATCGACGGCCACTTCTTTGCCGTTGAAGGCGAACTGCAACAGAGAAAGTTCGGGACGATAAGTAAACTCCGAAACGAATTCTGTATCGAATGCAACGATGCCCGCTTCTAAGATTTGCTCACATAAGGCGATAAACTCAGACTGCTGAACAATGAGGGGGCTCGACATCCTTGGACTACTTCCTTTGTTTTGACCAGGCAATTCAGACTGAGAGCCTGACCGTGGTCCGCATGGATTTGATGATTCTTAAACCCTAATGTTGTAGATATTTATTGCATTCGTCAATGAACTGAGGGGCATTTTATACCCTTGGTATTGTTTGTTTCACTGCAACAAACCCCTGGGTTCCTTCAGAAAATGCCCGTGAAGTCGTCTGGTTTGAGAAAATCCCGTAAGCTGAGACGGCTCCTGTGACGATTCTGTTTATATATGAAATATGAGATTTCGATCGATCGGCAATTTCAGCCGATCGGTAAATCTGGCTTTTTATTTTCTCCAGGAATGCACTGTCATGGAAGATGATGCCCCACCAGGAGTTCCGGAATGGGTGGTGACCTATGGCGACATGATGTCACTCCTGCTCACATTTTTCATCATGCTGGTTTCTTTGAGCGAAATCGTCAATGATGAAAAGTTCCGGGCGATCCTGGAATCCATTCAAAATTACACCGGATATCGCACAGGCCCTGTTTCTCCTCCGGGTAAATATTTCCCGATGAATTCCATGATTGAGCAGATGAGCATGCTGGGCGCCTATACGGATAGCCCCGAGCGAGGCAGAGGCGGAATCAAGACGCGTTCCATTGAAGGGAGCGACGTCCGGGTTTACCGGGCGCGGGAGGGCGTTCCCGTAAAAGTGGGAGAATCCCTGCATTATAATCAGATCGAGATCGATCTCGATCCGACACGTAAGGAAAAGTTAGATCAGATCATCCCGGAACTGGCTGGCAAACCGAATAAGATCGAATTGAGATCACACACTTCAATCAGCCCCCTGCCCGCTGATGCACCGGTACACGATAAACTGGTATTAACCTATGATCGCGGGCGGCAGGTGATGCTGTATCTGATTCAAAAAGGAATTGCGCCAAAACGGATCCGAATCACAGCAGCCGCCGATTATGAACCGCCGCTTCAGACAGGTGATGAAAAGTCCGAGCAGATGGACCGACTTGATGTGTTACAACTGGACGCCTTTGTGGACGATTATGTCGGTCCCAGAAAATGAAAGTCGCTGCGAGAGTTGATTACTCGCCAACCAGTTCATCAGCGATTTTGCGAAGGTAGCGCGTTGATGAGTCCTGCATTTTCAGGATATGAGGCGCTGAAGCCTCGTAGTGAGCTTCATCAATTCGACATGAGACTCCGGGAGCCAATGGTACATACATCGATGAAACACGTGCTTTCATACTATTGTTTTCTGTCTCAAGCATTTCCTGATCCTTAATTCTCATTTCAGCGAGTACAATGGGATTCCATGTTTCTTTCCGTTGATCAGCCGATACATAGTGTTTCCGTGCCCAGCTTCTGAGTCTGAATTCTGCTGCCAATGAAACGGCGGCATTTGCCTCCTTTTTCATACCGTGATGCCCTTCAGCGATGAAGATCCATTAAATGCGACTAAGAAACAAATCGTCTGATTTCACAGATCAGCCGAACTGAATTTGATTTCAGCGGCCTGCTTTGGATGAGATTTCGCAGAGGCGGAAGCTATACAAGGCACAATCTGAATAACAAGATCCCCGGGCGCAATAACCAAGATCACAAAAAGTGTCATACACCGAAAAACCTGCAAATCCAGCACAATCAGGCCAGCGAGTTTGAATCGCTTTCATCAGCCTTCTTCTTCCGCCGCATCCTCTGAAATCTGATACCGGGAAAGAAACGTGCCCACGATGTTTCGAGTCGATCGGGTTACGGTCTCTAACTGTCTGGACTGAGATTCATGCAGGAAAGTGAATGATAAAACCACGATCACCGCAGCAGTCAGTAAAATGGATGAGCGGATTTTTTGATTGTCGCTCAACACGCTCAGCATCGGCTGATACCAGGACCGATTGATGACGGGAATTTTATGATTGGGATTCCATTGAGGCACATCCAGAGCCAGATCAGGGTCGACCGAAATTCGCTCTTCTCCCGGACAAACTGCGTCAAAATCAACTCGCGCCACTTCAGACCGGAATTCCGGATCGTGCTCCAGGGAATGGGCAATTTGTTTCAGATATTCGACCTGATTTTCCAGCGAAACCAGCTGTACCTGATTCGCAAGATATTCATTCCGTAATTTTAAATAAGACAGATAACGGGGCGCCAGTACCACCGCGGCAAACATGCTCGCAGCAATAAACAGAAAGATCCAGAATGTCATCGAAATGATCCAGGCATATCTGGATTCTTCATTCTGATTCAATTTGACAGACAAAACAGGCAATCCCGGTATTGATTCGATTCAAGGAAGTCAGGAAATAGACAACGTGCGTTTCACTCCAATCAAAATCGACATGGCGGGGCGGGAATCTTCATCAACTGGCAAACAGTAGCGGTTACACGCCTTGTTTCCAATCTGACGATTGTTGAAGTCTGCGCAAAAAAACTCCCCTTCGAGAACTCAAAGGGGAGCTGATTCTAACATTTCCTCTGCGAACCGTTCAGGAAATCGTACCGCCAAAGGTCGCTTCCGTTCCCAGAATCTCTTCGATTCTGAGTAACTGATTGTACTTGCAGATACGATCGGTTCGACTGGCTGAACCGGTTTTGATTTGACCGGTGGAGAGAGCGACTGCCAGATCTGCAATCGTCGTATCTTCCGTTTCACCCGAACGGTGGCTCATGACGGCGGTATATCCATTCCGGCCGGCCAGCTGCACTGCTTCGATGGTCTCAGACAGCGTTCCAATCTGGTTGACTTTGACCAGAATACTATTCGCGATACCCTCATCAATGCCGCGCTGTAAACGCTTGGGATTGGTCACGAACAGGTCATCACCCACCAGCTGCACTTTGTCTCCCAGACGGTCTGTCAGAAGTTTCCAGCCGGCCCAGTCATCTTCGGCCAGTCCATCTTCGATGGAACAGATCGGGTATTTATCAACCCAGGCTGCCAGGAAATCGACCATGCCTGCGGAATCGAATTCTCGCCCTTCGACGGTGTAGATTCCTGTTTTCGTGTTGTAGAATTCGGTGGAAGCCGCATCCAGTGCAATTTTCACCTGATCGCCGGCTTTGTAACCCGCTTTTTCGATCGCCGTCAAAATAACATCAATGGCGTCTTCACTGTTGGGAAGATCGGGAGCAAAGCCCCCTTCATCGCCGACGGCTGTACTCAGCCCTTTGGAAGAAAGCACTTTCTTCAGGGAGTGGAAAATTTCTGTTCCACAACGCAGCGAGTCACTGAAGTTATCAAAACCCAGCGGCATGACCATGAATTCCTGCAGGTCAATTCCGTTGCTGGCGTGCTCGCCGCCGTTGATGATATTCATCATCGGGGCAGGCAGACGGTTTGCACCGACACCACCCAGATAACGGAATAAAGGCAGATCAGATGCATGTGCGGCTGCATGCGCGGCTGCCAGTGAGCAAGCCAGAATCGCATTGGCGCCCAGTCGCGATTTATTTTCAGTGCCATCCAGATCCAGCATGACCCGGTCGATCAGTAATTGATCGCAAACGTCGAGATCAATCAGAATGTCGGCGATTTCGGTGTTGACGTTCAGAACCGCCTGCTGAACACCTTTACCCAGAAAGCGGTCTTTTTTATCGGTATCACGCAATTCACAGGCTTCATGCATTCCCGTGCTGGCGCCGCTGGGGACAGCAGCGCGACCGATCGTTCCATCTTCCAACTCGATATCCACTTCCACTGTGGGATTCCCGCGACTGTCAAGAATTTCACGGGCATGAACGGAACTAATGGCAATACTCATCGTTTGTGTTTCCTAATATATTTCTATTAAATGAACTCGATCTGTTGAATCTGCAACACATCAACAATATTTGATATACTTTGCTCTAAGACGCCTCTTTTTAGCAGAAATAAAGGGTAAGCTCAAATGACTGAGTTTAGATTGTATGAATCTTTCTCAGACACAGGGAAATAGTCGGCCCCTGCAATCCCCACTACTTACCAGGCCTGCAGATGCAACCCGGGTGGAAATAACCATTAAAATCAACGGTTTTCCACCATTTTCTGCGCACAACATAAAACAGCGCCCCTGATCGGGTTGTTTCGGTTTGCAGGTATCGCCGTTCACGAAAACGGATTAAAACGAATCGGAAACAAAGCGGAATCTCGTCAGAACGGACGAATCCTGCTAGACTGAAGCGACTGAGGGACACGTGCTGCTGAATGACAAAACACCCTCTTGAAACCCAAATGATATTCATAGCAACTGAAATAATCTTCTCATGAGTTCAACCTCTCCACAAATAAATAAACAAACTGCACGAAAGCCTTACACGCCGCTTTCTGTGGAACCGATGGACCCCCAGCTCACAACGATACAGCCGGGAGGCGGGATTATTATCCATCTGGAAATGGGGTGGGGGTATTGGCGCCGGTTCTGGCTGAAGACATTCCGCCGTGGTTATGTGCAACGCATGCAGGGGACTCGCAAAGGGGACTTTAACCCGTGCCCGCACGAAGTGCTCGACCCCCGCGACCTGAAATATTATGAAAACCAGGGGGGATATTACTGGGACGCAAAAGACGATCCGTTCGCTTACCGCAGCCAGCTCCCGTTTGCCCGTGAAGGTCTGGCGGAACTGCTCGTTCTCTCGGTCGTGTTCTTTGGTGGAATGGGTCTCGTAACAGGACTGCTGCTCAATACTCAACCGTCAGGCATCCTCGCGGGCATTGGCTGGTTTCTGGTCTTCGCATTATTTTTACTGGGACTGGAAATTGTCTGGTTCTTTCGAAACCCGAAACGCCAGATTCCGGAAGGCGAGGGAGTCGTCGTCTCCCCCGCAGATGGCACGTTTGATACCATTGAAGAAATTGCCCACCATGATTTCATTGGTGGTCCCGCCATCGAGATCGGCATTTTTCTCTCCATCTTCAATGTGCACATCAATCGCATGCCTGTCGCTGGTAAAATTATCAAATTAGCTTATAAACCGGGAAAATGCCTGAATGCGTTGCGCCCCGAATCCACGCGTGAAAACGAGCGCCTGGAGGTTTACCTGCAGACGCCGGAACCCGCTTTGAGGCCGATGCTCGTGCAGCAAATCACCGGCGCGATCGCCCGCCGCATTGTCTGTCGGCTGAAACCGGGGGACGAACTTCTGAAGGGCACGCAGTTTGGAATGATTAAGCTGGGATCCCGCACAGTCATCGTATTTCCCAAAGAAGAAGGGCTGGAAATTCTGGCAAAACCTGGCGACAAACTGAAGGCCGGTTCAACGATCCTGGCGAAGTATCCCTCGTCCGGGAAAAGCATGGCATCAACGACTGAGGAAACTGATGAAAAAGCGTAAACTGATCGCCGTGCTCCCGACATTATTGACGTTAGGCAATGCCGCCTGCGGATTCGGCGCCATCACCTACGCCGCGAAAGTAGGTCCGGAATTTCTCGGGCAGGCAGCGAGCGGCGGCGGATTAACCCGTATCCTTGGCACATCTCCGGGACTTTACAATTCGTTCGATAACCAGCATCTGTTTATTGCTGCCGTGTTGATTTTTGTTGCCATGCTGTTCGACGCACTGGATGGAAGCGCTGCCCGCTGGACGAACCAGACCAGTGAATTTGGCGCGCAACTTGACAGCCTGTGCGACGCCATCAGCTTCGGCGTTGCCCCTGCGTTTCTGATGTTGCAGATGATTCAATTTCGCACCGAATACCATCCCCGACTGCTGTGGGTGATTGCGCTGCTGTTTGCCGTCTGTACGATTTTAAGATTAGCCCGGTTTAATGTGGAAACCGAGGAAGACGATTCTCATACGGGTTTCAGCGGCCTCCCTTCCCCTGCAGCCGCAGGAGCGGTGGCATCCTTCCCCATTTCCATGCGCGGCCTGTATAAGCTGGCAGAATCAGAGACGGGGTCGATCACGCAAACAATCTCTCAGTGGCTGATCCCGGCGGTGGAATGGTCGCTCCCCTGGATCACGCTGGCCCTCGCCGCTCTGATGGTCTCACGCATTCATTACGCCCATGTATTTAATCAATTGTTCACAGGTCGACGCAGCCGCCGGCATGTCATTCAACTGGTCTTTTCCATGGCGTTGATCTTCCTGGTGCGAGAACTGGCGATCCCCGTATTATTCTGCTATTTCGCATTTTCAGCGCCAATTCATGCTTTTTGGGGAGAAGTTGTCTCCGGGCGACTATACAAATCGAGACAAATTTGAGAAACTGACTCGTTTCATCCATTTTATCGAACCTTAAAGGTGCTGTCGCCGATGTTTACGGGACTGGTCGAGGCTCGAGGTACCGTTCAGCTTTTGGAAAAGAACGGCTCAGCCGTCGATTTAACTCTTGAGATTTCGGAGCTCATTACGAATGATGCCCACATCGGGGATAGTGTGGCCATCAACGGCTGCTGCCTGACGGTTGTGGAAATCAGCGACGGCTGCCTGAAGTTTCAAGCCGGCGCAGAAACCCTTGCCAAAACCAGCCTGGGGCTGTTGAACCTGGGTGATCAGGTCAACATTGAACGCCCTCTGGCCGCCGATGGCCGCCTGGGTGGTCACTTTGTCCAGGGACACGTGGATGGCGTGGGCTCGATCCAGTCGATCGACAGGGATGGTGAATGGATCACGATGTGGTTTGATGTTCCCCGGGAACTGGCCCTGCAAATGGTGCCCAAAGGATCGATCACCGTAGATGGAATCAGTTTGACGATTGTGGAATGCCAGCAGACGGCTTTCAGTATCGCGTTAATACCGCATACACTGGAAGTGACCACATTAGGACAAAAACAGGTTGGCAGTATTGTGAATCTCGAAACAGACATCCTTGGGAAGTATGTACAAAAACTGATTCCCTTAACACTTGATGGTTTCAATGAAAGACGATGAAAGGCAGACTCGATCTTATTTAATGCAGCTCTTCGAGCGGCATGGCTTTAACCCGCGCTCTGATCTGGGTCAAAACTTTCTGATCGATATGAATATCGTCGAGTACGTCGTTCAACACGGCAATATTCAACCGCAGGATATTGTGCTCGAGATTGGCACCGGAACCGGCGGGATGACGACGTTTATGGCACAGCGGGCCCTACACGTCATTACGGTCGAATACGATCACAACATGCATACGCTGGCCAGTGAAGCCATCCAAAGGTACGACAATATCACACTGCTCAATTGTGATGCCTTAAAAAATAAAAATCACATGTCCCCCACGGTACTCGATGCGATTGAAAAACAACTGGCCGCCAATCCCGGCAGCCAACTCAAACTGGTCGCCAATCTACCCTACAACGTCGCTACGCCGATTATTTCCAACATCGTCGCCTCCGATCTCCCTTGGACTCGCATGGTGGTAACGATTCAATATGAACTCGGCTTAAAGATGTGCTCTAAACCATCGAGTTCCAATTACGGTGCTTTGTCGGTCTGGCTGCAGTCGCAATGTTTTGTCAAACTTCTGAAAAAACTGGGACCCACCGTTTTCTGGCCGCGGCCCAAAGTTGATTCTGCCATCATGCAGCTCACTCCGAACCCGAAGCTCAAAGAAACGATCAAAGACCGTGTCTTCTTTCAGGATTTTCTGAGACGGATCTTCCAGCACCGACGAAAATTGATGCGCAGCACTATCGTAAGCATGTATAGCAAGCAACTGACCAAGTCGGCTGTCGATGAGATTTTATCAGTCCACGGCATCGAAATCGAAAAAGCGCGGGCCGAAGAATTTACGATTTCCGAAATGATCGAACTGGCAAATTCGTTTCAGGAACAAATCGCACAACAGACGGGTGCACAATCGACGGGCATTTAAAAATCGACCAGAGTCCAAACCAATGGGCGAGAACTGGTCAATCAGAGAGAACTGGTTTTATAAAAAATATTTTCCTATAAAATCAAACCATTCTAGAAAATACATTAAAGAGACGCGAAGGAGAGGAACAATGGAAGATCGAATTATCTGTCAGGGAATTACCTTCGATGATGTTTTGCTGCAGCCCGCTTATAGTGAAGTAATGCCTTCCGAAGTCAGTGTTGCCACCCAACTCACCAAAAATATCCCCCTTAATGTTCCCATCATCAGCAGCCCCATGGACACAGTCACAGAAAGTGATATGGCCATTGGGATGGCCCAGGAAGGCGGTATTGGCGTCATCCACAAGAATATGACGCCGGAACAGCAGTCGATGCAGGTCGACCTGGTCAAACGCAGCGAACACGGTGTCATCGTTGATCCTGTTACCCTCCCCCCCGTAGCAACAGTGGCAGAAGCTGCCGAAATTATGAAGCGGAGAAACATTGGAGGTGTCCCCGTCACGGAAAATGGGAAACTTGTGGGGATTTTAACGAGCAGAGACTTACGATTTCTTGACACGCCAGACACCTGCATTTCTGAAGTAATGACGAAAGATAAGCTTGTGACGGCTGCAGGAGATACAACACTTGAGGAAGCGCAGCGGATATTATTGGAAAATAAGGTCGAGAAACTTCTGCTGGTTGACGAAAATTATCAACTGAAGGGACTTATTACGATTAAGGACATCGACAAGACGTTGCAGTTCCCGCTGGCCTCAAAAGATTCACGAGGACGGCTGCGAGTCGGGGCTGCCGTTGGTGTACATGATTACGAACGAGTCGCTTTACTGATTGAGTCGGGGGTTGATCTCCTGGTTGTTGACAGTGCTCATGGCCATTCCGGCAATGTAGTACAGACCGTGAGAGAAATCAAAAAACGATGGGACATTGATGTGGTCGCCGGAAATGTGGCGACAGAGCAAGGTGCCCGTGATCTGGCAGAGGCAGGTGCTGATGCGGTCAAAGTCGGAATTGGTCCCGGGTCGATTTGTACGACGCGAATTATCTCCGGTGTGGGGGTTCCACAATTAACGGCCATTTCCAATGCCGCAAAAGCTTTAGAAGGGTCAGGAATTCCGATCATCGCTGATGGGGGTATTCGTTACAGTGGTGATATTGCCAAAGCACTGGCAGCCGGTGCCCATACGGTAATGTTAGGAGGATTGCTCGCAGGTCTGGATGAAAGTCCGGGCGAATTGTTTTTGTATCAGGGACGCAGCTTCAAACGCTACCGTGGTATGGGATCAATGGGAGCAATGGTGAAAGGTAGTAGCGAACGCTATCGCCAAAGTTCAATTAGTCAAGACGGAAAAGACTCTGCGAAAAAACTGGTTCCTGAAGGAGTGGAAGGACGTGTCCCCTATAAAGGGCCACTGCAAAATCTGCTTTATCAACTCGTGGGTGGACTGCGGGCAGGAATGGGTTATTTAGGCGTCAATTCTGTCGCGGAAATGCGAACGGAAGCCAAATTTATTCAGGTCTCTGCAGCAACGGTTAGGGAGAACCATCCGCATGATATTTCAGTCACTCAGGAAGCACCAAATTACACAGCCGAACATTCACCTATGGAATAACCGTCGCTTGCGTTGGTTACCGACCATGGCGCTCGCGCTCAGTCTGAGCCCGTTCGCACTCGCTGCGGAACCTGCTTCTACGATAGATCCGTTTCTCACACAGTCAGATTCTACCGCGCAAACGTGGGAAGAACTGAAAGGTCGCTCAGCGGAAAAACGCTGGGAGTCGCTGTCCCGCGAGAATAAACGAGAGACCAAAAAGCAGGATCGGAAAGAACGCAGAGAACAGCGTAAAACCGATAAGGCGTCCGAAGAACTCGAATTCGTACCCGAATTTCGTCAGATTCCAGATCAGATTCCGCCCGCCTCCGTCAGCTCAGGAACTGGCAACAGCCTGCCCGAACCCGCGGGAGCCAGTACGATCGCTGCCCCCGTCAATAACGCGCCCGTAGACACTTTCGCGCCTGCGGTGCAACCATTTAAAACAATTGGTCTGGAAGAAAAACAGCCTGTCACCGGCACGTCCACGAAAAATCTGGATTTCAACACCCGGGAACCGGTAAGTCCTGCCAGCAACAGCCAGCAGATCGTTCCCCTGTTTCCTGATTCTGATGAGCGTGGATCCAGTTTTATCACCACACAGAAGCAATTCGATAAAGCGGCTGCCTCTCCCGAATCTGATGATCTGAAGTACGCAGGGGAAGATCTCGAAGACGAAGTCCCGCACCTGTTGAAAAAAATTGCCGGTATCAACCCGTTCTTTGATTATGAACCCGATCCTGACATCGCTAAAAATGAACCATGCAGAAATCTCTGTCCGCGTCCGGATGGAAAACCCTGTAAATTGTCAGAAGATGGCGGGCATATCATGGAATGTCCTCAGGAATACCAGCTCAGCCGTCAGCCTTATGAGGGGCGTAACTTCACGGAAAGCATCTATACCTGGGAAGCGTCTAACCTGAATTACAATCCGCTCTACTTCGAAGATCCCAACCTGGAACGGTACGGAAATTCGCGCAAAGACCTGATACAGCCGTTCGTCTCAATGGGACGATTCACCGGACAACTGCTCGCCTTGCCTTATCAGATGAGCATCGACCCTGTGAGGAAAAAAGTTTATCCTCTCGGCTATTATCGCCCGGGTGAGTACACGCCCAAACGCATCAACGGAATTCCCTGGAATACCAAAGCGGCAGTTACCGAAGGACTTACAGCAACTGGCCTGATCTTCCTGCTTCCCTGAACGGACAGACTTTTTCTGCCTGCGTTTATGAGAGACACGACGAATCAAGCAGCGGTGGTTGCCGAAGCGGACCAGATTCGATATTCTTTAAACACACCCTGACCCACTGGATCAGGGTGTGTTTTTGTTTTTAAATTCGAGCAGATTTTGAGCTTTCAAGAGAGTGAACGACGCAACCATGTCATTTGACCCTGCCTCTAATGTATCAGGTGCCCCTCAGGCGTTAGCCAACGATATCATCCAGCGCGTTGCCAGACTGGTCAGCGAAGCAGAAGCGGAAACCAGACCGCTGGAACTCGACCCTTATCGGGGTCAGCTGTTCGAGTTGTTCGTCATGGCTGATGCCGCCGGCTTTGTTTCGGAAGAAGCGGAATTCGATCTCACCGCCGACAATCTCTGTCGGGAGCTGGCAAAAGTCTGGGGATTGGCCGAAGCCACACAACAGGCAACCGAATCGCAATCAAAACTCCCCCCGGATCAGGTCAGCAAAATGCGGATTCTCTGGTCTGTGTTAAGACTCTGGATGGAATGGGATTATGCCTGGAAACGCTGGAATGAATTCCATCCCGGCGAGACGGCGTAAAGCCGATCGGTCGACCCGCGTCCGCACCCGCTTATCGCTGTTTTACGGGAAAACAGGCACTTTTCGCGATTGACGTCTGCTGGTTTTTCTTAAGCTGCGTAGTAAGCGCCGTGCGCACGAATAAAAACAGTTTGTGCACTGCAATCCTATTCACCGGCCACCGCCAGCCGTCCTGTAGTTCAGAAATCAGCGCCGCCTCCAGTGTTCTCTGTGCACGTGTTTTACGCGTTGTTCAAAAAACTTCGTAACAGCTTCTTTAAGTTTCATTCTAAGATCATTTTGATTCATCCGGCATCCATTGTTGAATGCCGACAATGAAAATTGCTGCACGCCCTTCACTGCGCATCCGGTAACCAATCAACGGCAAGCTTCGTCCCACACTGCTGCGAGTCGCTGGCTGGCCTGCACGCTGGTAAAACAGGCCAGAGCCCGCTGCCGCGCCGCTGCTGACAATATCTGGATCAGACTCCGATCACTCAGGGTCCGTGTGATGGCAGCCGCAAGAGCCACCGCATCATTCGCGGGGACCAGCAACGCCGAGACTTCATGCTGCACGATCTCACGCGTACCGCCCACATCCGTCGCCACAATCGGCAGCCCGCTGGCAATCGCTTCCAGTAACACCCGCCCCAACGGTTCCTGCTTGGCCGGATGCACCAGCAGGTCGGCTTCGTTCATGAGTCCTTCAATGTTTTCCCGGTAACCCAGGCGATGCAGGCGGCCATGTAAGGCGGGTTGCGCAAAGGCGGCTGTAAGCCCCTGATCAAATTCGATGCTCTCCTGTTTCTGCGAGTGCCTTTCCCCGACAAGCAGAAAATGGGTGCTCAAATCTCCCCCCTCTGTCAGCAGTTTCGCTGCCTCCGCCAGAATATTCTGCCCCTTGCGGAGCCCGATCTGGCCGATGGTTAAACAGAGCCTGGTATCGCTGGCCAGACCCAGTTCCCGTTGGAGCAGCCCCGTCGCAGGGCGTGGCTGAAAGCGGTCGACATCAACGCCGTTATAGCAGACCGTCACCTTTTCCGCCTGAAGTCCCCGGTTGATGTGAAATGACCGGGTTGCCTCCGAGACTGCAATCAGCCGCCGATTCTGATTCAAATCCGCGTTCGCTGCCCGGCTGAGTTTGATGATATCCCGCAAGTGCCCGGAACAGGGAACAGGCAACTGCGCCGCCAGCGCACCGGTCAAACGTGACATCGAAAGGCTGTTGGCATGCAGCAAATCAAAGTGGCCCGCCTGCAACGTCGGCAACAGCTGTTCCGCCACCGCTTCACGCGACAGTCGCTGCCCCTCTGCGTTGTGAAACGTGACCGGATAACATTCCACCTGCAACTGCGCCAGCTGCGCTGCCAACGGACTGTCCGCCGGGCAGAACGCAACAAACTCAAAAGATCGTTGATGCAGTTGAGCGAGGACCGCCAGCATGGAATGCTCGCCCCCGTTCAAAGAACCAAACTCGAATAAGAGGGCAATCCGTTTCACATTCAGTCAGCTTTAACGCTTTGGTCAAGTTTCGCCCGTTGCACGGCTTCTCTGGTTTTTCTCAAACCGGTTTGCGCCACTACCAGCGCATCCTGCTGCCAGTAATCTTTATTGAATAACTCCAGCGATAACACGCCGCGAAACCCGGCCTGATGAATCATGCGGAAAATATCGGACAAAGGAGCCACGCCATCGCCGGGATAAACACGGTTTGCATCGTTGATCGTTTCCCGCGGCGGATCGGCGGGATAATCATTCACGTGAAAAACCTGCACGGCGGAACCGCTCAGCAATCCCAGGCCGGCGAAATCAGAGCCCCCTTTATAAATATGATACACGTCCGGCAGCAGACACGCTTTGGGGTGACCGCTTTCAATGGCGACAAACATCGATTCACCCAGACGCGAGAGTGACTGGGAAAAACCCCAGACTTCAACCTGGGGAGTCACGCCCATCTGATCGCCCAGCTCCAGCAACGCGCGATAACGTTTGGCCGCTTCAAACAGATTGAGGTCGTTTTGCTTCGTCGCTCCGGTAGGCGGGGCGGCGATGCGAATCCCGCCAATCTGACGCAACGTGTCCATATCCCGCTTCGCCTGTTCGAAGCCCTGCTGGCGCACTTCGTCGTCGTCAACGATCCACTGCGCAAAACCGATGGCGCTCTCGACCGTCAAACCCGAATCTTGAATGCGTTTTTTCAAGTCGGCCAGCGAACCGCCGTCCTTCACGTACTGGTCGATGTCACGCATCCAGGGTTCGATCGCGTCGTAGCCGGCCTGGGAAGTCAGATCAATCTGTTCGACGATACCCAGTTTCTGGCCGCGTACGGTGCTCGTGTTAAAGCAGTAGCGGAACGGCTCGGCGGCACTGCGATTTCTGGCAGGACTGGCGGCTGCAGATGTGCCAGCGGAAAAACCGGCTGCCAGGACACCGCCTGTGGCTGCCAGCATTTCACGTCGGTTGAGATTTGTGTGCATGAAGATGATTCCGGTAGGAGGAAGTCAGGTTTGTTACCCATCTAAGCTACCGCAACTTCAGACCATTTTCAACCTGTTCCCATTCCGCGATCAAAGGCATCCAGATCCCGCTGGAACAGGCTGAGCACCTTATGCAGCGTTTCCCGATTGATTTTCCAGCTCGGATTATCAACCGTATAGTGATTACAGTGATCGACAATCAGCCGATACAGAAATTTGAACAAGTGCCGCGGCACTCGCAGTTGCGCGAATTGCGTGATCAATTCCTGCTCGGAAATCGAATCGTCAAAC
>CAXBFD010000107.1:0-21049 GCA_963974925.1 uncultured bacterium | reverse complement strand
TTAGCCCCGGTTGCTATTGAACTAAAATAAACCGGGCTAATGCCCTGCGGCTGGTTAGACAAACGCGTTCAGTTTTTCCATCCAGCGTTGTACCTGCATGGCATCGGAGTAGGTTGCTCCGGTGGGCACTGCTTCCACGTTGCGCACGACCCGGCAGAAGCAACGCAACTCTTCCGCCATCATGCCGCTGGGCGGGTTGGCACGCACTTCCAGCGCCAGAGGCCAGGAGGCTGCACTGTCCCAGACAGAGATCGGTCGTGGGTTCGGTTCAATCCGCGCCGACCAGCCCACGCCAAACACTTCGGTTCTGTCAAACCCGCGTGGCGGCATCCCTGCGGGAGTTAAATACGAGGCAGCAAACGATGCCACCGGACCTTCGTTCCACTTGAGTTGTGCCAGTGCCAGATCAATATCGCCTGCGGCCGTCCGATGAAATTGGGCACTGAAATGATCCGGTTCCGCGCGATCGAGTAACACCTGCGTCGCGTACAGGTCATGCACCATCGCAGCATGTAAGGGGTTCTCGCCCGGAAAGTTCTCGACAATGCTCGCGGGACGATGTCGTACGCAATCGATATAAGAAATCGGACCCCGTTCGCGGGCCACCTCCCGCAGTTCCTGAAACTCGCTGTTAAACAGCACGATGTGTCCCAGCATCAGGTTACTGGAGTCG
This sequence comes from uncultured bacterium, assembly GCA_963974925.1. GTDB lineage: Bacteria > Planctomycetota > Planctomycetia > Planctomycetales > Planctomycetaceae > Gimesia. Next base: position 20,376 of record CAXBFD010000107.1, on the reverse strand, counting down.
GGCTGCACCAGGGGAGCAAGGCTTTCCGCTTCTTGCAGACTCTCCGCAATCGGCTTTTCCAACAACACCACTTTACCACGTTCGAGCAGTTCTCGCGCGACCGTCACATGCGACTGCGTCGTACAGGCGACAACCCACGCCTCTGCGCCCGACTCCTCAATTGCCTGAGTCAGATTCGTCCACCCGGGCACATCGGGAAGTTCTTTGCTGAGGGCAGCCAGGCTCTCCTCTCGACGCGCCACCACTGCCACCAGTTCCGCTTCTGCCAGCCGAGATAACGTCAATGCATGCAATCGCCCGAATCGACCCAGACCAATAACACCTGTTTTCACCGGCTTAAAATTCTTCGCAGTCATCGGTTCTTTTCCGGTCTGATTGATATTCTGTCCGCAGAGAAACTCAGTTTTTGCAGCGGATTTTCAATAGGGAACTATTCATTTCACGATCAAGGTTCAAAGATACTAAAAGTTCAGGATCGAAACCAAGCGGGAAGAGATGGTTTTACGATTCCTTTTTGAATTTGTCGGATCGAAGTGCGGGATGTTCATCTGCGTGGGGGCGGTGGTATCTGGTAGGATTTGCCGTACGGGAAAAGTTTGATTTTCCTGGTGGGAGGGAAGCGGCGGCTCGTGCCGTGCCGCTCATGATGGGTGGGTGTTTTTTTGCTCGATCGCTGTTGGCTTGCCAACAGTTCCACACGGAATGACTGTGATGATGGAGGCACGTGACTGGTTTGATGTTGTTTCCTTCGCATTTGTGTTTTGGTTGGAACGTCGGCAGGCGGGCGGACACATGGGTCCGCACCCTACTTTTCTGGTATGAAATCTTGAACTGGTTTTGTTTTATGATTGATCCATTCTCTGTCCGCTGGTTTGTTTTCCCGGGGTTGTCTGCTACCCCATTGATGGTGGACGATTTTCGGGATGTGCGTGGGACGGTCAAGGGAAAGCGAAACGGAATGTGTGGCGAGGGAGTGGTGATAAGTGTTGAGGTTGTGACGAACCTGGTTGACAGGGTGCCATGTGCGTTGATGTGTGTCGATCGCATAACTTTGAAAGGCCGGTTATTGTTCAATCTGGCTGAAACGAGGGGGTTTTATAGTGCCGATTTTTTCAGGGGTTCCGGTTCTTCCGCTGAACCTGTAGTGCTCACGCGCGCGACACACATCAGAGAGCAGATCATGGCGAACGTCGGGCGGGCGTCAAGGGGAATCTTTTCAGTCTCTACTCAATCTGGTCAGGTGATTTTAAGGAATCAGTGCAGTATGTGTTAAGATCAGCCAATTTGGAAAAACCTGCCAGTTCTTGACTGAGTCGCTCGATATTCAAGTCGGATTGGATTTAGAATAAACGGCTCAGGGCTTCCCGGTTCCGGATCAGCGATGCTAAAATCGGGTATGAGTTTACTTACTTCAGATAGGCAGTCAGGGCTACGGTTCATTCATGGATGTTTCTCAAATCGAAGATTACTATCAACGCTCGCTGACCGAAGTGGGGAAAGTTCTCATGGGTCAGGCAGATCTGGTGGAAGGTGTTTTGATTGCCTTGTTCTGTGAAGGAAATGTCTTGATCGAAGGGGTGCCGGGCCTGGGGAAAACCCTGCTGGTGAATGCGCTCAGTCACGTCCTGTCGAGCAAATTCCGCCGGATTCAGTTTACGCCCGACTTGATGCCCTCGGATATCACCGGACATTCCGTGTATGACATGCACGAGAAAACCTTCACGTTCAATCAGGGGCCGCTGTTTACCAATCTGCTGTTAGCCGACGAAGTCAACCGGGCGCCTGCTAAAACGCAGTCGGCGCTGCTGGAAGCGATGCAGGAACGTCAGGTTTCCGTAGATGGAAAAACCTATCCGCTGGATCGTCCCTTCATCACAATCGCCACGCAGAATCCGTTGGAACAGGAAGGGACATACCCCCTGCCGGAAGCGCAACTGGATCGGTTCATGTTCAAACTGATGGTTGACTATCCGACACAGGATCAGGAAAATGCAATCCTTGATCTGTACGCGTCGGGCAGGGATAACCGCGATCTGAGCAGCTTCGGCATGGAAGCGGTTTTGAATTCGGAAACGGTTCTGGCCATTCAGAAACGGGCGACGGAAATTATTGTTGAACCTTCGATCATTCAATACATCACTTCAATTGTTTCGCGCACCCGCAGCTGGCCTACGATTGAAGTCGGTGCCAGTCCCCGTGCGAGTGTGAATCTGCTGATCAGTACGCGCGTGATGGCGGCCTGTCAGGGGCGGGATTTTGTGGTTCCCGATGATGTCAAGGAACTGTCGTTGCCGATTCTCCGTCATCGCATCCGCCTGCATCCCGAAGCAGAAATTGAAGGCATGAATGTGGATGACGTCATTCGGGAAATTCTGGAGAGTGTAGAGGCGCCTCGCCAATGATGCCCCGTCTTACTTTACTGTTTCTGTTCGCCGCCGCCATGATTCCGTTTGCTCTGGGAACCATCTGGCCGGAAGCGGGACAGGCGGGCATCTTGATCTGTCTCGGCGTTTTCCTGCTGGCGCTGGTGGATCTGGTGATCACGCCTTCGCTGCTGGCAATTGAAGTTCACCGCGATGCGAAAGAGGTTCTGAGTGTCGGCACGCCGAACAGCGTGAAGCTCTGGTTTACGAATCGCGGCCCGGTTCCGCTCAAGGTACACGTACACGACGAACCGCCGCAGCCTTGTCATTATTCGGATCTGCCGTTTGATATTGAACTGCTGCCGAACAAACATCAATACAGCATCTATCATGTCGTCCCGCTGCACCGGGGGAAGAACCGGTTTCGGCGCGTGTTTCTGCAGATGAGCAGCCGGCTCAAACTCTGGACGATTTATGACGAGCGGGACATTCATCAGGAAGTCCGCATTTACCCGGATATCAAAGCCGTACATGGCGTGGAACTGCTGGCCCGCCGCAATCGACTGGCGGAAACCGGCATTAAACTCTCGCGTTTAAGGGGCAGAGGCACGGAATTCGACCGCCTGCGTGAATACCGGCGCGGGGATGAATTTCGCAGCATCGACTGGAAAGCGACTTCGCGCCATCAGGAGTTGGTCAGTCGTGAATATGTGGTCGAAAAAAATCAGAACATCATTCTGCTGATCGACTGCGGACGTTCGATGTGCAACGAAGCGGAAGGAGTGACCCACTTTGATCGCGCTTTGAACGCCGCCATTTTGTTGAGCTACGTGGCACTGCGGCAGGGAGACACGGTTTCGCTGATGGCCTGTTCGAATAAAGTCGAACGCTGGGTGCCCGTTGTCCGCGGTGCCGGTTCGATTCAGAAACTGATCAGGCAGGTTTACGATCTGGAGCCGATCTATGAAGCCTCTGATTATCAAATGATGTCAGAGCAACTTCAGCTGCGCTATCGCAAGCGATCACTGGTGGTGGTACTGACGCATGCGCTGGATGAAGTGCATTTGAGTCATCTCGGCAGTGCACTGCGGCGGATGCGCTGGCCACATCTCGTGTTGTCTGCGTTCCTGAAAAATGTCCCGTTGCAGGATCGGATGAATTCGATTCCGGAGACCGACCGCGAAGCATTTCAAATCGCTGCGGCCGCCGACATTGTTTCAACGCAGACTTCGCAAATCGCAGCGCTGCAAAAGTCCGGTCTGCTGGTGCTCGACACACTGCCGGAAAATCTGTCGGTCAATCTCATCAGCCGTTATCTGGATATTAAAGCACGACAATTACTATAGTTGCATCCACAGAAGCCATTTGTTTTGCTGCTCTGTTTTCATTCTGTTTGAATCTGCCTGCGCACATGGTTATAGTTGTATTCACAGGTATAATTTCACGGTTCTGCCGACTCATCTCCCCGCAAACGGGATCAACATAATGCGATCTTTGCTTCTGATTTTACTGCCCTGTTTTCTGGCTGGTCATGCCACATTCTCAGAAGCAGCTCCGCCGGCAGACAACTCGGATTTGACCCAAGCGCAGGCTGTTAGTTTGATCAAGCAGTTACGCGGGGATATCAAGTATGCTCAAATCGGTTTTAATCGGGAAATCAAATCCATCTTTTTCTCGAACTCGGAAATCGATGATACGCGCCTTGCATCTCTGAAAGAATTCGACACGCTTCAGAATTTGGCCTTCTATGGTTCCAAAGTAACAGGCGTGGGGCTGGAACACCTGAAAGGGTTCAACAAGCTGCATACATTACACTTGGTCCGCTGCCCGCTCGTTGATGCAGGTCTGGTGCACCTGAAACAATTCCCTGCTTTAAAGCATGTCTATATTCGAAATGCAGATTTGACCGACGCAGCTGTGGAACACTTGAAGGGACTGACTGATCTGCAAAGCTTGTGGCTGAACTCGACGAAAGTAACCAGCGCAGGGCTGGTGTATCTCAAAGATCTGAAACAACTGAAATCATTGAACCTGCATGATACCAAAGTCAGCGACGCGGGCTTGAAACATCTTACCGGTTTAAAAAACCTGACGTTTCTTGATTTGACGCTCACGACAGTCAGTAATGCAGAGGTCGCAAAATTAAAAATCGAGTTGCCGAAGTGCAAAATCGACTACGATCGACCGATTCCACCCGCAGACCAGAAATTTGCGGCAGAGATCAAAAAACGGGGCGGTTTCGTAAGCTATGGTAATGCGCAACAGACTCGTTTTGTGTCAGGAGTTCATCTTTCAGGCCGGCAGATTGATGATGCGCAGCTGATCTGCCTGAAAGAGAGAGCCGATTTGAAATCGCTGACGCTCAATTTTACAAGCGTCAGTAACGACGGTCTGGCGGTTCTCACAAATCTGACCGAATTGAACACCCTGGTATTAATACATTCGTCTCTGTCGGATTCAGGCCTGGTACATATCAAGCCACTTCAACATTTGACGAATCTGAATCTGTATGAAACGAACGTGAGTGATGCAGGATTATTACATCTCAAACATCTCAAGAAATTGAAAACACTGAATCTACTCAGAACGAATGTCACCAATCAGGGGATTCAGGAACTCCAGGCCGCGCTGCCAGACTGCAAAATTCAATTCACGAACAGGCCATCCGCGAAATCCCAGCAGGCCCTCGCCGCGTTGAAAGCCTTGCAGGCTCACATCATGACTGACAGACAGCCACTGTCTCAGCAGCTCACAGCGGAAAGGGTCACCTCGGTTCGCCTGTATGGCAAGCAAGTGACTGACGCGCAGTTACAACATTTAAAAGAATTTCCCACTCTCAAATCACTCAGTTTTCAGTCTACGGGGATCACAGACAAAGGGCTTGTCCATCTGGCCGGTCTGAAGGAACTGGAAAAACTGTGGTTATCGGGAGCGCAAATTACCGGGGAGGGACTGGCTGCTCTCAAAGGGTTTACCAAATTGTACGACCTGGATTTGAGTCAAACGAGCATCACCGATGCCGATCTTGCCTTGCTGAAACAATTCCCCGCTCTGAAAAGGTTGCAGCTTGGCAGCCTGCCGATTACAGATGCGGGGCTCGTGCATTTAAAAGAACTGACCAATCTGGAAACGTTGCGGATCGACAGTACTCAGGTGACAGGTGCCGGCTTTCAAGAATTGAAAGCGTTACCCAAACTGAATTCATTGGATTTAACGCTGACGTCAATTGATGATTCCGGTTTGAAGGATCTTGCCGACTTATCCCGTTTGACAACTCTGGAACTCACATATACGAAAATAACCGGCGCAGGTTTGGCTCACCTGACGCCATTCACAGAACTCACTTCGCTGAATCTGGGTTTCAATCCGATCGATGATGCCAGTCTGGCGGGGCTGTCGCAGCTCACGAAACTACGCTCTTTGAATCTCACAAAAACCGCGGTGACCGATGCCGGCCTGGTTCATTTACAGAAGCTGACGAACTTGAGCAGCCTGAACCTGCAGGAAACGAAAATCACCAGTGCGGGCCTGGAGCACTTAAGCGGCCTTGGTCAGATTTCCAAGTTGAATCTGCAGGACACACAGGTCGATGACAGCGGACTCAAAGCGTTAAAATCATTGCAGCAGTTGCAGCGACTTAATTTGTATGGCACACAGGTGACCGATGCCGGCCTGGAGCATTTAAAAGAGAGAACGGTCAAGCTGACAGAACTGAATCTGCACGGCACCAGGGTTACGAAATCGGGCGTGAACTCATTTCGCGCACTGCATCCCAGAAGTATGATTCTGGCTTCGCCCCCTGATTCCGCAGAAATGCAGGCAATCATCAAGAGGCTTAAAGATTCGGGAGCCCACTTCATTCGTTTGAATCTGGAACCGAATACGGAAACTTTTGTCGTCAGATTTAATGAATACTTCAGTCAGAAGCATGAGAAAGAACACATTCACAAGCTGTTAAAACTCCTGCCCGAGATCAAGCACCTGGAAGAGTTAGACATTAAGAGCCAGGATTTGAGTGATGCCGGCCTCGAACCCCTGCAGTATTTATCTGATTTGAAAAGACTCAGGCTATTTGGTGCCCCGATTACGGACGACGGTCTGAAACAATTATCGGGCCTCACCCAATTGGAACATTTAACCATTGAAGACTGTAACATCAGCAACGCCGGGCTGGCGCACTTAAAAAAACTGACCAGACTGCAATCGCTCAGACTGCCCCGCAATAAAATCACGGAAGACGGCTTGAAGCATCTATCCGGTTTCACCAGCCTTAAGGCTCTGGATCTCAGTTACAACAGAATCTACAGTGACGGGTTAGTGCATCTCAACTCTTTGTCGAAATTAACGAGCATCAATCTTGATCACACCAAAGTGGCAGATCAGGGGTTTATCGAATTAGCGAAGCTGCCGAAACTGAATTCGCTCAGCCTCGTAGCAACATTAACGACTGATGGGGGAACCCCACACTTAAAAACAATCAGCAGCCTGCAGAAATTGAATCTGAAGGAAACTCATATCACGGATCGAGGCCTGCAAGATCTGGAAAACCTGCGGCGTGTGAGCAGTTTGAATCTGAATGGCACTAAGGTGACATTACAGGGCGTGAAAGCATTTCAGGCGGATCATCCCCGTTGCCAGATTGAATACACGGTCCAGCTTTCAATGAAATCGGAGCAAATTGCAGAGAGTCTCAAGGCATGCGGTGCCTCTGTCGGCATCAGAAAACAAGACAATTTAGAATTCATCTACTCTGTCCATTTCTCGCAAGCAATCCAGGCGTTTCGGAAGTATAAAGACATTGGTGACTGTCTGGCTCATCTCAAGAAATTAAAACATCTGGAACGACTCACGATTAATAATCAGAACATTACTGATGACGGTTTGCGACATCTGCAGCATCTGACCAGCTTGAAATACTTGACCCTCTCTGGTCCCCGAATTACCGACGCCGGGATTCAACAATTGAGCGGTCTGACGAATCTCCAGCACCTGGTTCTACTCGAGACACAAATTACGGATCAGGGTTTCGGGCATCTCAATCAATTCCCGTTCCTGGATAATTTATCGATTTCCTCTACAAAAATTACTGCGCCAGGAATCGCACAGCTGACAAATCTCCCCAAACTGAAATCGCTCCATCTGAACAGGACGGACCTGGATGATGCAGGGTTAGCGGCAATCCATTCATTTTCCAATTTGCGCAGCCTGTTTTTAACAGAGACACTCATTACCGATGCCGGGCTGGAACACCTGAAAAAATTCAAAATCCTGTCTCATCTTTCTCTGCAGGGGACGGGGGTTACCGACGCGGGACTCGCTCATCTGAAAACAATCATGACTCTGACGAGACTCAATTTAAACGAAACCAAAGTCACACCCGACGGTGCGAAAAAATTCCAGACCGAATTTCCGAAATGCAAAGTCGAGTATACGATCCCGCTCGGGAACGAAGATCAGGCCGTGATGGAATCGCTCAGATCGCAGGGAGCGAATGTGGCCATCACGAAACAGGGTTTTCAGGCGGTGTTGAGCGTCGTCATATTTTACGGTCCCAGAATACAGAATACTGTGGAACACATCGATTCCCAGTTGGCACTCCTCAAAAAAGTAACCACTTTGGAACGAGTCGAGCTTTTAGAAACTCAGATCACGGATTTGGGATTGGCGCGCCTGAAAAACCTGACCAGCTTGAAAGAACTGGCACTGCGAGGTGGTTTTATTACGGACGCCGGACTCGTGAATTTAAGCGGGCTGAAAGAATTACGGAAACTGGATCTGGAAGGCACGCAGATCTCTGACGCGGGTTTGATGCATATCACGAACCTGCCACAGCTTCAAAAGCTCAACCTGAAACAGACCAAAGTCACGGCAGCGGGTTTAGATTCATTAAAAAAAATGAAGCACTTGCGCGAACTGACGGTCACCAATCTGAACATTCCCATCGATTCGCTGAAGCAACTCTCCACAGAAATGCCCGAACTTTCGATACGATATTAAAACTTCGATTCGGGAATGGCTGCTGCGGATTATCTTCCGAAACAGAGATCAATTCGCTTGCTTCACCGACAGAGTTACCGAATTCGATCACCTGCGGGAATACCATCGAGGTGATCGAATTTCGATATGACGGCTGGAATGTCACTTCGCGATATCAGGAAGTCATTAATCGCTACCCGAATATCAACACATGACAGTATTTTCAGTCAGCGGATTTTTTCAGAAAGGAAAGCAGGTCGGTGTGATGTCCGATCATTTTCCATGTTCCATTTTCTTTGCGAAAGGTGCTTGTCGCGCGGATTTTGACTTTTTGTACTTTTCCATCCGGTCCGATGTTTTCTCCGATCTCGTAGTTAGTGAGGATGGCAAGTTCTTCTCCCACGACGATCCGCATGTCGGCCGGTTCAACTTTACCGCCTAGTTTCAGTGCGGCCGTTTTTTCCCATTCGGCTGAAACCGGTTTCCAGCCGTGCAGAAAGCTGCCGTCCGGTCCCATGAAGGTAACATCGTCTTCATGTGACCAGACTGCTTTCATGGATTCCGTTTCGCCGGTAAACAATTCGTTGAGGGCGGCGTAGAATTGATGCGATGCGGCGCAAACGGCTACGTCATCTTCCTCACTGGCAAATGCCGAATTGTCACAATTCAAATTAACGGCAGTAAATACGATCATCGCGGCGCAGATCAGTTGTGCCTTCATTTCAGATTCTTCCTTGCTGACTTTATGTATGAGTGAACGACCGACACTGATGCGCGTCTCCAAGACGCTTCGCATGTACGAAAGTGCGGTTTGTGCGAATGGTAGTGATTGTAGGAAATTGTGTCTATGTCGAGTGTGGGAGGTGTTTGTTTTCCTTCTATTGGGTGTTCTCACTCAAATCAGCGAGAACTTTCAGGCCTTAATCACGTGCATATCCAGTCACAGCCGATATTTATAAAGAATTCACATACTCAGAACACACGTAATCTATGCGGGCAGGCAGTGGGATTTCTTTGTCTCTTCTGCGGGTGCCGACTTTTTTCTTTTACTTGCTACAGGACCAGCCGTATAATAAATATTCAATAAGTATGCTAACGTTTTTCACTGGAGTTGTTTATGGCTGTCTGTTTAGTCCCCGTGAATCAGGGTCGCCCGATTGTTCTCGATAAGGCGATCATTCTTGTTGGACGTCATCCCGACTGTGACATCGTCATCGCGGACAGCGCTAAAATTTCCCGTAAACATTGCTGCCTGGCGATCGTGAATGACCGTCCGGTTGTACGCGATCTGGGAAGCATGAATGGCGTTTATGTCAACGGAAAAAAAGTGGATCAGCAAGCCTGGCTCAAACTGAATGACGAACTGAAAATCGGCAACGTCGCCTATCATCTGCAAAATATCGGCGTTGATTCCCAGAAGAAAAAGAATGAAGTTGCGGATAAGCTGCCTGAGGGGGAAGATTCACCGACCAAAGCACCTTCAGTACAGCACTTTAAAAAGCCAACGAAAGACGTCGACATTTCGCAGCAGTTTCCCGTCGCCATTTCAGACAGCGGTCAAAACGTGAGCGTCAACGAGATGCTGCCCAGCGACGAGCTGGAAGGTGATGACGACGAAGACGAAGAACAAAATTATTCAGACAGCCACAATTTTGAAGGCACCGGCTCAAACGTCGAGTTTATTTCTTCGTAACCGGAACTGGATCAGGCTGCACTTCAATCGTCCGGCTTTTCATTTGAAGCAGGATCGGATGCCAGAATCGGAAGTGGGCAATCATCAGCAGGATCAGTAACGTCACGCAACTGATCAACGCCCCGATCAGAAACCACCCCGATTGATAAGTCCAGATGACCTCGTGTTTCCCCGCCGTCAGTTTGACGCCACGGTACATGCCTTCAATGAGCTCCCCCTCTGCAGGCTGTCCATCCACATAAACTTTCCAGCCCGGATAATACAGGTCGGTCAGAATTAATGTGTCCGCGGTCGGCGTGTCTGCTTCAATGATGACTTCATTCGCACGATACTCTTTCAAAGTAGCAGACTGTCCCTCCTCTGGTTTCGTCCAGGCAACACGGCCGCGGGAGCCTTGCAGCTCGTAAAAATAGAGTGGCTCATCAAAGCGGCCCCAGGCGGGATTGATCACTGCGTCGAAATCACTCCAGATCGGTTTGACGGGCCAGTGTTCCAGATCCAGTTTATGCTGACTGAGGATGTGTGTGACACCGGCTTTGCGGAGCCATTCAATCTGCTCGGGAGTTGCCGGCTCTTTGAACGGCAGCGGTTGAGGCATCGCCAGTTTCGGATCAAAATACTGTTCGGGGCCGATACCCAGATACACGGGCGTGGAAGACACGCCGATTAATGTCGGCAGATTGGCCCCTGGTGCAAACAGTCTCACAGGTTTTCCATAATCTTGCACGATTTTTCTCAGCGCGCTTTTCTGAAGCTGATTGATGGGAGGGTCAGGAATGACGGCCGCGTAAGTCACATACCGACTAACGACCCAGAAATCGGCGACGGTAAACAGGCAGACGAGTGACACAACCAGCAGTTTGATAAGAGAATCCCTGTTCGCAATCAATCGTTCCAGACAGACCCCGGCGATGACCGCGACGGCGAACGTGGTCACGATGCCATATCGGCCGGGACCGGTGAAGAAGCTGAAACCGGGCAGGTGTTTCGTCAGCGGCAGGAACCAGCCGGGCGTGTAGAGCAGCGCTAACACGCCGATCACCGCCAGCAGCACCAGCCTGCGGTCGCCGGTCCACGCTTTCCGCCACGTTCCGAAAATCAGCAGCAGCACGGCTGCGATGCCGAAATAGAGGTGTGCTTCCACCTGATTGGTCGCAGTGGCGCCCGGTGCGAGACCCGCATCGAGATTGACTTCATAAGGATACCAGGCCCAGGGAGCAACAACCTGCGAGAGATACCAGACGGGAATGTGGCCGTAACCGGGCTGGTGCGACAGCTCGCCGACTTCCGCCCGCTGGCTTAACTGTTTCAGTTCCCAGGTTGGTCCCAGTTGGACTGCTGAGAGCGCATAAGCGGAAACAAAGGCCAGCAGCAGCAGGCTGACCGTGAGACGTCGATACGGTTTTAACTGTTCGGTGCTTTCATCGCTGCTGAACCAGATCCGGGCCGGGATGTAAACGAGTAGCATCAACTGCGTGATAAACGCCAGATTGAAGTGGCCCGGCAGGATCTGCATGGCGAGTGTGAAACAGAGCAGAATCGGATACCGCCAGTATCGGGTCTGGAAAAAGGATTCCACGCACCAGAGAGCCAAAGGCAGCCAGGCCCCACCGATGATCGCCCATTCCAGACAGATCCGCGAAGGAAACCAGCCGTACGTATAAACGAGGCCGGCAAAGAGCGCTGCGATGAGTGTGTATCCGAGCCGCTTTACATACATTGCCGTGAAGACAAACGCCAGTATGTAATGCAGGATCTGAACGAAGTTGTAAGCCGCATTCACGGGGAGAAAGCGATAGGCAAAGTAATTAAACGGGTAAAAGGCCCCCGTCTGACTTTCGGCGACCAACGGAAAACCATGACCGATGTTTGAATTCCAGAGCGGGAATTCTCCCGCCTGCAGACGCTCGGCGAAAAACGTTTTCTGCGGAAAGAAGTAGGTGTAGAGGTCTCCGCCAATCAGCCCGCCCCCCGACCAGAGCCCCCCCCAGAAGATCCACGTTAATCCAACGGCCGCCACCAGAACCAGTCCGGCAAATAAAGACGGACTGGGATTTGAAAAGACTTCAGGCGGACGCGAATCGGTTTTGTGCTTGCGCTTCTTCGAAGATTGACTCACGCGACGGGACCCTGTGCTGACAAATTGAAAGGCGGTTGAATAATGATTGTATTCTAAGCCGCCGGCTCTGATGTCTCAACACACAGGACGCGGAACTTACTGACCAAACATGCGGTTCAGGCGATCCTGATGGTAGGCCAGTTTCTGTTCGGAATTCATGGAAGCAAAATCGGGAGCCCCGTTTCCGGTGGTTGCAGGTTTGGCCGTCGTTGTTTGACCCGTTGTATTGGCAGACGGTTTCCCGTTTGTTTTCTGTGCGGGAAAGCTGAAGGTTTTTCCATCTTCGCCGCCATAACTCATTACGGCGGTTTGATAGGTCAGGTCTACTTCCAGACTGCGTGTCGGTTTGATTCCCAGTTCCTGCAGTACGCCGTGATAAGCATTGACGGCTTCGACCGGTTGAATTTTGTCTTCGACCAGAAACCGCAGGAATTGAATGAAGGCCAGCTGGTGTTCGGCCTGATTGATTTTTCGTCCAAACAAGGCAACGCGTGCGCCGTATTTGCGGGCATCGTAGATCAACTGAAACGCGTCAAGAGTGGTTCCCGCGGAGCCCCCCAGAATTCCGACAATCAGATGCGGATCATAGGCGACAAGTTCTTCCATCGCCCGCGGTCCGTGATAAACCATCTTCAGAAAAGTCGGTCGTCCTGCAGTCGCCACACCGGCCAGAGTCCGTGCGATCAGATCGTTAATAAATCCGGGTGCGGTATCTGCGGCGACGGCGTTGCTGGTATTGGGGTCAAAAATTTCCAGGAAGTGGCGAAATTTTTTGCGTTCGGCTTCTTCCCGAAACTCTTTATAGCGTTCGAGTGTCGCAAGATCATCTTCGAGATTGTTATTGAACGTGACCGAATACAGGCCGAGGTCGGCACCGTAGGCCCGCTCTTCCGGTTTGCAGTCGAGGTGACCGCATTGAATGTGATCCAGACTGGCCGAGCGAAACGGCTTGGCCGCCGGGATATGAATTTTGCCGCCCCGGGGAACATGCACGTCGGTCGTATCATTGGCCCGGGCTGCGGGAGTGATTGGCGAATTATCGAACAGGCGTTCGTCAATCGTCAGTTTTTCGCTGGTACTGGCGGACATCAGCACGATGTCGACCACTTCCTGCTTGATCACTTCACGAATCTGCTCCCGGTATTCCGCCAGCGTTTTGTATTTGAGTTCCTGGTCGTGTCGTTCCGGAGATAAGCCGGGGGCACCAATGCCAAAAGCCATGTCAGCATCTTTGGCGTCGGCAATGATAAATTCCTTCGAGCCGCTGGGGTCAGCGTGAATCGACTGAATTTTTCGATCAAGAGATTTTTCCATTAGATAGTCATTTCAAATCAAAACGTATTACAGGTTGAACACAATCGTAAATCATCGATCGATAAAATGCTTCGGATCAGCCGAGCACTTTATCGACGGTTTCTCGCAGCACTCTGCCGGACTGAGTGAGTGCCAGTTGTTCTTTCGGCCAGAGTTCGATTTCCAGATGTTTGACTACACCCGAACGACCCAGGACGGTGGGGACAGAAATGCAGACATCCCGCAGACCGAAGGCACCATTCTGCAGTGAAGACACAGGCAATATGCGATGCTGATCGAGGGCGATACAATGCACGACATCAGCGATGCTGACGCCGACCGCAAAACCGGCTCCCCCCTTTTTCTTGATGACTTCGGCTCCGCTGCCTCGTGTTTTCTTTTCGACTTCGGAAATCAACGTCGGGTTGCAGCCGGGGAATTTGTCCAGAGGCAGACCGCCAATTTGAGCAGCCGACCAGACGGGAACCATGCTGTCGCCGTGTTCGCCGAGAATCAGCGTGGAAACCTGAGTCGGCGGGACATCCAGACGGGCCGCCAGCATGCTGCGGAGTCGGGTGGTGTCGAGCACTGTGCCCAGTCCGATCACCTGTTGCGGCGGCAGTCCGAGTTCTTTCATGGCCAGATAAGTCAGTACGTCGACCGGATTCGAAACGACGAAAATGATCGCTCCCGGTTTCGTGCCGACGCGTTTGATGTCTGCGAGAATGCCTTTGAATAATGCGACATTCCGGTTGATCAGATCCAGGCGGCTTTCTTCGGGTTTACGTCGCAGACCGGCGGTGATCACAATCACATCGCTGTCTTTGACGAGTTCGGTTCCACCAGCGTAAATTTTCTGGTCGGCGGTTAACGAACTGCCGTGCAGCAAATCCAGCGCCTGGCCTTCGACCAGATCCTGATTCACGTCGACTAAGGCAATTTCCCGGACGATGCCTCCGGCCTGTAATGCGAAGGCGGCACAGGAGCCTACGAGTCCGCCACCACCGATAATACTGACATTCATGATCAATTCTTTTCTATATGACGATGTAATGTGTGTTTAATTAAAATGCTCCGCTGCGAATTATTTTCCCAGTGCGGACATGACCTGTTCCGTGATCGCTTTGATCAACTGCTCCGAGTGACCGCCATTGGCAGCAGGAGCCGCTGATTGTGTCGAAGGTTTCTGCAGATATCCCGGGTAGCTGGGGGCAGGTTCAAATGATTTCTGCTGAGGAATTCCTTCTTTGTATCCGTCGCGGAACGCACTGTTGCCGCACAGGTCGCAGTCTTCAACGTGGAAGCGGGGATCATCGAAGCCGAGCTTCTTCTTGAGATCAAGCAATTCACGTGTTTCGGTTTCAGAGAAGTAACTGACGCGTCCCAGTTGTTTGGACAACAGAAGGATGTTGCAGTAAGCGTCCAGAATTTCGGTTTTCCAGTAAGCGTCTTCCAGAGATTTGCCAAAGGTGACAGTTCCGTGACCGGTCAGAATAATCGTGTTGGTGCCCCCTTTGAGGAACGGGACCACGGTGTCGGCAAATTTCTGTCCGCCCGGTGTTTCGTAAGGTGCCATCGGAACTTCACCCATGAAGACTTCGACTTCCGGCAGCACACACTGGGGAATCGGCTCACGGGCGACTGCGAAGGCCGTTGCGTGCGGCGGGTGGCAGTGTACGACGGCTTTGACATCGGGACGTTCTTTCATGATCGCCAGGTGCAATAGAATTTCACTGGTCCGTTTGCGGGTACCGGCAATCTGATTTCCATCGAGGTCGACGGCACAGATGTCATCGGGTTTCATGAATCCTTTGCAGATCATTGTGGGAGAACAGAGCACTTCGTTTTCGCCGACGCGAATCGAGATGTTTCCGTCGTTGGCGGCAGCAAATCCTTTGTTATAAACGCGACGTCCGATTTCGCAGATTTCTTCTTTGAGCTTTCGGTCGTGAATTCCACTGGTCCATTGATTTGACATTATTTCTGCTCCAAACATTAAATTTAAAAATTGTGTTTTCAGCAATTGTGATTTGATTAGTAAACTTCAACCTGATCCAGAATCGCCGTCACATAGGCGTCAATCGGTTTTACACCAGGATGAAAAGGAGCGGCTGCTTCTGCCCCTTCGCTGACTGCAATCTGGCAGCCAGGCGATGCGCCCAGCTCATCATAAATAATAAAAGGTTCTGTTTTCTTCTTTTTCTTTGTATTGAGTTCATCGCTCATTAAGGGAATCGCCACCAGCCAGCGGGCACCATCCAGACTGGGGTGCTTGCGCGAAAGCGTCACTTTTCCGATTACTTCTGCGATTTTCATAATACAATTCCTGCGGCAGGTTATTTTTCCCCGGTGGGAACGCCTGCGCTGACAAAAGTCTTGAGTAAGTTTCTCAGCTCAATAAATGATTTCTTTTCCGGGTTCACACAAATCAGATTCGGGCTCATGTGTGTGATGACGGTTCTTAAATGATTCACATCCTGAACGGCGGCCGCTCGCACTTTCTGATTGCGATTGGCCAGGCAGGCTGCTTTCTCTGCTGCGGAAGCAAACAGGACCACGCCTGCTGCATCAGCGCGACACAAACTGCTGATCGCGTTACTGGCTGCTTCTTCCAGTGAAGCATTCAGTTCCTGCGACCAGCGTGAATGGGTCTGTTGTTCAATTGTTTTCAGTGCATTCTCAACGGCTGCCGAGTGTGAAAGTACAATCGCCCGCCAGGGTGTCCCCTGATTTGCCCGCGGAACGCCAATGGCTGCAGGGCGATGTACGCTGACTTTAAACTCACGTAGATAATCTTTCGCGGCAGGCGTCAGGATCGATCCCGCTGCAATGCCGACCACCGATTGCCCTTTGGCTTTTTTTGCCAGCAGATCGGCAGTGATTACTTTTTCTGACAGAATGACTGAAGCGTTTGAAGTGGCTGCAGCGGGTGCGCTGCCCGTAGTTTGTCCTGCCTTCCCCTGACGGGAAAGAGCCGACAAAACATTGGCGACGACCTGATTGACCAACTCTTCAGTAAACTGCATATCTTTAAGATTCACTTACTTTTTTTATTCGATGATTCATGATCGATGACACCCAGGGTGGCCCAGCGAATGGGAGTGTTATCAAAACCTACCATTTTCTGCACGGTGGCACCGTCTGAAGTGAGCAGGACAATATCTCCCTTGCCACACCCCATCTGGTCGATGACCAGCTCAGGAAATCCGTCTGCGTTGCCCTGGATGTCGAGTGTCTGAACCAGCAACAGACGCCAGCCGGCAAGACTGGGATGTTTTGCCGTTGCGTTTGCTCGTCCTATGACTCGTCCTGTCAACATTGAATTTCATTCCTGAGGTGGTAATCTGCTGCTGCGTTGAAAGAACTACGGTTCCGTCAACATTCTGTTGTATTAAATGACTCGGAAATGTCCCACAGTGGTGGAACGTCGGAAACGTGTGAATGTCATTGGATTGGTAACTCCTTCACCGGTCGGAGTTGCAATGCTGAACGATCCATAACCTTCGCCGCCGTTACCCAGAGCAGCCCCGCAAGGACCATTCTGCACGAACAGCGTAGTATCCATGATGCGCCCCATTTTGGTGATCGTTTCAATATTGCGTGAGTGGATCATGCTGGTGTGCCGGAAGCCGTGTTCAAACTCTTTGGCCAGTTCAATGCCGTGATTCGCGTTGCGGCAGCGGATAAACGGTACGAAAGGCATCATCTGTTCTTCAGGAACGAACGGGTTGTTCGTATCGGTTTCGCCGTACAGCAGTTGTGTGTCTGCCGGGACGCTGACACCAATCATGCCGGCCAGTACCGCGGCGTCTTTTCCGATCAGATCGCGGTTGAGCACAGCGTGCCCGCCCGGTTCTGTGGGGGGCGAGAATGCCAGAGCCGTCAGTTGCGCGACCTGCTGAGTATTCAACTGATATCCGCCATGCCGTCCCATCGCGGACATCAGTTCGTTGAAAATGCTTTCGACAGCGAAGACTTCTTTTTCGCCGATACATAATAAGTTGTTATCGTAGGCCGCTCCGATGATGATCGATTTGGCGGCGTTGTCGATGTCGGCTGTTTCATCTACTACAACCGGCGGGTTACCAGGGCCGGCGACAATCGCACGTTTCTTGGCAGCCAGAGCGGCACGGGCGACACCCGGACCACCGGTGACGCACAACAGAGGTACGCCTCGATGATTGAAGATGGCATCAGCGGTTTCAAGTGTGGGAGTTTTCAGGATTGTGACCAGATTCTGTAAACCGGTTGCCTGATAGATGGCCTGATTGAAGCGTCGTACCCCTTCGCAGGCGATTTTCGCTCCGCCGGGATGCGGGTTGACGACCAGTGTATTGCCGGACGCGACCATGTTGATAAAGTTGCAGGCCAGGGTTGGCAGGCTGTGTGTGACGGGAGTAATCGCACCGATCACTCCGAAAGGAGCGTATTCGGTGATGCTGATTCCATTATCTCCGGAAACAGCTTCCGTTCTCATGAATTCCATGCCGGGAATACTTTTGATTAACTTCAGTTTTTCGATTTTATGATCGAGACGACCAATTTTGGTTTCTTCCAGTTCCAGGCGGCCCAGCTCATCGGCTTGCGAATCGCAGATCTGGCGTACGATTTCGAGTGCTTTCGCCCGATTTTCCAGAGAGGAATTAAGCAGTTGTTTTTGTGCTTCATTGGCAGCAGTCACTGCCTGATCGACGCTGTTAAAAACGCCCCAGTCGCCATCCTGCTGTGGAGCGGAACCGTAACCGCCTCGTTTGTTGAGTTGTGATAACACTTCCTGTACGACATTACGAATGGCTTCTTCAGTCGACTGCATGATCTATTTCTCCCCGAGTCGTCTGGCAGTGAGCGTGAACACTCAATGCCGCTGACTCAGTCTTTAAAATTTCAGTTTTGGTTTTCCAGGGAATAATTTTCCATTTGGTGGCGAATCCATCCATCCAGTTTTGATTTCGTCGGTACTGAGGCAATCATTACCAGCAGTAAAATTGCGACTGGCACAAAGGCCAGTTGCTGGTTTTCGATCAGTACGGCAACCAGATTGAGCATCGCGGCACCTTCCAGTAACGCCATTCCAATAATCAGTCGCGTCGTAAAAATCTGATAATAAGTTCCCAGCACCTGGTCTTCATCCTGATTTCCTTCTGCTTTGGCAGTTGCCATTGCCTGGCGAAACAGATTCCGAGCCACGATGTCCGGAATAATCAATCGCAGTACCAGCATTAACGCCGCCATGCCCATCCCCACATAAGTAATGATGGGTAAGCCGTCACCGGGTTTCTGCTGGATCCCGGTAAAAACGACGATCACTCCAAATGTCACCACACCCATGATCAACGCAAACCAGATGACGGTCATGATCATCAGTCTTTGCTGCAGAGTCGGCTGTGATAACTGGCTGGACATGGAATACATTCTCTTGAGATCGTTTATTTTTCTGTCGAGTTAAAAATTTCTTTGGAACCAATGTGAACCTGATCAACGATGCCGATGATGGCGGCGTCAATCGGCAGCAGTTTGGTTTCCGGTGTGAAGCGGGCCGAAGACCCCTGCACACACAGTACTACTTCGCCCTGCCCTGCTCCCACCGTGTCGACGACAACAAAAGATCGCCCTGTGGGAGTCAGATCACTCTGGTCTTTTTCGTTGACGCGCAACGGTTCGACAATGAACAGCTTCTGGCCCACCATCGTTTCGGCTTTTTGAGACGAAACGATGCTACCGGTAATACGTCCTATAAACATCGAACCAACTCCTGTAAAATCCTGAAAAGGATAACCGTCACTTCCGGTGTTACGAACGACCTTCGATGACTTCCACTGTTTGCCGTCCGACAACAATTTCCTCATTGGTCGGCACAACCCAGATTTGCACGTGACTGTCGTCCGCCTGAATTTGTGATTCTTCAGCGGCTGACTTGTTCCGTTCTGCATCCAGACGGATTCCCGCCCACTCCAGATTGCTGCAAACTTTTTCGCGTAAACTCACGCTGTTTTCACCGATTCCACCCGTGAAAACAATCGCATCGGCTCCACCAAGTACCGTCAGGTAAGCGCCCAGATATTGTCGGATCGCAGAGTGAAACACGCTTAAAGCCAATTCGGCTCGTGCGTGACCGTTGGCTGCCGCTTCTTCCAGATCGCGACAGTCGCCACTCAATCCGCTCATCCCCAACAGACCACCCTTGCTCGACAAATCCTCCAGAAGTTCCGCCAGAGATTTTCCGGTGGCCTTCATCAGGACAGGTAAAGCAAACGGATCAAAATCACCCACGCGATTATTGTGAGGCAATCCTGATTGTGGACTCATTCCCAGACTGTTGGCTTTTGAGACACCCCCCTGAATGGCACACAAAGAGCTACTTCCCCCCAGGTGACAGGAAATCACCCGCAGGTCATCCCGGCCAGTTAATTCGGCCATACGAGTGCCGATATAACGGTGACTGGCACCATGAAAGCCCCAACGCTGGACTTCGTATTCTTCCTGCCATTGAAAAGGAATGGCATAGGTACGATTTTCAGCAGGGATGGTTTCATGGAACGCCGTTTCCAGAGCGGCAACCAGCGGGATTTCAGGAAACGCCTGCCGCAGTTGTCGCATGGCCCGGGCATACGGAGGGTTATGAGCAGGTGCAATATCTGCCAGCGCCTCCATCTTGGTCAGTAATTCTTCATCTACCAGACGAACGCCACTTAAGTTTCCGGCAAAGACGGCTTTGAATCCAATTCCGGCGACTTCATCGGCTGAACTGAGGCACCCCCATTCGGGGTTGGTCAGTTGCGACAGACACAAGTTGACGGCGGCTGCATGGTCGGGCACGTTCTGTTCGTGCTCATCCCGATGCTCACCAATTTCCACAAAGCAATTGCTCTGTGCCTCGCCGATCCGATCAATGCCCCCGCGTGCAAGCTGCACTTCTGCGGGCATATCGAACA
>CAXBFD010000106.1:0-21658 GCA_963974925.1 uncultured bacterium | reverse complement strand
CTTTTTCAATATTACTATGGTGATCCCATGCCTGGCCGCCACTATGCCAGACTTGAATAAAACGGACACCCTTTTCGAGCAGGCGGCGTGTCATCAATAATTGCCTGCCTTGTAAGCCATCGCCGTACATTTCGTGAATATGCTTTGGTTCATTGGAAAGGTCGAGCACATCGGAAGCTTCAAATTGCATGCGGTAAGCCAGTTCGAAGGATTGGATTCGCGCTTCAAGCAGTGAGTCGTGACCGCTGTGTGCTAAATGGCGTTGGTTGATTTTCTGTAACAGGTCCAGTTGTCGGCGTTGTCGTTCGGGGGTTTGAGGATTGTTGATATTTTCAATTAACCGGGAGACCGCCGTTTCTTTCGTATCAAGATGCGTTCCCTGAAACGAACCCGGCAGAAACGCGGAACGCCAGTTTTTAGGGCCCACCACGGGAAATCCATTGGGACAGAGCACCATAAAACCGGGCAGGTTTTCATTCAATGAACCCAGACCGTAATTGACCCAGGAGCCAAAACTCGGACGGGGCAAAGCGGTATCACCACAATTCATCAAAAGTAGTGAGGGTTCATGATTGGGGATATCAGAGTGCATTGAGCGGATAATGCACATGTCATCGATGTGCTGCGTGGCTGTCTTTTGAAACAGCTCACTCACTTCAATTCCGGATTCGCCATACTTTTTAAACTCAAACGGGGATCCCATGGCGCCTGCGGTTTTTCGTTCCGTAGGTAAATTGGGGTTTGGTAGCGGCTTACCATGAAACTTTTTGAGTAAAGGTTTCGGATCAAAGGTATCAACGTGCGAGGGGCCGCCGTTCATAAACAGATGCACGACCTGTTTGGCCTGAGCCGGATGGTGTTTGGTGGCTGGAGTTTTGCCGCCCGCCGCCTGTAAGTTTTCTTTCGCATTCAGGCCTGCCAGGGCCAGCATGCCCATACCCATCCCGGATCGCGTCAGCATTTCGCGTCTTGAAAGGGGGGGGAGGTATTGGTCGAGATGATTCATGTTATTTAGCTTTTCACTGACTTAATCGATAAACTGAAATTCATTGGATAAGAACAAAATCTGCGCCAAATTCTGCCAGACGCTAAATTGTATGGGAGCGGGTTTTCGGAAATCCTCGGAATAGTTCCATTGACTCGTGAGGGGCTGTTTCACATCCGCCTTGGATGTTGTCGCCGTTTCAATCATTTGCGCCGCGATTTCCGGTGCCCAGATAAACGTGTCAAATCCGAGATGACCAGCGATATCGACAACAAAGTCGAGGGTCTGGTTTTTCTCGAGTTGAATATTTTCAAGATCCGTTTTTACCGAAGTATTGTGAATGGTCCACGGCCCCAGGACCAGTTTTCCGGCGGCCAGTATTTGCCCCTGGATTCCGTTTCCCTGCGTCATTGCATGCTTGAGGGTTCCTTTGATTGAAACCGTCATTGTTTCAGGCGCACGCCAGCGGATCACAGCGACATGATTCATATCATTTCCCGGATGACCACCTGTTGGATTCAGAAAGACCCAGCCGATTTTTGGGTCGGGTAATCGGTCACTGCCTTGATATTGCGATCCATTCCAGAAAGGGAGTGCTTTGAAATTCGAAAGTGTTTTTGATGTTTGATTATAAACGCCGTAACCATATTCCCATTGTGGGAACGTTGGTTTTGATTCGGGAGTTTTCTCAATCTTGTTCATTTTCAGAAACTCGAGCATTTCACTTAACTCTTCCGGGTCTGGTTCTCGTTGTAGAATATTCTGGAAGAGCTGCTGTATTCCGGCACTCGGATTGGCAGCCTGTTCTGCTTCCTCTCCCAGGATCCGGGCGGATTTCAGTACCATGGGATGATTCATCAAAAACAGCGATTGTCCAGGAACGGAGGTTGAATTTCTGCTTCCGCTACTGACATCAGGAGAAGGAAAATCAAATGTACGTAACAGGCCGGGCACATTTTGGCGATCAATGGATGTATAAATGGTACGTCGCTTGTTGGAATCGGCTGTGATTCCATTGACTGATTTTCCGCCGACTTTTAAATCCAGTTGGTGACTGACCTGAAGGATGGCGTCGCGCATGGTTTCGAAATCCTGACGTCGGCGATTCATTCTCCATAATAATTTATTCGCGGGATCAATTTTCTCTCCTGCGTCATTTGCGATGCTTTGTTGCTGGTAAGTTGCAGACGACATGATATAGCGATGGAGTTTTTTGATCGACCAGCCATTCTGCATAAACCAGCTTGCCAGGTGATCCAGAAGTTCGGGATGAGAGGGGGCTGTACCCTGAATGCCGAAGTCACTGGGGGTCGAGACAATTCCCTGACCAAAGTGGTGCTGCCAGACACGATTGACGATGACTCGCGCAGTCAATGGGTTTTGTGGTGACGCAATTGCTTTCGCAAGCTCAAGCCTTCCACTTCCCTGTGTGAATGGTTCATCTGATATCTGATCGAAAAAACTCAGGTAGCGTCTTGGGATGGATTGCGCAGGCGTTCCCGGATTTCCCCGTTTGAACACGCGCGGCTCAATAATCTGTTTTGCATCCTCCAGCGACAGCATTTGAGCAAGTTCGACCGGTGCTTCTGCCCGGGCCTTGTCCAGAGCAGCGTTCAACTCCTTGACTTTTTGCTGTAATTTTCGATCTGGAAACAGTTTTAAAATGGTATAGCCATGCATGGGAGTGACTAAAGGTGAATGCGAGCCGAGAAAAACCTGAAGAAAGGCCTGTTTTTCAGGTGCGAATATCTGTTGAGGCGGATCACTTCCCGGTTTTGGTGCTTCAACAGACCAGCGATCCCATTCCTGGTTCAATTCTGTGAACAATTCGGCATATCCACGAATGACATCCTGAAAATTCTCGAGCTTGATTTTCAACAGGTAACCGGCGATGAGTTGGATCAACGGATCGTCGGCATTCTGCTGCGCGGAAGTCTTAAGCAAGAGTGGTGCCTGAACTGAAAAAGTGTTGCCGGGGATCGTTTCCAATTGATGCCAGAGAGAAAAGGCCGGGGAGTTCGACTTTTCTGCATGATCCAGAAATTCCTGCCATTTCAGTAAGGCTTCCGGGTTGAGATCATCACCATCGACGATGACGTCAAAACGCACCGTATCCGGGCCGCTCCTGCGTGACTGTGCTACGCTGAGGTACTCTGACAGTCTCTCGTAACCATCGCGTCGAACTGTTTCGTATTGCTGCTGGTAAAGTTGCTCCAGATTCTCGGCAGCCTGTTTAATGTTTTGTGCCTGTGCTTTAAGATTTGCAGGGATATTTTCTTGATGCAGGAAAGGGAGACTAATGGGCTCAAGTGAATTTTGGAAAACGCCATAAAGAGAATAGTAGTCTTCAATTGTAATGGGGTCATACTTATGATCATGACAGCGCGCACAACCGACGGTGAGACCGAGAAAACCGCGCGTGACCACGTCTATTCTGTCGGAGATGATGTCATGCGCATCATTTTTGAACCGTGGACCAACGGTAATGAAACCGAGAGCACTCTGAGACTGATGAGGAATCTGGTCTTTTAAAGCATCAGCGGCCACCTGCTCCAGAATAAATTCGTTGAATGGTTTATCCTGATTAAAACTATTAATCACGTAGTCACGGAAGGTATAAGCGATATGAAACGAAGGCTTCTCGAAGAACACATAACCTTTGGTGTCTGCGTAACGCGCCAGGTCAAGCCAGTATCTGCCCCAGCGTTCTCCGTAATGCGGGGAGGCCAGCAGTTCATCAATGGCTGTATTAACCGACTGAGGTTCTTTTTTCTCTGCAAATGTTTTGACCTGTTCGAACGTCGGAGCAAGACCGATGAGATCCCACGACATTCTCCGCAGCAGCGTAGCTGGTGCTGCAGGCTGCGATGGTTTGAGGTGATGTGCTTCGAGTTTGGAAAGAATAAAATAATCGATGTCGTTCTGTGGCCATTTTGTTTCTTTCACTGCCGGTCGGCTGGGATTCTGGATGGGTTGAAAAGCCCAGTGTTTCGAAAAATTGGTTTTCGTGGTTTTCCCGATTGGCGCATTTTCCGGCCAGACAGCGCCCTGGCGAATCCATGTTGACAAGATTTCGATTTCGTCTTTATTCAGTGGTTTATCGGGAGGCATTTCGAGTGACTCACGACGGACCGCACTCATCAGGAGACTTTCGTCCGGATGATTGACTTTGATCGCCGGGCCTGTTTCTCCTCCTTTGAGAAGCTGCGCTTTTGAATCGAGTCTGAGTTCTGCAAACTGCTTTTTAGGGCCATGACATTCGATGCAATGTTTGATCAATAAAGGCCGGACATGTTGCTCAAAAAAGCGTTCCTGTTCGGGATGAGCGAGCTGATTATCTGGAGGTTCTGCGGAGTCGACTGCAGATCCCGACAAAAGGAGTCCGGAGATAATCAGGCCGCGCAACATGACTCTCGTCAATTTATTATTTTGAAAATACATTTCTCAAATTCAATTTGTTTAACCAATGTGATCTTGGATCGTTTGCAGAGCTTCAGACATACTACCGTTTTTTAACGCATCGATAATTGGCAGATGTTCGTCATGGATCTGAATGGGATTTGAATATTTCAAATGCGCTTCTCGAAAATGTCTTCTGACGCGAGAAACAATCGAGGACCAGATCGCTAACAGATCCGGTGAATGCGAGCGGTTGACCAGCGCACGATGAAAGGCGATATCATGTTCCGAAATCAG
This sequence comes from uncultured bacterium, assembly GCA_963974925.1. Taxonomy (GTDB): domain Bacteria; phylum Planctomycetota; class Planctomycetia; order Planctomycetales; family Planctomycetaceae; genus Gimesia. Next base: position 16,977 of record CAXBFD010000106.1, on the reverse strand, counting down.
TGCAAAATCTTTTTTTTCACACGCTAGTTTCATTTGCTTAAGGATCGATTCCCATACAAGAAAATCTTCATCAGTTAGGGTATCAAAAAAGAGGCGGACTGCATATTTTTCAATCGTACAGCGCAGGGGTATGATCAATTCCGTGATTTCGTTGGGAGCGGACGTTGTTACAAGGGCCCCTTTATTTCGGTCTGTTTCAACGATACCTTCCCAGGCGAGTTGTTGGATTGCTTCGCGAATTGGTCCTCGACTGACGGCGAACCGTTTGGCCAGGTCGATTTCGCGCAAGCGTTCTCCTTCAGCGATTCTTCCTGAGAAAATGTCTTCTCTCAGACGCTCGACGATCTGTTCGCCCAATCCTCGGACCAACTGAGACTCATTCATTTGATTTCCTTAAAACCTTAGAACAATTTTACTTTTGAACAATGTTGTATTATGGTTAACTATGGGTGAGTTATCAAAACCATTCCTATCTTTCATCCAGGTCAAAGTCGATGTTTTTATTGTCTCCCCCCGCAATCTGTACAGTCAGGTTGCTTTTTTGATTGTATTCTTTGGGGATAATGGGCTTTAGTTCATCGACCATCGTTCCTGGCGGGCTGGGCGTTCCCGCTTCAATTTGTTTTCCGGTTTTCTGATAAGCGGTGATTTCGACACGATTGGTTCCGATAACCGCTCCCGCGTCGATCGGAATCGAATAGATCCCTCCGCTGATTTTGGCACCCGTTGAAGGCCCCACATTGGGGGCGGCCGGTGAAAATGTGATCGTGCCCACATCTACAGGTGATCCCTTGAATTTGACCTGCCCGCTAACAGCCGCGCGCTCGGGACCATCGGAAGCAGAGTGGGAACAACCGGATAAAAAAACTGTTAAAAATGAAACTGTGATCGTGAATTGAAATAAATTTAAACAAGCCATTTTGAGAGACACCGGAATCAACGGCAAGCAATTATTTTTTGGAATCTTTTCCGGTGAAATTTGAACGTGATTCATTTCATTGCCCTTAAACGAATTGAGAATGATGACATTGCATTATGAGAGAGATCAAAATTCGCCGATGGTATTACCGTCATTCAGCATGCCTAAATATTGCCATGTGTTTAAATCGATATTTTGACTGATAAACCGAACTGCGCCATCTCCCAGAAGCGTGTGTACGCCTCCGTCATGCAGGCTCCGCGCGGAATAAAGCAGATTACGATTATTGTGTGCTGTGTAGGTGCCTGTGCATGCTGGCTTGGCATTGCTGTCACAAAAAGCTGTTCGCAATTGATCTGGGACATTGGAATTCGGAGTAAAGTTATGGTGAAAGAAGGGCCCCTCGGGATAATGTAAAACCCCGCGAAAGTCGATTCCATTTTCCACTTTTTGCAGTTCCGAAAGAACGATCGTATTACTGCTGCCATCTCGGAAGTCACGCATTTTTCTCGAAGAATTCTGACCAAAGGCTCCTGCAGCACCACGTGCCGGAGGGCTGGGGTCGAGTCCATAACCCGAGACGAGCGGTCCGACGCCGTCGCTGGCAACATAATTCCCTCTGGCAAAGACGTTATAGGGGAGTGAGGGGACCGGCAGATCAGTAGGACACTGCAGCATGGGAATCGTATTCGAAATCAACTCGAAATTCGTGCCGCCGACAGCAGTACATCCAAAGCAGGCGTTGAAGTCAGCCGTATTGTAGAGATTCGCCTGATCAATAAAGGGGAGTATTAACGAGACCCAGGTCGCTTCATTACGAGCGGCCAGACTCGTTTGAATATATCCCGGAGGCAGAACCTTATGTGTTTCAAGATAATTATGGAAAGCAAGGCCAATTTGCTTCATGTTGTTTTTGCACGTACTTCTGCGTGCTGCTTCGCGTGCCTGTTGGACTGCTGGCAGCAATAGTGCAATTAAGATGGCAATGATTGAAATCACTACCAAAAGTTCAATTAATGTAAATCCCTTTGAAGTGTTTGACGGTCTCATTTCATTTCTCCTTGAAGCAGTTATAAGTAATGAAGTGAATAAGGATTTGAATTCTGCAGATATGAATTGAGTAAAATTTTCTCCCCTATAAAGTTGACTGATAATCGGATTCGGTATTGATCTCAAATCTATTATGTAAATTGTTAACAATAAAATGTCAAACATAAAATTGTTATTATTGAGACATACGTGAAACAAATATTTAGTAGAGCGGTCCTGGGGAGATAGGCAAAAGGCTCTGTTTTGCTGGTAACCCAAGATGGGGCTGGATGATCAGGGGTGATTTGTGTTGCGGGAGAATGGGCACGTTTGAAGCCATAGAAATTGGCGCATCATAAGTCATAAATAATAGATGGCTTATGGGATTATTCGATCTGCCTGCTGTGTTGTCAGTCCAGAGTAAAGTACAACTCTTATGTATATTTATACTTAAGGGCATTCATGGTCGTATGGGCTGGTGTTTTGTTTTTCTCTGACAAAAAGACCAAAATTAGAAACTATTTTGGGAAGAAGTGCTGCTTCGAGGTCTATATGCAGATAGAGGGTGTCTGTCATTTTTGTGATAAGCAAGAGTGAACCATCATGGAAATGCACAGGCCTACTTGCTTCAATCAGCACGCAACGTTAGGGGACTAGTGCCTGCTTCCTATCTTTGTGTATGTGGGCCTGTGCTTTTCTTGTGATTCGACCTCTTGTGCTGATCCTCTCAGTAGAGAATATCCTGTGAGGACCTGGCGTGTCCGCAACGCACTGAAGGCAACATGAGAATTTTGCCGCGAGACTGTTTAATACGTGCGCACCATTGCCAGTCGTGAGCGGGGACATCCCGATAGTGGCTGTCCCAATAGCCGGGCGTTCTTTCTTTCCAGAACATGAGACAACCAGTTCCGCAGTAGTCTACGATGCAGGTTTCCGTCCCGATTTCCGAAAAGGCGTTTACAATATGATAATCATCAAAATGCCCACCCACATATTGCGTCTCGACATGCCGATTTCGATAGCAGCCGGAAACCGCATTCGGAGGAATCCAGTCAGCGGTTAATTGATTCATCAGGTTAACGCCCGCTTCGAGGGGAACCAGAATATCATCTTCAATCAGCCAGTGAATATCGCCTCGCATTTCTTGCCGTAATTGATTGCAGGCCTGTGCCATGAATCGTGCCACCTGATTTCTACGTTCTTTCTCATCTGAAAAATGGAAAGAGGCAGGGTAGGGAATGATCCTGATCGAGGCGAAGGTGTTCAAGTAGCGATTGGTTTCGGATCTCATTAATTCGAGTGTTTCCGGGTTATTCGAATTATCGAGTAAGACGAGTTCAACGGGCTCCTGACTGTTGATGAGTTTCACTGATTGTGCGATGGCAGATATCCACTGTGGGAAGAAATCAGCAAGCCTTCCGCTGATAATCGAACCCACGCTAAGCCTGGAGCAGATTTGCCGCATTTGAGGCAGTAAGACTTCCTGTCTTTTTTCATACTTTGTTTGGATGCTTGCCGACCAGGAATCCGTATGCTGGCGGTATTTCAGAATGGCCTGACTGTGTATGGGCGTGCCGAGTCTGGCACCTCGCAAGGCCAGGTCCCAGTCCCACATGGTGTTGATTTTATTTCTCCAGCGACCGGCTGTTTCGAATGCCAGGCGATTCCATAATGCAGAAGTGTTTACAAAATTACGCTGCCAGAGTCGGCCCGGCGTCCAATCGGGGGCTTCCCAGAGTGTGTCAAAATTCCCAAAGGCTTCGGCTCCCCCATAAACAAAAGGAGCCTCAGGTGTGATCGCCTCCAGGTGTTTTTTAACATAATCGGGAGGGAGGATATCATCCCCGTCCAGAAAAAGGAGATAATTTCCCCTGGCTCTGGAGGCTCCGCGATTACGCGTATCGCAGACTCCGCTGTGATAAGGGGCTTCGATGATAATGAGCCCCTGGTCCCGATACCGGTTTGCAACAGCGAGTGAATCATCAAAGCTGCAGTCATCGGAATAAATCACTTCACAGGCAACGTTCTGGCTGAAAGCCGATTCAATCGCTTCCGCCAGAAATGCAGAATTATTCCTGGCGGCAATTACAATACTGACCTGTTCCTCACAAGATTTCGTGATCGGAATATGAGAAGATTCAACCTGGTCATCGTTCTGTTTTTCTGGATTTGGCCAGAGTGCGTTACCTACCATTTAGCAGCCCTTACTTATTTTTTTAGAATTGAGTGGAATAGACTTTAGCCAAGTATTCGGAAGGGCGTAAGTGAGTCAAGGTAAGTTTTGTCAGAACTTAGACGATGATTTCTGAGGAGGGATCTTGTTCTCAAAACGACATTGCAACGGAATGAAAGCGCAACATTGATTAGAAAATAATTGATTGTTTAATTCATCTGCTTATTCAGATTTGATGGGATCGTTGTCTGGAAATGCAGTTCTGATTTCGTTGCTTCCTTCGTCAGTGATTTTTGACTTATGAAGAAATAAATTCTGCATTCGGCGAAGTGCTTTTAAATATTTCACAGACTGATCAGTCACCGCGGTTTCAGAAATATTCAACCACTCCAGGTTCGGATTATTCCGAATGAAGTGGATTCCCGTGTCGGAAATTTTCAATCTGGCAAGATTTACCGACACCAGATTCTGGAATTGATTTAAAACCTGCAGGCCTTGATCTGTCAGTTTATGATTTTTCTGTAATGAGAGGTGAGTCAAGTTTTTAAGCCCGCTGATGTGGGACAATCCTTCATCGGTTATTTCAGTATCATGCAAATCCAGTTTTTTAAGCGAGATGAAACTATGAATGGGGAGGAGTGCGTTATCGGTGACGAGACAGTCATTTAAATACAGATTTTCCAGTTTTGACAGGCCTTGTAGCGGGAGCATGGTTTCTGCATTGATAGTTTGTGGTTTAAATGAGATCGATCTCAGGTAAAAACCATGAGCAGGCAGAGATTCTATTTGATGGATTTCTTTCTTATCTCCATGGATGACCAATACGCATCCCTGATTCAAAGCCCAGACAGCAGCCTTTCGTTCTAACTCTGCCTGAATCGGTGATGGTTCATTTATTTTCAACGGTGCATTGGAAATAATGGGATCAGCTTGCTGAGAGTCGGGAATCAGATCCGGGATCAGAAACAGGCTCGTTAGCCCCGCACCCAGTAAAACCATTCCGGCTGTAATTAATCGGACTTTGTTATTTTTGAAAAAACGAGGTGTCGCCTGATATTGAGTGCTTGAGTAATGATTCAACGCTTCCACGGCAGGCGTTACATCGGCATTTATACAAAGCTGTTTCAGTTCCTGGCTTTCGTCCAGATAAGTATCTGAACTGTCATTGGCAGGTAAATTGCTCTGGTGGGCCAGAAACACATCGAGTTTCTTGACGACTTCGGCCATCGTTTGAATTCTGTCGTCAGCATCTTTTTGAATCATGGATTGAAAGAGTTCTTCGAGCTCCTCAGGGATCTGCGGAAGCTGCTCCGATAAACGCGGGGCAGGTTCTTCCCGGTGCGCGATGATGGTTTCAACGGGTGTGTTCTTTCTAATGGGGACCTGACCGGTCAATAGCTGGTAAAAGGTACAACCCAGGCTGTAGATGTCTGACCTCTGGTCAATGGTTTTTACACTTTGAGCCTGTTCAGGGGCCATATAACAGGCACTACCCATGATGCAGTTACTGTCAGTCAAATCGCTGAAAGATGCCTCTGCATGACTGAGCCCGGCTAAGCCTAAGTCCAGGATTTTGACCTGACCGTCGGATGTCAGGAAAAGATTGGACGGCTTGATGTCTCTATGGATCAACTGGCTGTTGTGAATCGACTGGAGACCGTTGGCCGCCTGCCTGATGATGGAACAGGCGGCAGTGATTGACACTTTTCCTTCTGCGTTGAGAATGGATTTCAAATCATGCCCCGCCAGATACTCCATGACGAGAAAACAGGTGTCGTCCGCTTCGCCAGCATCGGTTGCCCTGACGATATTGGGATGGTCCAGTTGCCCTACCAGCTGCATTTCACGATAGAACCTTTGGATCTGATTCGCATTATCCCAGTCTTTGTGTAATAACAGTTTGAGGACCACTTTTTTTTTCAATCGGGAGTGTATGGCCAGATAAACGATCCCCATTCCGCCTTGACCAATTTTTTTGATTAACTGATATTGCCCAATTGTTCTGATCGGTTTCAGATTCAGTTCTTTACCAATCGAGATACTACTGGTCTGGTTAGAGGGAGGAAATTCTCCTGTGGGAGGAATGTGCCGGGCAGTCTGAGCCGCCGACTGGTGAAAGGACGAGATCGTAGAATTAAATAACAGATCTAATCTGTCTTGAGAAAAAGGATGACTTTTTGATGCCTCATCGTTTTCTCGCCGCTGATGACATTCGTGCCACTCCCTGAGTTCACTGTCTTCTGAGAAGATCTCTGTTCTTTTCTGGCAACTCGCACAATGATTCAGATGATCTGTGACGAGTTCACTTAGATCTGCATCAAGTTCATTGACGAGATACTGGAATAACAAACTGTCTGAGATACACTTTTCCATGAAAGACTCAGGTATGGCCTATTTTTGAAATACAACGCTATCAAAAGAGAGACGTTGAATTTCGTCCTTTAACCTTCTCTGCACAAGGAATTTGGCCTTGTAGATCCAGGTGATTTCTGTCTGAAGCTCAGTTGCTGCCACGACTGGCGGTAAATCATTGATCCAGGTAAGTTCAAACGCTTTCCACGTTTTGTCATCAAACTCCGTGCGAATATTATCCAGCGCAGTTGTGTAGATATGGCCGCAAAACTCATCTGTCCAGACAGCGTCGATTTCACCAGGTTGTTCATAGATGAAATCCTGCAGACCGTTGGCTCCCGACTGATTTTTGAATCGCTTATTTCTTTTCAAAAAGCGACAAATTTCATGATAGGTCACTGTGCCCAGCCATGATCGGAAACGTCCCAGTTTCTGATTGTATTCAAAAGAGTGCAGCGAGGTGCTGATCTGGCGGAAGACATCCTGGCAGACATCTTCAGAGTCACAGTCGCTCAGTTTAAATTTTCTACAATAGTTGTAAATGAGAGGCCCGTATATTTCGACGAACTCTTGCCATGCTTCTGTATCCGTAGGTACACGCACACGCTTCAGCAGCGTGATGTGTGTCGAAGGCCAGTCGGAGCCGTAATTCATCAAGAGATTCCTTAAGAATGGATTGAATTATAATCCTTCGTTAATCAGGCTCCGTATGTTATGTCCATTTTTGTTGATATTTGTGAGTAGATCCACGAATTCGAAGTGAGTCTTCTAAGGCAAAAGTGTGATCATAAATTTCAGGATCGACGTCTAATTTACTCAATCCGGCGACAGAATGAAATAAAATATTTGGATGGCGGGGACAGACAGGACTATTTTTCAGTAGACATCCGATTAGAAACGGCAAATGACTGCCAGCCTTTTTAACTGGACTGCCGCCTATCAAGTAACCGCATTTTAAAGAAAGATCATAGCCAAAGATCGGAGTTTTAGTTCAAAAATCAGGAAAGAATTTGCGACTTGACCATTGATCTGGTCAGGTAAGTTTCGTTTCCCGTCAATTAAATTCAAACAGAACTCGTTTTGAAGACCTCAGTCCACTAGTCGTCATTTCGGTTACATTGCTGAGAGAGACACTATTTCCCGTTAATTGTTCACTCATCCAGGAAAAGTGTTTCCTTTGAGCCTTGCGAACTGTCTGATTGGCTCAGTTTCATTCATGCGTGATTTTGTGATGATTTATTAGGTTGCGCTGACGGGGTTAAAAGGTCCAGTTGAGCTGACCAACTGTGTCCCGGGATCTCTTCTGGACGAAGTCATATGTTTTGTTCATCGGGGAAAAAGTTTGCAGGTAACAGAAAGCAAAAAAACTTTGCATGTAAACCATGTGCTGAAGAAATGTCTGGTTTTATTTTGCGATTGCCAGTGAGGCACGTGCTTTTTCGAGTAGTCGGGACAGTTCGGAGAGTTCATCCGAGCTTAAATGGCCGATGAGTTTACGGTGCAGATTAAGATCTGGCTCGTCTATCTCTTTCAGCAGGTTTAATGCTTTCGGTGTAATTTCAATGTAAACAACGCGTCGATCTTCAGTACAGCGTTTTCGTTTGACAAGAGTTTGTGCCTGCAGGCGATCGATTAAGCCGGTAATCGCCGGAACCACTTGCACCATTCGATCAGCAATTTCCAGCGAAGGCATCGGTTTGCCTTCCCCCCGCAGAATTCGAAGTACGTTATACTGTGAAGGTGTCAGGCCGTATTCACGAAACAATCTGCCGAATTGATTATGAAAGATATCACTGGTACGCAAGATATTCAGAATCGCTTCCTGCTCCGGCGAAGCGAAAGGTTGCTTCTTTCTGAGTTCTTGTTGCAAATTGCTGTGTGACATCTTAATCCCTGACAGAAGAAATGAACCAATAATTATCTTACGTGTAAACTAATCGGCCGTCAATAGGCTGTCAGCCTTAATACAGGTCCTTCGAAGCTTCCAACAGAAATCAAACGCTGACAGAACCGCACTGCTGACTGCAGGATTGATCAGAACAAGGGTGGTGTGCCCACCTCCGTAATGCAGTGGTAAGGGCGAATCGGAAGGCTCAATTCCACACATACCCATCCTGCTCCAATATTGACCGGAGTCATTCAGAAACAGTTGAAAACACACACGAGTGCCGAACTTCAATCACAGGCGAAACAAATTTGATTAAACAAATTTGGTTTACAGCAGGACTTCCAGAATGCCTCGACAGAAGTCGGGCAGGTCTCCCGGGCGACGACTCGAAACAAAGTGACGATCAACGGTGACAGGCGCATCTTCCCAGATCGCGCCAGCGTTGATCAGATCATCCTTGATGCCCGGCGATCCGGTCACTTTGACTCCCTGGTAAATACCCGCTGAAATCGGCATCCAGCCTCCGTGACAAATGGCGGCGATCAGTTTCTGGCTCTCGTGGAATTCCGTCAGTAACGACAAGACTTTATCAAAGCGTCTGAGTTTATCGGGCATCCAGCCGCCGGCACAGATTACACCTTGATAGTCTGCCGAGTTGATACTGTCGATCGTGGCTTCGGAAACAGCGGGATAGCCATGTTTTCCCAGATACGTTTTGCCCGACTCGAGACCCGCCATAATCGTTTCTGCACCCGCTTCCTCCAGCCGAAACTTCGGATACCAGAGTTCGAGGTCTTCATAATCCTCACCAACAAATAGTAAGAACTTTTTTCCTGACAGGGGGAGAGATTCGGTCATATTATTTTTCCTTAGTGGTATATTCAATCATGCGGCAGAGGATCGTCTCAGGCAGCGGGCCACATCGAACCGAAAATCAACCCCACGATGACGGCGTAAAAAATCGATTCGATGATATGTCCTGAAATACGATTATGAAACCAGATAGAATGCTGCACAGCGGCTGATAAAAAAGCCAGCAGACCGGCTGTCGCCACGAATCGAAAGACAACCCTGAATTCCGCACCGGGAGCAATCGCCAGTGTTGACAGATAGCCCAGAGTAAAACTGATGACCAGAAAATAAACAAACGTCAGCACCAGCTTTTTTCCCATATTCACTTGCGGAAATACGGTCATGATTCCACGCGGGCCAGCATGCCATTTCTGCTGATACTCATCACTTTTCATTTCCTCAGGAGAATGGCAGCCCGGAAACATATAGTTGCCCAGTGGAAGATCAAGTTCCTGCATTGCTTTCAGAAACTCATCTTCTTTCTCCAGTTTTTTCCAGTCGGAACGATGGAGTTGCAGCACCATCCAGGAAAGAAAACTGGCAAAAAATAAGGCTACCGCTGACAAAACAATTGGCACAAGCAGACTTGTCAACATATCTTAACTCCTGCATGAAGTTCAAAAAGGATGTTAAAGAAGAATCGTGGAGCCAAAAAACTCGTTCCAGTCAGACATTCGTATTCATCATAAAATGATGATTCCCGCTTTCCTAGTATGCAGACAAGCTTTCGATGAGAAATTAAAATACAGGCTTCTCACTGTACTTTCAATATCCGTTTTCACATAAAGGAACCATCATGCCTCGATTGATTGAACAACCAACGATCGTACAAGCCGCCGGCAATAAACCCAAACAGATAGAAGAATTTGTCGGACGCGTTAATACCGGCGACGAATCCATCAGTATTGCGCGGATGGTCTCTCCCGGCGGCTGGGTGGAACCCGCTCAGACACCGGACTTTCGTGAGACATCGATTGTTCTGAAAGGAATCCTGCACGTGGAATGTGCTGATGGCGTGACCGAAGTCAGAGCAGGGCAGGCCATTATTTTAGAGCCTGGAGAATGGGTACGGTACAGCACGCCTGGCGAGGCAGGGGCCGAGTATATTGCGATTTGTACTCCCGCCTTTTCTCAGGATACCGTTCACCGTGATCAGTGAAGTTAAGTTGATCATCCTCAGCAAATGAACTGCGGCTTCATTTTCAGTTCTCAAGAGACACTTGATTCACAAAATTCAAAGCGAAAACTGCGTAGCAAGAGTCGCACGCGAGGACGGTAATCAGGCCGTAAATCATATCCAGGAATTTGTTTGTTTAAAAAAGGCCCGTGTCGCAGCTGAACAGCGCGCAGCAAAAGTTTTCACTGGTCGGTTACTGGAAAGTAACAGGTTACGTGAATCGAGGTAGAAATTCCGCCTTGTGATCCTGTCGCATTTGTCTGATCGTTCACGATCAACGGCGTATCGTAAACGATCACTGTAAAATGAAAGCCGCCCAACTGACATTGAAAATATCATTGAAATGGTTTGAAATAGATGCATCAATCAGACTTATTCTGTTCAGAAGGTGGAGAGAACCATGCCACAGACCAGCACTGCCATTCATGAACTGGTGCCGCTTTTGTTTGTTGAAAACGTCGTTCGCGCGGCTGCTTTCTACTGTGACCAGCTTGGTTTTGAAATGAAACTCAAGTGGGAACCGGAAGGCACTCTTGCCTGGTGCCGACTGGAACGTGGGAAAGCCGCTCTCATGCTCCAGCAGGCATGCTCTGATGAGGATGGTACGGCGGAAGAACGCAGAAAAGGAGTCAGTTTCTTTATGCTGTGTGACGACGCCCAGACGATGTACGAAGAGCTTTCGAGCAAAGGCCTCTCACTCGAACCGCCGAACGTGGCATTTTACGGCATGAATCAACTCTTTCTGAAAGACCCGGATGGTTATGAACTCTGTTTTCAGAATCAGGTGGAAACGTCGGCAGGTTTGTAGTCTGTGTGTCCAGCTCACATTGTTTCGCTATGACGGTTCACCCAGGTTTGTCAGCCAGATTACCTGATACGGCTGCAGAACCAGATCACCTCTGAGATCCGAATAAAGTTCACCGCTGATCAGATCAACCCACGAATCCGTGCCGATCAGATTGATCTCCGAGAGGGGAACCACCTGTTCTTCCTTCGTAATATTATTAATGGCGAAAATACTCTGCTGGCGATCCATGCTCTGACGCCAGAATGCAAACACACTATCCCCCAGGTGGAGCGTAAATTGCGTGGCGTTCGGATGAAACGCCGGCTGCCGACGCCGCACTTTCAGCAGGTGACATAACCCCTGGAAGACGCGTGCGTGCGTTGAGGTTTCCTTCGCCAGCTCTTTCAGTAATTGATCATAGTCCCAGTGATGGCGGTTAATCGAACGGTTATGGCCTGTCCGTTCAACTGCTGCCTGATCGTTCCGCGTCCCGAGAAAACTGTGAATATAAACGGCGGGGATTCCTTCCAGCGCAAACATGATGGCGTGTGCGCACAGGAAACGTTCGATCTGCCATTCATCTTGACCCTCCAGCGTCCCCTGCATGGCGTCGAACAACGCGATGTTGATTTCATAAGGCCGCATGACGCCTCCTGCCAGCGAACGCATCGAAATCCGTCCGCCAAACTGTTCCATCATGGAAACCATTTTGCCAATTTCTTCCTCGCTCATCAGTCCTTCTGCAGGCCGGAGTCCGATGCCATCATGTGAGGCAATAAAGTTCAGGTACGTGGTACCATGCAGCGCGGGAGGCATGCTCATCATCCATGTTTTCAAATGCTGACAACTGCCGCAGAGCAGCGCATTCACCAGCAGGGGAGGGAGTGAGAAATTATAAATGGCATGCGCTTCGTTCGAGTTGCCAAAGTAGGCCAGATTTTCGCGGTTGGGAATATTCGTTTCGGTAATGATCATCGCGGTTGGCGAGACGAATTGAATCAACGTGCGAAACAGACGCACAATTTCATGCGTCTCCGGCAGGCTTAAACAGCTTGTTCCTGCTACTTTCCAGATAAAAGCGACCGCATCCAGACGGAATATTGTCACGCCCTGATCCAGATACTTTTTGACGATGCTCACAATTTCCTGCAGTAACTGCGGATTGGCGAAATTCAAATCGACCTGATCGAAACTGAAGGTGCACCAGACATATCGGGGGCCCTCAGGCGTTTCAATTCGTTGCAGTAGCGGATTCGTCCGCGGACGCACCACCTCTGAGAGGTCATCGTCCGGACGGGCACAGAAAAAATAATCCTTGCCCGGCGATTCGCCCTGCCTGAACTGCTCAAACCATTCACTCTGACTCGAACAGTGATTGATCACCAGGTCAGACATCAAATGAAACTCGTTGGCAATCGCGTTAATCTGACTCCAGCCTCCCAGTCCAGGATTGACCCGGTGGTAGTCAATGATCGAAAAACCATCGTCTGAGCTGTAGGGAAAAAAGGGGAGAATATGAATTCCGTTAATCGTTTCTTTGAGGAATTCGGTCGAGAACCGGAGTAATGTTTCCAATGGCTGCTGCCCCTCCGTGAGCAGACTGTCGCCATAGGTAATCATGACAACATCATGTTGATTCCAGTGGTTTTGATGTGTTTCCGGCGTTTGACATCTCCCGTCCGGACACATAATTTCAATCAGAGTCTGCGCAAAAGCGCCGTGGTCGATCTCGGGGTAAATTACCCGTAAATGATTTTCGACAAGGAAGTGGTACTCACTGATTGCGGAATGTTCGACGGGTTCCATCATATCTTCAGGCAAACTCCCGATAGTCATCGTCAACGGCGTAACACAGATGTCTGAATATATCCGGAATCGCGCTTTGTACCCGGTTCCAACTGGGGATGAAAGGGGTCTCCATCGGGTTTTCCAGAAAATGGAGTCCCGCTTTTAACACGTTCTCCGCGAACAGTTCAACCGCCTTCTCTTCGTTGTGTACATCAAATTTCAGTCCATTGATGATGGCATCGTTACGATAAGTTTCGATGAAGTCCAGTGCGATTCGATAGTAGGTGGCTTTGATCGAACGAAATGTTTCTGACGAAAACACGACACCATTAGTGGCCAGCTTGCGGAAAATGCCTTTGGAGATATCGATTGACATTTTCGACAGCCCTGCCTGAGCATCCTCAACCGATAAGTTCTGGTGTTTGTGATCATACCTGTCAGCAATATCCACCTGGCACAAGCGGTTTGTAGAAAAATTGCGTTTGACCTCCGACAGCACGCCAATTTCCAGCCCCCAGTCACTGGGGATCCGAATGTCATTGATTACGTCCACGCGAAATGAAAATTCACCGGCCAGCGGATAGCGGTAACTGTCCAGATATTCGAGATAATCCAGTGACCCGAGAATTTTTTTCAACGCACGCAGCAGAGGTGTCACCAGCAGTCGCGTCACACGACCATTCATCTTGCTTTCCGCGACACGTGCGTAATAACCTTTGCAGAACTGATAGTTGAAGCTGGGGTTAGCGACCGGATAAATCAATCGTGCGAGCAGACTGCGGTCGTAGGTCAAAATATCACAATCATGCAGCGCAACCGACGATGTGGTTCCCTGCGCCAGAATATAGCCAAGGCAGAACCAGACATTGCAGCCTTTCCCCAGTTCTTTTGGGGCCAGCCCCTGTTCCTGCAGCATGCTGTTGACCGCCTGTAATCGCGGACCATCATTCCAGAGAATACGATGATTCTGAGGCAGGCGACTGAAAAATTGAATCGCATGTTTGTATTGTGCTTCATCCGCCCGATCCAGGCCAATGACGATTTCATTCAGATACTCGACCTGTGCCAGTTCCGTGACAATCTTGTCGAGCGCCGGTCCTTCCAGTTCGCTGTACAGGCAGGGAAGTACCAGACTCATCGGACGGATTTCAGAGAAGCGGAGCAGTTCGGCTTCCATCTCTTCCGTCGAACGTGAAGCGAGATTATGTAATGTGGTAATGATACCGTTCTGGTAAAAGTCTCCCATATCTGACCTCCGTAATCAAAGCTTGAGCGCCAAAACCAGGATGATCAGATCAATGTTTCATCCAGTATTTGGGTTAACGCGTTGGCCCATCCCTGGGGGCCGGTTTCTTCTGTAATTATAACCGAAGATTGCTTCTCAAGTTCTGGAGATTCGTGATGGGAAGAGCGCACTATGACGGCAATGTCTGCTGCATTTAACATGGCAACATCATTCTGGCTATCGCCCAGTGCCACACATACCGGTGGCGCTCCACATGAGTTGGTAAAGCGCTCCCGTAACCAATGCAGACATTTTCCTTTGTCACACGCGCCAATCACATGCACAAACCGTCCACCTTTCAGCAGGCGCAGACCATGATTGGCAATCAGTGCTTCAAACTTACGCAATTGATGTGCCGAGTCTTGCCAAATCAGGGGCTCTGAAAATTCTCGCGTCGCAGCCTGCATGGCGGCCGACTCCGATAACCCCGTATATGTAATGACTTCAGTGACTTCCATATCTGCAAATCCAGTGAACTGGAAATTTTCATCAGCACGGATTTTTTGAATGATCGACAGTATATCCGTCCGGAGTGCCCCGAAAACATGCATGTCGTCTCCCGGTTTTTGGGCAGCACTTTTCTGTTTCTGATCAAAATAACCCGCAGGTACAAAAATCGCCGAACCATTTTCTACAACATAAGGATCAGAATTATGAAGGGCCTCACGCAATGATTTCAGCTCGGCGGCGGTTTTACTCGTATTCAAAATCAAAGGGATTCCCGCTGATTCAAGACGCGCCATTACCGGGACCGCTGGTGCATAAGAATAGGTATCGTGATCCAGCAGTGTCCCGTCCAAATCGGTCATGACCACCAGTGGGCGTGCGGCAGGAAATGTGAAATGTGAATCTTCGGTCATGAGCAGGCTGACAACATGTAAAAGCGGAAAAGGCTCCTCAAGGGAGCGAACTGTCGGCTGATCCAACAGGCTGACAAGCGAAAACGATCATAGCAGGATAAAAGGCGGGAAACAATTACGGCACTCATCAGGGTAATCACAGTCTGGTAAACGGTGGAGGCTTTGACTGTACTCAGAAGCAGGATTCAGGATGGTTTGTTGAGGGCTGTTTTGTGTACATGTTGTTGAATAAAAGTCTGTTTATGAGTAATCGCTCAACAGAAACGATTGATTTAACTCTGGTGGTTTAGTTTAATTTAGTAAGTAAACGTGTGTGTGTTCGATTCATTTTTGTGGGAAGAGAAACTGTATGAAAATAATCACAAAGAATACAGGAACAGACCTGACGAAAAGAGAGGGATTTACCCTTATTGAATTACTTGTCGTCATTGCCATCATCGCGATTTTAATTGCGCTGTTATAGCCGGCGGTTCAGCAGGCACGCGAGGCCGCCCGGCGTTCCACCTGCAAAAACAATATGAAGCAGATCGGGTTGGCGATTCACAATTATCATGATGTGTTCAGCGCATTTCCTCTCGGGCAGCAACCCGGGAATACGAGACCAAACTGGCGGGTTGGCATTCTTCCTTATATGGATCAGGCAACCTTATATAATCAACTGGATATGGTCAGCGGTGATTTCGCCAGTCCTTATACTGCCCCCAATAATGTGCTGGCTGGTTTGAAAGTGGCGATTTTTGCCTGTCCTTCCAGTCCGCTTGATCCAAATTCTACAGCGCCCGCTAATAACGGCGATCGGGGACAGGCGCATCACTATGTGGGGGTATCCGGTGCCTATCCTGACCCTGCGGGAAATACCGCAGCCTGTTACCACTCGGCAAACTGGGGCATGGATTCCTATAACTGTAATAATGGAATCCTGCTGGCAGTGGAGACTGTCCGCATGCGAGATGTGGTGGATGGAACATCAAACACGCTGGTGGTTGCTGAGCAGTCCGGCAAAGTAAACCAGAAAGAACTGGCGGCCAATTATTATGGTGGCTGGTCGAGTACGACAGCGACTACTCCGGTTAGTAAATGGACGGGGGCACAATGGGGGAGCGGTATCACGGCAGTCCGCTATTCACCAAACAGTGATTTTGATCAGGAAGGTTCCGCTACAAGTTTTGCTGGTAATACCATCGTCAACTCGTTCCATGTCGGCGGAATTCACGGTTTACTGGCTGATGGCAGTGTCCGGTTTCTCTCCGAGAATATCGATATGACTACATTAAGAATATTAGCATCTAAAGCTGATGGAAAGGTTCTCGGTGAGTTCTAATCATTCAAAATCAGTGTTCTGTCGGGCGTTACAGTCAGCAATGGCTGTTCTGCTGGCCGCTTGTATTTCTGGCTGCGGTGCCGCGGAGGGAACAGGATCTGTTTCCGGAAAAGTGACTTTAAACGGAGAGACGGTGACCACAGGCCGCATTGGTTTTTTATCGAAAGAAACCGGGAAGGGAGGGGGCGGCGACATTGGTGAAACCGGTGAATTCGACCTCGGTGTTACTCTGCCTGCAGGAACCTACACGGTAACCGTAGTTCCTCCCGCACCGGCACCACCTCAAGAAGGCGCTCCTGTCACAAAGGCGCCCGATCCCCAAGGCTTCCCGAAAAAATACCGTTCCTCGGAAACGAGTGACTTAAAAGTCGAAGTCCAGGAAGGTTCAAACCAGTTTGAAATCAAGCTGGTCCCGTAGCAGCCTGCTGCAGGTAAATTTGAGTCGGACGAAGTAAAAAGAATCAGGCCCGGCGATGTGTTCGCCGGACCTGTTTTCGGTTTGCCAGGCATGTTTCTCAACTCGGGGGTGAAAGTCCCCTGTCCAAC
>CAXBFD010000105.1:0-21667 GCA_963974925.1 uncultured bacterium | reverse complement strand
TCATGTCAGCATTATTTACCAGAATAACTGCCATTAAGAATAAACCTCGAACGATCAGGTTTCAGTTACTGCTGTCCGTTAATATCACACTCAGTATCGCACTAATTTGTCTCTTGATATTGCAATATCATAGGGAGATGCAAAATGCGACAGATCAAATGCGAACCGGCTTGAATGATGAATCTATTGCGATTCAGTCCGCCGTTTCACATTTGATACAAGATCATAGTCATGGTGACGTCCAGGGGTATATTGATAGAGTCTGCTCGGAGATGCGAAAGTCGGCTTCTCCCGGTCATCAAATCATAGTTAGCATGCATGGCACTTACCTGAAAGCTGGAAATTCTTCTCCTGAGAGCAGATCATTATTATCTCAATACGATTTTTCAAAACCACAATCGATTCAATGGAACGAATTCAGTCAACACCAGCTTGTCGTCGGACATCAGTCTGGTGAAGAAGCAAGTGTATTTGTAATTGAAACATTAAAAAATGTGCGCCGTGCGATACGAAAGAAGGTTCTAATTCAGCTTGCCGTCCTGGGAATATTAGGATTGTTGGCTGCTGGCATCGTCAATTACGTGCTGTTAAAGATTGTGGGTAGGCCATTAAGTCAATTGTTGAAGACAGTCGAAAATATAACTTCCGGACAATTAGGGGCTGTCGCGCCTTCCTTTTCCAGTAGTGAAATGAATCAATTATCAACGGCCATCAACTCCATGAGTATGTCATTAAAAGAAAATGATCGCGACCGTCATCACCAGATGGAAAAGGCACGAAAGATACAGCAGTATCTACTACCCCACGGCGTTCAGATTCCGGGTCTTGAAACAGCACATATTTTTGAACCGGCGGACAGCGTAGCTGGAGATTATTACGATTTTTTACCATTATCGGATGGATCATGGTTAATTTGCATAGCTGATGTAAGTGGTCACGGTGTTCCTGCAGCGATGGGAGCAGCAATGTTGAAATCACTACTATTAGCAGCTTCAGAAAAATCCCCCTTCGATCTGATCCGGATAATGAAAGAAGTCAATCGCCAGTTTGCGGCAACGATCCTACCAGGCAATTTTGCTTCGATGTTTCTTGCACGATGGAAACCTGAGTCGCGTGCTTTCTCATGGGTCAGTGCAGGTCATCTTCCTGGGATTCTGATAAGAGATTCCGGATCACTCGACTCTCTTAAAAGCACGGGGTTATTACTTGGACTAGATGCAAATGCTGATTGGGATCAAGTAGACACTTTTTTTTCCCCGGGTGATCGGATTTTACTCTTCAGCGATGGCGTGACAGAATCTGCCAACTCTCAAGGCGGACTTTTCGGGTTAGCACGATTAACATCCTGGTTCTCTCTAGTAAATGAGAGGCCACTCATTATCGCTATCATGAAAATCAATGAAGTGATAGCTGAGTGGCGTTGTAATTCTTCACCGAATGATGACCTGACATTGTTGGCGCTAAAATGTGAATCGGTTCCCTATCTGAAAAATTCTGAACATCAGGCATCCACAGTTTACGAGGAAGTTCAGACTGTCTCTCAGTAAACAGAACCAGACATTACCTAATCCGAAATATCGTTACGTGCGAATCCGGTTCACTCAAGATTTAGTAGTAATCTCTGTTTCGATCAAATCAATTTTACCGATGACAACTAATATGTGTCGTCATCGATCATAACACGGGGGGAGGCCAAGGATGGCCATGAGGTATACAGTTCATTTTTTAAGCTTGTTTCTACTATTGAACGGTTGTAAATCTGCGCAGCAGATCCACGACCCCGGTTATGCTCAAGTTTCCCAGGCTGTTCATCAAGCCGCATACTCGCCGACTCAAGAGACAGTCAACCCAGTCGCCGCTGATCTGGAGGGCCCCCATTCGGTTGAAGAATATATTCAGTACGCATTATCTCAAAACCCGGATATCCAGGCTGCCCGAAAACGTGTCGAAGCCAATGCTTATCAAGTCCCTGTCGCTTCAAGCTTGCAAGACCCAAATCTGGGGATGACGTTTTATCCTGAACAGGTCCAGACCGCATCTGGCCCCCAGGAATTTGCCTTGAATATATCCCAGAAGTTCCCAGCTCGAGGGAAACTGAATGCACAGGGAGAACTGGCTGAATCACAGACAAACGAGACAAGAGCCCAACTGGCAGCAGTCGAACTAGCCACAGTCGCTAAAGTAAAACGAGCCTATTACGAACTCTATTTTATTCAGCAGACTATTAATGTAACTGAGGCAGATAAACAATTATTAGTCGAGATTCGTGACGTAGCTAACGTACGTTACAAGACAGGAAAAGTCAGTCAGCAGGACTTGTTGCGTGCTGAACTGGAAATCTCGAATGTCGAAAATGAATTGATTCGTCTGGAACAAAAGCTAGTGAGTGGTCAGGCAAAACTTGCTCGTTTGTTGCATATTTCACCTCAGACAAAATTACTGGCACTCGAACATATCGAACCGGGATCTCTACCTGCCGACTTAGACTGGCTGCAACGTCAGGCAATAGCCTCTCGTCCTGAGTTGCATGCACAATTAGCAACACTCGAAAAAGACAGGCAAGCTCTAAACTTGGCGCGCCTTGCGTATAAACCGGATGTCACTTTGGGGGCCACCTGGATCGATGTCGGATCTACCGGTGTCAGTCCTGTTGCCAACGGAAACGATTCATTTTTAATCACGGCAGGAATTAACCTGCCGGTTTACAGAAAAAAGTTGGATTCAGCAGTTCGCTCCGCAGAGGCAAAAGCAGTATCAACGGCCCGAACTTATGATTCATTGAAAGACGAAACACTTGAAGAAGTCGCGGACCTATTTGCTCAAGCCAAAAGCCAGCAGGATCTGTTAACTCTGTTCAGTGAAGATATTCTCCCCAAAGCCCGCCAGACACTGGAAGTCTCCAGCCAGGCCTATAACACCGGAGAAGTCGACTTTTTACAGTTGGTGGATAACTGGAGAGAATTGCTGCGGTTTGAGGTGAGTTACCTGAGGCTCGAAGCTTCATTAGGACAATCGCTGGCAGAATTAGAACGAGTCATTGGTGGAATTGATACCCAGGCTTTGCAACCCATACCGGCAGCACCTGAAGCTTTAGATAATTTACCTTTACCTGTAGAACCATAATAGACAAGTTTTTACTGCAATCGAAATATACGAGGTTGCTATTGAAGGAGCTTAAGATGGATAACGCTCAAAAGTGGATGCGCTGGTTCGCAACGCTGGGAGCGATCATGATGACAGGTTGCGCCTCGACTTACCACAGCTATTCTAGTTGTGAGATCGATTGCCAGTACTGTGATCCTCCTCCACTAACCTATACCTGCTACGACAATTGTGTATGTCATTCCAGACAAGTCTCAGGCTACTTAGAGAGCCTACCGCATCAGTATGAATCAGCGGATCATGGGAACGACAATGACGAACCAAGCAATTGACCGGGAAGTACACCATCGATTTGGTAAGTTCTCATATTTACTTTGCTCTATACTGACATTACTGATAGGAACAGCCTTTACAGGTAGCAGTAGAGGCTCTGTGATTTTCTTCTGCCTGTTGTTTTCAGCGGTCCTGCTGACAGCAGTTATCTCAATTTGTCAGCGTCACAAGACATTAGGCATTGGTCTGACGATCGTATTCCTGATGCTGGTTATGAATGTCAGCAGTTTTCTTTTTCACAGTGATTCCCTAACGATCCTCCATAACATTTTGGTGATCATTTTCCTGGCGTTTGTCTTCTACCATGTACTCAGTGCCGTTTTTGATGACAATCAAGTGACATTGGATACAATTATCGGGACGGTCTGTCTCTATTTGCTGGCTGGACTGTTCTGGGCGTACTTATACTCAATGATCATAGTCATTGATCCAGCTGCATTTCGGTATGACCTGGTAAGCTCTACATCCGAAACAGTCACTTTAAGTAACTCAAACTTACAACCGTTGATTTATTTATCGTTCGTGACTATGGCGACACTGGGCTATGGAGATATCATTCCTGTATCCGGGCCAGCTCAAACAGCCTGTTATCTTCAGGCTGTCTTTGGCCAGTTCTATTTTGCAATCCTGGTTTCAAGATTAGTTTCGCTATATATCTCGTCGGTATCTCGTGAAAATCAAGATCGCTTAAATAGCCAGTCCTGAATTGCAAAGTCCTGAAATATCAAAACGATAAAATCAGTTGAGCTGTAAAACGAATTTCAAGGTTTCTTAATGAATCTATCAGCCTTTGCTGAAACTTTGAAGACTCTTGGAATGTGATCGGACTAAATCAAAATGGGGCAGACAGGGTATTTTGGATGAGTGAGTCTGGACTTTAGTGATATGAGCGTTAGAATAACTTCAACATTATTGGTTTTTCTACCGAAAATATGGGTATGAATAGAAGAATTTGCTCCCTAATCCTGATGCCGTGGATGCTGCTGACCCAGTCAGTTGCCTTCGGCCACTCTCATGGAGGCAACCTGCCTGCAGGGCATGGTTTACGCGCGCATATTCATCTGAATAAATCATCCATTGATGACTCTCACGGCCACGTTCATCACTATGAGGCGGATAAACACAGCCACCAGGATGACCACCATAAGAGCTCTGAAAATCAGGGCTTTCCACAGTTTACTAGTTCATCTGATCACGATTCCTCTGCGATCTATCTTAATAGTATTGATGTGATCTCAGGTACGCGTTCAACTCTTAAGACGGAAATCAAAGTCCTGTTTCAATGGGACATCATCGGATGCAATTCATCTTTTGAATTTCCGCAACTCACAGAAACCGAACGATCGGTATTTGACTGCGCGCCCCCTGATTCTAGTTCCCCGCTCTTTGTCCGCCACCATGCTTATTTAATATAAGCATAGAACTCTTCGCAGACAGTATCACAAAATTAGGTTGGTACGTCCTGCTCTCTGCTTTTGGCGTTGACTAATTTCGCGATTCTTCTCAGGACAAATCCTGAATGATTTGCGGAGAATTCTGTCGATTCGACCCTTTGTTTATGGTCGGACTATCTCTCTGTTCATTTTTTCAAATCTTCGCATGATGCGAAGGAGGTCTTTATGCGCCCGTTACTTACTGCGGTTCTGCTTGGGATTGGTCTGTTCACGGAAAGTTGTGCCAGCTCCTCATATTCGACTGGTAAAGCAATGATTTCTGACGCGACTTCCGAACGGGAAATTCCCCAGGAAGCAACCATTCATCAGGTCAGACATATCAACTCTGATTTGAAGAACCCAAACGATGAATTAGTACAAATCAACCTCACAGACACATCATCTCAGGTCAGCAAACCAACGGAGACACAAACGCTTGGTCTTCCAGAGTTGATTGACCTGACTCTTGATAGTAATCCTCGTCTGGCAGAGGTATCCTGGGCAATCGAAACAGCTCGAGGCCGGGCTATTCAGGCTGGATTGTATCCGAACCCGACTGTGAGCGTGACAGGTAATGAGATCAGTGACCGGACCGGTCCAGGGGGGATTTGGACGGCGTATGCGGGCCAGGAATTTGTCACAGCCAACAAACTGGATTTGGATCAGGCAGCCGCACTCAAAAGGGTGGATCAGGCCTCGCTCAACTTGATGACGGAACGCTTTCAGGTCTTTACGAAAGTACGGCAAGCGTACTTCGAAGCCTTAACTCTTCAAAAACGGTCAGATATCCTTTCGAACCTGGTAAAGCTTGCAGAGCAATCGGTCAATAATTCAAAAGCTCTGGTTAAAGCTAAAGAAGCAGCCGAGCTGGATGTCATACAACTCGAAGTTGATTTGGAACGTTATCGTGCAGACCTGGATGCGACGAGAAAGGCGTTGCCAGGGGCGTATCGAAAACTGGCTGCCAGTGTTGGTATTCAGGACATGCCTATTAAGCATCTTTCAGGTGAACTCGATCTTGCTCTAGAGGATTATAATCTGGATCAGGTCAGCACTTACGTGCTCAGTATCCACCCTGAAATCAGATCAGCACAAATTGGAGTTGAGCATGCCCGCTTGATCTTGCAACGAGCCAAGGTGGAACCAATCCCCAATATTACTGTGGGTACGGGATACACTCGCCAGAGCCAGAACCGGTCCGATGACTGGGACATCGGTTTTAGTGTTCCTCTCCCGCTTTGGAACAAAAATCAGGGAAACATATTGTCTGCCGAAACAAATATCAATGTGGCAATGAACCAAACGGAGCGTGTACAGAATGAACTGATGGATCAACTTGCGATCGCTTATTCAGCTTATGCTTCCGCACGGGAACGGGCTGAACGTTACCAGGTTTCAATCTTGCCGAAGGCTCAACGAACTTATGAACTTTCAATGGTAGCATACCAGGGAGGACAGTTTGAGTACCTACGTGTACTGGAAGCACAACGATCTGTAGCTGAAGCCAATCTGGAATTGATTCGCTCCATGAGCGAGATGTGGCTGGCTGCCAGCGAAATTGCAGGACTGATGTTGGAAGATCAGTGGCCTTTAGCTCCTGTCCCTCCCTTACCTGAAAAGGAACAATCATGAAGAAACTTCTTCAAATAGTGAAACCCATTCTGGCAATCGGGATCGTTGCGATATTGATTGCTACCGGCTATTTCACGCGTGACAATTGGTTGCCGCTTTTAGAACAAAACAAAACCGCCAGATCGGATAACGTTTCTACTGCTTCAACCAAAGCAAGCGATAAGAAAAACGCAGCTTCCGAGCAGATTATTCTATCAGACCAGGCGATTGCCAATTTGGGCTTGCAGGTCAAATCAATACAGCCTGAGACCTATTGGAAAACGCTACAGGTCCCGGGCATGGTAGTGGATCGACCCGGTCGCAGTGATCGAGGGATCGTTTCTCCTGTAGATGGAGTGGTCGACAAAATGAATTATTTTCCAGGCGACACAGTCCACCCTGGGGATGTGCTCTATACGATCCGCATCCTTAGCGAGTCTTTGCAACAGACCCAGTCGAAACTGTTTAAAGATACGCAAGACATCAAACTCGCCGAAGCAAAAAAGAAACGCCTGGAATCTTCAGGAGGAGCAGTCCCCGGTGCCCGGATCATTGAAGTCGCCAGTGAAATCACACGATTAAAAGTGGCAATCAAGGGATACCGTCAGGAACTACTCAGTCGGAGTTTTACACCGAATCAGTTGAACGAAGTGGCTGCAGGTAATTTCGTCAAAGAGCTGAATATTTTCGTTCCCTCTCAAGCTAGCGAATCCAAACTATTGGGAACCTCTGCCGCGCAGCAGGCGACAGGTGAGGAAGTAAAACGGGACTCCCCCCCTTCCTTTGAAGTTCAGGAATGCAAAATCGATCTAGGCCAACAGGTCAGAACCGGTCAAATGTTGTGTTTGCTGGCAAATCATCAACTGCTGGCAATAGAAGGTCGGGCATTTCGAGACGAAACACAACTTCTTGAACAAAGTGTCAAAGCCGGTTGGCCAGTTGAAGTGGACTTTCAGGAAAACGCGATCGCAGACTGGCCTCCCGTTAATCAGACTTTCTGGATTCAATATCTGGCAAATGTCATAGATCCCATTAATCGTACCTTTGCGTTTCGTATGGCGTTGGAAAATCAGTCTAGAGTTGTGAAACAAGATGGAATGACCCAGATACTCTGGCGGTTTCGTCCAGGTCATAAAGTCCGCATCTTGATCCGGGTCGAAAAGCTCGAAAACGTATTCGTACTTCCCACGGATGCCGTTGCCCGCGATGGGGCTGAAGCATTTGTTTTTACTCAGAACGTCAATACGTTTCAACGCAAGGCGGTTCGAGTCCTGGAACGAGACCGACGCTATACCGTCGTTGCGAATGATGGATCACTCATGCCTGGTTCGTTTGTAGTACAGAGTTCTGCCGAACAGTTAAATCGCATGTTGAAGTCCTCATCAGGCGATGACTTGCCTGAAGGCTACCACATTCACGCCGATGGCAGTCTCCATAAGAACGAAGACGAAGGGAATTAGGGGAATACCGTGCTCAATTCAATCATCCGACTCTCACTGACCCATCGAACGTTGGTTCTTGCCGCCTGTGTCGTTGTCCTGGCCTATGGGGGATATTTAACGACAACATTACCGATCGATGTATTTCCAGACCTTGATCGACCTCGGGTCGTGATTCTGACAGAGTGTCCTGGCATGTCTTCTGAAGAAGTCGAAACGCTGGTTACTTATCCAATAGAAACAGCGATCCTGGGAGCCAACGGGGTCGAAGATGTCCGCAGTCAATCCAGTCAGGGCATGAATGTCATTTACATCGAGTTCAGTTGGAAGACGGAACCTCGGTACGCTCGACAGATTGTGTCAGAGCGTCTGGCAAATGTACCGATGCCACCAGGCATCCGTCCGATTATGACACCTCAGGCATCCATAATGGGGCAGATTCTGCATGTTGGAATTCATCGCAGAAAGGGGCCACAAGGTGGAAAGTTGACTGCGGTTGGGCAGACGGGATTACTGGCAGAACGCACAGGAAATGAAGCAAGTCCTGAACTGACCGTTTGGAATCCGGTGAATCGAAACGATCTCAGCTTGTGGAAGAAAATTGAAGTCGAGAATCCCAAATGGGATGAGACAAACCCTGGGCGTGATGTGGCATTTGTCTGGAATAAACGGTCCTATGACGTTATTTTCCCGACTCCTCTCGAAGAACGAATGGATCTGCGTACGACCGCGGACTGGTTAATCAGACCGCGACTACTGAAGCTGACTGGCATTGCTGAGGTCATTGTCATGGGCGGTGATGAGAAGCAGTATCAGGTTCTGGTTGATCCCATCAAGTTGCAAGAATATAACGTATCACTTCAGGATGTTGAGGCCGCTGTCCAGTCAAATAACCTGAATGCCAGTGGCGGGTTTATAATCGGAGGCCAGACAGAGCGTTCTGTGAGGGTGATTGGTCGTCTTGGTGCTCTGACAAGCGACGTCCTGGATGAGCTCCGAAAAGCCCCTGTCAAAATGAATGGAGACCGTGCCGTACTTTTATATCAGGTGGCACAAATCGTGGAAGGGCCGGCTCCCAAACGGGGCGATGCCAGTATTGATGGACATGCCGGTGTGGTTATTACAATTGTCAAACAGCCACATGCTGACACCAGAAAACTGACTGACGACGTGATGGCTGCTTTGAGTGATGCAGAATCAACGCTACCTGCCGACATTGTGATCAATACCAGCCTGTTTCAGCTCAAGAGTTTTATTGACCGAGGAATTTACTACGTCGAAGAAGCGCTTGTCATAGGAGCCATTCTTGTCGTGATCGTGCTGTTCTTGTTTCTGCTGAATTTTCGCACGACATTCATCACGTTGACAGCCATTCCATTGTCGCTGGTGATTACAACTCTGGTATTTCGCATCGTAGGGGTCATGTCTGGGACAGAATTATCAATCAACGTAATGACCCTGGGGGGAATTGCAGTTGCCATTGGCGAACTGGTCGATGATGCCATTGTGGATGTGGAAAATATATTTCGGCGCCTGGGAGAAAACAATTTAAATCCCAATCCGAAACCTGCCATTGTGGTCGTGTATGAAGCCAGTCGAGAAATCCGCTCTGCCATCGTCTTCGGGACAGCAGTCGTTGTCCTGGCCTTTATGCCTCTATTTGCTTTGTCCGGTGTGGAAGGTCGCTTGTTTATCCCATTGGGAATTGCCTATATCGTTTCAATTCTGGCTTCTTTACTGGTCTCACTGACTGTCACACCGGTACTCTCTTACTACCTCCTGCCTCAAGCAAAGGCAACTCATGCCCATCAGGATGGGCGGTTACTACGAGTGCTGAAATGGGGAGCGAGTTTCCTGATTCGATTCAGTATGCGGCGGGCAGGCATCCTATTGGTTTTGACCTGGGCACTCGTTGGTTACAGTGTCTGGGAATTGTCAAAGTTGGGAGCTGACTTTCTTCCCAAATTTGATGAGGGAAGCGTACAAATCAATGTATCTTTACCTGGCGGATCGTCGCTGAAAGCATCCAACGAGGCATCCTCACTGATTGATTCGCAACTTGTCAAACTGCAGAAGTCTGCAGAAAATCCGAATGGTCCCGTATTGCACTTTTTTCGCAGGACCGGTCGCGCAGAGCTGGATGAGCATGCTCAGCCAGTCAACGTTGGTGAATACATTTTGACGATGAACCCAGACTCAGACCATGGTCGGGACGAGTTTCTGGACACACTACTCTCTGATTTACGCTCAAATGTACCAGGGGTGGGGATTGAAGCGGAACAACCCCTTTCTCACCTGATCAGCCATATGCTATCCGGAGTCAAAGCGCAAGTCGGGATTAAGCTGTATGGAGACGACCTCGACAAGCTGCGCGAGTTGGCAGGAGAAGTTCGCGATGCGATCACTGATATACCTGGTGTGACACCTCCCATTATCGACCCACAGGAACGGGTAGATGAGTTACATGTAGTCCTGAAACCTGATGAGCTGGCTTTCTTTGGGCTGAGTCGGGAATACATAGCCGACTTCGTACAGACTGCGTTGAAAGGCGAAGCAGTATCGCAAGTCTTAGATGGTCAGAGACGTTTTGACCTTGTGATTAAACTCAACGAAGAGCATCGCTCAGATCCTTATAATCTGGGTGAACTACGTATTGATCTTCCCGATGGGCGGGGGCAGATACGTTTGCGAGAAGTGGCCAACTTCCCAGGTTCAGCCAGTGGACCAAATTTGATCAACCGAGAAAACGTCAGACGCCGTCAAACAATCCGTTGTAATGTCTCAGGACGTGACCTCGCCAGCGCAGTCTTTGAAATTGAAGAACGGGTGCGTGATCAGGTCGCATTGCCAACCGGTTACTTTGTTGAGTTTGGGGGGCAATTTGAAGCTCAACGGTCAGCTACGTTTCTGATCACAATTCTGGCGGCAGTTTCAGTCGCTGGAATATTTATAGTTCTCATGATGCTTTATCCGTCAGCGCGGATCACGTTTCAAATTCTGAACGCCATCCCGACTGCTTTTATTGGTGGTGTCTTTGCACTAGTATTAACTAACCAGACTCTGACCGTGGCTAGCATGGTAGGATTCGTTTCCCTGGGAGGAATTTCTGTTCGAAACGGCATCCTGTTAGTGACACACTACTTTCATTTGATGGATGAAGAAGGGGAAGCGTTTAGTCAAAACATGGTACTGCGGGGAAGTTTGGAAAGACTTGCTCCGGTCCTGATGACCGCATTGACTGCCGGTATTGCTTTGATTCCTCTTGTGGTGGGTGGTAATAAACCAGGGCTAGAAATTTTATACCCTGTCGCCACTGTGATTTTGGGAGGTCTGGTAACCTCAACGTTTTGCGAATTTTTTATTCATCCCGGATTATTCTGGAAATTTTCGGGGAAGGATGCCGAACGACTGGTCCGTAGTAAAAGCTCTGATGAAGAACTGCTGCGATCTGTATAAGAATGTAATACACGTAAACTATTTCTATCATGCAAAGGAAAACGAAATGATGTACACAAAATCGCTGGGCTTACTGTTGGCAGCTTTACTCGTCACCGGTTGCTCGGACAAAGGCACTACCGACGCTCCGAAAACGGAAACTGCACAGCAGCCCGAAAAACAGAATGAGATTACCAGCACCGAAGAACATGCACCACACGGTTCAGGACCAAATGGCGGGGTGGTGTTTGATCTGGGAAAATATCACGCCGAATTCACAGTGGATCATCCCAAGCATGAATGCATGATTCTTTTTATTGGTAACGACGAGAAAACACCGGTAGCGGTTACAGCCAAAGAGCTGACGCTAACCACAAAAGAGACAAAAACCGAAGATGGTAAAGTAGTTCCTCCCATGACAGTGAAGCTGGTACCCCAGGATGAAACCGACGGGAAGGCGACGAAATTCGTCGGCACAGATCCTGGCATCGGTAATGTTGCCGACTTTGAGGGCACGGTTCTTGGTGAAGTCGATGGAAAACCTTCTCAGGGTGAGTTCAAAGAATAAACTGTCTGGTGATAATTATGGTTTCCATTGAGGTCGCCGCCGCCGGTAAAACGGCAGCGGTGGCCTTTGGATACAGTCGAGTGCTTAAATACTCTAAATACGATGAAAGTAGATAATGTACTATGTTCTCAAAATTCTGCTCACTGCCGGGTTAGTAGTTGCTGTATCGGAGATATCCAAGCGTAGCTCGCTTTGGGGTGGAATTCTCGCTTCGTTGCCACTGGTTTCTTTTCTTGGAATGATCTGGTTATATATCGACACAGGTAGTACAGAGAAGGTTTCGGAACTTTCAAAAAGTGTATTCTGGCTTGTCCTGCCTTCATTATCTTTTTTTCTCATGCTGCCTTTTTTGCTTAAGAAAGGAATGGGCTTCGGTACCAGTTTCGCATTTTCAACCATGGTTATGATTGGTCTCTATCTGGTCATGATTGTCTGTTTAAAGAAACTGGGAATTCATACTTAGTGCGATCCGAGCAGCAATTGATATCTAGGGGTTGAATTTCAAAAGCTGTTAAGTTTAAGAAAAACCCATTTGCCCAAAATATGCTTACGAATCTTGTTTAACTCCAATTAACCATGAATCCCAACAGGATTGGCAACAACAGAGAAAATTATGAATCCATTAAAGGTTGTAAATACTTAAATATAAATACGTTGCGTATTTTATAATAAGGATTGAATTAAATATGGTTGTGTCTTCGAGTAAGTTTGATTCAACCTAATTTGTTGAATTGATAACTATTGGTTTTTGAAACCGAAGGTTGCAGGTCACCATATGAAGATACCCAACCACCGAATTCACCTGACTCATCACTGGGAACATTTTCTGAACGTATACTGAGTGAGCGTACCTAGAATAATGATGGGCACAGCCCGGCAGAAAGCAGATAAATTACCCATCTCTAACCCAGATATCAAGAATGGGACCATATTGAGACCCGATAGCAATAATCTCCACGACGCACTACCTAAGCTTTAACACGTAAAATTCCGCACGAACTCACTTTCGGGACACCCATTAGCTACCTTTGCCATTGTCGCATTTCGTCGAGGGCCAGTTCTTGCGAACCCCCCGCGATGAAATACTCCGATGGCGACGATAACATAGCCAAGGTTCAAGTCAAGGCTGAGGTTATCAGCCTTGACAAGTCTATCACTAACTGCTAGACATTGTGCTGTAAGAATTGGTGGAAAAAGTCGTCGCTTGTGACCAAGAGCATTCCCAGTAAATGGTTTACGGTGTCTGATTTGAAAGGAATGCCTGCGAATTTGGCAGTAGCTGGTTCTACAAATGATCTAATCTACAAAGGGCAAATTTGTGGCCGCCACTGCCTCAACTGACTGGAAGAAGTTGTTTGGTCTCGATGATCGCGAGCCGCCTTACTTTATTTCCAGTATTGAGCAACTCGACGATGCGGGTGTAGTACCACAGCCCCATGCACTTCGTCGTGCTTTTGAGCAACTTAATATCAATGGTGTTCTATGCCAGGAACGCAGTCCGGTCATCTACTTCCGACTGGTCAAGAAAATCGATCCGGTCCAGATTCTCGACCTTCATCGATCGTTCTGGAACCAAGGTATTGCTCCGATCCTCGTTGTCATTGCTCCAGACGAAGTCCAGGTGTTTTCCGGTCTTATACCGCCAGAAAGCTCTCAGGTTGATACTCATCCGTTTCCTGGGCTAGTCGAAATCCTTCCCCGCCTACAAAATCGGCTACGATCCTTTCTGCTGTCCGTCGAGTCGGGTGAATATTTTCATACCCATCGACATTCCTTTGACCCTGGTAAGAGGGTTGATCGGGAATTGCTCCGCAATCTCCAAGCAACCCGCCAGGCACTAGGTGAAGTCCCTGCAGCGCGGCTTGAACCCCTGACTCTTAATGCCCTGCTATGTCGACTGGTTTTTACCTGCTACCTCTTCGATCGAGGCGTCATCGACAGTGACTACCTCACGTCGCTTGGGATTGATGATGCGCAGCATTTAAGAGACATCTTGGCAAAGAAACCCAGGACAGATGCCAAGAATGATCTCTATTTGCTCTTTACCCAACTTGGAGAAGACTTCAACGGCGACCTGTTTAGTGCAGACTTGGAGGCGGAGAGCCGACAAGTCAAGGTGAATCACCTTGAGATTCTGGATCGATTTTTCCATGGTACTGATATACGCACTGGCCAGCAGTCTTTTTGGCCCTACGATTTTGGGTTCATTCCGATTGAGACCATCAGCGCAATTTACGAGCACTTCCTGAAAGCTGCCGGGGAAGAGCAGAAGAAGGCAGCCGGTGCATTTTACACTCCCAGATTCCTTGCAGAATTTGTCCTGGATCTGACGCTGGAAGGCGAAACGTCGCTTCTGGGCAAACGATTCCTTGATCCGGCTTGTGGTTCAGGCATTTTTCTTGTCGGGCTGTTCAATCGTCTTGCTGAAGAATGGAAATTTCAGAATCCCCGGGCACGTTATGACAGACGTGCCCGTGAGCTAATGGGCATTCTTCGCAACAACCTTTACGGCATCGATAGCAATCGTAGTGCCTGCCAGATTTCCGCCTTCAGCCTATATCTCGCCTTTCTCGACCAGCTTGCGCCTCCCGATATCCAAAAGCTGTTAGGAAAGTGGGAACGTCTCCCCTATCTGGTTTCAACTCCAGGTGAAATAGAGGCTGGCCACGAGGCGGCTGGAACAATTTATTGCGCAGATTTCTTCACGGAAAATGCAGCACTACCTTATAAGGTTGATATAATTGTTGGCAATCCTCCTTGGGGGAGTTCCAAGGTTCGAAACGCTCCATCTGCACAATGGTGCATCGAAAGAAAACTTCCGCACCCCGATCGTCAGATGGCGATTGCATTTATCTGGAAAGCACCAGACCATCTTGAGGATGATGGCAAGATATGCTTTGTCATGCCTCATGGCATGCTATTCAACCACAATGATACCGCTGTTCGCTTTCAACAGTTATTCTTCCGCACTCACTCAGTTGATCGGGTAGTCAATTTGACTGACTTCCGAATGTTTCTCTTTGCAGATGCTAAGGCGGGAAGTCTGGTTGTGAAATTCCGAAAGGAACAACCCGTTGACGGCACGCACGTCATCGATTACTGGACACCCAAGACCGATTGGGCAATTACACAAGCTGAAATATTGAGAATCCCTACGCAGGATAGATCTCAATTAACCGTGCGTCAGGTGCTTAATGATCTGAAAAGTGATGATGCACCACAAATCTGGAAAGGGCACTTCTGGACAACTCCCAGGGATCGCCAATTGATCGAGCGATTATCCATATATCCTCGGCTTCGGGACAACGTTCGGCAAACCAAAGAAAAAGAGCCCAAAAACAAACCTTGGATCATTGCGCAGGGATTCCAACCTCTTGGTCCCGGCGATTCTCAAGAGGATGCTAAAACCATTGAGCTGCCATCAAAGCTGTTTGTCCAGGCGGATTGTGACAACCTAAACACGTTGCTTCTTGAAGACGACTGCAATGAGCTTCCATCCAATCGGGTAAATGCTCGCCGCGGACGCACGGCAGAGAGCCTTTTAGTATTTCATGGGCCCCATGTGCTAATCACACGAGGATTTTCGCGCTGCGCTTTTACAGATTTTTCTGTATCGTTTCGAAGTTCGGTGCGTGGTATTTACGGCCCCAAGGTAGATCGCGATCTTCTAGTATTTCTTTCATTCGTCCTTAGGAGTCCGCTGGCCCATTATTTCCTGTTTCACACATCAGCAAACTGGGGTGTCACACGTCCAGAAGTTCACGATCAAGATCTTTTACGATTGCCGTTTCCATTCCCGGACCAATGCGATCAACCTAAGCAAGCCAGGAGCATTGTGCAAAAGTCAGCGAAGCTCTTTGATCAGGCTATTGAGCGAGCCAAACGGCCTCTTGTAGACCGCCAGAGACTTGCGGACGACGTTCAGAGTCAGGTTGATGACTTGGTTTATGCCTATTTTGATGTCGATAACTTCGAGAGAATGCTCATTGAAGACACGTCAGCCTATGTTCTAACTAGCATCCAGCCTTCGCGAGCAAGGGTATACATCCCAACGAACCTTTCCAGTAAGCATGCAATGCGTAAATCTTATGCCACACTGCTCTGCAAACGACTGAATGGATGGGCCAAGCAAGGCCTTCAGGTTCACGCCAAAACCATAGCCGATTCTTCCGTCGGTGTTGGTATGGTCGTTCTCGAAAAGACCAAGAGCGGGCAAGAGCCAACTGGGCTTGCAGAAGTCGGTAATGATTTACTGCATGTGTTGGACAGCCTCCAGCATACCTCTACACGAAGCCATGGGACATTTGAATTGGTACGTGGGCTGAAAGTGTTTGACCGTAACTTGCTCTACATCACAAAGCCGCTTGGCCAGCGATTCTGGACAAATACCGCGGCGATCAATGACGCAGACGAAATTGCGGCTACGATCCTCATGCGGCCGACGCGGAGGAATGCATGATTACCGGAGGTGCCGAACATTGGGACGATTTCTTTGAGCAAAGTCTCATTCCGCAGGTATTTGACTACGTCATTAACTCGTGGGAGCAGGTTCCAGTTCCAGAGCCTGGCGAACTGGAGGATGTTGTTTCCGATCAGCTATACACTCAGATGCTCAAATCAAAGCAAAGAAACCACTTTCCGTTCCTGATTTCTCGGGAAGACCTTGAGTTTGATCTGGAACTCGCAAAGGAATCCGGGCGAAAGGACATTGTGTTTTATCCGTCACTTCAGGAACAAGACATTTACATGTGCCTTGAAGCCAAGCGATTGAACGCCATCGTCTCCGGCAAGAAACGATCGTGTGCCAGCGAGTATGTTAAGGACGGTCTGCAGCGCTTTGTCGATGGGAAATACGCGAAGTGTGTACGTCACGCTGCGATGCTTGGTTATGTTCTCGACGGAGATGTCAGCAATGCAATGGGCAATGTTGAAAAGAATATTCTCTCTAGGACAAGCGAGCTTGGGATGCTGGAAGGTAGCGGGTTTCTTGATTCGACTATCCGCGTCACCGATTCCTTTGCCAAGGAGACGCATCATGCACGGAAGAAGAATAATGGTGAAAAAATTCGCGTTCATCACTTATTTCTGGAATGTCAACATCATGTCGCAGGATGCAAGGGTATCGCAGACCAGTAGTGATAATTGAGTGCATGCCAATGAGTGACACGAGTGGCGATAGTGGAGTAAGAATGCGTTACCAGCGATCAATGGAGATCGAGCAGCGGCTTGATGCCGTGCTGGAGTTGATACGTAGTGGAAGTTATTCAACGCCCGCACTAGCAGAGAAATTGGGCGTTTCCGTTCCTACCATTTCCCGCAGCGTCGAGGCACTTCGGGAACGAGGGTACAACATACAGGCAATCAGAGGGGCAAGAGGCTGGCGTTACACGATTATATCGGAAGGGGATTCTACTGACTCCTCAATCGACCGGCTGGAGCAGCCATGATCATCAACTTCCACGTCAAATAATTCGCCCACAATCTGACCCGGCGTACCACCGCCGGGGGCGATCGTCTGTCGAGGTCCCTCTTCGACGCCACCGTTGACTTACCCCCCCACCAGATCGAAGCAGCCCTGTTTGTCCTGCAATCGCCTCTGGCGCGTTCAGCGAATATGAGAGCAGCATCATTGAGGAAATAATTTGGGGCAATGAGAATTACCTTTAGCCGAACAGCTTCTCAACAGGACATCAGATGGTGAATGTTTATCATAAGCTGGAGCGTTACTACGAGGTTCGCAGTGATGATTCAACAATTGATGTTCAGGTTCACGAGAAACATCAAGGCGAACCTGATTGACCAGACTTGATAGGAAAAGACTGGAAAACACAATGCTTCCATTTCGCGTTGCTTGGCATGGCATCGGCTGTAATGGCACAATTCTGCTGGGAACATTGCTTGCCTAGTCCTTAAACCAGCGTAGCTGGTGTCGACAAATTGGTTGAAAGATGAAAACCTCCGTAGCATTCCGGTGTATATTTGATTGTAGTTCAAGAAACATCGGCTCACGGGGAGGTTTTCAGGTGAAGAAAAATATACAACGACGACTCGATGCACGGAAGCGTAGCACGAAGAAACGGACCGATAAAGCCAACTGGAACGGGCAGTCGCCGATGCTGACGTGTCCGAACGTGAAATATGAACTGGCGGAAAAGACTCAGGTCATTGCGTGTGGGGGAATTGGCGTCGCGCAACGGTTGGTTCGGCAGTTGGGCATTATGGAGAGCATCAATCGTTGCTGTCCGATCTTTATGTTTCACATGCCGTATTCCGAAGCCGACCATGTGCTCAACATCGCCTTCAACCTGTTCACTGGAGGCACCTGCCTGGAACATCTCGAACTGCGACGATGCGAAGCTCCTGATTTATCACTCCACTTACGCGTTGAGACGTAGCGTATAATCTTATTTAAGGTAGCCTGTAACCACCTTATAATTAGCTCCCGTATTTTGTTCTTTCTCAGTTAAAAAAGAGCTGACAACTATTTCAGCATAGCCTTTGTCGCATTTTCCGGAATAAACCAAGCTGCCTTGTTTCACGTTTGCATTGTCCTGCGTAAGAACCAACATCGCATCTTCAACTGAAAGACCATGATCTTTTAATTTAACTCGAGCACGTAACGAGAATAAAAATCCACTGTATACGGAATCTTCTTCTGATTCGCCAGATTCTTTCCCTTGATTAATTAACTCTTGAATCTTAGCTTCATACTCATCTTGGGAATCATTATTTTCACAAAAATCTGCTTCTAAATTATCCCAATCATCATTTTCACCATTCTCCATTACACTTCTC
Source organism: uncultured bacterium (assembly GCA_963974925.1). Taxonomy (GTDB): domain Bacteria; phylum Planctomycetota; class Planctomycetia; order Planctomycetales; family Planctomycetaceae; genus Gimesia. The sequence goes on along the minus strand of CAXBFD010000105.1, from coordinate 2,951 downwards.
ACCCCAAAAATAATAATTATACCAGACTAGAAATATGAAGTTATAGGGCTTTACGCATATCGTTTTTTCGAGAAACCATCATTGAACTGATCGTGTTCTGATCTCCTATCAACTAATTTACGACCACCGATTCGTATGAGACCACGCGAAAGCAGAATTGACAAAGCATCATCCATTCGTTCGTAGGCTCCGAAACGCCAACGAATCATCGGAAATCGGCGAAGATCGGGTTCTTCACTCGAAAATATTTTCTCAGCTAAAGTGAGATAAGCTTTATCACCGGTCTGGTCAAATCGCTCAAGTAGTTCGTCAGCAAGATAGTCAGGGTACCGCATCCAGAAATCAAAAGCACAAAGGCGTGTATTCCCAGCAAAAACCAAAGAAGCCCCTTCCGAATTTGCTCCTGTAGGTGGTTCGCCACCTGCAACAAATATGAATAGCAGGCGAATTGCATCGAGATAATACGATCGTGTTTCGATGAAAAACTCCTCTAGTCAACTGCGTTTGGTTAATCGAGCTTGCATCTATAGTTTTGGTACGCTGTCCGAGTAGGTGATCCTATAGAGTAGTGTTCGGACGTGCCATGGTCAAGCTAGCAGGCTGATCGCCAGGTCTAAGAAACTGTCGGGCTGCTGCTGCCAGACTTTCAAACGTGGCTCATGAAGAGCGTCCATCAGTTTCTGAATGTGAGCTTCGCTGAACCGTCGACAGAAGTCACCCGCTGATGTCGGATCAGGATTACGCTGAGCTCCCAGTGCATCAAGGTACGCCGTCGGTTCGTCGCAGTTCGAGATGTTCCAGGCAGGTACCCTCTAGGACGTTCTCAAAAAAAACTGTGAGGCCCGCTCGTCGTCGAACTCTGGTGCAGGAACTTCAGGTTTAATACGAAGTCAGTGAGCGGCGTGCCTGCCAGATGCTCGGCTTCTCGCGGCCCAGTCACCGTTACCAGAGTGTTCTTGAGAACGGGCCGAGCTGCGAATGCGTGAACTGACCACTATTCGTGTGCGTTCACTGGCATTCTATTTCATGAAAGTGCAGATTGGAGTATGTGAACAACTCAAAGGCATTCGTGGTGACTTCGTCGATGGCGCGGTTGAACTGGGTGCTGCCTCCCGTCGAAATGAAGTCGTTGATTTCCCAACTGTAAATCCAGTTTAAGCCGGGCAGTACTTCTCCCGCTGTAAATTGATCTGAACCTGTGGGAACAGTCATCTGCGGGATGACCGCCATTTCAGGTAGAATTCCTTCTTGTGGCGTCAGTCCAATTTTGAAGCCAAGGTAAAGATCTTCACTACCGGAAATATCATTTAGTTGAGCAAGTTGATCGCTGGAATAGTTCCAGCCAAGTCGGAATTCCAGCCAGTCTGCCAGGATACCATAACGCAGAAGAGGTTCGGGCAAAGAATGAGATTTTGAAGAAGCAGTACCATCGTCATCATAGATGTAGGTGTATCCCAGTTCGAGCTGAACCACTCCCCGGCCCACAGTTGAACTCGCTTCAGTGAAATCGGGTCGGTCAGTGACTAGAGGTTCGTCAAGATCGGGGCCTCCTGAAAAACTGGTTCCATAACTCCATTGAAATAGGGTGCCTCTGGGCTGGCATTCATTGTCAGAACAGATCGAGGCAGGTTCAAGCGGGCGCAAACCAGACTCCTGATCTGAAACTGGAGTAATATTTTCGTGCCAGGCGGGAGTCGGATTTTCAAACGGAAGATCGGCAATTGCCTGGGGAGGCTGGTACAAATGCTCTCCTGCCAGAACCGCACAGACCACCAAAACTTGATATGGGCAGTAACTGTTAAGTATTCGGAGTATCATCGATTTGAGTCTTTCTAGAGTTTTTGCTGATTTTGGGGGGGATACAAATTCTGTTGATACTTTCGTGATCACTAATTGTCATAAGGATCGACGGGTAAATCGGTTTTGATATTCCAAAACCCTGGTTTTTGTATTCCAAAACTATGAGACTAATGAGGAAATGTCAGACACACGGACTTTCGGTGAAGATTGTTGATTAAAATTGCCGGTTGAAACCGACCTTTTTAAGCAATTCTCCATCACGACTTCCGGTCTGACAGCCAATTCGGGGGATACAGAGAGCGATGATTCTCTATGCTTGACACAAATTGTAGCATAAGCTACATTTGTCGGGGTTTGATGTAGCGCATGCTACAATTGTGCGTGGTGCATTCAGTACGCGCAACTATCTGTTAGGCCGGTAGACAGCGCATCGAAATCCTGAGCACAGCATCTGGTTATCAGAAGACGTTGCCTAAGAAAAGTATCTTATTGACAGATCGCCAGTTAAACAGTCATCGCAGACTGCAATCTCACAAATCTCTGGCGTAATTAAAAAACCGAGGTTGAATTGCAAAGAATATTTGTACCTGCATTAAGATTGGGAGCACAATGAGTGATCTTCGTCGGACGCGTCCTGAAGACTATCTCTGGGCAATCGAAAGTATCGCTACTTTTGGAGATGATTCTCGTGCCACGACCGGAAAGATTGCTAAAGCGATTGGAGTTACCAACGGAACAGTCAGTAGCGTACTGAAGGATCTGGCCCAAAAAGGGTTGATCGACTTAATCTCATATGAAGGGGCCATCCTGACAGAGTGCGGTCGAAGACAGGTTCTCCGTACGGTCCGTCGGCGTCGACTTCTCGAATTCTTCTTTTGCCAGTCGTTGGGAGTCACCTGGAAAACACTGGAGAAAGACGCCTTCCGACTGGAGCCTTGTGCTTCTGACAGACTGATTGATTATATCGATGACTTTTTGAATCATCCTGAATATGACCCAGGTGATGCTCCCATTCCACAAAAGGATGGATCGATGCCTGAGCACCAGGTTCTGCGATTGACAGATGCTCCTGTTGGCAAGTCACTCAAGGTTGTCCGGATCGATTTGCAGGCTGCAGATTCGCTGAGATATCTCTCAGAAATTGGTGTTCT
>CAXBFD010000104.1:0-21817 GCA_963974925.1 uncultured bacterium | reverse complement strand
CCACTTCGATTTTTCTTGAGAGAAATGGTTTCAGCGCTTTCAGAACCTGATCACGTTTCATCGCGAAGATACCGACTTCGGCATCCAGCATGTAACCACTCTCTTCCACACCTCCTCCCAGAGGCTGGTAGTCCCAGATGACGTCTTCCAGCGCAAAAGGAATTTGCTGTTTGGCTTCGTACTTGACGATTTCGGGAACACGATTGGATTGCACGGGGGGCAACTGAATGAAACGGGCCAACGACGTCTGCCCGGGTACGCTGATCGCAATCAGATCCCCTTTAATCTCATTGCGCGACAGGAAGGTTTCCAGCGCCTGGCTGATCAATTCTTCCGGGACTGCGTCTGGCTGGCTCAGAATTTTAGGGTGCGGAATATAATCAAAGGCAACCGCGATGACCTGGTCGGCTGCTTCCGCATACCGCAGCCGAATGGCCTTTAAACCGGCCTGCCCAATTTCAATACCCCAAACAGCTTGATTTTCTGCCATGTGCCTGGTTACTCCTGCTTTCTGGAAATGTCTGACTCAGATGTGGCCAGACACGGTCGGAAAGCTTTCCGTATAATTAACGAGGTGATTTTTCTGCCTGCTGAAAGGAACATTTCAGACCGGCAAAACTGGTTTTGATTGACTCAGTAAAGTTGAAGACAGGTCGAGGAACAATTGTCAGAGCAAACAATTCCCTAACATAAGGCTATCACAGGGTTTCTTATAAAGTCAATGAAATAACGGATGTTTGAAAACGACTTCATGAAAATTAATCATTGCACCCTCTTCCATTTAGCCTTCATCACCGAAATTTGTTTGAAGTCTCATGCCCGATTTTTTCTGTTTTTTCATTCTCTTACTCTGTTCGACGTGGGACAAAAGCAGATAGTTCCTGCTGAATCCGTTTTTACTACGATTTTATCCGTTTTTTTGATGGATTCTTCAAAAAGGTTTTTACCCGCTGTCTGTATTTATGGATACTGTTTTGTGTTTTGACTGCGTCTGATTTAAGTATAAATTACTGAGGCATTTGTGATTTCTCAGAGCCCGTCGATACCGTTCTATAGATACTCGGCGATAGTTTGCTTATGCTAATCGTAGTCAGAGAAGGATTATGGAGACCTCCTCACACAAATTATTCGCATGGTATTACGTTTCTAAAGCATTGTAAGACAATGACATACAATGATATTGTAATATTGATTCCCTGCCACAGCCTCGAAGATTTTCCGACGGAACTGGAAGACAAAGACGCAGAGAGCCTGCTCAATGCCTTTGCGGTCGCCTGGCATCCTGAGCTGTTGGCCTCGTCGCGCGTGATTCCGAGCTGGCATCGTTCCGATGAGCCGCCTCAGTTTCTGGCCGATCGTCTGCTGCTTGTTCCCAAGACGTCGGAGGACTGGCTGCCTTACGGCTGGATCGAAGAAGCAGAGTCGAACGGGGCGACTGTTGTCAGTGGAAAAATTCATCGCGATGAGATGACAGAGGCGGCTCTGAAGCCGTTGCACGCGAAGTCCGAATCAGAAACAGATTCGGAACCGGTCATATCGCCTGATCTGGTCGCTGATTTTTACGCACTGGGAATCTGTTTTATTCAGCTCGAATTATTAACGCGGTGTATGCATCACTTCAGCAGTCTCGATGAAGCCACCATTCAGCGGGAAGCCATCGCTGCCGCCGATGCCGCCCTGGCAAATGATATCGAAGCGGCCCGGGCCCATTTAAAAGGCTGCTTCGAAGTATTGCTGGAGAATCGCGAGCGATTTTATCCGATCGACTGTTACCTGATCGACTTGTGCCTGGTCACACCTGAATGGGCTAACGAATCATTAAAACAGGCGATTACCGACGAGCGGCCTTTGAACTTGCTCGTCACTTCGGACGATCTGGAAGTCATCGCCGCCGAAAAGCCGGATCTGATCGCGCTGCTCGAAAAGAGCTGTCGGGATCAGGAAACCGAAGTGATCGGAGGTGAGTCGGACCAGGTTGCCACTCCGGTAGTGCCGGTAGAATCGCTGATCTGGCAGCTGAATTCAGGCACAAACAAGATTCAGGAATTGACAGGGCGCGCTCCCACTACCTGGGCCAGACGGCGTTTTGGTCTCGCTTCTGTCCTGCCGATGTTGCTGCACCGCTTTGGATTTCATTCCGCCCTGCATCTCGTACTCGATGACGGGATTTATCCCGATTATGAGCAGAGTAAAATTCACTGGGAAGGCGCGGACGGCACGATCCTGGACGCCTTTTCCCGGATTCCGATGTCTGCGGAAGGTTCCGCCGGTTATCTGCGGTTCCCTCAGCGAATGGCTGAGTCGATGGAAGAGGATCAGGTGGGGGCATTGATGTTTGCCCACTGGCCTGATGTAAAATCTCCCTTTTTTGAAGACTTCAAACGCATTCATCGTTATGCACCCGTGCTGGGCAGTTTTGTATTATTGAATGATTTTTTTCAAAATACGGAATCCTCAGGACGGCATTCCTCGTATGACGCGCGGGAATATCTCTCCCCCTTTCTGAGTCAACTGGTCGCGATGCGCAAGTCCGATCCGCTCAGTCGTTTTATCCATCATTTTCAAAGACACGATGAGTTTACTGCCGGTCGCTGGTTTCATTCGATTGCCAGAGCCCTGTATGGACAAACAATACAGGATGCCGCTCTGTTAAAAGTCGAGACAGATGTGGAACAGGGGCACCCCGATGCGACCGAAGAATTGACTCAGAACGCGACCCACGCGTTGCAGGGGTTTCGTGAAGCGGGCGTCAAAAAACTGGCGGAGATCATTCTGCAGGGAGTCGACCGGCAGCAGAATGGTGTGTTGTTGCTGAATTCTCTCTCATTTACCCGCAGAGTGGTCGTTGATCTGCCTGGTTTCGCGCAGGAACCGGAAGCACACGCTGCCGTCAAAGCGACGCAGTTTGATGAGAGGCAGAAAAAAGCGGTTGTGGAAATTCCCGGAGCCGGTTTTGTCTGGCTACAGCCCGGACAGTCTCCGGCAGCGCCTGCAAAAGTGAATGTGCCGATCGCAGAACCTCTGTTGCTCAGAAATGAATTCTTTGAAGTTCATATTCATGAAGAAACCGGCGGCATCGCGCAGATCAAAGAATATGGCCGCAAGCCGAATCGATTAAGCCAGCAGCTCGCGTTTCGATTTCCTTATCAGCGCAATATTGCCCGGCCGGAATCTACAGGCCCCGGTTCTACAGGCGGTTGGGATAATAAAACCCCGTATTCCGCGGTACGCGAAGTGAAAGCGGAGCTGACCTGCGCCGGTCCGGGCATGGGAGAAATCATTACGACGGGCGAAATTTATGATCAGATCAGCGGGAGCACTCTGGCGACGTTTCGGCAGACTTTTCAGCTCTGGCGCGGTCGTCCTGTCCTTGATGTGAAAATTGAACTCGACGTGTTGACGATGCCCGATGGCAATCCCTGGGACCATTATTACGCAGCCCGTTTTGCCTGGGGAGACAGCACAGCCTCGCTGACACGTTCCCTGCTGGAAAGTGCGCATGCCTTCCAGGGAGAACGGTTTGAAAGCCCGCATTATTTTGAGATTGCAGAGGGGGAAGAGCGGGTTACGATCTTGAATCATGGTTTGCCTTTTCACCGGAAAACAGGTCCGCGCATGCTCGACAGTATGCTGATTGTGGAAGGCGAAACCAAACGCGAATTTGCCTTCTCGATCGCCGTGAACCAGAACTTTCCGATGCAGATGGCGAAAAATGTGATGGTGCCGGCTGGTCAGTTTTCAAGTCCTCACGGGCCTCCCCGCATGGGGGAAACCGGCTGGTTGTTTCATGTGGATGCCAGCAATGTTCAAATGGCCCGCGTGATGGATCTGATGCCGCAGGAACCGGATTCGCCGGATGACGAGACGCGCGTGCAGACCGGTTTTGCCGTGCGGTTGATTGAAACGGAAGGGGTACACCGTTCTGTCAAACTGCGCTGCTGGAAGTCACCGGTCAGCGCCAGGCAGCGGAATTTTCATGGGAAAACGATTGTGGAACTTCCCGTTGAAGAAGATGCGGTTCTGGTTGAGATGTCGCAATATGAAATCGCTGAGATCGAAATTCTGTTTGAGGAGCAGCCGTAACGAATGATTGTGACCATTGATGGCCCGGCAGGATCCGGAAAAAGCACAGCAGCGCGCGGTTTGGCCCAGCGTCTGGGATTTGAATTTCTTGATACAGGCGCCATGTATCGCTGTGTTGCTTTCGCTGTGCTTCAGCAAAACGTTGATCCGGCAGACGAGCGGGCTGTCGTAAAAATGAGTCAGCAGATTCAGATCACCTTTTCCCACGCTAAAGTGCTGCTGGATGGAGAGGATGTCTCCCTGGATATCCGCACGCCTGAGGTGACGGAAGCCGCCTCGCTGGTGGCACAGTATCCTGCGGTCAGAAAGGAACTGGTTCATCTGCAGCGTCAGGCGGCTGCAGGCATTGATATTGTCAGTGAAGGCCGAGACCAGGGAACTGTGGTGTTTCCGGATGCCTTCTGCAAGTTTTTTCTGATAGCCGATCCGGAGGAACGCGCCCGACGCAGGCAGGACGAACTGCAGGCCCAGGGGAAGAACGTCACTTGCGAAGAAATCTTACAGCAGATTTATGAACGCGATCAACGTGACGAACAACGCACCGTCGCCCCGCTGAAGCCGGCCGACGATGCGATTGAAATCAATACTTCCACTGCGACAATTGATGAAGTGTTAGATCAACTGGAACAGATTGTTCGCTCACGGATTAATTCCGTCACGCATTGATCAGAACTGCAGAGTTAAAGTCACCGTCGTGCGGCTGTCCATCAGGTCTTTGCGGCCTGTGATGGGAAATTCCCAGACACCTGCGACAGACAGACAACTGTTAAGGCGATAGTTGGCACCAATGGCAGTGGAGATGAAATTATTCCCGGCCACATTGCTTGAGCCCAGATTGATCCAGTCGCCCCCTTCGATGTTCAACGGCAGTGCCTGCCCGCTTTTGGTATAGACAATACCATTCAGTTCAGCGACTGCGGAGAGTTTACTGGTAATGGGGTGATCGTAGTGCACGCTGTAATAAATCGACTGCGATTCCTCTGCCGTGTCGCCGGGTACGTGATAACCGGTGGAAGCAATCAGGTGTCCGTTGCCGATTTGTTTACCGAGCGAAAGATAAGGGGTCCAGACACTGTCTCCATTCCCCTGAAACACGCGCGAACTTCCATTGGTGGCTTCATAAATCAATCCGCCGGAGAGCAGGAACTGGTTCTCGACGTCCCTGATCAGGACGTACTTCAAACCGAGTCCGATATCGGACCAGCCTTGAGAATTTCCGACTCCCCTTGTCTGGAGTGTATTGTATCCGTCTTTGACGGCAATCACCGACAGGCGTTCGTTTAAGGCAATACCTAATTGCAGAGCGTAGACCTGTAGATCCCCTGCTCCGAGAACCGGAGTCTGGGCATCAATCATCTGGTTGATGAAAATACCGCGAACATAGGTTAATGATCGTGGATCGATCGACCAGACCGGGTTACTGACCGGCATGACAAAGTCATCAAAACAACGATCGCTGGGAAATTTATTCAGCAGAGGAATGCGATCACAGAGTGTGCAGGCATTGCAACTGCATGTGGGGCAATTGCAAGCAGATTGGTTGCAGGCAGATTGACAGTTATCTATAGAAGCAGGGCAATTCTGTTCCGGGAAATAGGTTGTGGGTTGCTCGACAGGCGCTTGGATTAACTGGTCATCTGCAGCTGCAGGAGGATCAGAGATGCCAGGCGCGGGGGCTGGCTCAGATTCCAGAACCCCGTTTGAAAATACGTCTTCGATTGTCTGAGGCTGCACTGGTTCCCCTTCGGCTTTAATTACCGAACCAATCAGGTTACATGAAACAGCCGTCAGTACAAGCAGCGCGAATCTCATATTTTCCCCCCTCGGAAATAAGATAAATGGAGCATGTTGTCGTGTATTAATTACAAGATCCCGTTCATGCTTCCTGATGTATCGGCGGATCCCCTTTGGAAAAATAGGTATATAAAATGAAGTTTATTCGTTTTCCAGGTTTGAATGGAAATACCGTAGAGGCAAGGTTTAGCAATAAAAAAAGGCTGCACGTCTGTGCGACGTGCAGCCTGATGAAACCAAAGCGAAGCGAATCGATTGATCAGTGCATCAATTGTTTTTCGAAATCGATGTCGTACTTTTTCATTTTCTTGTAGAGCGTTGTACGGTTAATTCCCAGCGACTGGGCTGTGTTTTGTCGGTTCCAGCCGTTGGTTTCCAGTGCTTCAATAATGATTTGCCGTTCGGGATTGGCCAGCGCGGTTTTCAATGATCCATTCCGCATGCGGCTGTTTGTCGTCAGGGAATATGCCTGTTCCTGGCGAAGCTGTTCGGGCAGATCGTGCAGGCGGATGTAATCCCCCTTTGTCAGTACGACAGCACGTTCAATCACATTGATCAGTTCGCGCACATTTCCTGGCCAGGCATATTTCAGCATGGCCTGAATGGCAGACGCATCAAAACCTTTGATTGATTTGCCGATTTGTTCGTTGTAAATCTTGAGGTAGTGGTCAACGAGGAGAGGAATGTCGCTCATACGTTCTCGCAGTGCCGGCTGCGTTAACGTAATCACGTTAATGCGGTAATACAGGTCCTGTCGGAATTCCCCCTTGGCCACCATCTCTTCCAGGTTTTGATTGGTTGCCAGAATCAGGCGGATGTCAACGGTTTGAGTCTTATTATCGCCGACCGCTTCAAATTCATGGTCCTGCAAGACACGTAATAATTTCACCTGCAGTCTGGGAGAAGAGGTGGCAATTTCGTCCAGAAACAATGTCCCGCCGTCTGCCAGCAGGAACTTGCCGACTTTATCGTGACTCGCGCCGGTAAAGGAGCCGGCCTTGTGTCCGAATAATTCACTTTCCAGCAGGCTGTCGGGCAACGCACCACAGGCGACTTCCACAAATGGTTTGTTGCAGCGATCGCTGAGCTGATGAATCGCGCGGGCCGTCATCGTTTTACCGGTACCATTCTCTCCCAGGATCAATACTGTGGTCCGGGTATCTGCCACGCTTTCAATCAGATCGAACATTTTCTGCATTTTATAGTCCTGGCCAACGATGTTCGCCAGACCATACCGCTGATCGAGTTGTGCCTTGAGACTTTTGTTTTCTTCGACAACTTTTCTCTGATCCAGGCAGCGTTCGATTGCCAGGCTGAGTTCTTCATCAATCACAGGTTTGGTCAGATATTCGAACGCACCGAGTTGAATTGCTTCGACGGCACTTTCAATCGTTCCATATCCCGTCAGCATGATGACGGCCGTCGCCGGTGCATTCTCGCGCACCCATTCCAGTAAATGAAAACCATCCTGGTCCGGCAGGTTGACATCACAGACGACAACCTGGAATGGAAATTCTTTTAAACGCTCGATTGCATCCAGGCAGGTCAGAGAAGTTTCTGTGCGATGTCCCAGACTTCTTAAGTAGTCTGCCATTGCTTCCAGAATATTATGATCGTCGTCAACTACCAGTAAGGAACCCGAATTTGTCTTCATTGAATATGTCTCGCCCAAAGTGTGCATGTTACGCTGCAATCGTCATACAGCTGAGTCGGTTTATTAATTACAGGGGAAGTGTCTCTTGGATTTGCAATTCGAAACGGCAAATCACTTTAGTTGCTCCGTGCAAAATCAATCATTGATTTCGACAGAGAAACGTTCTGGCTCAGCGACTCCCTCGAAACAAATGAGGTAATCAACCAGGCTTTCATGTCATTTAAAACAGTCGCCGAACTGGGGCCACTTTTTCGCCAGACAGTGAAAACATGAGACAAACACTAATGAAGGGATACTGAAACATAGGACACAAGTTTCGAGCAGGCAACATGCGAGCGACGTTGCCTGTTGTTTTTGAGAATCAGAGGTGGTTGAAATGCGGGAAATGCACCCGGAAACGTGGTTAAATGACCACATGCTTTGCGCTGCAGCAGCAATCAGGTAACAGTGGTGCCGATTATGAGAATTTTAATGTCCTGTCTACGGTGCTCCGCCGCACTGCAAAATTTGCAGAACTCCTGCAACTGATAATCAGCGGATAACTGCTACGGGGCACGGCAAATCTCCCGATTTGCCGAGATTGACAATGTTAGGCTCAATCATGAGGGGGGGAATCAGCAGATAAGTCTGGTGAGGGGCGCGATTGATGAGTGAGGGCTCCCCGGCAGTTACGAGCGGACCAACCCGGTTTTTGACGGAAATCCTGCAATACAACTCAAGAATTCGCAACGGATAACGAATGATAACTGTAAACAGAGCCTTGAGATGGTGCCCTTGTACTGCTACTATTGGGACTTTGGTGGAAAGATTCTAAACGATCGCACGGCAGTGCTGCGATCTTTGATCTCATTCTGCGGGATCAGGCGACTCAAAGGACACTATTTATTATCAGCTCTATTTCGAACCTGGTAACGGAAATAAACGGGTTCCTGATCTGCTTATCCATAGATCTTCCCAGCATCGGGTGTTTTGTTTATTGAAGATAGCCTCTTGTGTTTAGGCTCCTCAAATGATTACTGCCGTGGCTTGTCTGTAGAAGAGACAGGTTCCGGTAACAGAAAGTGGGAGTTGTCAGTTGTTAAGAGCAATCATAAGTGATATTCACGGAAATCTTGAAGCGTTGGATGCTGTCCTGGCTGATATTGACCATCGTGGAATCAGTGAGATTTATTGCCTGGGAGATATTATCGGTTATGGACCGAACCCGAGGGAGTGTATTGACCTCGTCCGAAAACGCTGTGCCAAGTCTCTCCTGGGAAATCATGATCAGGCGGCATTGTTCGACCCGGAAGGTTTCAATGCCGGCGCGGAACGTGCCATTTTCTGGACGCGACGCATGCTGGAAACCGGCGATGCGTCAAAGAACCAGGATCGCTGGGATTTTCTGGGGGAACTTCCCCGCATGATTCGTGAAGAAAAACTTCTGTTTGTACATGGCTCAGCACGAAATCCGCTGAATGAATATGTCTTCCCGGAAGATATTTACAATCAGCGAAAAATGGAACGCATTTTCGGCCTGGTGGACCAGCACTGTTTTCAGGGGCATACACATATTCCCGGAATCTTTACGGAAAGCATGAATTTTCTTGCACCAGAGGAAGTCGAATACGTTTACCCTTTCGGACCGGAAAAATTCCTCGTGAATGTGGGTTCCGTCGGGCAGCCGCGCGATGCCGACAATCGATCTTCCTACGTCATTATTGATGATGAAAAAGTCAGCTTCTGTCGCGTTGAATACGATTTTACGGCGACTGCTGAAAAAATATACGAAATTTCTGATTTAGATAACTTCTTGGGCGATCGTCTTCGAGACGGCCGATAACAATGGAACAAAAACGACTCCTCCTATTCGTCACTCTGTCTGCCACCGTCCTGTTTGCCTGGCAGCTCTTCGTCATGCCTGTCATTGACCCTCCCAAGGTTCCTGTGGACCCGCCGGCAGCAAAAAACGCTGCGCAGGATCTGCAGCATGCCGATCAGCCTCTGGTTGCTGAAAAACCGTTTGAGGATGAGGCTGGCGCGAAACAGCAGGCTCCCGAACAACCGGAAATCAAAAAAGCAGAGATTCTCAAAAATCCGCGTCGCACGATTATCCTGGGCTCGCTGGATCCCGAATCCGGTTATTTTCTGCAGGTGGCAATTACATCTGAAGGTGCCTCGCTGGTAGAAGCGCAATTAAATGACCCGCTGTATCGGGAGTTGAAAGGGCAAAAACTCCCTTTAAAAGTGCTGGATGAAGCCATCTCAGGCAAGGACGTCAAACGTTCGCTGGAATTAGACAGCGAACTGCTGGATGCAAAGCTGGCACCGTTAAGAACAGACAGTCGCAAGGCGAACTGGAAAGTTCTCGAACTGGTCAAGGATCCGTCCGATGCCAAAATCGTACAGTCGGTGCGGCTCGGTTTGACGGCCCCGGATGGAAGTATCGAGATTCAAAAATCGTTTGGCCTCAAGAAATATCCTGCTCCGGCTGACAAATTTCGCGAATTTCGCGATACCGAACAGGCCGGTTATCTGGTGCACTTTGCAGTCAAAGTCATCAATCACAGTGCCGAAGTGCAGAAGCTGGATTACCATCTGCTTGGCCCTGTAGGCATCCCGCTCGAAAATGCAGACAACACCCGTAAATTCCGCGATGTGCGAATTGGATTTCTGCAGGATGATCTGGATATCGAAACGGTCACGATGACGGCTCCCGATATTATTGAAGAAGTAAACGCCAAGAAGGTCGAAAAGCTGACGCGTGCTTTTCAGTTCGCCGGTGCTGATATTCAATATTTTGCCGCACTGCTCACACCCGAAGGCAAAAACTACAAACCAGTGCTCGTTGATGGCGAAATGCGTTCGAATTATTATGCGAGCATCGAACCGGTTTTAATCAGCCGTTCCGTAAAAGATGAAGCGCAGAGCAGCGTTACCATCCAGATCAATTCGCGAGAGATGGAACTGGCCTCCGGTGCGGAAGAGACGCATAGCTACGCCATGTATACCGGCCCCAAGCGGGAATCATTGCTCGGCCCCCCTCTGAAGGCAACCGAGATCATGGATCTTGGGATTTTCGGTCCGGTCGCGCAGTTGATGTTGTGGTTACTGAATACACTCCACAGCATCGGTTTATCGTATGGGCTCGCCATTATCGGTCTGACGATTATGGTGCGAGGCAGCTTGTATCCCCTGTCACGCAAGCAGGCTGTAGGCGCTCAGAAGATGAAAGAGCTGCAGCCTCAGATCGTGGAACTGAAAAAGAAATACGCAGACGACCGCGAAAAGCTCGGCAAAGCGCAAATGGAGCTGTTCAGCAAAAACAATTACAATCCGCTGGCGGGTTGTCTTCCCATTTTCCTGCAACTGCCGATCTTTTTTGGCTTGTATACCGCCTTAAATAATGCCGTTCAGTTACGGGGCACACCGTTCCTCTGGGTAGATAATCTGGCAGCCCCCGATGCGTTGTTTCAGCTTCCTTTTTCCATTCCGTTTCTTGGCGACACGTTTAATCTGCTGCCACTGGTAACCGTGGGGCTGTTCGTCGTACAGCAGAAATTATTCATGCCGCCGCCAACAGACAAAGATCAGGAACTGCAGCATAAAATCATGAATTACATGATGATCGCCATGGGGTTCATGTTTTATCGTGTTCCTGCGGGGCTCTGTGTTTACTTTATTGCTTCGAGTCTCTGGGGGATTTGCGAACGTAAACTGCTGGATTTTCAGTCAAAAAGACATCCGGCTCCGACGACCACTTCAGACTCCAACATCATTGAAGTCAAAGCTGTGTCAAAAAAAGGCCAGAAAAAAGAGGCGGCGGGCAATGAGGAACCAGCGAAAAAAGGCTGGTTTGCCCGGCTGCAGGACATTGCGGATCAGGCACAGGCTCAGGCAGCTTTGAATGAAAAGAAGCAGCAGCAAAACCCCCGCAACGGTAAGAATACCAAAAAACGTCGATAGCAAAGATTCCCAAGAGACGCGGCATGAATCTGCAGTTTGACGATACCATTATTGCGCTGGCTTCTGCCCCGGGAAGCGGGGCCGCGGGTATCATTCGCATCAGTGGCACGGAAATTCTGTCCTGTCTGTCGGCCTGTTTCGAATCAGACAGCCAGTGGCAGGATTCCAGAAGCGCAGCCCGGCATACCGGACAGTTAAAATTGACCGGCTCAACGCTGCGCCTGCCTGGTGCCCTGTACTATTGGCCGACGGCCCGCAGCTTTACCGGACAGCCTCTGGCTGAGTTTCATACGATCAGTGCCCCGCCGCTACTGGAATCGGCCATCGAGAACCTGGCAGCACATGGCGCCCGCATGGCCCGCCCCGGCGAATTCACTTTGCGCGCATTTCTGGCCGGGCGCGTGGATCTGGTGCAGGCGGAAGCGGTTCTCGGCGTGATTGACGCCTATGATCATGAAGAACTCAACCTGGCGCTCAGTCAGCTGGCAGGCGGCGTTTCCACCCGGATCGGCCAGGCGCGCATGAGCCTGCTGGAGTTGCTTTCCGAACTGGAAGCGGGGCTGGATTTCGTGGAAGAAGACATTGAATTTATTGACCGCGAGACGCTGCTTTCCCGCGTGCGGGAGATTCGCACGTTTTGCGAACAGCTCTATGAAGATTCCTCGCAGCGCATGGAATCGACGGGCAACCTGTCCCTGGTGCTGGCGGGACTGCCGAACGCCGGTAAGAGCACGCTCTATAATGCCCTTGTAGGGGATGCTCAGGCCGCTTTGGTTTCGGATGAGGAAGGGACGACCCGTGATTATCTGGCGACCTCTTTAAACTGGGATGGCCAGCCCATTCAGTTAATCGATACCGCCGGCATGGAGTCGGGGGCACATGAAATCTCGGTCAGTGCCCAGAACTTCCGCCAGCAGCGCGTCGCGCAGGCCGACCTGGTAGTCTGGTGTACGGCCGCTGATCTGAAGCCGGAATGGGCAGACCTCGATCGATTGCAGCGCGAGCAACTTTTCGCATCACAAAACGTGATGCTGATCAAAACCAAAAGCGACCTCTCCCCTGCACTGCCTGCCAGTGATCGCTCTCACGATTATGAAATTGAGTTGAGTGCCACGGAGGGGGCGGGAATCGAGGCACTTCAAAAACTGATTTTATCACGGCTATCGGAATACCGTCGCGGCAGTAAACTGTTGATTGGCTCAACGGCATCCCGCTGTCGGGAAAGCCTGAGATCAGCGGGGCACGCGTTACAGGCTGCAGAGGAAGCGGCTGCTCGCAGATTAGGAGAGGAACTGGTGGCGATTGAAATTCGTGAAGCGCTGCAGCATCTCGGTCACATTGTCGGTCAGGTTTATACCGATGACATACTGGATCGCATTTTCAGTAAATTCTGTATCGGCAAATAAATCATCCGGTTAAGGATTTCGCTGATAGGTCCAGTCGGGTACTTTTCCGAATTCAATTCCCAGTTGCGGAATGAAGTACAGCAGCATAAATGCGGTCAGCAGAAAAACGCCAATCAGATTCAGGATGAGGCCGTATTTCAGCATGTCGGATATCTTGATTTTCCCGGAGGCGAAAACGATCGCGTTCGGGGGCGTGGCAATCGGCATTGTAAACGCACAACTGGCGGAGATCGCAGCGGGAATCATAATCAGCCGCGGATCAATGCCCAGACTGATCGCGGTCGCGGCCAGAATCGGCAGGACCGTATTCACGGTGGCAATATTCGAAGTGAATTCGGTGAGAAATGTCAGCATCAGGCAGGCGGCAATAATCAGCGCCCAGGGAGGCCAGCCTTCGATGAGCTGTGAAAAGATATGACCGACCCAGTCCGATAATTCTGTCGATCGAAACGCACCGGCAATCGCGAACCCGCCGCCAATCAGCAGTAGCACGCCCCAAGGCAGCCGCTCCGCCGTCTCCCAGTCCATCAGATATTCTGTATCGCCCTGCGCTGATTTTTGCGCAGGAATGGCAAACATCAGAATCGCCATGCCCATCGCCACGGTAGAATCGTCAACCCAGCCGGTCGCGTTTTCCAGTGAAATCCCCCAGCGTGTGAGGTAATGAATCGGCAGCTGTTCCCAGCCGGCGATCAGTTCGTGGCTCCCGAAGATCAAAGGCTTGCGCGTGATCCACAGCATGGCCGTCGTTGCGAAAATGACGAGCATCAGCACTTCCGCGCGCCGGGGACGCCCGAGTTTCCGGATGTGACTGCTGATGATTTCTTGTGAGGACTCATATGAATTGGATAAGCGAGGCATCTTCCAGCAGAGTACGATCCAGGTCAAAAATAAAAACGTCACACCAAAGGGGATCACCATGATCATCCACTCCCCCGCCGATAACTGAGGCCCCTGGGGAAATTGAGCCAGCCAGATCTGCTGAAAAGCAATATTCGTGGGAGTGCCAATCAGTGTTGTGACGCCACCGATACTCGCGGAATAGGCAATTCCCAGCAGGAGCGCGACCGAAAAATGACGGATGTCTTCCGCAGATTTATCGGGCGATTCCAGCAGGGTTAATTCTGTGATCGAGCCGATAATCGCCATGCCGATCGGCAGCATCAGTAACGTGGATGCAGTATTACTGATCCACATCGACAGGAAAGCAGTGGCAAATAAGAAACCCAGCACCACGCGGCGGGGACTGGAACCGATCACATTGATGATATGCAGGGCGATACGCCGATGAACGCCCCATTTTTCAATCCCTAACGCGATGATGAAACCGCCCATGTAGAGAAAGATATTCTGATTGATATATGACTGACTGACCGTTTTGGGATCCTGGATACCGAATACCGGAAACGCAAATAACGGAATCAGGCTGGTAACTGCAATCGGCAAAGCCTGAGTCATCCAGAGCACGGCCATTAATGCCGTGACCGCCGCCAGACGCTGCGCAGCAGGAGACATCCCCTGAGGCGCAGGCAGATTCAGTATGATCAGAAACAGGATGATACTGAATAATTTTCCGTAAAAAGGAATGCGGCTTTCCGTTGGATGTGCTGAGTCGCCAATCACGAATCGGGTATTCCTGATAGATCTGAATGAGTCATTCATTCAGAGAGGAGAATTAGAAATGACACGGGAAATAACTGCGGACCGCTTATTCCGCCGATTCAGGATGAATAAACTGATGCCCTTTCGCCCGAACCGTTAAGACGGGGCACGAGGCCTTGCGAACCACTTTTTCCGCGACACTGCCCAACAGTAAATGAGCGGTAAAGGAGCGGCCGTGCGTTCCCACGACAATCAGGTCCACATCTTCACGTTTACCGAATTTCAGGATATCGACAAAAGGATTGCCATGCACCCAGCTGGTTTCCACATCCAGACCGACTTTATCTTCATCCAGAATCCAGTTTTCGAGCCTGGTTTTCGCAAAGTTCTCAAAGTCCTCCTTGGGAGGCAGAGCGTAACTTTCAAACATAGGCATGTAAACGATCGGGTCTTCAATCACATGCAGCAGATACAGCTTGGCATTGAATTTTTTAGCGAGCTCGACGGCATATTGAGTGGCAGCTTGCGCTGTTTCACTAAAGTCGGTTGGTATGAGGATTTTATTGATATCAATCATGATTCATTCCCTTTCACTTTCAAGGCCGGCTGCGTTAACGATCTTCGCGAGAAGATTCTATTATAGGATGAGTCGGTCTGGAAACAATAGACGGGGGAAGTTGGATGCTTACATTAAACCGTGTGTTTCTTTAAATTGTAAAGAAATCGAGGTCCTGGTTTGTGAAACAAGGAAAATCTCCTTATGATGAACGCCGACCCCCGCTCGTCTGCGGGGGTCTGAAAATAATGGAAATGGAATCAACGCGAGAATCATAAAAGACCACTTTGCGGAGGCAGAATAATGGAAAAATGGCCCATCGGTGTATTTGCTTCAGTTGATGCAGGCTTGGGTGTGCATCTGGATGTCGTTCAGGAATTGGGAATCCCCACAATTCAGATTCACGCTCCCCACAAACAATCGCGGACTCCCGAAGCCGCAAAACAGTTTCTGGATCGATGCAACGCCGCAGGAATCAAAATCACCTGCGTGTTTGGCGGCTTTGACGGGGAAAGTTATGCCGACATTCCCACGACGAAAAAAACCGTCGGTCTGGTCCCCGCAGAGACCCGTGCTGCACGCGTTGAGGAAATGAAAGAGATTTCCGATTTCGCACGCCTGCTGGGATGCGAGACCGTCGCCCTGCATATTGGTTTCGTGACGGAAGATCGCAATTCAGAAGATTACAAAGAACTGGTAAAGGTCACTCAGAATCTGCTGGATCATGTCAAGGTGAACGGTCAGGGCCTGAATCTGGAAACCGGACAGGAATCAGCAGACCACCTGCTCGATTTTATCAGCGATGTGGGACGGGATAATCTGAAAATTAATTTTGACCCCGCCAATATGATTCTGTATGGCACCGGAGATCCGATTGCCGCATTGCAGCGTGTCGGACATCTGGTCGCCAGCGTGCATTGCAAAGATGCAACCTGGGCAGCGGAAGGCAAACGGGGAATCGAGTGGGGCGCAGAAACGCCACTCGGCGATGGCGATGTCGGAATGGCTACCTATTTGCGGACGCTCAATGACATTGAATATACCGGCCCCTTGACGATCGAACGTGAGATCCCGGAAGATCGTGACCAGCAGAAAGCCGATATTGGCAAAGCCGTTTCACTGTTAAATGAACTGAAAGCGAAAATCGGTTAATTGGCATAACCTGTGAACTGCTTTCAGGTATTTTACGGCTCTGGAGACCGTCTGTGAAAAAAGTGATTGAAGATGTTGCTTGTGCAGGCTGTTGTTGTGTATGCGACGACATTCAGGTCACCACCGATGGTCAGCAGGTTCTCGAGGTCCAAACCGCCTGCCCTCAGGGGCAGGCCTGGTTTCAGCAGTCTTTACGGACGGATACTTTAGCGCCCCTGCTCAAAGGGACTGCTGTCTCACAGGCGGCCGCAGTCAGCCGTGCCGTGGAACTGATCGGACAGGCGCAGGCTCCGTTAATCTTTGGCATGCCGCAATCCGCTACCGAAACGCAGCGGGCCGCCGTCTGTTTGGCCGATCGGATCGGCGCCACCATTGATACGGCTGCCTCCGCTGCGACCAGAGCATTACAGCAGGTGGGAGAGGCGGCGTGTACCCTGGGCGAAGTTCGCAGTCGAGCCGATTTGATCATTTACTGGGGCGCCGATGCCTTACTGACCAGCGAATGCCACAGACGGAGCCTCACTTCAGAAACGAAAACCGTTCAACGCAAAATTCTGTCGATCGGCGCAGCGCTTCCGGAAGCCGGTGGTTACGTCGATCACACGATTCCCATCACCGCCGATCGCGATTTTGAAGTCATCTGGTACCTGCGCGCACTTTTGAAAGGCGTGGCGCTCTCGGAAACTGAATCAACGGGGATTGCTCTTTCCGACCTGCAGCAGCTGGCCGGCTTCATTCAGCAGAGTCAATATATCGTCTGCTTTTTCGGTCCGGAATTTAAACAGGGGCCATTGTCGCACCGGAAAATCGAAGCCCTGTCTCTGCTGGTGCGGGAAATTCAGGCCGATCGCCGTTGTCACTCGATTAATGTGCCCCGCGCAGGCGAAACGAAGGGGGCCGAAAATGTACTGGCATGGCAGACCGGATATGCGGCGAGTGTGAATTTTGCAGCGGGTTATCCCCGTTATTCGCCTGAAGAATATTCTGCAAATCATGTACTGGAACAACAGGAAACCGACCTCTGTATTCTGGTAGGCGCGTCCCCCCTTTCGGGGTTATCGGAACACGCTCTGCAGTCGCTGGCCTCCCTTCCCGTCATCCACATCGGTCCGGCTGCTGCGGATCTGCCGGAGCTGGAAGTGTTTCTCCCCACAGGCGTCTCCGGCATCCATTTTCCGGGGGTCGTTTATCGGTTCGACGGAACTCCCCTCCCCTTACGTGGTTATATTGACACCAGCCAGCCCAGCGAAGCCGCGATGTTAGCTGAGATCATCTCACTGGTGTAAGAACCTGTTTCTCTCCCGAGACCACAGAGGTTTCCCTCCTGTCACTTTTCTCTGATCCGCTTTTCCCGATCAATCGTCAGAATCGATATCACAATTTTGCATCGGATTTCCCTCCTGCGCTGTGCGATCAAAAAATTTAACCTAGATTTGTAGTGAGTTTACCCTTTGGGAACTAGGTAAAGCGTTCCACTCTAAACTAAGGAACGAGCTGAATTCCTCGCTAAACAGGGATCAGTTTCGGTTCGGATTGTGAAAATGACAACACAAACAAAAGAAAATTCAGACCAGGTGACTCCGTCGGAAGCCAATTCCGAGGAGACTGTATCGGTACGGGTTGAAGATCTGATTGTAGGCCGGACTATTAATAATCCGATTTACGATTCCAATGGAGTATTGTTGCTGGCTGCGGGATCGGTCGTCAATTCGCGTTTCAAACAATTGCTGCATGATCGAAATATGCAGCACGTAGAGATTCACAGTCAGGATGCCGCTACGCTCAGTTTAAGTGCTGCGTTTTCAGACCACTCGCAGCTCGAAGGTTCGGCGGGTATCTTTTCCACCGAGTTAACAGACAAACTGGATAAACTGATTGAATCCGGTTCGATGTTTGTCGCCAATACCGGGCCGGCTGTCCGCGATTCGATGGTCATGCATGGCTGTAAAGGTTATGACCTGAAGCACCGCGATCAACTCTTTGCCCAACAACAGGAGTATGGTGAATCTCTGGACGGCATGATGCGCGGCGCCCTCAAGGGGCAAACTCCCAAAGGCTCTGAAATCGCCGGGATGGCAGCCAGTTACCTGACCCAGTTGACGGCGGATGCAGATAGTGTGATCTCGGCGGCTGCAGAGGCCGGCAAAGATGAATCGCTGTCGCAGCACTGCCTGCAGATGTCTCTGTTAGGCATGGCGATTGGAAGCGAATTGAATCTGGATGAAAACAATGTACGAAATATCGGTTTATGCGGCCTCGTGCACGACTGGGGTATGGTCAAGGTGCAGGATAAAATTGGGAAATGGCGCCGCAAACTGAATCCTCTGGAGCGGATGGAATTGCAGAAGCATCCCATCTTTTCTCTGGAAATGCTGGAAAATGTCGCCGGTATCCCGAGTGTGGTTCCCGTTGTCTGTTATCAGGTGCATGAGCAGCCGAACGGACAGGGTTACCCGCGTAGCCGGACTCAGAATATGATCCACATGTTTGCCCGGATTCTGAATGTCGCACATGCTTATGTTTCTCTGACAACGTCACGTGAAGACCGCCCGGCTCTGATGCCTTATGCCGCCATGGAATTTCTGTTACGCCAGACGAACGACAAAACCATCGATTCCGCTGCAATGCGGGCGCTGCTCAATCTGCTCTCGCTGTTTCCAGTGGGAAGTTTCGTGACCTTAACAGACGGCAGTGCCGCCCGGGTCATTCGGCGGAATGAGAACCATTACACAAGCCCGATCGTGCAGATCATTCAGATGGCGGATGGCAAAAACGCGGATCCGATGAATCCAGATAACATTCTGGATCTGAACAAGAGTCAGTTTGAGATCGATCAGGCCCTGCCGACTCCCGGCAAAGATGAAATTGATCTTTCGTCTGAGCTGTTTGATCGACAGATCTGAGTTGATTTGATCGTTATAATGCGTAAATTCCAATGACGCCAAACCGGAGAAAACCGGTATTCGTAGCGGAAAAAGCCGGGATTCAGGAAAACTGCGGAATCCTGAACAGGAAACGCCAGTTTTGCTTGAAACTCAGAGACGAATGGCTTATATTTCCATCTCGCTTCCATTAAGCAATGATTTCACAGGGAGTTAACGCTCCTGAAGTCACAGCCGGAAACGAAAAGGGCATGTAGCTCAGTTGGTAGAGCACAGGACTGAAAATCCTGGTGTCGGCGGTTCGATCCCGCCCGTGCCCATTTCCTTAAAAAGCAGGCATCTTTTTAGGGTTTTAACAGGACCACGCGTTCAGGTATCAAATACAAGTTCTCGGCGGATCTGAAAGACGCCTGTTTGCAGGCAGCCCTGAAGGTGCCGACCGACCCGGTGAGATGATTCAAAAACGGACAGGAATCGAAAACGGTTTCCGCCCGTTTTTTTGTGCGCCCTGCCCGGCTCTTTCGTTTTCTGCATTTCCTTTCGTGCTGTACGACTGCGTTAGTAGTGTAGAAACCTCTCTTGACCGGATCGCACCGAACACCAGGATACATGGTTAGCGTCGCGCGCGGGGCAAACAACATGAGCATCAGTCAACACACCGCACCCTGTGGAAATTCGCACCATAAAAGTCCCTGTGTGGAGAGACTTTTTCTCAAAGCCGCCGCGACTGCTTCCGAATGTTTCGTATCGTCTCGATGGGCTTCGCAGCACTTCAACGACTTCTCATGGAAGATCACCGAGTTCCCGTTGGACATCAATTGGATCTGATTTCCCGATCCCCCCTTGACCCCCGCGCACCCTTCCGCAAGATACAAAGTCACCACAGTCAGCCAGGTACACCCCCAGACAAAAATAGAAGAGTCATGCATCACAAGTCCCACCTGCTTTAACAATACGATTCCACAAACCATCCGGAACAGCCCCGACGGAAACGAATCAAGCCCCCACCGGAAACAGACAAAACATTCCTCCGGACAAACAGACAAACATCCTATTCGCTGGCCACAAGGCAGGAGAGATAAACACCGGGAACAGGTGCCTGGGTCATCACACAAACAAGCAAAGTCAACAGCCTGCAAGCGGCAGATCTGCTGTATCGACGCCGCAGTCATGTGGGGGAGAAGCATTTACGGGAAAGCCAAAGCAGCCCTGATTTGGTTCCAGATAGCTTTTTATTTCTGATAAATGCCTTTCTGAATGAGGCACTACAGGACTGCAGAATAGATGAAAGAAAAGGCGACGTCGCGATTTTCTTCGGCACTCCAGATATACACATTTGTCTATTTGGATAGGATCAGGTAAACCGCCGGGTTTCCCAAATGAGAGCGCACTTTGGATGTAATTTTTTTATTGGTTTTTTACATCTTTTGTCTTAAATTCAGTTTGTAAATCGTCACTACTCTTTAATATAATCGAAAAATAATCCGTGTCGACACGCGATATACGCATATTATAAAGTATCTCATACGCCATAAGGGATTCTGGAAATGAAAACTCCCCTGCGAGAAAAAGCCTACCAGCACATTCGTGAAAAGATCTTTCTGAGGGAGTTAACGGCTGGAAGTCGGCTGGAAGAAGTGAAAATTGCGAAAGAGCTTGGGGTGAGTCGGGCTCCGGTTCGAGAGGCGCTTTGTCGACTGGAAAGCGAAGGGATTCTTTATCTGGTTCCGCGAATGGGAACGTTCGTGAAGATTCACAA
The DNA here is from genome assembly GCA_963974925.1 of uncultured bacterium. GTDB lineage: Bacteria > Planctomycetota > Planctomycetia > Planctomycetales > Planctomycetaceae > Gimesia. Next base: position 984 of record CAXBFD010000104.1, on the reverse strand, counting down.
TCGAGATGAAATTTGCGACTGGTGGGAGCTTCGGGCCGTTCTCGAGGGAAGTGCTACAGAAAAGGTGGCAACGCAAGTTAGCGAGTCGGGCTTAGAGGGGATTGTCGCGGCGCACCGCAAGATGTTGCAGTTAGCCCGAAAGATTCGTACCAAAGGTTTGTCCGACTTGAGAAGCCCCTTGGCGAAAGAGTGGGAGCGGAGTGATCTCGGCTTTCATATGGCTATTGTGCGTGCTGCAGGAAATCAGGCCATGGTGAAAATGGTCGAAAACCTGCACATCATGGATATGTTTCTTGATGGGCCAACCGAACCCATACGGTCAATGGTTCGTCGTGTCTGCACCGAGCACGGGCGGATTTTGCGGGCCATCCGAAAAGGCCAACCCGTAATTGCGCGCAAAGAAATGGTGTCGCAATTGATGTGGGCCAGGCAGGTTGTACTAAGCCATATGCAGCAGCCACGAAACATCGGCTTTTATACATGAGGAGACATTGGGCACCGCGGCAATTTATACAATAACTTCATCCGTCGCTCAGAAAACCGCCGGTCGACCGGTAATGTAAAGTGCTATTCACCAGAACGAGAGCTGCATTCCATATTGAAATGTTCAAGATTGAGTAATTTTTATTTTTTTATTCACAATGCAAGAAGGGTATCTCCAATGAATTTGTCATCAACCGCTTTCAAACGAAGATCTGCATTCACGCTCATTGAGCTCCTGGTTGTGATCGCGATCATCGCGATCTTGATCGCGCTCCTGCTTCCAGCTGTGCAACAGGCACGCGAAGCTGCCCGTCGCAGTCAATGCAAGAATAACCTCAAGCAGGTTGGGTTGGCGCTTCACAACTATCATGACACATACACAAGATTTCCACACAATGCCGTCGGTGTTGCCAGCGGTGCGTCTGACGGTCCCTCATGGCTGGTTCGCATCTTGCCTTATATGGATCAAGCTGCCGCTTACAATCAGATTGAGTTTGCAGG
>CAXBFD010000103.1:0-21892 GCA_963974925.1 uncultured bacterium | reverse complement strand
TTTCGTTTTCACAGGAAAACAGGTATGACTCTTTATATGCAGCGAGTGCACTGGTGTGACCGACTGTATGTCTCGCCCGAATACAGACGGGTTGGAGACGCAGATGAGTCTGACATGCGCCTGGTCTGAAACGGACACCACAGTTGCGCGCATCGCGGTTTGAATGCGTCTGTCTCTGCGCGGGGAATCTGAATTTTCTGTGGCGCAGATTTCAGGTCTGCTGTTTTCTTTCATCTGAAGAAAGTGGCTGCGCGCAGCCAGCATCGGCCCGGTTATCCTTGTGAGCCGGAGTCTGTCTGCATCGAGTGCCCTGTTTTGGACCGGTAAACTCTCTGACCCCTTGTTGTTTTTTAATCACGGTCTGTGAAAACAGAGACGGTCTGCGCGGAGCGTGCGCCTGCCGTTTCGCAAAAGTGACACAGACTCGTTCAGGCTCCCGGTGCGCAAATTACAAAATGAATGCAGACGGCAGCCATGGTTTATCAAAATTATCTATCAAAAAATAAAAGGAGCCAACACATGGCTATTGCAACAAATTTAGGATTTCCCCGTATTGGATCTCAACGTGAACTGAAACGGGCTGTTGAAAAATTCTGGTCTGGTAAAATGGAAGAAACGGAACTGTTAGAGATCGGCCGCGCACTGCGGGCCGCCCATTGGAAACTGCAGCAGGCGGCAGGCATTGAACAGATTCCCTCGAATGATTTTTCGCTGTACGATCAGGTGCTCGATACTTCCGCAATGGTGGGGGCCGTTCCCAAACGGTATGGCTGGTCGGGAGGATGCGTCGATTTATCAACGTATTTCGCGATGGCGCGAGGCGGAAAAGGGGGTAAGTCGGTGGCGGCCTCTACCGAAGGGGTTTCCGCAATGGAAATGACCAAGTGGTTTGACACGAACTATCATTATCTCGTTCCCGAATTCGAAGCGCGGCAGCAGTTCAAACTGTCCTCGACGAAACCCGTGGATGAATATCTCGAAGCGAAAGCGCTGGGCATCGAAACCCGTCCGGTATTACTGGGGCCGGTTTCGTTTCTGCTGCTCGGCAAGACATGGGAGGAGCAGATAAATCCGTTAAGTTTACTCGACAGTCTTTTGCCGGTTTATGTGGAAGTGCTTGCGCAACTGGCGGCGGCCGGCGCAGCGTGGGTTCAAATCGATGAGCCGTGCCTGGTCCTCGACCTCACCGACGCGCAACGTGCCGCGTATCGACAGGCATATGATGTACTTTCAAAAGAAGTCGGCGGAGTAAAAATCGCTTTAACCACCTATTTTGGTCCGCTGCAGGAGAATCTGTCGACCGCCGTTTCGCTGCCGGTTGCGGCCCTGCATCTTGATCTGGTGCGTGCGCCGGAACAGTTGGATGACGTGCTGGATCTGCTGCCGGAAGGGAGATCCCTTTCGATAGGCGTGGTGGACGGTCGCAATATCTGGAAAAACGATTTCGAAAAGTCGTTGGCCCTCATCGAAAAAACGGTCGATCGAATTGGCGCGGAGCGAACTTTGATCGGTCCTTCGTGTTCGTTGTTGCACAGTCCCGTTGATCTGGAGAAGGAAACGGACCTGGATGCCGAGATCAAACAGTGGCTGGCATACGCCCGACAAAAGCTGCAGGAAATCAGCATTCTCACGCAGTGCGTGAATCAGGGTCGAGAGAGCGTGGCCCGTGAACTGGCTGAGAATCGTGCAGCAATGAACGCGCGCCGCAGTTCTCCGCGCGTGCATCGGCGGGAGGTCAAGCAGCGTTGTGCCGGTGTGACGGAATCGATGCTGCATCGCGACAGTCCTTACGCGGAACGGCATCGGGTGCAGGTCGCCGCTCTGGGATTGCCTCTTTTTCCGACCACCACCATCGGTTCGTTTCCCCAGACGGATGACATTCGAAAAGCGCGGGCCGCTTATAAAAAAGGGGAACTTACGGATGCCGCTTATGAGCAGTTTCTCAAAAACTGTATTGCCGACGACATTCAATATCAGGAAGAGGTCGGCCTGGATGTGCTGGTACACGGCGAAGCCGAACGGAACGACATGGTGGAATATTTCGGCGAACAGCTGGAAGGTTTTATCGCCACTCAAAACGGCTGGGTGCAAAGTTACGGTTCCCGCTGCGTGAAACCGCCGATCATTTTTGGTGACATACTGCGCAAAGGGCCGATGACGGTGAAATGGTCGAAGTATGCGCAGTCCTGCACGAAAAAACTGATGAAAGGGATGTTGACGGGTCCGGTGACGATCCTGCAATGGTCGTTTGTGCGAGACGATCAACGGCGCAGCGAAACCTGTCAGCAGATCGCGCTGGCCATTCGTGATGAAGTGTTCGATCTCGAAGCAAACGGGATTCGCATTATTCAAATCGATGAACCGGCGGTACGAGAAGGGCTGCCTCTGCGTCATTCCGACTGGGACGCTTATCTGAAATGGGCCGTCGACTGTTTTCGTCTGTCGTCTGCCGGAGTCAAAGACGAGACGCAGATTCATACGCACATGTGTTATTCCGAGTTCAATGATATTATCAAGGCGATTGCCGCGCTGGATGCCGACGTGATTTCGATTGAAACCTCGCGGAGCAACATGGAACTGCTGGACGTGTTTGCCCGATTCAAGTATCCCAATGAAATCGGACCGGGCGTGTACGATATTCACTCGCCGCGTGTTCCCACGGTAGAGTGGATGGAAAACCTGCTGGGAAAAGCGCTGGACGTTCTGGAGACGCGACAACTGTGGGTCAATCCGGATTGCGGCCTGAAAACGCGCAAGTGGGAAGAAGTGAAACCATCATTGAAAAACATGGTGGAAGCGGCAAAAGTGCTGCGTGAAAAGGTGAAAGCGGCCCACTGATGTCCAGAGTCGCGCGTTCATGAAAACGGAAAAAATCAGCGCCGGAATGCTTTTCATCGGGCATTCCGGGCTGATTTCCGAATGAAGAGTGACCTGCCACTTCCAATTTCCCTGCAGATGCGATACGAACAGATTTATGAACAGATTTAACTCCCGGCTGATTTTGATTTTACTGGCTCTGTGGATGAGTGCCGGCTGCGGCGCTGAGAAGGCGTCGCAGAATTCCGAATCCGGTCAGACCGCCGCGTCTCCAGAAAAGCAGAATCCCTCCGGATTTCCTGTGACCGTGAAAGATGATCGCGGCGTGGAAGTGATGATTTCGGAAAAGCCGGTACGCATTGTTTCGCTTCTGCCGTCACATACCGAAATTCTGTTTGCCATTGGTGCGGGCGAACAAATGGTCGGCTGCACCACGTATTGCAATTATCCAGCGGAAACCGAGCAGTTGGAAAAAGTGGCGTTGTCCAATCCGGGCAGTGTGAGTCTGGAAGTCCTCGTCGAATTAAAGCCGGACCTGGTGTTTCTGGGTGGCGACTATCAGCGACTTCTGGCCGATCAGTTATCGAAACTGCAGGTCCCCGTATTGTCGTTTGAATCACAGTCAGTGGCTGATATCGAACATTCGATTCGCGGCATCTCCCGTTCCACCGGCCACGTCGACGCGGGAGAAGCGTTGATTCAGCAGATCAAGCAGGATATCGCGGCGCTTCAGACGCGGGTTAAACCGTATCAGAAACAGGGAGAGCCGCGTGTGTTTTATCAGGTCTGGGATCAACCGCTGATGACCGCCGGACCAGCCTCTTTTATCGGCGAACTGATTGATTTGATCGGCGGCGAAAATCTATTTGCTGACGTCGAGATCGCTTATCCGCAGGTCAGTGAGGAGACGCTGATTTTACGAAACCCGGATGTGATCCTGATGCCTTACGTGAACGGTGGTCCGGCGGATGTCGCCGCATCCCTGCGCACATTAAATGCACGGCCCGGCTGGAAAGAGATGAACGCCGTGAAAAATAAGCGTCTTTATATCATTGAAGACGATTTAATTTCCCGCCCGGGACCGCGGGTGGTGCAGGGACTACAAAAAATCGCTCAGGCGCTGTACCCTGAAGCATTCCAGCAACAATAACTTACAGAGCGGACGCCTCAGGTCATGCAACCACGACAACTCTTTCTGCTCTGGCGAATGATCCCCTTAACGGGATTTCTGCTGGCAGCGCTCGTGGTGGGGATTCACTTTGGGGCGGTAGAACTTTCATTCGATCAGATTCGGCAGTCATTATGGAATCCGTCAGAGGGTTCACACATCAGCACGATCCTCTGGCAGATCCGTCTGCCGCGTGTTTTGCTGGCTGCCTGTGTCGGCGGCGGTCTGGCCGTCGCGGGCGCCGCGTTTCAGGGGGTCTTTCGAAATCCGCTGGCAGATCCTTTTGTGATCGGTGCTTCCAGCGGTGCCGCGCTGGGGGCGACTCTTGCGCTGTTGTGTATTGCCGGCAGCATTACGGTGATCACCGCGACCTGGCAAATTCCCTGGTTGATTCTGTCGGCATTTGCCGGGGCGATTCTTGTGGTGGGTGCCGTGTTTGTGATTGCCGCGTTGAGTAATGCAGGTCGGAATGCGCCGTTGCTCACACTGATTCTGGCGGGCATGGCGCTCAGCAGTTTTACCGGGGCACTGGTTTCGCTGATCATGTTTTTGAATCATGAAATGCTGACGACCATTTTCAGCTGGCTGCTGGGAAGTTTTTCCGGGCGTCACTGGAATGAAATCATGATGGCGGTTCCCGTGATTTTTTTCAGCGGAGGCCTGTTGTGGCTGATGTCGCGTCCCCTGGATCTGCTTTCGTTTGGTGATGAGACCGCCATGACCCTGGGGCTTTCGACTGGCAAATTCCGCGTGCTCATTTTAATCGCGGCGACTTTATGTACGGCCGCGTGTGTCGCCGTCTCGGGAGTGATCGGTTTTCTGGGCCTGATGGCGCCCCACATGACACGCATCATGTTGGGCCCCCGGCATGTGCTGCTGATTCCCGGCAGTTGTTTGCTGGGCGCGACGTTACTGGTGGTCGCAGATACGCTGGCACGCACCGTCATTGCGCCGGCGGAAATTCCGGTGGGCATTGTGACGGCGTTGATGGGCTGCCCGTTTTTTCTGTTCCTGTTAGTCAGCCGCGGGCAACAGTCCAGGTAATCAAAGGCTTCACCCATGAATCAGATTGAGATCGAAAATCTTGCCTGTGGTTATCCGGAGCGGGAAGTCCTGCAGCAGGTTTCGCTGTGTGTCGAGCCGGGAAAGGTGCTCGTTTTACTGGGGCCCAATGGTTCGGGGAAAACCACGCTGTTGCGGGCGCTGTTTAATCTGGTGGTGGTTTATCAGGGAAGCATTCTGATTGAAGGAGAGGCCGTCAATCAACTCTCGCGCAAACAGCTCGCCCGGAAGCTGGCGCTCTCTCCGCAAATGGAAGTCCCGCAATGGCCGATGACAGTGGAAGAGACCGTGCAGCTGGGCCGCAGTTCACATCGGGGCTGGATTCAACCCTTCCAGGCGGAAGATACGGACTTTGTGGAAGCAGCACTCGCGCAGACAGGGCTGACGGAACTGCGACTGAGGAAGATCACGGAAATTTCCGGGGGAGAGTGGCGGCGGACCTTAATCGCCCGCGCATTGGCGCAACAGACAAAAGTGCTTTGCCTGGATGAACCAACCACGGGACTGGATTTGAAATATCAGGTCGAGGTGCTTTCGTTGATCCGCGATCTGGCGCACCAGCGGGATCTGACCGTCATTCTGACATTACACGATTTGAATCTTGCCAGTTGTTTTGCCGATCAGATCGTGTTACTCAGCCAGGGGCATATTGCAGCCACTGGTACCGGAGCGGAAGTTCTGACAGAAGAACGGCTGTCTGACGTCTATCAGACAAAAGTCAAAGTCATTCCGCATCCGGAATACCAGACCCCGTTCATCGTGCCCGTACTCTGATCGGAATTCCGTCAGCTCGTCACATAACTGTCAAAGACACGGACTTTGGCCCACTGTGCTTTATTTTCTTCGATAAACGTGAGATGGTCGGCGGCGACCTGATATTTATCGTGCGATTCCTTGCTGTCGAATACGACATTCAGGACGACATGATATTCCTGATCATTCACTTCCCGCTGAAATTCCGGGCCCCGTGTTCCGGCAGAAAAGTACAGAACGCCCGGATGTTGCTTCAAATATTTGAGACAGGCCTGCACCATCGCCTGGATGGCTTCGGGAGAATCGTCTTTCAGTGTGAAATAAACCATATGTGCCAGTTGCATGTCAGCCATTTACGTGTTCCTCTGGATGGTGTTGTGTGTGTGGTAAGTTGTTTATGGGTATATGTTTAGGGTAAATGTTGTTCCAAGACTCCGGTCACTGCTTCCCTATCTTCTCAAAAACCGGCCTGAATGTCACGGGAACCGGGAGCGAATGAATTCCTCAAATCATGAAATTTAAGATAAAGAGACTTTAACGATTATGCCGATAAGTTAGATACGTGGGTAATTCGTTCCGGCCTATGCTTGGAATCCCGTCCTTCAGTCGTCTGAGACAGGAACGAATTCAAGGAGTGCCAGCAAGCACACAAACTATAAAGGAGTTTTTCGATGTCCCTCTGGGTTCGAAATTTGATCGTCGTAGCATCAGTCTTACTGATTTTTTCCAGTGACGCGGAAGCGCATCTGTTTAAAAACCTTTTCAATCGGTGTGGTACCCGGTGTTATTATCCTCAGCATAATCGTTGCGGTCATCGCTGCAACCGACTGGCGAAACGGTTTTTCCGTCGTTGTGCGCCGGTCACTTCATGCTGCCCGGGAGTTTGTACGCCACCTCCTCCACAGATTTGTTACCAGGATATCATCTGCACCGAATATCGAATGGTGCCTCAAGTACAAACGGTGCCTGTCAGAACATTTCAGCAGGTGACTGTGGATGAAGGCTGCTGGCAGAGAGTCTGGGTGCCACGCATGGTGACCAAACAGATTCCACGTACCGAATATCGCCAGCAGACCAGTTATGTGAGAACTCCGATTCAGGTCAAACGTCGTGTGCCCGTGATGACGGCGCCGCAGCCGACTTGTACGGACTGCATGGGAGCGCAGCCTTCCATGATGAGCCCGTCCCCTTCGATGCAGCCTTACGTGGTTCCTTCAACACCTTCGACAGTCCCGACACCTTCACCGATGTCTTCGACTTCGCTGGATATGGGAGCGTATCCGACACTGGCACCACTGGTGTCGGCACAACCTGCCGGCTCATGGGATGCTGGAACTACAGGCCCCTCATTTGCCAGTATGGGGGGGCCTGCCATGCCACCCAGTCCTGCCATGCTTCAAACGCCGCAGGTCCAGGCGAATTCGGAATGGCAGACGATACCTTCACAGAACGGGTATCTGAAAACACAAACCGCTTATGATGATTCTTCGACAGGAGCAACAACGACAACAGCGAGAGGGGCTTTTGTTCCCGCTCCGTCGGCGGCGACCGTCTGGAATACACCACACCGACAAAGGCTCAACTGATCAGATCGCCTTTACGGTAATCATGATTCATCCAAACCGGAATCTGCATCTGTTTTTTGCGGGTTCCGGTTTTTTTCGTGTTCGAGCATCGCCGCCTGTTCCCGTTGATTCATTCGATAAAAAACGACGCCGAAACAGGAGAAGAGGATCGCCGGCATGGTCAGCATGAATGTGATGCTATACATGTAAGCGCGCGGTTTGTTATCGTCGGTATCGTTCAACTGTTTGCACATCGGGCAGGCAGTCGCTTTGCTGAGGACAGCGGGGGCGGAAAACAGCCCGAGCATTACGGCTGCCAGCAAACAGGAGCGAGCGAATGAGAATCGTTTTAACATGGTCGCACATTTCTTTAACGAATGGTGAAAGATCTCTTCAACGATAACAAAAACCGGACCGATTTCCTATAGTTTTCTGTGTCCCTTCAGGGATTTTCACCCTCAGGCATTCCCGGGAAAATGATAGAGCATGAAATAGATGACAACGCCGGTAATGGAAACATACAGCCAGATCGGAAACGTGATTTTGGCAATCCGGCGATGGGCTTCCCACTGCTGTTTCAGCCCGCGACGGATGGTGACCCAGGCCAGTACCGGAACCGCCGCCGCCAGCACGACGTGCGTGATCAGGATGGTGAAATAAACGGTTCTGATCGGGCCTTCTCCGGTGAATTTTCGCGACGCGTTCCCCGTATAACTCTGCAAGGCGAAGTGATACAGCAGATAAAACACCAGGAACAGAACTGACGTTCCGAAGGCAGTCAGCATCGTTTTTTTGTGCCTGTCTTTTTCACCCTGGCGAATGAACCAGTAACCGACCATCAGCAGAATTGTCGCCGTCCCGTTCAAGACCGCATTCACGGCGGGCAGTTGCAGCACCCAGTCGGGAGCCGTTTTCACAGCGACTTCTTCTGCAACGACCTTTTCCACCAGCAGCGGTGATTCCGTTTCTGTCTGGCCGAGCAGCGCGGAAGTCAGCATGCCGGAAATGTGATGGCAGAACAGGGGGCTCAGCGAAATCATACCGGCTTTCGGGGGAGTCGTCGGCTTTGGTTTCGCGTTCTGATTTTCTGTCTTTGGTTCCGGTTTGATCTCGTCTGTTTTTTGGTCCTGTTCGACTTCGCTGCGAACCGCTTTTCTCAGTGCCGCCATTTCTTCATCATTGACGGCGTTGTATTTTCCGAGGACGCGACCATCTTTATCGACCAGCATCACATTCGTGGTGTGGATCACTTCGAAGCCGGGCTTGCGGGCAGGTCCCGTGTTTTCCTGAACGGGCATCAGAAAACTTTTTTCAATCAGATGAAAGATGTCTTTTTGATCGCCGGTCAGAAAGAGCCACTTTTCCGGATCCGCGCCCACGGATTCCGCATAACGGGATAAGACTTCCGGAGTATCATTTTTCGGATCAACGGTAAACGTGACCAGTTTGAAGTCGGTATCTTTCAGGTCTTTCTGCAACTGATAAAACTGGCCGGAAACACGGGGGCAGGGGCCGGCACAACGGGTAAACACAAAACAGGCCACCCACGGTTTCCCCAGCAGATCTTTTTTCGTCACCGTGCGGCCGCTGCGCTCGGTCAGGGAAAAATCTTCGATTCCCTCTGCGGGCCAGACCGGTGCTGCGGGTTGGGCATCGCCGGTGTCTTCTGTTTCATTCTGTTGATCGGCCTTGGCGGAAGCGGCTTCTTCCGTTTTGATTTGTTCCAGTGCCTGATCATGCTGCTGTTTGAGGTTCCAGGTTGCAAAGGCACTGATGGCGACCAGCACCCACAGCACGATGATCAAAATTCGAGGAATCCGTCGGATGGGTTGAGTCTTATTCATACGGAAGATCTTTATAATGGATTAAGTGTTCGTATTCGTTATCTTAACGGGCATTTCTGGTTGACCGCTGCAAAGTCATCCAGACCGCAATCGCGACATAAATAATACACACGACTGTTGTGACGATCAGGCAGACGCTCATCGACGGATTCCCGGGTGCGCTGGGCAGCCCCGCTTCCGGCGCGAGAATACGCCGCAATCCCGTCACGCCATACGTTAAAGGGTTGGCGCGAATGATCCACGACAACCAGCCCGATTCCCCCGCCGGGAAAAACGAGCCGGAGAGTAACCACATCGGCATTAAAAAGACCGACATGATCGCGTGAAAACCCTGCGTTGATTCCATCGGCCAGGCGATCAGATAACCGAGGGCCGTCAGGCTGAAGCCAAGCAGAAACAGAAACAGGACCAGCGGCAGGAAACCGGCGAGCGTGATTCCCGTTTCGAAATCGGGTGCCAATCCCACAATATTTAACAGCGGGCCCAGAAGAATAAACAGGACCGCTTGTAAAACCGCCAGAATGGTGCCGCCGAGCAGTTTGCCCAGCACAATGGAAATCCGCGGCACAGGCGAAACCAGCACGCCTTGCAGAAAACCTTCCTTGCGATCTTCGATGATCGAAATCGTCGAGAAGATCGCCGTGAACATTAAAATCATCACCGCCACGCCGGGAAAGAAATATTCCTGGTAGGTCATGCTGGAAGCGGCCCACTCGGGAGGTTTAAAGGAACCGCGCAGGCCGGCACCAAACAGAATCCAGAACAGGATCGGCTGCACCAGCGCGCCGATCACGCGTGTGCGCTGACGTAAAAAACGAACGACCTCGCGCTGGGCAAGTGTCATCATCGGCAGCAGAAACAATTTTGCAGATCCGGCAGCAGGGAGAGAGGCAGGCTGGTTCATGTTGTTTCCTCCGCCTGCCAGAACTGATGGCCGGTTTCGTGGATGAAGACGTCTTCGAGAGTCGGTTTTCCGAGCGACACGGACGTGACCTGTTCAGGAAACGCATCGATCAGTTCTTTGAGGAATTCATGTCCCCGCGAATGTTCGAGACGCAGGCTGTGATTGACGAGTTGCGGGGTGACGCCAAACTTTGCGGAGATCTGATCGCTCAGTTGTTCGAGGTGATCAGCGTGTATGGTCAGACAATCGCCGCCGACCGAGGCACGTAATTCATCAGGGGTGCCGAGCGCCACCAGCTCTCCCTGATGCAGAATTCCCAGACGATCGCAGTGTTCGGCTTCTTCCATTAAGTGTGTGGTGATCAGAATCGTCACGCCTTCGTTGTGTTGCAGCTGCTTCAGATATTTCCAGAGGTCGTGACGTGCGCCGGGGTCGAGGCCGGTACTCGGTTCATCGAGCAGTAAGACCTGCGGCGAGTGCAATAAGCCTTTTGCGATTTCCACGCGTCGTTTCAGTCCGCCGGACAGCGATTCCGCGAGGTCATGCCTGCGATCGGTGAGCCCCAGATGTTGCAGGGCGTTTTCAATGCGTTCCCGCATTGGTGCGCCGGAGATGCCATACAGGTGCGCCTGATGTTTCAGGTTTTCCAGAACCGTTAATTTGCCATCCAGGCTGGGAGATTGAAAGGTGACTCCGATCAGGGTGCGGATCTGCTGGGCCTGCGATGCCAGATCAAGGCCGGCGATGTTGGCGGTGCCTGACTGCAGCGGGAGTAATGTGGAGAGCAGACGGAACAGCGTCGTTTTGCCGCCGCCGTTCGGGCCGAGCAGGCCGAAGATTTCCGCGGGACGAACATCAAAGCAGAGTTGATTCAAGGCGAGCCGGTCGCCGTATCGGTGTGAGATGTCAGCGACACGGATCCGTGAGGTGAGCGCCGTTTCTTGAATTTGTGGTTTACTCAACATGACTTTTTTCGGCGTTTCTGGCAGGTCCTTCTTTCAGAGCCGCCTGTTGTGCCTGTTCCAGATAGTCAATTTGCGGCGATTCATTCGTGTAATAATGAATGCCGATATCGGGGGTAATCGCGACGGTGAGGCTCATTGCTAACACAATGGTAGGACTGAGCAGCACGTACTTCCATTTGCCCTCAAACTTGAGGTGCATGAAATAAATCAGCACGAAAAGTGCTTTCGCACAGGCGATGGACAGCACCCCTGCTGACAGTAAAACAACGCCATTCAGGCCAAACAGGTTATGAGCGCGTAAATCAATGACATCAAAGAGAATCGACAGCACGGTGCAGATGCAGAGCGCGAAGAAGATGGACGAGTATTTGACATATGAGTGAGATTGCGATTCAGACATCTTACTTTGACTCTCGGGTTCAGGAAAAAAACATGCTTACTGGTGTTTGTGGTCGTGCCTGCGAATTCAGATTTTTCAACTCGTTTAAATAATGTAAATCAACGGGAACAGGAAGATCCAGACCAGGTCGACAAAGTGCCAATACAGGCCGATGTTTTCGACATAGTCGTTCCATTTCTCGCTCAGTCGTTTTCCCTGCAGCAGCACAATCACAAACAGAATCATGCCGATGATGACATGCAGTGCGTGGAAGCCGGTCAGCAGGAAATATACAGAGGCAAACAGGTTGCCGTAAATGATCGGCTGCAGGTAATGCACGGGGGCGAGAAACGAGCCGTACTCAGGATTTTTCTTGAGCGTGTCCAGTTCCTGATTCATTGCGGGCACAGTGATCGATTCGTCGAGCGCTTTTTGGTTTAACTCCCGGTATTTGGCATCGAGGTCGAAATAAGCGGTGAGTTCTTTTTTTCGTGATTCCGATGTATCCGCGGCACTGAGTTCTGCCTGCAGTTTCTGTCTCTGTTCTTCAAGGGGTGGCGCGAGTTCTTCAGTTTTTTCGTCGGTGACGCCGGCTAACTCGACCGACTCATCCGGATTGGCGGGTTCTGCTTTTGCCGGCGGTTTGCTGTTGGATAATGCGACGGTGCGATGATCAATGACCTGTTTCATTTCCCGCATCGATTTATCGATCGCCATTTGCGGCGTTTCGGGAATGTGGCCGGGCAGAATATCGTATTTGAATTTACCCGAATACTCGTAGGCTTTGATTCCCAGGAACACACAGGCCAGCAGTAAGGTCAAGCCGAGATAACGCCGCGCTTTGGCGAAGTTGTCCGCTTTCATGCCTTCCAGCGCGAGTACGACAAAATAGCTGGATAAAATCAGGACGAACGTATTCAGTCCGCCTGCCCAGATTCGCAGGTGAGTGACTTCCGCATCGGTAGGCCAGCCGGGAGAGCCGGCGCGCAGTACGATGTAGGCTCCGATAAAGGCGGAAAAGAACATGATTTCTGTCGCCAGAAAGAGCCACATGCCTAATTTGGAATGTGGTATGGGAAGTCCCATTCGATATTGTGGCGCATGACTGTCGTGACTCATTGTAATCTTTCAGTTCACATCACAGGTAAGCAGCAGGGGGTTGCTACCCGAGTTCAATCTCTCAGGGAATCATTAATTAAAAAGTTGCAGTCGATCCCAGGTCAGGGTTAATAACAGTACGGGAAGATAAACCAGTGAAAACCAGATGAGTTCCCGGGCCGTTTTTCGGGTTTCATCACGTAAAAAGCGAATCGAAAATACGAGATAACCAATGCCCAGCACGAAAGCGGTCGCAGAATAAACGGTTCCCGACAGCGAGACAAACTGGGGGAGCAGGCTGACGGGAATCAGCAGCGTCGCATAAATCACGCACATCCAGCCGATCATGCCGCGTGCGGGGTCTGGGGCGGGTAACATTTTCAGTCCGGCCTGATGATACTGATGACGATACAGCCAGGCGATGGCCAGAAAGTGGGGGAACTGCCAGAAGAACATGATCGCGAAAATCGTGAAGGAAGAGGTATTCAGATTTCCGCCGGCGGCCGTCCAGCCCAGAATCGGAGGCATGGCACCGGGAATGGCGCCGATGGTGGTACAGAGCGAGGTGCAGCGTTTAAGCGGTGTGTAAACGAGGACATACAGGACCAGCGTCAGCATCGATAAAAAGGCGGTGAGTAAATTCACCAAGACCGCCAGATAAAAAATCCCGGTTAATGCAGAGGCAATGCCGAAAATGAGGACTTCGGAAACGGAGATCCTGCCGGAAGGGAGCGGCCGATTGACGGTGCGTGTCATCAGGGCATCGCTTTTAATTTCCAGCAGTTGATTCAGCGAATTACAGCCGACCGCGACAAGACCAATTCCGATCATGGCATGCAGCAGCGGAATCACCGACCAGGAATGCGCGCTGGCCATGGTGTATCCCAGGGCGACCGAGATCAAGGCCATCGTTGAAATGCGGGGTTTGATTAATTCGAGATAATCGGCAAGCCGTGCCAGACTGATCGGTTTGGCGGCAGCTTTCGATTCTTCAACGGCGAGATAGGATTGTTGTGTGGTAGACATTTCAGGCGTTACCTTCGGCATTCGGTAATGAATCAGTAGCGGAGAGAGATTGTCCCGACTGTATGTGATTGTTTTTATTAAGCTGGTGCAGACGAAATACCCGGACCGAATACAAAACGGTCGTCATCAGAAACAGGATTCCGGTAATCAGGTGTGCGGTACGGGAAATGGATTGTTCCCAGGAGCCGGCAGTGGCAACGAAACCGGCAGCCGGCAGTCCGTATTTGGTGATCCAGGCGGCCAGCCCCAGCAGAATCTGAAAGATGCCAATATGCAGCATGCCCATCGCGGGACGTTTCAGCCATTTGATTCCTGATTTACGGGCGCTGCGGAATTCGATGATCACGAAGATGATCGCCACAAACGCAAAACTCATATGCGGATGCAGGCCAACCTGAAAGTGTCTGAGGAATCCCCCCAGGAAATATTGAAACAGTACGACCAGTGGCACCGTGATCGCCAGTCGGCGTCCGTACCCTGCGGGCAGAGCCGGGGGATCATTGCCGATTTCGATCCAGCGTTTGCCTGTGACCATCGTCAGAAACGCCATAAGGGTGAACACGCAGGCGCCGAACAGCCCGTGTGCCATCGCCAGGCCTTTACTGTTTTCCGTGACACGGGTGCCTCCCAGAACGCCTTGAATGATCACGCAGACCAAAACTGCGATGCAGACGTTTCGAATCCACTTTTTGTTTTCCACTTTGAACGCGACGATCACCAGCGCGATCGATAAAAAGCCGACCAGCATGCCCAGCAGGCGGTGTCCGTGCTCGTAAAATTTATCCGAGGCCCGATCGAACCAGGAGTAGGTCAGCATGTTTTGCCCGTCGGAGGTCGGCCAGTCGGGAAACGCCATGCCGTAACCTTCTGTGGTGACGTGACCACCCACGATCATCAACGGCAGCGTAGCGACAGCGGTCGCCAGTGCGAGTTTGAAAAGCCACGGATGATATTGTTGCTGGTTCATTACAGGACTACTTTTAATACGTTATCAACTTAAACAGTGGTTTCAGTTTCCGTTTTTGGTTTTGCAGGCTGACATTCTATTTCTGTCTGCATCAGAAAGTCTTTGTCTCCATTGACGAGAGCATATTCATTCGGACCGTGATAAACCATCGGCACAAAATCAAAGTTGCCATGTCCCGGAGGCGAAGGAGCCGCCCATTCGAGTGTGGTGGCGTTCCAGGGGTTGCGGCCCGCTTTGGGCCCCCAGAACATGCTGTAGAAAATATTGATGAACAGCAGGATCTGTGCGGCTCCCATGATGATGGCGGAGATCGTCATGAACTGATTCATCGGCAGCAGGTGCTCGAGGTATCCGTGCAGGTAAGGGTCTGCGTAACGACGGGGCATGCCCTGCATTCCCAGAAAGTGCATCGGGAAAAATGTTCCGTTGGCACCGATAAAGGTCAGCACGAAGTGTGTTTTGCCCAGCTTTTCATTCATCATGCGGCCGAACATTTTCGGGAACCAGAATTGAATGGCGGCGAACACTCCAAACAGCGTGGCACCGAACAGCACGTAATGGAAATGCGCGACGATGAAATAAGTATCGTGAAAATAGACGTCCACGGGAACAGCCGCCATGAAAATACCACTCAGTCCACCAACGATGAACATCGATAAAAAGGCGATGCAGTTCAGGGTGACGGTATTGAATTCCAGTTTTCCGCCCCAGATGGTGGCGGTCCAGTTAAAAGTTTTGACGGCGGACGGGAGTGCAATCATCATGGTGGCGACCATGAATGCCATGCCGACGGCGGGGTTCATGCCGCTTGTATACATGTGGTGGCCCCAGACGATGAATCCCAGGCTGGCGATGGCCGACATGGAGATGACCATCGGTTTATAACCGAACAGCGGTTTGCGGCACATGCAGCTCAGCATGTCGGAGACCATCCCCATCACGGGGAGCAGCATGATATAAACGGCGGGATGCGAATAAAACCAGAACAGGTGCTGCCAGAGCAGGGGTTGCCCGCCGCCCACCGTGGGAGCGGCGTTGTTGATGATCAGACCGGACGGATAAAAGAAGCAGGTTCCGAGTAACCGGTCGGTGACCTGCATGAAACCGCCCGCGGTCAGAACGGGGAGTGCGAATGCCTGCAGGATGGCGGTGATGAACAGTCCCCAGATGGTCATCGGCATGCGGAAAAACGTCATGCCCGGCGCACGCATATTGATGATGGTGGTCATATAGTTGATGGAACCCATCATCGATGAGAAACCGATGAAGGTGACTCCCAGCAGCCAGTAGGTTTGTGCGGTTCCGGAACCGGGAGAGGCTTGTGCCAGGTCGGCCAGAATCGGATAAGACGTCCAACCGGAGGCAGGACCGCCGGCGTGTGTGAAGCTCAGTCCGAAGCAGGCGATGGCAGGCCACATAAACCAGTAGCTCAACATGTTGAGCTTGGGAAAGGCCATATCGTCGGCACCGATCATCAGCGGGATCAGAAAGTTGCCGAACGTGCCTGCCAGAATCGGGATGATCACGAGGAAAATCATCACGGTGGCATGCATCGTGAACAGCATCGTGTAGAATTCAGGAGAGATCTGTCCCCCTTCTGCTGCGAACAGCCAGGGGCCGACAATGGGCATCGATTCCCAGGGGAACGCCAGTTGCCAGCGGACGGCGAGCGCCAGTGCGCCGCCGACAATCATCATCAGCAGTGTCGTGAAGAGGAACTGGATCGCGATGACTTTATGATCGGTGGAAAAGATATATTTCGTAATGAAATTTCCGGGCGCGTGATGCGACAGCGGTTTCAGAATCGGCTGCAGTCCGGTGGGTGACGGGTTCAATACGCTCATTATTCTGTCGCCTCACTCTCTGTGCCGTTCTCGGTGGCGGCAATTTTTCCCAGTCCATCATAAGACTGTCGCTCGGTGAGGTTTTTCAGATAGTTCTGATATTCGTCTTCGGATTGCACGATGACATGGGCTTTCATTTTATAGTGACCCCAGCCACAAAGTTCGGCGCAGACCAGGTCATAAGTGCCGGGTTTGTTGGCTTCGAACCAGACCGGAATCTGCAAGCCGGGCAGGGCATCCTGTTTAATTCTTAACGCGGGCATGAAAAACGAGTGCTGCACATCTTCGCTGCGCAACTGAATCAACACGGGCCTGCCGAACGGGACGTGCAGTTCATTGACGGAATACAGATCGTCGGACTGCGGTTTTTGCTGAAGTTTTTTACCGATGGCAGGATATCGGAACCGCCACTCAAACTGACGTGCGGTGACTTCCGCAAGCGGATCTTTCACCGCGACTTCCGGATAGTATTTCTTGATGCGGAAGTCGGCCCAGATATCCATCTGATAAATGGCCAGAAACAGCAGGATGATGCCGGGAATGATGGTCCAGATCAATTCGAGCTTATGATTGCCGTGCAGATAGCTCGCACGTTCCTCGCGATTGTTCGCACCCCGCCAGAGCGCATAAACCAGGACCGCCTGGGTGCCGACAAATACGATCGCGGTGATGACCAGAATCAGATAAAACAGCCCATCAATGCGAATGCCCAGGTTGCTGGCGGCTTGCGCATTATCATAGGGGAACGACCAGCCCACAAGGGGAGCCATCGCGCAGGACACGACCGCTGCCACTGGCCAGAACAGAAAAAATAAACACCATCCTTTACCCACTACAGGTCTCCCGTTCGCTTCTTATGTTGAGGATGCAATTGTTTTTCATTGTAGTTTGGAGACAATTCATTCCGTGTTGTCGATTGTTCGGTTTTCGTCAGCGATTTCCCGCGTAAGGCAGGCTCATCACGTAGTTGACCAGATCCCATAATTCTTCATCCGACAAAGAGCCGCCAAAGGCAGGCATCGGAGTCCCTTTGATTCCCGCAAACAGTCGCCGGTAGGTGTCGATCGGTCTGCGGCCGCCGCGATAGATCCCGCGGTGCAGATCGCGTGGCGGAAGTTGATTGCCCCAGATATCATGCAGACCCCGGTTGGGATATTTTTCGTTCGTTGCCGGATTGGTCCAGAAATCCTGAGTGGCTGTCCCATTGCCGCGGCCTTGCGGGCCGTGACAGGAAGCGCATTTGGTTTTTTCGCTGAGGTAAAGTTTGCGGCCCCGTTCGCGGGATTCGGGGGTATCGGCGACTCGCGCTGATCTGGGAATGACGAGTGCGTCTTCCAGATTGGCTTCTTCCCAGGCTTCGGACACGCTCGAAGTGGCGAACTCAAGTGTATCGGGAAAATCCTCTTCCATAAAATCTTTTAATTCTTCCAGAACCTCTTCACGTGTCTCGCCTCCGTCTTTGCTGGTGCGTTCTGCCATGGCTTTATTGGAATAGTCGAGGAACAGTTCATCTACCAGTTTCTTTTCTGTTTCTCCCCGGATCGAGAGCCAGATCACATAGTTCACGATGGCGGAGACTTCATCGTCCGTCAGTAATTTGAAGGAGGGCATATACGTGCCCGCAATGCCTTCTTTGACGGTGCGTCCCAGGTCGTCAACCTGCGCTTTGCTGGTTGATTTGGTCGACGTGTATTTATAAATGCCCAGGCGGAAATCACGGGGGGGAGGATTCAGATATCGTGACGTCGGTCCCGTTCCTTCACCGCTCATCCCGTGGCAGTGCATGCAGTGCCGGTTATACAGATCGCGGCCATATTGCAGTCGAACGCATTTCAGCAGAAAAGTGTCGCCTGGCTGCGGATCAATTTCGGCTGATTTCTCGACGGCAACCATGCCGGTCTCAAAGTTATATTCTTTGACGCGTGAAACCTGTCCCTGTCCTTTGCCGGACGTCCATTCGAGGGGCAGCCCCTGCAGTTTATCATAGGCGTCTGTCAGCCCTGTGGCTTCAAAACGGATCAGAGGCTGGTCTTTGCCGGTGGGTTCGACGGTTTTGACTGCTCCCTGAATATCACCAAACTCGGTGGGGAGCTCTGGAAACTGTGTCAGCGCAAAAGGGTTGCCGAACTGCCTGACCAACGCTGCTTTGACAGGTTGGGCGGCTTCCGGTACGAGTTCATTGGTCTTTTTCGAGAACACAAACTCTACCTGCGGTTGTTCGCAGCCCGGGAGACTGATCAGCGGGAGGAGGAGTAACAAGATAAGATGACTTAACCTTAATCTCACAGAAGTGAATCCTCACTTTATATTTACGACAGTTGAACGAATCTGACTGTGATGGAAACAATTCCACCTGAGTAGACCGGGTGAGGATAGATACTCACAAACTCCGACTCACTCTCATGCGGTACAGTAACGCCAACAATTCTACAATTACTAAAGAAAAATACTGGGGCTGATCTGTTCAAGTCCGCAATCATTTTTCTGACAGGTTTGCTTGCGCGGGGTGGGAGACTTTACAGCCTGATTACTTAAGTAATTCTGGCAATGCTCAGGCGTTCTGACAACCAGCGTTTTCCTTAAGAATACCTTTTCTCACAAGCAGGAAGGTCCATCTGCAGGTGGTCCCAAACGCGGGAATCACGCTTGAATATAGTATTTTCTTTCCCCCTTTTTTTCAATCAGCACAGACTGTTGTTTCATTACAAACCTGAGTAAACTGATCAGAGAGCGCGTTCCGCTGCGATTTTCAGATTCCTCCCTGTCCCGGCTTTGACAACCTGGAAGTGTATTGTTCTCTCATTTCAATATTCCACACGCCCGTGGAACTGGACAGGTTTGAATGGGCCACTCAGATAAAGAAGTGATTCGCGAATTTGATCGCCTGATCCGCAGAGATCCGGGGAAACGGGGGCTGATTGACTCAGAAGTACAGTTTGGGCCCCTCTGCCGAGACCATTTGCTGAATGCGGCTCATGCGTTAGCACAAAAATCTTCTCAAGTCGTGATCACCACAGGTTTTTACGTCCCTTCGGCGGAGATACCGGCTGCCGAAACCGATGGGCCGCCAGGCGCGATCCTGCTGGCACTCGTTCTGGAAGCCTGCGGCATTAATACATCAGTGGTTACCGATGAATTGTGTGCCCCCGTGGTGGCAGCCGCCGTGGATGCCTCTGCTTACCCCGCCTCGCAATTCCAGGTCCTCTCAACCGATCAGGAAGACTGGGTGGAGTTGTTTTGTGGTCGACAAAATATCAGTCATCTGATTTCCGTCGAACGTGTGGGGCCCAGCCATACCCCGGATTCCTGGGAGCGTCAGCAGAGAACGTCAGCCGCCAGCAGTGCCGAGTTTCAGCAGAAAGTGTCACAGGAGCATTTTGATCGCTGCCATAATATGCGGGGAGAAATCATCGATGCCTTTACCCCCCCTTTGCATCAATTGTTCGAGCGGCTGCCGGAATTTTTTCCGGAAGCCCAGACCATTGGTGTCGGCGATGGCGGAAACGAAATCGGGATGGGGGCCATAACCTGGGAAGAACTGGATCGGAGAATCGCCTCGGCTTATTCCGGGCTGATTCCCTGCCGGATTGCCACCGACTGGAACATTGTGGCGGGGACCAGCAACTGGGGCGCCGCGGCGCTGGCTGCTGCGGTCGCGCTGTTGAATCAGCAGACCGACGTGTTATTTGCCTGGCAGAGGGACGAACAGCAGCAGGTGCTTGAAGCAATGGTGCGCGAGGCGAACGCCGTCGATGGCGTGACGAAACTGCGGGAAGCGACCGTAGATGGACTTCCGTTTCTGACTTATATGCAGCCCTGGGAAGGAATTCTGCAGATCCTGACCCGCTAAATCGATTTTTCTGGCGTAAGACATCAGGGAGAAAGTGGGCCTGCGAGCGGAAAAGTGCTTGTCATTACCAGTCTGAAACCGGTTAGAATGGGCCTCTGATCATTAATGGCGACTCAAATCCATCATCCAAACGCGTTTTTAAAGAATACGAACCGTTATGAATTCCAGAAACACGAGCTTCCTTCCTCTCAATCGAGGGGCCACGTTTACAGGGTTAATTTGTTTGGCGATGTTGCTGATCTCTGTGACCAACGTGAACGGCCAGGCGGTCCGCAATGAAAAATTCAAGCAGGTTGATAAATTTCGGCAGTTGGACGAAGTCCTGCCGACGCCGAACGGGTTTCGAAATGCGTCCGGAGCGCCCGGAGAAAAATACTGGCAGCAGCAGGCCGATTATGAAATCGATGTGGAACTGGATGACAAGCTGCAGAAAATTATCGGTTCGGAGAAGATCACCTACACCAATCACAGCCCTGATACGCTGAGTTATCTCTGGCTTCAGCTGGATACCAACATTCTGTCCTTTGATTCGGACGCGCACCGCACGGACACCAGTTCCCCGCTGGGTAAAGTAGGTTATCAGTCAATGCAGCAGTTGCTGGCGAAAGAGTCATTTGACGGCAGTATGAAAATTGAGGCGGTCCGCGATGCGAAAGGGGAACCGCTGCCTTATACGATCATTAAAACCATGATGCGCATCGATCTGCCATTACTGCTGGCAAGTGGCGAGAGTACGCAGTTCTCGGTCGACTGGAGTTATCTGATTAATGATTCCAAAAGCAGGCCGGCGCGCACCGGTTTTGAATACTTTGAAGACGACAAAAACTTTCTCTATGAAATTGCGCACTGGTTTCCGCGGATGGTGGCTTACACCGACAATACCGGCTGGCAGCACAAACAGTTTCTGGGACGGGGCGAGTTTACACTTGAGTTCGGCAATTATCTGACGCGGATTACCGTGCCCGACGATCATATCGTAGCCGCGACCGGCAGCTTGCAGAATCCCGGGAAAGTGCTCACTGCTGCGCAGCAGCAACGCCTTAAACAGGCGGAGACGGCGAAAAAACCGATGTTTATCGTGACTCCCGACGAAGCCAGACAGAATGAAGCGTCGCAGCCAAAAGGCAAAAAGACCTGGATCTTCAAAGCAGAACGGGTGCGCGATTTCGCGTTTGCCAGCTCGCGGAAATTTATCTGGGACGCGCAGGGGCACAAGGTCGCAGGCCAGCCCGTGATGGCGATGTCGTTTTACCCGAAGGAAGGGGAGCCCTTGTGGAGTAAATATTCCACGCATGCCATCATTCATACGCTGAATGTGTTTTCGAGGTACACGTTTCCTTATCCGTATCCGGTGGCGATTTCCGTCAATGGTCCTGTGGGCGGAATGGAATACCCGATGATCTGTTTTAACGGCCCCCGACCGGAAAAAGACGGCACGTATTCCAAACGGACCAAGTACGGACTGATTTCGGTCATCATTCACGAAGTGGGGCATAATTATTTTCCGATGATTGTGAACAGCGATGAGCGTCAATGGACGTGGATGGATGAAGGACTGACCACGTTCCTGCAGTTTCTGACGGAACAGGAGTGGGAGCCCGATTACCCGTCGCGCCGTGGGGAGCCGCGCGATATGGTGGGATATATGAA
>CAXBFD010000102.1:0-22037 GCA_963974925.1 uncultured bacterium | reverse complement strand
CGAGTGAAATTGAAATCACTTTATCCCAAAATCAAATCCTGACACAGCACTAGTCATTCCGATATGTTCAAGTTGTGCGGGAAAAGTCCCCGTTCATTCAACGCCTGACCAACATGACTGGGCCGATGACCCACCGACATTTCAGATTATCTAAATCATGGTCATCCTCGTGGTGAGGTTTAATTCGTGGCTAATCAAGATATTCACTGTTGAAGTAAGCATTTAGCATCGAAAGTTTTACAAAGAGGATCTTGAAATTCATAGCAAATACATTCTATCTCTATCCAAAATCAGAAGTTATGACGATATAATACAACATGTCTGCACTATCAACATTGCTCTTTGGCAACTGAAATGAACCTGATTATCATGCATCATGATTTGACAACCCATAACTTGTTTTTTTACAGTGAGTTAAGAATCCCGCAGTGATTCTTCTAATGACGCCGTCAGCAACGAAGAATGATATCATTTCACCAGTCAACTGATTTAACAGAAACGTGATTGTGACAGCCAGCAAGTGCGGGAGCTGATCGACCTGGATCTGCAGGAAACACTGGCGAGACGCTCTGTTTTGTAGTTGGTAAAGAGCCTCTGAGCCGCCATCTGAATTTAACAGATGATTAAGCCTTATAATAGCAGAGGCTTAAGAAATGTATGCACTCAGTTCACCTGAGACCCACTCTCCGCTTGGTCGTGTCACCAAACACGCCGAGAGTTGCTACTCGATGAAGTATGATTAAGCATTCATACTACAGGAAAGCCCGCGTCGTTTGCATGAGCAATTATCGGTAATGTCTGGGCTTTAAATAGATTATAGCCGATTTTGTCTTTATCAGGTAAATAAAATATGAGTTTCCGCTTATGAGTTTCCGCTGTTGAGTTTCCACTTGTTTACCTTTTATCTTGAACAAAATATTATCCAATGTTATAAGATAAGATATCTCAAGCCTAAAAATTAAAGTAAAAAACGAATGGATTTTTCTATATGGAACAAAGTTATGCCGATAAATCCTATGAATATATTCGAGAAAAGCTTACGTGTGGGGAACTGCCACCAGGCAAAAAACTGGTAAATCGAGTCCTTGCGGATGAAATTGGGGTCAGTGTCATTCCTGTCCGGGAGGCGATCCATCGATTAGCCAGTGAAGGGCTGATCGAACACGTACCCGGTGCGGGGGCTTATGTTCGCAAAGCGAGTCGCCAAGATCTTGACAATCTTTACGTATTACGTGATGCCTTGGAGAGTTGCGCGGCTGCTGAAGCCGCTCGTTTAATCACCGACGAACAGCTTGAAGAATTGGAAGAGCTTCTAATTCGTGTCAAAAAAGATGTTCAGGAAATCAAAAAACAACCTAAAGGGTACAGCACGAAACAACAAATGGACCGATGGCTGGATGACGAGAGACAGTTCCATGAACTTTTAATTGAAGCTTCTCGAAATCCTCTACTTGCCAAAGTTGTAAACGAACATCGCGCAATTAGTAATATCTTCGATGCACAACGTCACAATCCACGCCTGTTAACAGCAGAAGTTGCCGAAGAAACATATAAATTTAAAACAAAGTTCCTTCAGGTATTGAGAAACCGTGACGCAGAGCTGGCTCAAAAATTGATGAGTGATCAAATCCAGCGTGGCAGAAAAATGGTCATCGAATATTTCAAAAATAATAAAAAGAATCGAAGCTGAAATTAAATATTCCAGAGAGTTTTCCATCGATCCGAGTTGTGATTATTACAAATATTTATTGAATCATTTCGTTGATACAAAATATCCAAGCATAAACTGTGTGCTTAATCAGAAATGATCTTACTGCTAAATGAAGTGTTTGCAGTCAACACGTTCTGGAGCAATTCTGTAGCTCGCTAAAGGCGGTGGTCATTCAAGAGACGCCCTACCTACCGCATGGCGGTGAGATCCCGTATGCGAGATCTTTCCGGGCTGGTGGAATACAATCGAAGAGATAGTATCTGGATTGTAGATTACTCCGGTTCGCAAACGACACGAAAACCAAGATAGAGACTTCTGTATTCGGGGACAGCCCTTAACCGATATGACGAGCGGTTGTCTTGAACGTAATCGTACCAGGATCCACTTCTCATAATTCGTAAGGAGCCCGTAGTTGGTCCTGGCGGATCGGTCTCGGGAGAGTGTTTATAATATGATGCGCTAAACCAGTCTTGGCACCATTCAAAGACATTGCCGTGCATATCATATAACCCAAAGGAATTTGGCCGATATTGCCCTACGGGAGCTGTAAAGGTATAACCATCACGCTCCGGCAAGAACGAGAAGGATTGGTAATTCATCAGTTTTTCCTTAGCTGTTTGATCGGCGATATTGCTTACCTCTGACAATCCCTTTGAACTATCACCAGTCTGAAACATACTTGTCGTACCAGCACGGCACGCGTATTCCCATTCTGCCTCGGTCGGCAGCCTGTATGTGGTGCCTTCTTTTTGGCTTAGCCAATCACAGAATGCAACGGCATCGTTCCAGGTAACATTCAGCACAGGATAATTTCCTGTCATTTTGTATCCCGTAGATTTCCAGGAATAACTGGGGGTTCGCCCTTCAAATTTACCCGTTGATTCATTCCAGCCCCATCCACCTTCACCATCTTTTTCCGGTTCTGTCTGATATCCCGTCTCTTTCACGAAGAGTCGAAACTGACTGATCGTTACTTCGAAAACCCCCATGTAAAATGGCTTTGTAATGATCACTTTATGCTGTGGGAGTTCGTTCGCATA
Organism: uncultured bacterium; assembly: GCA_963974925.1. Taxonomy (GTDB): domain Bacteria; phylum Planctomycetota; class Planctomycetia; order Planctomycetales; family Planctomycetaceae; genus Gimesia. The sequence goes on along the minus strand of CAXBFD010000102.1, from coordinate 19,286 downwards.
ATATTTCAAATCGTACTTAAACAATCGGACACATTCCTCTGCACTTATACTGCTTCCCATCAGAAACTCACCTGCCGGAATCAACTTCAGTTTCATCCCAATGCTGTTGGTGATCTCACCATTTTGTTTTGATTGAACTTGTGTGGTTTCTTGATTCTGTGCCCCCCCGCTTACTGCCATTGTATCCAGGGCTGTGAGAACCAGTGTGATGAGCCAGAACATCTTAAGATGTAATTTCATGTTGAGTTTAAAGAGATGCATTTTTCAGTTCCAATCTGGGATTCCAGGAAATCAATCAATCTAATCGCGTCCAAAATGAGTGACGGTTTCCAGGAGACGATGTGTAGATGAAATGTTAATCGCTTGTATTGTAAAGCATTCAGTGCTTAAGCAATTCAGTTAATATATGAGAACACTTGAGCTGCATACGTGGTAAATGAAATGGACCTTTCCACATATTTCCCTTCAGTTTTGAGCTAATACTGCCATCGCGGTGCAGATATCCGAACCATTCTCCATGTTCTGGATCCGGAAAATGAGCGTATGACCAATCATGAATCATTTCATGCCATTTAGCGTACTTAGAGTTCCCTGTAAGCTGATAAGCAAGAAGTGTGGCAATAATGGTCTCGTTTTGGGGCCACCAGAACTTCATGTCATGCCAGTATTCCTGCACTGGAATTCCTCTTACATCAGTAAAATATAACATACCGCCATAATCTTGATCCCAGCCTCTCTCCCACATCCAGTCGAGCATTTGGCAGCCTAAGTTGATCAATTCCTGATCATTACGATACGCCCCTTCCGCCATAATAAACCAGGCACCTTCAATCGCATGGCCCGGATTGAGTGTGCGGCCATCGAAATGATTTATCATTTCGCCATTTAATCCAACGGTTTCCATCACGCATTCATACTTTTCTTTGATGTGATAATCTCGAATCGTTTGAATGCTGTTGTCTATTATTTGATTGGCATTTTTTAGAACAATTGAGCCACGTAATTCCTGCGCGACGTTGATCGTGATCATTGGAAATCCAATGTTTCGAGTCGGTCTGGTGTCCGTAAACTTCGGATTGTTCTGCTGATTGAGATTGTGGTCGAGAAATTGTTCGAAGATCAACTCTGCCTTCTCAGCAAAATACTCGTCACCGGTCGCCTGAGCCAGTTCAGCATATGCCATGGCTGCGAAGCTCTCCGAAAATGCATAACGCCTTTTACGAATCGGAAGACCATCACGGGTGACATGAAACCACATCCTGCCATCTGTGGGATCAAAACAGTATTTTTCGATAAACTGAATACCGAGTTTCGCCAACTCTAACCATTCCTCACGTTGTTCTACATTATTATACAATTCGCCCAGCAACCAGGTGAAACGACATTGCTGCCATACACCTTTATCTGTATCTATGACAGTTCCATCGTGGTCTAGCGAAGTCATAAATCCGCCGTGTATGTGATCGACGGAGTTTTTGATCCAGAAAGGTAAAATATCACCCAGGAGACCTTTATTATAAATCGAGAGTAGTTCATTTTGGCGAGCGGCATCCAAGACTTGATCTCTCCTTTACTTTTTTGATTTATGCTGAAGTGTGTAGAGTGTCAGTCCAGTCAAGTCAGTATTCGCTTGTGGAAATAACAGACTCGCTGCGAAACCTGAGATAACACAAGTGCTGATTCCGGCAGCCGTATAGAGATACCCGTTCACTTGAGTGAATTTCCATAGGTAAAACATGACGCAGGCACCAACAATTGCACCAAACATTGCGCCCATTCCATTCGCGCGGTGTGTCATCATTCCAAGAATAAATAAACCACCAAGCACACCCATAAACAGGCCGATGACAATCACGAACGCATCAAACAGCGATGTAATATCAGGGTTTACAAACATAAGGCCAAAGAGTGTTCCCACAACTCCAGCGAGAAATGTAAATATCCTTGCCGACGTCAGATAATTTCGCTCTGAATGACACAAATTAAATGGTCGCATTAAATCTGTCACGATCACCGTCGCGATCGAATTCATGCTGGTGGATGCCGTCGATTGCGCAGCGGCAAAAATCGCTGCGACTATTAATCCTGCGATGCCGACAGGCATTTCGCGAGCAATAAACAGTGGAAAGATCTGATCTGTTGTAATAGTCGGGTCTAACTTACCGGGATGCGAGCGATAGAATACATACAATGCTGTACCAATTCCAAAGAATAAAATTGATGCAGGAATCGTCAGCATGACGTTTACCCATACAGAGCGAGCCGCTAATTTGTAATCTGCTGTTGTCATATAGCGTTGCACTACGGCTTGATCGGCAGTGTAAGAGGATATGTTCTGTGCCACAGATCCAACAATGATCACCCATAAAGCAATTTGAGTATCGATGACATTCCAGTGAAAATTAGCGATCTTGAATTTTTCGGCTTCGCTTGCTGCCGCAATAAATCCGCTGGCACCGTTTTCAGTACCAGCTACCAGCAAGCCAAATGCTAAAACTGCTCCACCAAGCAATACAAAAGTTTGAATTGTATCAGTCCAGATCACTGCTTCGATACCACCCATAGTACAGTAAATGATACTCAAGACCCCCATCACCAACACAGACTGTACGGGGGTTAAAGGTGTGGTAACTGCCAGGGCTAACCCTGTCAGTGACATAACAACCGCCATTCGAAATACATGAAACATAATAAAACTGATACTACCGAATATCCTTACGGAACGATTGAATCGCTTTTCGAGATATTCATAGGCACTAGTGGCATCAATGCAGCGATAGAAAGGCAAAACAGAATAAATCACAACGATCGCAACCAGAGGAATCATAAAATTGCCTACCAGGTAGACCCAGTCCTGTGCATACGCTTTAGAAGGAATTCCAGTAAAGGTAAGTGAGCTGAGCATTGTTGCGAAGATGCTACAACCTGCTGCCCACCAGGGAATCTGCTTACCGCCACGAAAATAATCATCTGTATTTCTGTTTTTGTTTGTGAAATAAAATCCCACCAAGACCATCGAGAGCAAATAACTGACTAGCACGACATAGTTGAATGTGCCAAATTCACTATTATGGATGATTGGTTTTGCAGACCAGATCTGAGGTGATCGCACGCGTGGCCTGACCTCTCCACTGGGAATGACAATCGTACCGTTCCATTTGACAGCAGTTGTTGTGACTTGGTTCAGTGGAATAGGTCCTGAGGAAGTCCAGGAATCTGTGATGGTGTGGAATGCAAAAGCTTCTTTGGGGAAGCCGGGATGCTTGTCTTTCAGTCTGTTTCCTTCAAAGTAGAGCGAACCATCTGCCCCACCGAATACAAAGATATGACTTTGACCAATCGCAACACCCGATCCCCCCATCACGCAGCGTGGAACGTCGGCTCGACTGCGCCAGTTACCTGTTTCTGGAGTATATTCCCAAACATCTTTGAGAAATTCGATCTTGGTTCCTTCTTGCCGACGACCGCTGATAACGTAAAGGCATTCATTGAAACCATTGTGTTGACTGATCGTAAGATTTAATGCGCGCGAGGGCCCAGGGTAGGGGGTAAGTTCTTTCCAGCGGAATTTATCGAGCTTGTCTCTTTCTGACAGGTTAAGTGACCAGAAATTGGTCATCGCAGTTTCAAGTGACTGACCAGATTGCCCACCAGCAAGATAGATCGTGTCACCAATCAATGACGCGGCAGTAAAGGCACATGGCTGGGGAAGAGTGGGGTAGGGGACTGATCGAACTTTTCCCGATGATACATCCCATTTTAGCAGGAAGACGTCATTATACGTATTATGTTCATCGTTGCCTCCGATGCAAACAATCCCGTCCGGAGTTGTTACTGACGCTCCGTATGCGATGGGGCGATCCAGCTTACCGCCGTCTTTCCAGACATAATTGTCTTTCTGCTTGATCAGAACATGAATTTGATCATGCCAGACTTTCTCGTTCTCCCAAACAGGTAAAGGAAAGTTTGCACCTCCCGCTACGATTAAAGCGTTATCGTGTATTCCAACAAAAGGCCCGGCAACGCCCAGTGAATCTGGTAGCTGTGGTAATTCACTCCATTCAAGCATATCGTTTTCAGATTGAGAATCCGTTTCTGATGCGGATATTGTACAATTGAAAATACACAACACGAAAAGCATAGTCGATATTATGAAAGCATTCACACAATGCGTTGTCACAAGCTGTGCATGACAATTAGAGAGCGTAATGATTTTTCGTCTTCGCTGCATATGAGATCCGATATTTCCGAGGGAAGTTCACAGTCCCCACGAATAACAGGGCTTATAGTTTGCAGTAGGAGTCTTGTCTGAAATGGATCAGGCACATGTAGCTCAAGATCGAGTGTTTAAAAAATCGAGTTCATTTGCTCTTTGAATTTTTGGAGCAAGTTGTCGAAAGAAATGAAACAGTAGTGACTATTCAGGGAACGTCAAAAGATTCTGCTTTGATTGTTGTTATGATTCAGGCATGTCAATTAAAAAGTCAAATCAGTGACCGTATAAATCAGGCAGAAATAATTCAGATGATTCAAATAATGGGAAATTTAGGGATTCCGCTTTAAATCGAAATCATGCTTGTTTTCATCACCATTTTTAATCATCACGCGCAACGTCGTTTTTCGGTTGTAAACCTCAGGAATCACATTGACATACTCATCTTCCAGACTACCTTCAACAAATCCGGGAACTTTTTTTCCACTTGGTTGACTCAAGTCAATTTCCACCTTGTATTCACCTTCTGTCGCTCCATCCTTTGAATCAATGAAATATTCTCCATCGACGATAGAAGCGCCAGTTGAGATCCCATTGTTTATCGGAAGAAAAGTGATGGATCCTGATTTAAGAGGCTCTCCATCCAGACTGACCTTACCTTGCACTTTTATTCTTTCAACACTATCACCTGAGCTACACCCCGTTGCTAGTGCAATTAAACAAAGTGTAGCAACTAAGAGAGAGCACATATTTTTCTTTATCATGATTCAGGGGGCCTTTTATCTAAGTATGTACGGTTGTGCTGAAACCGTTCGAGTCAGTAGTTGAATATGAACTTCAAAAATAATTGTTCAACAGAATCATTGTTGCTGTTGAACAAGCAAACTGATCAATCACAACTTTTGAAATGGCAGGGGATAAAAGTAAATAATATCCCCTGCGCACTTTCTCATTAATCTAAATCACTTACGAAACAAGATAAAGGAATTAGAATTCTCCAATCACTTCGCCTGCTCCCATGCTGCTTAGGTTTTGCCAGGTGTTGATATCAATGTTCTCGGAGATGAATCTTACAGATCCATCACAAAGAAGCGCGTGAATGCCTCCCGTATGCATGCTTCGCGAGGCAACGCTACGATCCAGAAGTGTCGCTTCAGCAACGCACGGCAATCGACCAGGTTCATTGTCGCATTTCGTTACAAGATCCGGTGCTGGGCTATTGGGGCCAACGCGGGTCATGAGTGGATAGGCGTCCGCTTCGTCATTCCAGATCCAGGCACGGAAGTCCTCAACTTCAGCCTTTGGCTTGAGCATCTCCATCATTGCTAAAGTATTGCTGGTCCCGTCTGTCATATCACGAAACCTGGCACCGAATCGATGAAAGAAGGGAGCTTTTTCGCCCTGGTCTCCAAATGTATTTCTACCCCAGTTCAGACCATAGTTTCCCTTGATGCTTTTAGCGACACCATAAAGCACATCATAGAAAAGGTACATATCTCCCCGGTCACTGGGGCACTGCCAAATCGGGATCGGGGCATATAAAGCTGCCGCGTTTGCTGTAGCATTCCAACTCTGGTTATGGTCGTAAAGATTATAAATATTGGCCTGATCGATGTAGGGGAGCAAATGAACGCAAAACGGAGTCCGTCTTCCAGTACCCACATGACGGTAAATCATTCCAGGCGGGAAAAGGCGATGCGTTTCATGATAATTATGTAAGGCGATACCTAATTGTTTCAGGTTGTTCTTACAGGTACTCCTGCGTGCTGCTTCACGCGCTTGCTGAACTGCCGGCAATAATAAGGCGATCAGAATGGCTATGATTGCAATCACCACCAGCAATTCAATCAGTGTAAAACCACGGTTCTTCGAGTTCGTTTTGCGCATCATAACTCTCCTTCGAATAAAGTAGAAAAGGTGAATATTGAATAATGGGACCCTATAGATTCGTTTCGATCAATACTATTCCACAATCAAATGAATATACGAAATAAAACTTGCTTGCAGTCCACATTATCTCTTGTTATAACATAATATCTTAATAGATAACGTTATTTTGTGCGTATTGCAAGTGGGAGTTTGGTTATGGAGCAAAGTTTTGCTGAAAAATCTTATGAATATATTCGCGATAAGTTGTCGTGCGGTGAACTGCCACCGGGCAAGAGGCTGGTCAACAGAGCGCTTGCCAGTGAAATCGGTGTCAGTGTCATTCCTATTCGTGAAGCGATTCATCGACTTGTCAGCGAAGGGCTTGTGATTCATGTGCCAGGGGCAGGTGCCTTTGTGCGTAAGGCAAATCGAGAAGACCTGGATAACCTGTATGTGTTACGTGATGCGTTGGAGAGTTGTGTTGCAGCTGAAGCCTCGCGTTATATTACAGGCGAGCAGTTAGAAGAACTGGAAGAGCTTTTGGTGCGTGCTAAACGGGATGTCGAGGAAATCAGGAAACAGCCGCAAGGTCACAGTAACAGGCAGCAGCTGGAGCACTGGCTGGATGATGAACGACAGTTTCATGAGCTTCTGGTGGAGGCATCACGAAACCCCCTGCTTGCTAAAGTCATTAATGAGCATCGTGCGATCAGCAATATATTTGACGCACAGCGGCATGATCCTCGTCTCTTAACTGTCAGAGTAGCCGAAGAAACATGTCGATTTAAAGCAGAATTTCTACAAGTGCTAAGAAACCGTGATGCAAGCCTCGCTCGCAAACTGATGAGTCAGCAGATTCAATGTGGGCGCAAAATGGTAATCGAATATTTTAAATACCAAAAACGAAATCAGAACTAGCACGCGCTGATACTGGGTTTGGTATCAGGCGTATTATGATCGTCTGATGTGATATAAAGTTTATGAAAAAGAAGCTACTATGGATTTACCACTCGCTCTCACAACAAACTCACTTAGAGTAACTTCGCTTAGGCAGTATATTTTTAACGAGATTCTGAAATCAATATTTACGGGTGAATTTGAAGCTGGGACTCGTTTAAAAATACAGTATCTTGCAAAGCGGTATGGTGTGAGTAGTACGCCACTCAGGGAAGCAATCATAGATTTATGTGGTGTTGGGTTTGCTCAATTTTCACTAAATCGTGGAGCTGTTGTTTCTGCTTTCGGCCCACAGCAAATTAGAGATATCTATCAAGTCCGAAGAATTCTTGAGGTCGAATCGGTGCATTGCGCTTGTGATTGCCGCAATTTAAAAGACATCGAAGAGGTATATACTGAAACAATAAACTTACAGGTGGCTGACCGCGATGAGAACTGGTTTCGTCGATGCACTGAGATCGATAAAAAAACTCATCTTACAATTGTCAATGCAGCAGGCAACTCTCATTTAAAGCATGAGATAATTCGATATGAGCGATTGATGAATACAATTAATTTAATCATGGAACAGGATAAGCATTATGAGGACTTTCTTTCGGAGCATTTAGAGATTTTAGAAGCCATGATTCATTGTGATCAAAAGTCTGCAGGAGAAGCCATGTCAAATCATATCAATGCAGCTGGTAAACGAACTGTTGAATGGATTTCTTCTTTGGTGGAATTCCAGCAGTAGGCTGATCATTTACCAGGAAATGAGTATGTCTGATTCTCTGGTTGAGTGGGCGTTATTATGCAACGGGATATTTTGATTGCAGTTGATGAACAGGAATAACTCACTAAAAACTTCTAAGACTCATGAAAAAGATCTTTATGACTGCAGTGAAAAGAATATGCGTTTCGATTTTAGCTTCATCATCATTTATTAAATAAAGAGTTTGTGATGTTCATGCAAAATACAATCTCGTTTTTTGTGATTTCTGTATCAGTGTTGTTCTGCCAGCCCCTGTGTGCTGCGGAATCAGTAGTGAAGGGGGCAGAGAAACAAGTTCGGGAGTTGATTCAACAAACGTGTGTCGACTGTCATAATCAGGATACATCTGAAGGCGGACTCAATATAACTGCGATAGACTGGAATCTGAAAGATGCATTTTCCCGTCAACATTGGGTACAAATCCACGATCGCATTCAAGCAGGCGAAATGCCGCCTGATGCAAAAGAGCTGCCTGCCCAGGAACGAATCAAAATACTAAACGTACTCTCAGATTCGATTTATAACGCAGATCTCAAGGATGTGTTATCCGAAGGGCGTGGACCGATGCGTCGCCTGACACGACTTGAATATGAAAATAATTTGCGAGATATACTCAGTCTGCCAGATCTGGATATTTCTGACATGCTGCCTGAAGATCGTGAGAAGTTTCATTGTAATAAAGTCGCAGAGATTCTCGACGTATCACGAATCCAGATGGATGCCTATCTCAATGCTGCTGATGCAGCACTGCGTCAGGCAATCGCTGCAGGCGTAAAACCGCGTAAGTCGAATTCTCGTCGTTTTCCCGCTACTAGCATGTTTGAAAGTGTAGATACTTATGGCGGTCGTGAAGCCATGTTTTATGCGAAGGATTCAAAAATTGTACCGTTAACTCGTTCTGATTTGATGAAGATTCGGAAAAAAAATCAGCATGACCCCGAAATGGAAATGGCTCTTTTTCGGTCGCCATCCTGGCCCTACTACGGATACCCGGAAGCATTCAGGGCTGTCGAGCCAGGTGAGTATCGAGTCCGCTTTTCAGCCAGAGCCGTGAGACAGGTCGGTGACTTTGGACTTAGAGAAGCATGGAGTTCAGTCCCGATGAACTTTCGCGCGCGAAAGCGCTCCGGGCCGGATGTTTCGGGAGACGTAAGAGTGACAGGCGATACTTTTGACATACAACCAACAAAATCCATTTTTGAGACGACAGTCCGATTGAAAAAGGACGAAACGATTGAGTATTGCTTATTAGGTTTACCGGTACCTCGACCAATCAACCCTCCGAATGCTCCCTTATATTATGATTTTCCACCGATGCCCAAAGGTGGTCATCCGGGGGTTGCATTTCAATGGCTGGAAATTATCGGGCCACTCGATTCCGTAGAGTGGCCTCCGGTGTCGCATCAACGTTTATTTGGATCGCTTCCAATAAAAGCCTCAGAGAGAGGCGAACTGGCAATTGCTCTCGTGTCTGATCAGCCACAACAGGACGCTGTGCGGCTTTTGCGAAGATTCATCCATTCCGCTCAACGGAAACCCGCAACGGAAAATGAACTTCGCATCTATGAACGGCTTGTACTGGAAGAAATTGAAAGAGGTGCACCACTGGCTGAAGCGCTGATTACGGGGTACACAGCTTTTTTATGTTCCAGTCAATTCATCTATTTGACTGAACCACAGGCTGATTCAAAAAATAGACATTATGAGATCGCCGCTCGACTCTCGCATTTTCTGTGTAATTCCAGGCCTGATCCTGTCCTGATATCATTCGCAGAAAAGGAACAACTCCTTGGTGCAAGCATTTTACAGAAACAGACGAATCGACTGATTGAATCGAAATCATTTAACAGCTTCGTGAGTGACTTCACTGACTACTGGCTTTCTTTGAAGGACATTCGTCGTGATGAGCCAGACGCGCGGCTTTATCCCGAGTACAGATTTGATGATTATCTGATTAACTCGATGGAAGCAGAAACGCGTGCGTTTTTTGCCTGCCTGTTTCATGATAATTTACCTGTTACAACAATTATTGATGCTAACTTTGCATTCGTTAATGATCGCCTTGCTCAACATTATGATCTTCCGCCTGTGAATGGTTCTAAGTTACAACGTACCCTGCTTCCACCAACAAGTCCTTACGGCGGGTTACTCACACAGGCTGCAATTATGAAGATTACTGCGAATGGCTCGACGACTTCGCCGGTTTTGCGGGGCTCCTGGATTACAGATCGCATTTTGGGGGCCGCTCCTCCACCACCGCCACCTGCTATCCCTGCAATTGAACCGGATGTTCGGGGCGCAACTACCATTCGCGAGCAACTGGCGCAACACACTAAAGATCCAGTTTGTGCTGCTTGCCATGCTCGCTTTGATCCAGTTGGTTTCGCTTTGGAAAATTATGACATAATGGGGGCCTGGCGCGACCGCTACCGTAGCCTTGGTAAAGGTGAAAAGGTAACTGGCTTTGATCGTGCCGGACACACTTATGCGTATTTTGTGGCGGGCACAATTGACGCCAGTGGTCGTTTACTGGACGGCTCAGAGTTTGAAGATATTAAACATTTAAAACAGATCCTGGCATCAGATCCGAGAATACTTGCACGCAATTTACTGCAACAACTGACAATCTATGCGACGGGTACGCCGGTTCGTTTTTCCGATCGTCCAGTCATTGAATCCATTTTAGATCAGTGTCAGCCACAGGCATATCGAATTCGAGATCTCTTACACGGATTAATTCAAAGCAAGATATTTCTTGGTAGCTCATCGAAATTATAAAGAGATCGTCAGTCTGATTTAAGAGAAGAGAGTTTGTGTTCAGTTTTGCGGTTTGGTGTCAAAGGTAATCGAGAAAGTAGTCGCATGTCTAAATTCAAATTTCCGTCATCAACGAGAGTCTTTTCTCGACGTCGATTTTTACGAGGTGCTGGTGTTACCCTCGCACTACCATTACTTGAGTGCATGTCCCAGAAATCAAACGCCGGTACAACTGGGGCATCTCCTCAGCGAATGTTAATCATTTCTAACAACCTCGGTGTATTACCAAAATTATTTTTCCCAAAAACCTCGGGGGCTGATTATCAGCTTTCCCCTTATTTGCTTAAACTCAGAGAATTCGCCAATAAAATGACTGTATTCAGTGGCCTTTCACACCCTGCCTGTGAAGGGGGACACTCCACCGAAAACTGTTTTTTAACCGGTGCAAAACACCCCACAAGCAGTGGTTTCCGTAATACGATTTCCCTCGATCAGTATGCTGCAGACCATCTGGGACGACAAACGCGTTTCGGCACACTGAATCTTGGTGTCAATATCGACAAAGCAAATCGAAGTTTGTCGTGGACGAGAGATGGTATTTTGCTCCCCGCTGAGGACAGCCCTGCTGACATATTTAAAAAAATGTTTCTCCAGGAATCAGACCCGCAGATTAAACAACGGCTTGAACAATTAAAGCGAAGAGGCAGCATACTTGATGCGGTATTAGACTCATCAAAACAACTTCGTCATGATTTAGGCCGTAATGATAAAACTCGTCTGGATCAATACTTTAGTTCGATCCGGGATCTTGAAAAGCGGTTGGTAACAGCTGGGGAATGGGAACAAAGCCCTAAACCGAAAACAGAAATGGAATTGCCGAATGACATTCTCGACCGAACTCTGCTTTTTGAAAAGTTTGAGCAGATGTTGACGATGGCAACTCTGGCTCTGCAGTCAGATTCCACCAGAATCATAACGTTGATGGTCGATGCATTTGCAACTCCGGTATTTCTATTAAAAGATAACGAAAAGAGTACGACAGGATATCACTCATTAAGTCATCACGGCATGCGTGCAGATCATTTGTCGCAATTAGAAAAAGCTGATCGCCGTCAGATGGAATTACTCGGGCAAACACTCCAGGCGCTGGCAAGTGCAAAAGGAGAGCAAGGGCAACTACTTGACAGCACAATGGTGCTTTATGGCAGTAATTTAGGAGATGCAAATACCCACGATAACTCCAATCTACCGATTCTGCTGGCAGGTGGCGGATTCCAGCATGGTCAACACATCACCTTTAATCATGAAAATAATAAACCACTATGCAATTTGTATGTGAATATGCTGCAAAAGCTTGGTGTCGATACAGATCATTTCGGATCAAGCTCGGGGACATTAACAGAGTTCAAGTCGCGATAGGATTTCCAGCATTTTCTATGTGGCGCAGAAAATGAAGCCACTTTAAAACGCCGAAGAGAGTTATTTGTGAAGTTCTTTGTCTCATTCGGAAATAACAGCTGAAGTTAGTTTCTATTCTCCACGTATTATATCGTAACCGTAAATTTGTTTCAGGATCAGCTAAATGAAAATGATTCGCTACCAGGATTCCCAGGGAAAGATTCACTATGGGAAAATCCATGAGGATGGACAACAAACACGATTGACAGGAAATCCCTTTGATCAACTTTCAGATTCAGGACAAGCGACTGATGTTGTTAAACTTCTCGCTCCAGTGGATCCGCGAGACGTAATCTGCATTGGGCTGAACTATAGAAAACATGCAGCTGAAGGAAATTTACCTATTCCCGAATACCCCGTTGTGTTTATGAAGAATAGTGGTGCTGTACAGCATCCCGGGGATCCAATCATTCTGCCGAGAAGACTAAACAGTAACAGCGTTGACTATGAATGCGAATTAGCAATTATTATTGCCAGGGAATGTTACAACGTCTCGAAAGAAGATGCGCTGAACTATGTTCTCGGCTACACTTGTGCGAACGATGTGAGCGCACGAGACTGGCAGCTTAAGTATGGTGGAAGTCAATGGTGTCGAGGTAAGATGTTCGCAACCTTCTTACCACTCGGCCCTTGCATTGTGACAGCAGATGAAATTCCAAATCCAAATTCACTTTGCATTCGCACAGTGCTTAATGACAACACGATGCAGGACTGCAATACTGCTGACATGATTTTTGATGTGCCAACCTTAATTGAATTCTTAAGTGGTAGCACAAAACTAATGCCAGGAACGGTAATTCTAACTGGCACACCACATGGAGTTGGCGGTGCCCGCAACCCACCTCTGTATTTACAGCATGGTGATATCGTTAGTGTCGATATTGAAGGGATCGGGACTCTCACAAATCCGGTAATTGAAGAATGTATGTGACAATGGTGTCTTCGCAATGAGGTCAGAATTCCTTCCTGACAGCGGACGTGTTCTCCACAGCAGTACAATGATTCATTTTCATTAAATATTGCTTGCAATGCTTAGTAATGCATCGTATTATAATATGTTATCTAGTGTTATATTATTTATCAGCAGCGCTATCAACAACACCATTAACGTCGAAAACGAGTACCATATAGATGCCGATTAAACTTGTTGCCCCACCGCATACACCATTCACTCCCCAGGGTGAGCTGAATCTCGAAGTTGTCGAACTGCAAGCGAAATACTTTTTTGAGTCAGGAATATCAGGAGTCTTTGTTTGTGGATCTACCGGAGAGGGACAATCTTTATCTCTCAAAGAAAGAATGGTGTTGACTGAGCGCTGGGTAGAAGCCGCAAGACCAAAAGGTCTTGAAGTCATCGTGCAAGTCGGAAGCAACTGTCAACCGGACGCTGTTCGGTTAGCTGCACATGCACTTGAAACTGGTGCTAATTCGATCGCTTCACTTGCACCTTCTTATTTCAAACCGGCAACGGTCGATGATTTAATAGAATTTTTCGAGCCAATTGCTAAAGCAGCGCAACCTCTGCCGTTCTATTTTTATGACATCCCTGTTTTGACCGGAGTCACGTTATCAACAGTTGAATTTCTAGAGCGTGCTCATGAGAAGCTTCCAAACCTGGCTGGAGTGAAATACACAAACGAGGACCTCCTGCAATTTCAGAAATGCCTGCAAGTCAATGAAGGCCATTACGAAATCTGGTTTGGATGTGATGAAGCATTATTGGATGGCTATATTTTGGGCGCAGTCGCAGCCATTGGTAGTACATATAACTTTGCCGCGCCTCTTTATCTTGAAATGATAGATGCCTGCGATTCTGGAGATATAGAAAAGGCAAGGCAGCTTCAAGCGAAGTCGGTTGAGCTAATCCAACTCTGCCAGGCATACGGATTCTCCGCTGCTGCTAAAGTCGTGATGTCAGTTCTCGGTATTGATTGCGGTCCTTCAAGATCACCTTTACGCAACTTAAGCACCAGTCAAAAAAATGAGTTGATACAGCAGCTCACGCGGCTTGATGTACTTGCTCCCTGTGCCAGTCAAATAAATGAATGAAAATGTTAAGGAAAAACTTAATGAGAAGTGCTTGTTTATTTCTGTTTCTTCTTTCGGGGGCCGCTCTTTCGGCAGAGCCGCAAGATACCTTTCCGCAAACGCTCGACCTTGACGATCAACTGTATCGACAGGTTGTCGTTGATCAGGAATACAATCAATATCTGGGGCATCCAACAACTTGTCTTTTAGAAGATGGGAAAACAATGTTATGTGTTTATCCAAAAGGGCATGCCAGCGGCGAAATCGTCTACAAAAGAAGTACGGATGGCGGAAAAACCTGGAGTAATCGGCTGCCGACCCCGGTCAGCTGGGCAACTTCTAAAGAAGTCCCAACGATCCATCGCGTCATTGGTCCGGCTGGCAAAAAACGAGTCATCATGTTCTCCGGACTTTACCCTGCACGTATGGCGGTCAGCGAAGATGACGGATTAAACTGGAGTGATCTGAAACCTGTTGGCGAATGGGGTGGAATCGTCGTGATGGGGTTTGTCGAAGCTTTAAATACTGGCAAAGGTCACTACCTTGCCATGTTTCATGACAATGGGCGGTATTTTACAAAGGACGGAAAAGCAACTGGCGTATTCACCCTCTATAAAACGCTGTCAACAGATGGTGGGCTGACATGGTCTTTCCCTGAAGTAGTCCATAAATCTTCGAATGTTGGTTTGTGTGAACCAGGTTGTATTCGATCTCCAGATGGTAAGAAATTAGCAGTGCTGCTACGCGAAAATTCTCGGAATAAAAACTCACATATCATTTTTTCTGAAGATGAAGGAAAAACGTGGAGTGAGCCCAGAGAATTACCCCTTGTGTTAACGGGAGACCGCCATACCGGTAAATACGGCCCGGATGGTCGCCTCTTCATTTCCTGTCGACGTTATTCTCCTAAGGGGCGTGCCAAAGAGCTTCCTTTTGAGGGAGATTGGGTTGCCTGGGTTGGAACCTGGGACGATCTTGAGAAGGGGCAGAATGGTCAATACTACATCCGCTTAAAGGATAATAAAAAATGGTATGATTCCGCTTATCCTGCGGTAGAAGTCTTGCCTGATGGCACTATCGTCACGACGACTTACGGACATTGGTCCCAAGGCGAAGAAGCATATATTATGAGCGTGCGATTTACTCTTGATGAATTAGATTCGCATTCAGATAAATCGGTTTCGCCAAAATAGCTTCAAAGAAAATTAGTCCAATCATGGGTTTTTCGGTTTGTCAACTGTTTTCTTAGTGAATGATTTCACGTGGCCCATGGTTGGATTTTATGATCGTCTTATGACTCTGATCCAGATTACTGCAAAAGATTGTCTACGCGATTGGCATGTAGATATTCTCAAATGATTTATTGAGTACGTACTCGTTGTTTCAATTCTATCCCTGATCTATATACCGAATAAACCAAACTGCTTGATTGTTAGGAATTACTGATGCTGAAAAACAAAAGTTACAATCGACGTGATTTCCTGAAAACAACAACTTCAGGAGCTGCTGCCATATCGGCTGGCATCTGGACTGGGATTGCCCCAGCTGCATCAAAATCAGCGATTGATAAATTAAACATCGCCTGTATTGGAACTGCAAATCGGGCAGCGGCAGACATTGACGGTGTCAAGGGCGAAAATATTGTTGCCCTCGTCGATATTGATAAAAATTATCTCGATCGCAGTGCAGCTAATTTTCCTGAAGCTCGTCTCTATGCGGACTATCGGGAGATGCTTGAAAATGAGGATGGAAAAATTGATGCTGTCGTGATCGGAACACCAGATCATCATCATGCCCCGGCAACAATTCGTGCAATTCGAAAAGGGTTACATGTTTATTGTGAAAAACCACTTACTCATTCAGTGCAGGAAGCAAGACTGATTACTGAGGAAGCGAAAAAACAAGGTATTGCGACACAATTAGGAACACAAATTCACGCCGGTGATAATTACAGGCGTGTCGTGGAAATAGTTCAAGCTGGAGTTTTAGGCGATATCAATGAGGTACATGTCTGGGTTGGAAAAGCGTGGGCAGGCAGCGAGCTACCAGCAAAAACAGAGCAGCCTCCCAAGAATTTAAACTGGGATTTATGGCTTGGCCCTGCTCCGGTTCGGCCTTATGCTGAAGGCTACTATCATCCTGCCCAATGGCGTCGGTGGTGGCAATTCGGTCAGGGAACCCTGGGAGACATGGGCTGTCACTATATGGATCTTCCTTTTTGGGCTCTCAAGCTGAAATACCCTACGCACTGCGAAGCAGAAGGATCCGAAGTTCACCCTGAAGCATGTCCAGAAGGGATCATTGTCCGATACCAGTTCCCCAGACGGGGAAACTTGGTTCCCTTAAAATTAACCTGGTATGATGGGGACAAGATTCCCAAAAAAGTGGCTGGGGAACGGGTTCCCAGTTATGGAGTCATGTTTGTTGGAACGCAGGGAAGTATGTTTGCAGACTATGGTGGTTACAAATTATTTCCGAAGGAGAAATTTGCTGATTTTACTCCACCAAAACAAACAATTCCCAAATCAATTGGCCATTACGCGGAATGGATTAAGGCCTGTAAGGACGGTTCACCAACAACTTGCAACTTTGATTATTCTGGTGCCTTGACCGAAACGGTATTGCTCGGAAATGTAGCATATCGTTCGAAAAAAGCACTCGTCTGGGACGCAGCCAATCTCAAGGCTACAAATTGTCCAGAGGCAGACAAATACATTTCAAAAGAATACCGTCCAGGATGGGAAGTCACATAACATGCAAAGGCACACTGGACTCAATCTATTTCACAAAAATGAACCGTACATCGACTATTTTCGCCGTATCTGAAGCATTGTGTGACTTCATTCTACTGAGACATGATCTACTGTCTTGGTATGTTTTAAAGCAGGGCAGCAGTCACACGTTTTTGTGTCTAATTTGATAACTGACTCGAACAATCAGAATAGGAGCAGTTTGTTGTTAGCAAGCCATCTTGTCGCCCCTGGAAAAATTGAACTTATTGAAGTCCCTGAACCCAAACTCTCAACAGGTGACTCGGTTCCAGGAAAAATTATCTTCCAACCTGAAACAACCTGTCTTTGCGGATCTGACTTACCCTACTTCAATGGAAGTGATGAGTGGAAAATTGAAATTGGACACTCTTTACATGAAATGATTGGAACGGTCACCGCTACCAATGGACAACGTTGGGTCCCAGGTGACCGAGTGCTTGCCGTTCCTGTGATGCAACAGGGGTTATGCGAACGATTTATCATGGACGAATCAAGGGCCATTCCCATCGCAACGAATATCCCTGAAGAGCATGCCCTGATGGCTCAACCATTAGGAACGGTTCTGTTTGCTCTGAAAAAACTTCCAAATCTGCTCGATCAAACAGTGGCTGTAGTTGGTCAAGGACCTATGGGGCAATTGATGAATGCCACGTTACGCAATCTGGGGGCACGAGATATTGTTGGCATCGACCTTTTGGAGTCGCGATTACAGGTCAGTCCTCAAATGGGAGCCACAGCCACGATCTGCAATAAAAAAGTCAATCCGCTAGAAGCACTGCGTGACATTTTGCAGGGGGAATTACCAGATCTTGTTATTGAATGTGTTGGTCACGCAGATCAGCAGTTCAATCTATGTATTGATCTTTGCCGGGCAGGGGGAAACATCCTCATTTTCGGAGTTCCTCCGGAAAAGATCGATGACGTACACTGGCGCGACCTTCTCTTCAAAAATGTGACTGTTCACACCAGTATTAACCCTGACTTCAAACGAGACTTCCCTTTGGCAATGCAGTGGCTGTCTGAAGGTAGGATTGATGTGACGCCAATCATCACACATCGATTCCCATTGGCAGAAATCCAGCAGGCTTTTGAACAGTTTCAGAGCCGGAGAGACGGTGCTCTAAAAGTAATCGTCAATTTTCCTTCTCGATGTTTTTAATAGTTGCTTGATCACATTGTACCAGTGACGAACAAAGTGCACGCCAGCAGCCAGTTCGTAGCCAGCATCTGCTGCGTGGTGGTAAAGCTGAGCGAGCGCGGGTCGCGGCCTGTTGAGAGACTGCTTTGCAGCATCTTCAACCGAATCAGGTTGTACGCCAGCAGACATGACCAGAGTTCGGTGAGCACCATGGCCGGCGTTTTCGCGCGCAAGATATCCATGTCCAGCGAGCACTTGATACTGCGAATATCCAGTTCGATCAGCCAGCGACTCTGATACACGGCAGCGATCCAGCGCGCGGGCATGCTTTCTGATCCGTGAATGTGGTGGCAATCGTAAACGTCTTGGCGCGATATCCCGGTTGCCTGATCAGTACATCCACCATGCGCAGGGTGAGCGTCTCCGGCTGACCGACGGGCCGCAACTTCGGTTTGGTGGTCCACACCCTGGCATCGCACGAGGTCTCCACGACATACCACTTTCCCAACTCCCGAACGGTTTGCATAAATACCGGGCTGGTGCGGTAAATACTGTCGCCACAGACCCATTAAAACGGTACGCCCTCAATAATTGCCTGCTGGATCATTTCACTGGCCAGTTCCGGCTTGCTGCGAAAAATGACGGTGAGGGGAACACCGGCCTGCGCAAGACGCTGCTCATCTGCCGTCCATTGTTCAGGAAGAAACAGCCCATGGTTTCGCCTTGTGAACTGCAATAACTCACGAAAACGCCCACCTGGAAGTTATCGACGCGACCGAGCGTTCCCGAATATTGCCGGGCTACTCCCACGGACTGTTTGCCCTTCTTGGGGAAACCAGTCTCATCAACGATCAGCAGACCATCTTCTTCGCCCAGGGCTTCGCAGGCATGTTGCCGAAGTTCTGCAAGCACATCCTGATCGGACCAGACAGCCTGGGCAATGAACTTCTTCAATGTGCGTATTAACCCGCCTTCGATGTTTCAGCCATGTTCTCCACGTTTCGCCGATCACCGCCAGCTAGCAGTCCCTGCAAAATCGTCATCGCATCCCCTTGATTCTGCACCCGTCCAAAGTGAGGCAGGTAGGGACTCACATAAGATTCCAGCTCCGGCATCAGCGACTCAATCGCTTTCACGTCCATCCTTGAACCTCCCAGCTACAGAAAAACCGGTCAAACGATTGATGTTATACTCCAAAATTACTTTAGCGTAAAAAATCAATCGTTCAGACGCTGTAGTACTAAAGGAGTCCAGACTTCATTGACTCTAAAAAACGCTTACGAGCTATAATTATTGATGGCCTAATCAACAATGCATTTTGTAATTGTCTGCGTTTAGTTTCAG
>CAXBFD010000101.1:0-22282 GCA_963974925.1 uncultured bacterium | reverse complement strand
TTTTGTTTCTCCTTACCGATTGGCATTTTCTGCTGGACAGGAACTGAATCTTGATTTGATTTGACATGACGAGGCTTGTGAGCGGGTGAGTTTAGATAAATTACAAAACGGGTTAATGATTTCTATCCATCTCTCTATATCGGGTGTGAGGATTCCCGTAATTGAATGAGATATGCTGATTTTTTAAAATAAACCGGAATTAGAAAATATTCCGGTTGTGACGATTCCCGGGCTGTCATCTCGCCGAAATTGGTCAATAATCCCTAAGTTTAAATCATATCAGGCATTACGCAGTTGGTTTTGTCCGTGAGTTTCGTAAAATAAAATCAGCCCTGCCCTGCTGAGAGGATTTAAACCGGGTTACATTTGCACCCGTCTTACAGGTTCTGAATGGCATTGGTAAAAACCGGCTGTCCACGATTGACTCCAGATTGGAACGGCCGAAAATGGTTGAAAGGTCTGAGAGAGGGTCTATTAAACTGGAGTAAAACCATCCCAGTTACCTGAATTGTCATGAATACACATACTCAAAGCATGCACCGTTCGAAAAATCCCAACCGGGCGATGAAGGTCTATATGCTGGGCTGTGTGGATTTCGACTCTCTGCAGGTTCTACAGGAATCTGCCTTACAGGAACTACGTCAGCAGCAAACCGAGCAGGCCGTCCTGTTTGTGTGTGAGCATCCGCCGCTCATTACCGTCGGACGTGAAGGAAGTCACAGCCAGCTAACAGCTTCCAGTCAGGAGTTTAAGGCGGGGCAGGTCGAAGTTCGCTGGATCAACCGCGGAGGCGGCGCGCTTTTTCATGCACCGGGACAACTGGCCGTCTACCCATTATTCCCCCTGAAGCAAATTGGCCTGGGCATTCACGACTATCAGACCAGACTGGAACAGGCGATTATCAACATGGCGGCTGAACAAGGGGTTCAGGCAGAAACTCAGCCCGATTCGGCAGGTATTTCCGGCCGTTGTGGTCAGTTTGCCTTCCTGGGGGCTGCGATCAAATCGTGGATTTCTTACTATGGTTTGTATATTAACGTTTCACCGGATATGAAATTACTGCGTTTAATTGATTCGAATCAGTACGATCACCGCCTGACATCGCTGTCAGCGACACTCACGCGCGAAGCCAGTATGAGCGCGGTTCGCGAGAGCATCGCCAGACAGCTTGCATTACAATTTGGATACGAGCAAACACATTTTTTTACACGACACCCCTTACTGCATAAAATAAAGAAAAAAGTTTATGTCCACTCTTAACATTCTGTCAGATTCTCAACCGGCGCCTGCCCCCAGGCAACGACTTCCGAAATGGCTGAAAAGACCACTGCCGGAACCGGGCATGTCATTTACCAGCAACGTTATTGACGATTTGAATCTGGTCACTGTTTGCGAAAGTGCCAAATGCCCGAACCGCACGGAATGCTGGTCGCACAAAACGGCAACCCTGATGATTCTGGGAAATGTCTGTACGCGGCCCTGTGGATTCTGTTCCATCCCGAAGGGTAAGACAGAGACAGTACAAATCGATGAACCGGAGCGCGTCGCTGAAGCGGCGGCACGACTGGGCCTCAAACATGTTGTGATTACATCCGTCACCCGGGATGATTTACCCGATGGGGGAGCCGAGCATTTTTATAATTGTATTCTGGCTGTCCGCGAGCGGACGGGTGCAGACATTGAAGTGTTGACTCCCGATTTCCGCGGCGATCGAAAAGCCATTCACCGGGTGACCGAAGCACACCCGGATGTCTTCAACCATAATACGGAAACGGTACCACGACTTTATCACCGGGTTCGCCGCAACGCAGTTTATCAGAGAACCCTGGATCTGCTGATTCAGGTCAAAGAAACAGATCCCTCCATCATTACCAAAAGCGGGATCATGCTGGGGCTCGGCGAAACCAGAGAAGAAGTTCTGGAAGTCTGTGCCGACCTGCGGGCAGTGGGCTGTGATATGATTACGATTGGACAATACCTGCAACCGACGCCTCAGAATTTGCCTGTCGAGCGATTTCTGCCGCCGGAAGAATTCGACGAAGTCGGCGATCAGGTACGGGCCATGGGGTTCAAACTGGTTGCCAGCGGCCCCTTTGTCCGATCCAGTTACAATGCGGGTGAAATGGCCGCCGTACTGGGGTCTGATTCCTGAATGGCAACCCCGATTCTCGTCCCCCCGCTGGGTAGTCCGAGTCAGGACCTGAAAGTCAGTTTATGGCTCACGCGGGTGGGGGAACAGGTTGTCACAGGCGATCGCGTGGTCGAACTGTTGATACCGGGAATTACCTTTGATGTCGAGTCCCCCTGCTCCGGCACACTCATCTCCTGTGAATGCCAGACCGGGGAAACAGTCCGGGAAGGAAATATCCTGGGCTGGGTTGATCAGACTTTGAACAAACAGGCGGATGGCGAATGACAACGGATCAAATACGAGGTCATGAATCAATTCTCGAAATGCTGGATCGCGCTTTGTCACGCAGCCGCATGCCTCATGCTTTATTATTTGCAGGCGATGCCGGCGTCGGGAAAAAACGGATTGCCTTGCACCTTGCCCAATGTCTGTTTTGCCTGCAGACGCCAGCCAGCGAATTAACCTGTTGCCAGGAGTGCAGTTCCTGCAAACAAATGGCCGCCGGCACGCATCCCGATCTGATCACAGTCGAGTGTCCTCCCGATAAAGCGATCCTGCCTCTCAGCCTGATCATCGGTGGCGATGACCATCGGGGCCGTGAGGGAGTCTGTTATGAAATGTCCCTGCGTCCGATGCTGGGAGACCGGCGAATCGCGATCATTGATGACGCGGATAAAATGAATGCAGAGAGTGCCAACGCCTTACTGAAAACACTCGAAGAGCCCACTGCCAACTATTTAATGATTTTGATCGCCAGCGAGATGGATTCCATTTTGCCTACCATTCGTTCCCGCTGCCAGCTGATCCGCTTCGGGCGTCTGTCGGAAGAAGACGTGGCAGAATTGTTACTTCAGCAGCAGTTGGTCGATTCCGAAAGTCAGGCAGCGCAAATCGCACGTCTGTCGGAAGGGTCTCTGCGAATCGCCGGCCAGCTGCTGGACGATAATTTAGAAGAACTGCGCCTCAGTATCACGCGGCAACTCAGCAAAAAACCGTTCCAACCACAGGTTTTTGCACAAACCGTGATCCAGGCCATTGATGATGTCGGAGGCAATACGGCAGCACAACGGAAAACAGCGAACTGGATCATCAAATTCTGTGCGGACTTTTACCATCAAGCCTTACAGTACGCATCCGGCTACAATTCCGGGATCGACGCCGAGCAGGTCACAAAATTTGTGGCTGGTTTTTCGGGAGAAACGGAAGACCGGATCGAAAAAATCGGGAATCTGCTGGACCGAATGATTCAGACAGAAGAACAAATCGATAAAAATGCCACCATCGCTTTGTGTTTTGAAAGCTTGAGCGAAGACCTCAGAGGTATACAGATGAAATAACCGGCTCGCCTGGGATCTGCATTGAGCGACCCGCGGCTTTTCAAAAATATGGTTTTCCCCTGGAATAATTAAGGATTGATTGGTATTGATTCGCTATAATAATTCGGCACGGGCGGTCTTCTTTATTTCAGTTTAGATGATTTCTATTGAACGAGGGCTGCCTTACCCAATCCCATTTCAATGAATTTATCATAAATGAATATCGAAGTTTCAGGTTATATTGTTCGCTATGGAGCCACACGGCTCATTGGGGAATTCACCTGTAAGGGAATTCCGGAATTAGCCCGCAACGCGGCGGTCATTATCAAAAGCGAACGGGGGCATGAGTGGGGCGAAGTTTTATCTCCGGCCACCGAACGCGTGCGAACCTTTATGAAAGGGGGCGCTCCTGCCGGACGGATTATCCGTCAGGTCACGGATGATGATTATCGGCAACGCGATCAGAACCGTCATGAAGAACGGGCTGAATTTCAGGGATGTCAGGAACTGGTCAAAGAACATAAACTGCAAATGCAGCTGGTAGATGTCGAACATCTGTTTGGTGGCGAGCGGGTGGTTTTTTATTATCTCGCCGAGAAACGCGTCGACTTTCGGGAGCTGGTGAAATCATTGGCTCGCAAATATCGATCGCGAATTGAAATGCGACAGATCGGCGTTCGCGACGAAGCCAAGCTCCTGGCAGATTACGGCGATTGCGGCAAACCGGTTTGCTGCGGAACCCACCTGACAGAAATGCCTCCTGTTTCCATGAAAATGGCCAAACTCCAGAAGACGTCACTCGACCCGAATAAACTTTCTGGCCGGTGCGGGCGGCTCAAATGCTGTTTGCGATATGAATATGATACCTATAAAAGTTATAAGAAGGATCTGCCTCCCGTTGGCTCCACAGTCATCACCTCACAGGGGGAGGGAAAAGTAACGAACCAGGAAATCCTTTCAGAATGCGTGCAAGTGGTTTACCAGGACTCACGTAGGGTGATTGTCCATCGTAAAGACATTCTGGAAGTCATTAAAAAGAAAAGAAATGAACACTCCACTGAAGAGTAACCAGAATCCGATCGGAACGGAAAAACCAGGCTCGACTGCCTCACTCTTCTGAAAGACCAATTCGAAAATTTTTAAAGATCTGTGCTGATATACGGTAAGAAAGTCTTGACCAGAGGCTTCCAGATCGAAACACTAGGTTTAGCTGGTACAAGAGACTTTGATTAGTGCAATTCCAAAAGGGTATGGGTAAAAAATGACGTCTGCCACAAATCTTTCCCGACCAAAGCTGCAATACCACCCGAATGCGTACGATTTCGTTTTTGAAGCCTTACAGGAGGCACAGGAAATTTATGCGCGCACGATCATCAATGAGCAGGAGCAGGAAGAGGCTCATGTTTCCGGCCAGGAACTTCTGGACGGAGTAAAAGCGCTTGCATTAAAACAGTTTGGCTTAATGACCACTACTGTTTTTAAACAATGGGGAATTTCAACAACCAAAGACTTCGGAAAGATGGTCTTTGAAATGATTGAACATGGCAGAATGCGTAAAACAGAAAACGACCGGATTGAAGACTTTGTAGATCTTTATGATTTTGAACAGGTCTTTGATTTCGATTATGTCATCGATACCAGCCAGGTATTCAATCGCAGTACACCCGAGCACGCCTGATTCTGCGCGGCCCCTTTTGCCGTTCGCGTATGCGCTTCGCCGCGACTGCCACCACCTCACCCGCCCCCTCTGTTGACCGCTTCCAAGTTTTGTGTTTAGCCAACTTTGTTAAGTTACGGTTATTGCAAAATGAGTTCCACGTGTTACACTCCCGGGATAGGTTTTCGCTAGAGTTTTACTTGTAATTTTTTTTGAGCATTCAAAATTGTGTGCTGACAGTTGCCCGGAATCCATTTCAGGTTTTGAGGTTTTACAACAAGATTTACAACGACTTATTAAATGGGGTTAACTCTAAGGATGAGGTTTCATTTTCGCGCTCGATACTCGCCCGTTCGTATTCTCTCAACACTCATCACCTTAATCTTCTCGGCATTAATCTGTTCCGCCTCTCTGATGGCTGCAGACGCGTCATCGCCGCCTCCACCCAACGCTGATTCGGAAACAGTCCTCATCAGCTGGCTCGTTACCATTGGGAGCGCCATCTTCGCGTTATTTACAGCCTACCGCTTTTTCAGCTGGATGGTGAATCAAAGCGAAGGCGACGCAAAAATGAAGGCGATCGCCGGACACGTCCGAGAAGGAGCCCGGGCTTATCTCGATCGTCAGTTCAAAGTGGTCGTCCTGTTTTTTGCCGTTGTCTGCGCTTTGCTGGCCTTCATGGCATTCGGTCTGAAAACTCAATCGCACTGGGTCCCGTTCGCCTTTTTGACCGGTGGTTTCTTTTCGGCATTAGCGGGCTGGTTCGGTATGCGAACCGCGACCCTGGCCAGCGCGAGAACGGCACACGCCGCAAAAGAATCGTTGAACAGCGGTCTGCAGGTCGCCTTTCGAAGTGGCGCTGTCATGGGACTCGTCGTGGTCGGTTTAGGCCTGCTTGACATCTGCCTCTGGTTTGGTGTGCTGCACTGGGTTGTTAAAATGCCTCTGGCAGAGATTACTGTGACCATGCTCTGCTTTGGAATGGGAGCCAGCAGTCAGGCGTTATTCGCACGTGTCGGCGGTGGCATCTTTACCAAAGCCGCCGACGTGGGTGCCGACCTGGTCGGCAAAGTCGAAGCAGGTATTCCGGAAGACGATCCTCGTAACCCCGCCACGATTGCAGACAACGTCGGCGATAATGTAGGCGATGTCGCGGGGATGGGTGCCGACCTCTATGAGTCGTACTGCGGATCAATCCTTGCCAGTGGCGCACTGGGTGTTGCCGCCTATCACGGTTACCCCAAAATGCAGATGATGTGCCTGCTGCTTCCCATGTGCCTGGCTGCGGTTGGAATCTTCCTTTCCGTCACCGGTATTTTCATGGTCAGGACAGAAGAAGGCGCGACGCAAAAGAATCTGCTGAAGGCACTGGCCAAGGGAATCGACACGAGTGCGATTGGCGTCATCATCGCCGCATTTGCCCTGGTCTGGATCATGCTCGTCATTCCTTCTCAGTCAGCAGGCATTCCCGCTGACTCTCCCCTGGTGGTTGGCACACCGTTATTCGGCGTATTTGGAGCGATTGTCTGCGGCCTTGTTTCTGGATGGCTCATTGGAAAATGGACCGAATACTCAACCAGTGATGAATTTAGACCAACACGTTTTATCGCAGATCAGTCTTCTACCGGTCCCGCGACCGTAATCATCGCCGGAATCGCAGAAGGTTTTTACAGTGTCTGGGTTCCGATTGTCGTCATCGGCGTCGCCATTCTGCTGGCTTTCGGACTCTGCACCGGATTTGATTTTGCCAATGCTCAGATCTTTGCAATGGGCCTGTACGGTGTTGCAATTGCCGCCGTCGGCATGTTGAGTACGCTGGGTGTGACCCTCGCGACAGACGCTTATGGTCCCATCGCCGATAACGCGGGTGGAAATGCGGAAATGAGCGGTCAGGAACCTTACGTCCGCCAGAGAACTGATGCACTGGACAGCCTGGGAAATACCACTGCTGCCACAGGCAAAGGTTTTGCAATTGGGTCTGCCGCATTAACGGCCCTGGCTTTGCTGGCAGCTTATGTCGAAGAAGTGCGCGTCGGCTTTGAACGCTGGGTCGAAAATTCGGCGATTGTAGAAACGATTTCCGACGACATGTCGAATGCGTCAGCATTAAAACTAAGCGGGAACTGTATCGCCTTACGAACGTTGAAACGGGATGGGAAAGAATCCGAACATAACAACCAGGGTTTTCTGCTGTTCCCTGCGTTGAACCTGCAACAGATTACACCGGGTCGGGATAAAATCACGAAAGCCGAAGTAGGCTCGATCATCCGGGACCTGAACATCAGCGAACTACTCGAACGGGGAGAATGCGTCGACGTGAAAACGGCAACGGTGCCCGATTTTTCCCGATTCTATAATTTCTCGATCCTGAACCCCAAAGTGCTGGTGGGGATCTTCTTCGGCGTGATGGTCGCTTTCGTGTTTTGTGCGATGACAATGAAAGCCGTTGGTCGTGCCGCAGGGGCGATGGTAGACGAAGTGCGCCGCCAATTCCGGGAAATCACAGGCATCATGGAAAACAAGGCCGAACCCGATTATGCCGCCTGTGTCGAGATCAGTACGGCTGCCGCACAGCGTGAAATGATCCTTCCGGCGATGCTGGGACTCCTTTCACCGATCATAGTCGGAGTACTGCTGGGTGTTCCTGGTGTGGTAGGGCTACTCGTGGGTGCCTTGACGAGCGGGTTTGCAGTTGCCATTATGATGGCTAACGCCGGTGGCGCCTGGGACAATGCCAAGAAGTATATTGAAGCGGGGGCTCATGGTGGCAAAGGAACTGATGCGCACAAAGCCACAGTAGTAGGTGATACCGTTGGCGATCCTTTCAAAGATACCAGTGGTCCGAGCCTGAATATTCTGATCAAATTGATGAGTATGGTTTCTGTTGTCGTAGCCGGGTTTATTATTCAATACGCATTAGAGTTATTTTAAGTATTTGAACAGGCTAAAGGTCAAGAAATTAATACTGATCCTTCACAACAATCTGAATCTATTGAAGGTGCGTCCAGCTTAAAACGTGCCCGCCTCTGTGCTCAAGTCTGTGATGAATTCAAAGGCAAAGATATTGTCGTCCTTGATGTCGCCAAAATCACGCCTTTGTTTGACTATTTTATCATTGCGACGGCATCCAACGTGCGTCAAAGCCATGCGATTGCGGATGAAGTTCGCATTTTAATGAAACGCGACAGCTCCCATCGCCGCAATATCGAAGGCAAAGACAGCGAGTGGATTCTCGGGGACTATGGGGACATCGTGCTGCATATTTTTACCGAAGATTCACGCGAGCTGTACGACCTGGAACGCCTCTGGGCCGATGCGAAAAAAGTGGACTGGCAGCAGCCTCCCAAAACGGATGCTGTTTAACCGGAATCACCGTTTACCTGATTCCCTGCCCCCGGTCTGTTTCCCGGACAGCAATCGATTCGCCATAATGTCTTCCATGATGACAGACACCAGAGCCCCCTTCTTGGAATGATGACATGAATATTCTCGATGAACTCAGAACTCGATTTGAACCCGCTCTGTCGGAATGGACCGACGATCCGTCTTCAGTCATCGAAATGCTGAAAGCCTCGCAGGATGCCCGGTTTGGAGACTACCAGGCAAATTTTGCCATGCCTCTGGCGGCCCGTTTGGACGGTATCAAGCCACGCGACCTCGCGGTCCAGATCGCAGAGAAAGTAGATCTGTCCGATTTCTGTGAGCCGCTGGAAATCGCCGGCCCCGGGTTCATTAATATCAAACTGAAACAGGACTGGCTGGAAGGCCTGACCAAACAACTCGTTCCGGATGATCGACTGGGCGTCTCTCCCGCCAGGAAACCTCAAAAGGTGGTGGTTGATTTTTCAGCCCCCAACGTCGCCAAACCGATGCACGTGGGACATCTCCGGAGCTCGGTAATCGGGGACGCCAACTACCGGGTGCTGCAGTATCTGGGCCATGATGTTGTCGGCGACAATCACATCGGCGACTGGGGAACCCAGTTCGGCATGATCATTTTCGGGTATAAGCATTTTCTCGACGAAGATGCCTTTCAGAAAAATCCGGTCAATGAACTGGCCCGCCTGTATCGGCTGGTGAATCAATTGTCGGATTATCACGTCACTCAGAAAGCGGTTCCGCTGCGACAGACCGAAATCGAAGAACTCGGAGCAAAACTGCAGACACTGGAAACGACCGCCAACCTGACAGACAAAAAAATTCAGAAACAGCTGAAGAAATTAAAATCGGATATCGGCGAACGAAAATCCGAGCTGACATCGATGCAGGAAAAACTGACCGAATTCGAACAGGATGAAGATTTAAAAAGCAAAGCAGTCGCCTTTCCGGATATCGCCCGACAGGCGCGTGAAGAGACCGCTCGGCTCCATGCAGGCGATGCGGACAATCTCGAACTCTGGAAACAGTTCCTGCCGGAGTGCCTGGATGCGATCCAGACCGTTTATGACCGACTCGATATTCACTTTGACCTGACGCTAGGCGAAAGCTTCTACCAGCCGATGCTGGCGGATGTCGTAGCCGACTTGAAACAAAAAGGGCTGGCCAAAGAAAGCCAGGGTGCCATCTGCGTGTTCATGGAAGGCTTTGAAGCCCCCTTCATCGTTCAAAAGCAGGACGGTGCCTTCACCTACGCCACCACAGACCTGGCAACGATCAAGTACCGCGCCGAAGAACTGCAGGCAGACCGCGTGCTCTACGTCGTCGATTCCCGACAAAGTGACCACTTTCAACTTCTGTTTGCCACAGTCAAACAGTGGGGCTTTACGAATCTGGAATTACAGCATGTGAGCTTCGGAACCATCCTGGGTAAAAACAAACGCCCTTACAAGACACGCTCCGGCGATACGGTGGGACTCGAAAGCCTGCTGGATGAATCGATTCAGAGGGCGCACGCCATCGTCGCAGAAAACGATGACGCCAAACCCGACGGCCCGGAACTGAACGAAACAGAACGCCAGCAGATCGCAGAAGCCGTTGGCCTGGGTGGAATCAAATACGCCGACCTGAAACATAACCGCGACAGCGACTACGTCTTCGACTGGGACAAAATGCTGGCAAACCGCGGCGATACCGCAACCTACATGCAGTATGCCTATGCCCGCGTCTGTGGAATCTTTCGTAAAGGGAATATCGATCGGAGTGCCCTGCGAAACGAACAGGCCGCACTTTGCCTGACAGAAGAGAGTGAACGGGCTCTGGCACTGCAGATCAATCGCTATTCGGAAATCCTCGAAAGCGTGGCCATTGAGGCCCGGCCCAACTACCTGACCAACTACCTCTTTGAACTTTCAAATCTGTTCAGCACGTTCTACAGCAACTGCCATGTGCTGAAAGCGGAAGAGGAACAGGTAAAGACAAGTCGCCTGCTGCTGTGCGATTTAACCGCCCGGGTGATCAATCATGGCCTGTCCCTGCTGGGGATTCGCACCTGTGAGAGAATGTAGGCTGGAACGCCTTCTCAGCCCGCCTGAATCGATCGTGAAAAAAAAACGCATTCCAGATCGGAATGCGTTTTTTATAAATATTACCCGGCAAGGGCTCGAACCTTGACTAACAGAATCAAAATCTGTTGTGCTGCCATTACACTACCGGGTAATGTGGTTGCTATTTTTCAGACACAGCAGCTCAACTCGAGTTCACCACTTTAGCAGTGATGAACCCGGCAAAAGAAGTTTATTGAATCCCCCAAGATCTGGCAAGAGTTCTCTCAGGGAAATTCCGTAACTTTCGAATTCACTAGTCGTTACGCAGCTTGAGGCCCATTTCGCCCAGTTTTTCGCGGATTTCATTGAGTGAAGTCACACCGAAATTACGGCTGGCCAGCAACTCATCCGGACTGCGACGCAACAGCTCGCCCATCGTTCCGATTCCAAGTCGCGACATGCATTTTCGTGAACGCACGGAAAGTCCCAGATCGGAAATTGGTTTTTCGGTGACCGGGTTGTCTGCCAACTCTGGTGGCAAAGCGGCGTAGCCACCTTCCTGGCCCAGAGATTCATGCAGGTTCTGTCCGATGTGCAGACCGAACGAAGTCAGCATCTCGCGAATTTCGTCGAGTGAAGTCTGTCCGAAGTTCTTACCGGCTAACAGATCGTTTTCACTGACGCGTGTCAGATCACCCAGGGTGTGAATATCCATCGCATGCAGACAGTTGCGGCTGCGAACGGAAAGTTCGAAATCGGTGACGGGGCGGTCCAGCAACTGCTTCATGCGTGCTTCGTTGCGGGCCGTCTCTTCATCGTAATACATGTTGTCGGCAGCTTCGATGTCCTTCAGGTACATCGCAGCCATTTCATTCAGTGGATCTGCTTCCAGAATCCGACGGAAACAAAAGGCAGCGGCCGGATAGTTTTCCATATCCTCATAAAGCAGGCCCAGATTCAGGATCGCCCCCAGATAAAAGGGAGGACTGGAAAGAGACTGCTCGTAGAGGCGGATCGCATCTTCATCATTTCCACGTGAGGCATTTTCTCCTGCCAGACGGAAAATCGCACGTGAGTGCCGCGGGTCCATATCAACAGCGCGTTCAAAGTATTCAATCGCACCGTATAAATCGCCACGATCCGAGCGAATGCATCCCATCTGAAAAGAATACTCGGCTCGGCCGGCAGCTTCCTTCGCGATGGAAGAAAGAATTGCCTCTGCCTGATCCAGATTCCTTACCAGACGAAGCGTTTCTGCTCTTCGGAGGGAACACTCAATGGAATCATAACCCAGCTTGGCAGCTGCTTCGAGCTGGGCGTCTGCTTCCTGATATCGTTTGACTGCCATTAAAGACACAGCATGATAAAAACTGGCCGTGGCATTATCCTGCACTTTTTCCAGTTGCGAAACAGCGTCTTTGTGTTGGCCCAGCAAATGCAAGGCAATGCCTGCTCTCGCGAGTAGCCCCGTTGAGGCCTGACCGTCTGATATATTTTTGACGAGCGCCTGTACTTCGCTGCGCAGCTCCGCAACCTGATCAGAGCAGACAATTTCCGACAACCGTTCTACGTCAGAATAGCCCACGCCTTCAGAGCTTTGTAACACACTTTTCACGTCAATTAATTCGTCTACACTCACACTATTTTCCTTTATTGCAGCTAGCGCGCAGAGGGAAGCAGGCAAAAGATTCCATTAACACAAACTATTGCCAAATTTCATAGACCCAAATCTTACAATCTGTTTAGGCAAACGGCAACCATCAAAGCTGGTTTAACCTGTTTTCTGGCTGTGGATCTGCACCTCAGACCCTGACACACCCCAAACAACTGAACCAATAAACACTCACCTTAACGCTACTGGACCAGCGCCTGATATCCACCATCGCCGGGTGCTGCAGGCAGGTGTCGATTTTCCCGAATCATTTTCCGGTCTGGATAATGTTCCAGAACACTTTGCAGCAACACTTCGTTCTCCCTGGAATCAAAGGAACAGGTCGAATAAACCAGTCTGCCCGTCGGTTTCAGTTGATTCAAAGCCCGTTGCAGCAGATCCCGCTGAATAATATTCAGCTCCCGCAGGGAAACATCGTCGATTCTCCAGCGTGCCTCAGGACGTTTCCCGAGTACCCCGGAATTCGAACAGGGGGCATCCACCAGAATGGCATCAAAGGGGGCTCCCGGCAGGTTTTTCTCGTGTGAGTCGATCAATTGAGGCTGAATCATATTCAATCCCAGCCGCGACGCATTTTCTTCGATCCTGAAAAGCCGCTCTTCGCCGACATCCGTGGCGATGAGTGTTCCCGTATTCTGCATCAATTCTGCCAGGTGTGTGGTCTTGGTCCCCGGAGCAGCGCAAAGGTCCAGCACGGTTTCACCGGCTTGAGGATTGAGCAGATTTCCAGCCGCGATCGCGGATTCATCCTGAATGGTAAATTGTCCGGAGGCAAATCCTGCCAGCGAATCCAGCGAAACGGTTTCTTCCAGCCTGATGGACTGGGGCTCGGTTCCCGGGCTGGCTTGAATGCCTGCTGCCGCCAGTTCCGTCAGCAGAACATCCCGGCTCGTTATCAATACATTCACACGCAGATTCAGATAATTGCGCTGATTAAACCACTGCGCGATCTGCAGAGTCTGCGAAAATCCATAATGTGAAAGCCAGTCCGAAATCAGCGGAAGCGGAAAACTGAACGCTTTGGACAGATAACCGGCGGGGTCTGTTGTCGGATCCTCAAACAACGCTGAAGTAAAACAGCGGTAACGTTCGAAACTCAGGGGAATCGCATTGGCCTGAGGTGCCGTCGCGACTTCATCACTGATGAGCCTGCTGACAGAGCGTAAAATGGCATTCACCATCTTTTTCCAGCGGACCCGGTTGAGTTTCGCCGCGAGTTCGACCGTCTCAGAGACAGCCGCATGGTCGGGAATCTGATCGAGCATCACCAGTTGATAAACGCCAATCTGCAGGAGCGTCCACAACGGAGCCTCCACTTTATCCCGCGGGCGGGATAACTGACTTTGAATAAGTGTATCCAGAGTCAGCTGCCGACGAATGACGCCGATGCTGATTTCCATTGCCAGCCGGCGATCCGGCGAAGAAAGATCGATGCGGCGTTCCCAGCTCTGGAGCGAATCGCTGACAAACTGATCATGACAGCGGTATTCTTCAAGCAGAAAAAAAGCCAGTTCGCGTGCGGACCGAAAATACTGGGGCAGCACCACATCCTCAGAAAGCGGGGACGTTTTTTTTTGATTCCAGATATTGTGCTTTTTCACGGCGTCTGTCCACACAACTTTTCCAGGTCGGTAAAGAAATGTGGGTAAGTCTTGATCGTACAATCCGGCTCAGAAATCACGATTCCCGGTACTTTCAAACCAATCAAGGCAAAACTCATGGCCATGCGATGATCATCATAGGTCTCGATCGTAGCGGGCTGAATTTCGCCAGGGTAAATGGTGACCGAATCCTCGGTTTCATCCACGCGAATCCCCAAGCGTTTCAGTTCTGTGGCAATCGCAGTGAGTCGATCTGTTTCCTTGTGACGAATATGGGCGACGTTTCTGATACAGGTCGGGCCCTCTGCAAACAGCGCCACCGCAGCCAGGGTCTGAGCGGTATCACTGATATCGTTCATATCCACGTCGATCCCTTTCAGAGGTTTTCCCTGAACGGTGATACTGTCACGTCCCCGTTTTACTTTACATCCCATATCTTCCAGAACGCGGATGAAATTGATATCCCCCTGCAACGCATCCTGATTCAGGCCTTCCACGGTAATAGTGCCCCCCGTGATCGCGGCAACTGCGAAAAAATAGCTGGCTGCTGACGCATCGGGCTCAATATCATAGGCGGCTGGCCGCTGATAGGTCTGAGGCTGAATTTTCCAGACGGAGGGTTTGACCCGATCGATCGTCACACCGAATTGTGCCATGACGCCCAGCGTAATATCGAGATACGGTTTTGAGACGGTATCATCCAGAATGGTAATGGTAACCGGAGTTTGTGCAGCAGGGGCAACCATCAGTAAGGCACTTAAGTACTGGCTGGAAATACTCCCCGAAATGGAAGTCTCTCCCCCTTTCAATCCTGTCGCATTCACACGGACCGGAGGGCAGCCGGTTTTATTTTCGCAGGCAACATCAACTCCCAACTGCGCCAGTGCTTCGACCAGGTCCTGAATCGGTCGTTCCCGCATGCGTGGATTGCCGTCTAAAATAAATTTTCCTTCGCCGGTGGCACAGAGTGCCGTCAGAAAGCGGATACTCGTGCCGCTGTTTGCCAGCCACAATGAAGCCGATGTCTGCGGGATTTTTCCACCACAGCCTTTCACTTCAGCGGTACATGTCGCCGGATCGTGTTTGACTTTCACCCCGAGCCGGTTCAAGCTCTGAATCATCACCTGCGTGTCCTGGCAATCGAGAACTCCCGTTAAATGAGTGGTTCCTTCAGCGAGTGCCGCCACAATCAACGCACGATTGGTAATGCTTTTTGAGCCGGGAGGTCTGACAGAACCCTGAACGGGTCCGTCTACTGGTTTGACACGATAAGTTTTTGACATGTGATGAATAACGCTATCTTGAATAGTTGAGAGTGTCGCGAAAAAATGAGTCATTGACTGTCTGATTCGACACAGCATACACGCTTGACAACTAAACCTAAAGCGAGGAGGGCAACGACTTGCGATGTCTCAAGTATTTTCGATCGCCTGAGGAAGCCCTTCCTTGATGGTCGGGTAAACCAGCTTTACTCCCAGATCGCCCCGCAACCGCAGGTTACTGCACCGTTTATTCAATCCTGCCGCCCGTTCCGTGCTATGCGCACGATTTGACTTCAATACCGGTTGAGCGGGCTCATCCACGTTGAATCTCGGGAAGGGGGCATTCAGAAGCCGTGCGAGTGTCTGATAGTATTCCTGCCGGGTAATCGGGCAATTATCACTGACCAGATAATGTGATTCCAACTGAATGTCTGTATCACATTTTAAAATCGTATTCACAATATCGGTAACATGAATCAGATTCAGAAACGCATCGGGGCGCCCCTGCAAAAGTTCTCCCGCCCTGATCTGCTCCATTCTGGCGAGCAGTCGCTGTGGACCATAAATACCGGCCAGTCTGAGGATGACTGCCGTCGCCGTTCCGCGTTCTTCCCCTGCTGAAAACAGTCCCTGTTTTTCAAACAACTGCTCCGCTGCGAGACAAATCTGCCCATTTTCGCGTTGTGGTTCGCAGGGAGAAGTTTCATCGACCCATTCTCCCGCCGTCTGACCGTAAACACTGGTGCTGGAGAGATAAATGATTTTTTTGGTTCGCCCTTTGATTTCGGTCAGGACATGGTTTAGCCCCGTCACATAGATCTCGTGCCGGGACTGATTCGCCGAACGATCAAAGCCGACGGCATACAGCACCGTGTCCGCTTCCGGGAGTTTTGTGAGTGATTCCGGTTGAGTGATGTCGCCCATGACCGGTTGAATACCGCGACGCGTGAATTCTTCCGCGCGGGTTTCTGATCGCGTGAGTGCAGAGACGGTATGCCCCTGCTCCTGCCATTTTTGAGCGACCTGTAAACCGACATAACCACAGCCGATGATAAGTTGATGCATATTGAGAAGACCATTTTCTGTGTGGCGGGGATTGTTAGTTACAAACTTAACGTTTCCCGGGAATCCGGGCCGCCAGCTGGTTGGAATGTTGCAGAACCAGTTTGACTTGCGTCTGAATCAGCGCCCGCACTTCGTTTTCCGAACTGTCAGCCAGAAATCGCAGCACTCGTACACTCTCCTGTTTACTGAAAGCGAACTCCAGTTTCTGGAAGCAGTTTTCCATCGTCTCCAGTAACGAATTTAATTCTGTTCGAGTCAGGTCATCGCGATTGAGAACTGTTTCCGCGAAATTTCGCTCGCGCGTCAATCGGGCAAGCGTGTTTCCCTGGGTTCGATACAGCTGCCCGTCAATAAAAGCACGCCTCAGGCAGGCACACTGATCAAACTGATAAACGGGATCGCTGCCGAAATAAAACGAAAAATGCCCGCTTTTCTTTTGTCCCCAGAAAACAGGCAGCGATTCGTGATCCACCTGTAATTCCGCGCGGGGGAAAAAAGTGGTCGCTTCACGCATCAGATCTTCGCGGTCTTGTTCATGCAACGCCATGGAAGTCTCTCTGTTCAGATTGAAATACGAATGCAGGATATCCGTTTTACTCAGCGGCATCTACGAGCTCGCATTCCATTTGACCCTGGGGAGAGTTTATTTTTTTGAATGTGATACCCATGACCGCAACCTGACCCAGGTCGATTAAACCGCGGCTAACGCCGTGCGGCTGATCCTGTTTCAGGTAGTTTGACAGCCGGAATGACTTAATTGCCGAAGCGCGTCAGCCCCGGTTGCTCTACATTGATCAGCACAATTCGAATTCAGAAACACGACCCGACATCCCTCATTCTATCATGATACCCGGTCCAAATGACTCTGAAGATGCCACAGTAAACCTGGACACAGGCTAATCGAACAGATGACTGACCGATTCATTGCGGTGAATGCGTCGAATGGCTTCTCCCAGTAAAGGGGCAATCGAAATCGTCCTTAAGTTGGACAGTTTGTCCTGATCGGGTATCGGCAGACTGTTGGTGACCACAATCTCTTTAATCGGCGCTTCACTCAGCAGCTTGATGGCAGGTCCGCAGAAAACGGCGTGTGACGCGCTGACGTAAATTTCTTTGGCGCCGTGTTCTTTCACCACATTCACAGCCCCGATGATTGAGCCCGCGGTCGAGATCATATCATCGAACAGCAACGCCACTTTGCCTTCAATCGGGCCGCCAATAATATTCGCCTGCTGTGTTTCCAATGCGTTTTTGCGGCGTTTATCAACAATCGCCAGTGTGCCCCCGAGATTGTCGTTGTGCTGTAAAGTGCGTTTGATGCTCCCCTCATCGGGGCTGACAACCACAAGATCTTTATCGGGAATATTCAGCGATCTGAAGTAACGATCCAGAATCGGAGCAGCATACAGGTGATCGACGGGTGTATCAAAAAATCCCTGAATCTGCGCCGCATGCAGATCCATTGCCAATACGCGGTCTGCGCCTGCTTCATTGATCAGATTGGCAACCAGTTTTGACGTAATAGGCACACGTCCTGAATCTTTGCGGTCCTGCCGGGCATATCCAAAATAGGGAATGACGGCGGTAATCCGTTCGGCACTGGCACGACGGCAGGCATCCATCAGAATCAGCAGTTCCATCAGGTTGTCATTCACGGGTGGTGAAGTCGGTTGCACGATAAACACGTCGCGCCCGCGCACATTCTGATTGAGTTTCAGACTGATTTCACCGTCAGGAAAGTTGGACAACTCCACAGAAGCCAGACGAATGCCGAGATATTCTGCGATTTCTCCAGCTAATTTGGGATGGGCTCGTCCACTGAGAAGAGTCAGATGATCATACATTGAAAGCGATGCCTGCAGTTATGCGATACTTCAATTTGCGGGAACTTATGGCGGTCAGATCCAGACAAAAGGGTCTGGCATTTTCCTCTATTCACGCTTATCGAGAGAAAGAAGTCAAGTATGGGCTTTCGATTTCGGGCGAAAGTCCTCAAATGACAGCGTCTGGTGCATTGATGCAGACATTACGGAATGAAAAAGCGGGAGAAACTCTTTCGATTATGTGGACGCGGTCCGCTGTTGAATCAATCGGGCCACTTCCGCCAGCTGTTCCTGTGTGTTGACTCCCATCGCTTCCTGGATATCAAACACGGCCTGCGCGAGCACGGTCTGCCCTTCTTTGAGCAGAATCTCGGCACAATCGGTCAGATAATATTCTGCCTGACTGTTGTCGGGTTTCACTTTTTCCAGTGCATGGAATAATTGCCGACTGTCAAAGGCAAAACAGCCTGTATTGATCTCCTCAATGGCGGCTTCTTCAGGAGTCGCATCTTTTTGCTCGACAATTCGCAAAAAACGATCTGCTGCATCGCGGACAATACGACCGAGCCCCTGATTGGCTTTGGTCGTCGCAGTTCCCACCACGCAGGCGGCCTGATTCGTTTTTTGAATTTCCAGCAGACGCGCCAGTGACCTGCCTTTGAGCAACGGAGTATCGCCGGCCAGCACCAGTACCGGGCCATCATGGGCCGCCAGATGTTCGGCACACATCATGACGGCATGACCTGTCCCTTTCTGATCGGCCTGCAATGCAAATTCCACATCGGTATGCCGGGCAAGTGCCGCTTCGACTTCCTCGGCTTTATGCCCGACGATCACAACCAGTTTCTGACAGTTCGCAGAACGGGCGGCATCCAGAACATATTCGATCATCGGACGCCCGAGAATCGGGTGCAGAACTTTGGGAAGTTCCGACTTCATCCTTGTGCTCTTACCAGCGGCAAGGATGACAGCTGCAGGAGGATTCACGAATGAATGTCCTTTTTCAGAGTTATGACAGAAAGCGGGAAAGCGAGAGGATTAAAACTGAACTCCGAACCGGGCAATGAAACCATCTTTGATGTCAAAACCACCGCCGTTCTTAAAGTCCGCTTCACGCTTCATAATACCCCCTGCTTCGAGGAAAATGGACATGCAGCCGCTGTCGCCCCGCACACCGAGCATCATCACGTAATCCTTGAATTCCACCTGATTGCGAGAGTTGGCACCAGCCTGCTGGATCTGAAACGCTTCGATATCGTATTCAAAGCTACCATAGACCCAGACACTCTTGTCTCCCACATTACCCATGAAACGACTGACACGCGCCTTGGGGAACATCGCACGCACTTCCCAGAGATCATTGGGCGTCCACACAATCCCGGCATAAGGGATCACATAATCGCCCACCCGGTCCCAGTAAGCGGCCCCTGCGGCAAACATCCAGGTGTTGGAGGGACGGAAGAATAACACGGCTCGTGCGTCGAACATCCAGGCATCGGAACTTAAACTTTTTCCAAAGTCCGTTCCGATCGCAGGAGTAAACCCTAACTGAACGCTCCACAGTCCGTTTGCAGGCGTTGATAATTGGAAATCAGAAGCAAATCGAAAACCCTTGCCCGGTAACGAAATAAACTGGGGACCATCCCAGCCTCGGTAATCCACTTCGGGGGAAAAGGCGAAAATCCAGCCGTTTTTCGTCGGCGTGGTATAGGTCAGATCAATGTCTGTTTCGAAAATCCCAAAGTTACCGCCGTTTGTTCCCGTCGGGGAGACGTAGGTACGTACTTTCGGCATAAAACCGAATTCGTATTTTGAGCTCCAGCCGAAACGATACGGCTGAGGTCCATTCACACTTCCCGAATAACCGGGCATCCCCTGGCCACCATAGGGATCACCGCCGCCCATACCCGGAGACAGAAAAGGATCGTAACCCCCTTGAGGCGCGCCATACAGATTGCCTCCCCCCATATTGGGATCAAAGGCCTGCCCTTCCGGTACGGTATACGAACCGCCGGGAGGCATACTCGAGCCATACGGCGCCGTTTCTTCATACGTCGGCGGAGGGCTCTGCCCGCGAATGACATCTTCAAAGTCCTCTGAGGGCGTGTAAATGGTTGTCACTTCAGCTGCGTTTAAGTTCAAAACGGCTGAAAAAACGATGGTAAGACAAAGAAGGGAAGCTTTCAATGTTCAACCTGCGAATATGGGATTAATCAGTTTATGAGCTGAAAAGCTCGCTCTGAAGGGAGAGCCAGCAACACAATGTTGCTCAACTCATATTTGTCGGGGTGGCTTTGTGAGGGGGATTTTCCAAATGTAGCAGATTAGGTCAACATCAATCTGGAGACTATTGACTGCAAACTTGAGGAAAAGATTGAAGTTTCTGGAGATTAATCAGAAAAAGCGGTGCCTGCTGAAACGATTTCAGGGTGATGCGCGCTACGCAGCATACAAGCAAAAGACGCGATGAGGAACGGTGATGCGCGTTTCAGTGCATCGCACGTAAAACGGTTCCCTCTGGAAGGCGCGAATGGATTTCAGACCGCGACAGAGGCTGCCAATGCCAACTGGCCGGGCACCTTTGGTGACAGGTGCTCTCGGCAGCCGGAAATCATGCGACTCACCGGGGTAATTTTATTTGTGATATCCCAGACCGGTGACGACGGAATGCAGTTCTTCAAACGTAATAAACCGTCGGCGGTGACGCAGCTTGTACTGGTCAATGGCCTGAGCCAGTTCATTCACGTCCTGATTGTCAGAGTCGTAAGAATTACTGAACTGACGTCTCTCACCAACGCCTTCAGGCCGCTTTTCATCCCTGTTTTGACGCCGATCCTCAAATGTGACGGAGTTTTGCACGGGAACCTGTTTCATTAGATTGCTCCTTGATTAAAGATATACCAAGCAAAACGTAGGTTACATTTTTTGGTAATGTGAGAATATTTAATATCTGCAACGATTATTTCTGTCATTTGCTGCAGATCGTTTCCACAATTCGGATTGTGGGAATTATACGGTAAAATCAACACATGCGACGTTTGCAGGTTGAGAGAGTGGGTGTTTTGACCAGAAACAGTTCTGTCAGAAAATAGCATCGACAGTTATTTTTGTCTTCTTTGGCTTACGCAACAATTCTCGTTATATTACATGTATTAGGATCATGAGAATTCTTCCTGTCATGCTGTTGAATTCAGGAGGGATCTCTATTACTTATTCTATTTAAAGACGTTTCAAGCTCAGCAATGAAAGATGGATATTTTATGGATACCAAGGTTGCAATTTTGGGTGGTGGCGGGATGGCGACTGCCTGCGCAACATTGCTCACAGAATCTTCAGATGTCGGCGTTTCCATGTGGGTTCGCAAAGCCGAGATTGCGCAAGATCTGCGAACGCATCGCGAAAACAGAAGACTGCTCCCCGGAGTTTCTCTTTCGGAAACCATTCATGTCACTTCCGACATTGATGAAGCCGTTGAAGGCGCCGACTTTCTCGTCGTCGCCATTCCGACAGAGTTTCTCAGAGTCGCGTTGACATCACTGGCACCGCATCTGAAAAGCGGCACTCCCGTGATCAGCGTGATCAAAGGGATTGAGATGGAAACGTTTTTTCGTCCCAGTGAAATCATCGCCGACGTTCTGGGCCCCCGCCCGGTTGTCGCACTGGGAGGCCCCAGTCATGCGGAAGAAATCGCCCGTCGCCTGCCGGCCAGTGTCGTCGCTGCCAGCGGCGACATTCAACTTGCAAAACAGACCCAGAAACTCTTCAGCACAGACCGGTTCCGCGTTTATACAAACATCGATATTGTAGGAGTCGAATTAGCCGGCGCCTTGAAAAATGTGATTGCCATCGCCGCCGGCATCTGCGACGGAGGCAAATATGGTGATAATGCAAAGTCGGCCATTATGACCCGCGGCCTGGTGGAAATGAACCGCTTCGGTTCTGCCTTAGGCGCCGAACCCTCCACCTTCTCCGGTCTGGCCGGCGTCGGCGACCTGATCACCACCTGCATGAGCCCGTTCGGCAGAAACCGAAAACTGGGAGAACGACTCGGTCAGGGAGAAACGCTGGAACAGATCCTTTCCACAATGGACGCCGTTGCAGAAGGGGTCAATACCACACGCAGCGTCTACGATCTGGCCGAGAATAAAGGGCTCGACATGCCGATCACGACTGAAATTTTTCGCGTCCTGTTTGAAGGCAAGTCTCCAGAAGACGCGACACAGACACTGATGACCCGACCGCAACGCGAAGAATAATTTCTTCTGGCCTGTGTTTCAAAGTAACAGATTCCAACGGCGCAATATCTAATTCACACCAATTCGGGAGTTTTTT
>CAXBFD010000100.1:0-22668 GCA_963974925.1 uncultured bacterium | reverse complement strand
GCCCGAGCGAAATTGAAATCACTTTATCCCAAAATCAAATCCTGACACAGCACTAGCCTGATCCTGCGGGCGGCAGGGTATCCATGAATGATCTCGCTATCAGAATTATTACTACCACGAAAAACACGAAAACGCACGAACGGAAGTGGCGTATAACAGGCCATTACCAGTTATGCTTAGAAATTCTGTACCGGAACAGTTTATTTTAAGACAGGACGCAACGTACGCTCAACCCGCTCAAGCTTCTTCGCCTCCAGAGTCGCAAGCGCGTGCTGGATTTTTCGCAGCGAGTCCTCGGAAAGATTCTGCTGCTGACGCGCCGCCTGCAGCAGTTTTTTCAGGATGTGGTACATTTCCGTCTCCCCCACATCCATGCCCGGACCGTTTCCAAAATTCCAGTAATGACGGCACTCCTTGGCTTTTTCCTCGGCCAGCACCTGAATGGGCTCCAGGAACCGGTCCGTGAGTTCGAGTTCTTTCAAGTTTTCGAGGATCGATGTCCGCACATCATAAATCGGATCATTTATCAGACCGCGCCGGACAACAGCAAAACAGTCCTCGCTACCCAATTTCAGCAGCGCTTTATTCAAGAAACAACGATCTAACACGCCAGGTGCCTGCTCAGTACGTTTGATCAGAAACTCTTTGTATCCAGCGAGATATTTTTCCTGATCCCACTCATAGAGCAGTCTGCAAGCTTCAAAACGGTAGCCGGCATGCAGCGTTTTGTCTGATGAGATCTGCTCCAGAAACAGGGTGTAATCATCCTGCCCCTGCTCAGGCGGCGGCAGACAACGCAGTAGCAGAGGAACCCGATAGCGCTGATAGAGACTCGCCGCGACCGGGCCGGACAATTGTTCTGTTTGAAGCTGCCACAAAAAATAATAATCCCATTCCGGACTAGGTTGGTAAACGCTTAGAATGGCTCCTGGAGTTGGGCTCTTAACTTTTCGTTCACGTAACTCTTCAAAGGCAAACTGAATGATGCTGTGCAGCAGCGGATCTTTCGTTTTCTGGTAAGTTCCAATATCAATCATGGAAAGATAGCGTTGATAAGGAAGAGGCGTTTTCGGAATACCGTAGCGCTCTTTTTCTGACTCAGTCAGATAGCTCTTTGTACGAACAATTTCAGGTGGCAGCCAGCCATGCACGTCGACCCGGGTCCCCTTCGAAGCGTAAACTTCCCCCGGACGCCCCTGGTCATCAAAGGCTCTGGTCAGCTTAAGGACCGGAAACGCCCCCAGCTCATACAACAGCGCTTCATACTTCTGTGTCTGTGTTCTCAGATTGGCGGATACTGAGGCAGCAGATTCCTGTTGCTGCTCTTCAGCAATGACTGAATCCAGACAAACACCAGCGAGACAGAACATCAGGGCATAAGGATAACAAATTGACTTCAACATAGCTGGTCGCAATCCTATACTGTAGACGGCTGGACATCGATTAACCGCCGCC
This sequence comes from uncultured bacterium, assembly GCA_963974925.1. Taxonomy (GTDB): domain Bacteria; phylum Planctomycetota; class Planctomycetia; order Planctomycetales; family Planctomycetaceae; genus Gimesia. The sequence goes on along the minus strand of CAXBFD010000100.1, from coordinate 21,213 downwards.
CTGTTTCAATTCTTTTGTGGCAGATCATTGACTTCAAATCGATCCCCAAAGTCAGTCGATACCGGTTCGGGTTTCTTGGAAGCGAGTGCCTGTAATGCGATTTTAACTTTATGTTTTGTCTCCCGTTTCAAATAATTTTGCTCCTGGGCCCACTTCAGATATTCACTTAAATCGTAAGAAATCTCATTCTCACCTGCAGATAAAAACATTCGATTCGGCATGACTCCCGTACATGGCTGCCCCTTACCGTTTGAGAGCAGAAGTATCGTGTCGATAAATTCATCAATCTGGCCCTGTTCTTTTAAATGGTGAAGAATGCATTCACGGACCTCGGCTACCGGGTCGTTCAGTAAGCTCTGATTCACAACCTGGATTGCTTCCGGCGTTCCGATCTCAAGCAGAGCCTCATTCATACGCCAGCGATAAAACCAGTCATCAGGTTGATCGACGTTGCTGATGAGAAACGCCTGATAATCCTGGAGGTGTTTCTGTTGGTCTGCATGGTACAATTGCGTATAAACCTGAAATCGATCTTCGACCCTGATCTGCGGATTCACCAACTGCTGGTCCAGAAACATCCGGTACTCTTCCTGTCCTGTTTTGAGAGGAGGCAGATAATGGAACACCAGCGGATCCTGCTGCTGCTGATACATGCGGGCAAAGACCTCACCGGAAACATTTTCTCTCTTGAATAACCAAAGCAGCTCAGAATCCAGTCCTATCCGGGCATGATAGATCTTTACGAAGTCCGCCGGATTCCTGATTTTCATCCGCCGGTCACCGAATTCGTCCAGCGTCAGTTTGATCACGGCAAACAGCAGCGGGTCTTTTGACTGCTGGTAGATCTCGACATCCATCAGCGTCACATATCGTTCATAGCTGAGCGGCGGTCTGGGTATGCCATAGCGCTTCTTTTCTGACTCGGTCAGATACTCGTTCGAACGAACCGCTTCCGGAGGCAGCCAGCCGTTCACATCAACCCGTCTTCCTAAACTGAAAACCTCCCCAGGATTTCCATTGTTCCAATACGATTTCGTCAGCTTGCTGACCGGAAACGCCCCCAGTTCGTAGAGGATCTCTTCATAAGACTCAGTGGGCAATGGATTTGAAACTGCCTGAGTCGCAGTTTCCTCGACGCGTTCCTGTTCCGTAGTCGCCGTCTCTGAATTCGAACTACATCCCAGGCTGAACAGGAGTGATAAGATCAAAGGGCGGTTCATCAGAATCATATGGAATCTCAGAATGGAACAGGACATGAACTGATAGCTAGACTGTGTCCAGTTTTACTGTAGCGTCTCCAAGGCCATTTGGACCGAGTAGCATAGATTGAGAAATGCTATCGTTAAATGTGATGCGATCTAGTATACAGAGCATATGGAAATATGTCACCATGTTTTTATAATGTTATGATGCACCCTGTATTGGAAACGCAATGAGAACACTCAATCATGGCCGATCTCAAAAGTAAACGATTGATTTACCTCAAAGGATTCCTGTTTCTGGTCATCCTGCTATTCGCCATGGGGGTGATTATTTTTGAGACGCGCTCCTGGCAGATCGCGGTGTTACTCTTATTAGTCGTCGGCTCGTCTGTATTACTTTATGTTTTATGTGATCGAGAAGTATGTCGATCCCGGCTACCGCTTCGCCGGTATTGTTTCGTTTCTGCAATACTTGTTTGCGAAGAAACGAGCGCAACAGAGGAGAGAGAAGTTGCAGAATGAATCGCGTCTCTGAACCAGAGCATCAGGGGAGATCAAAGATGAAGGAGGCTTGCAGGCGGTGTGCGTCTCCCATGGCGCCGTTGACGTTCTCCCGTGTTCCATACAGGTATTCTACGCCCACCTTAACCCGTTCCAGCGGACTCCAGATCAAGTTCGCAGCCAGATAGGTGGTCGCTTCGACGTCGTCCGGGTTTTGGAAGGCGGTCGTGCCGAGTGAGTTTTCAGCGTAGGTAAAGTTTGAACTGAGGGAATCATTCCAGTCGTGCGTCACGCCGACCATCCAGCCGAACATCGGCAGCAAGCCCCCCTTATCGACTGCCGTCGGCGCGGCATCCGGAAGATCACGATAGCTGCCGATGCCTTCGCCAAACAGGATTTGAGAATAGACCTTGGTCGTATCGGTGGCGAGCAACACACCGGTGAAGTTCAGCCCCCAGGCGGATTTCGTGATCACGGACTGTCCCGTTGGCTGAAATCCGACAATGCGAAACAGACTGGCAACTTGAAACTGGGCCCGTTCCCGGTCCAGTCGCAGGTGTCCGACGAAGTCGGGCGAGGGATTGCGGGGCTCTCCCGTTACACCAAAGGGTGTTTCAATGATAAATTCCGTGTCTTCCACGGCGAGGGCCAGTTTCAAGTCATCATGGAAAATCGTCTGCGTCCAGCGGGCTTGTGCCTGCCGTCGATTGACGTTGGAGACCGAGCCTTCAAAATCCAGTGTGGCAGGGGCTGCCGCAACATCGGTGAAGGTGGTCCAGGTTTGCCCCACCAGCAGATGCCCGCTTTCGCCGAAAGCATGCCGCAGCCGAAAACGATCTCCTTCACTGAAAAAGTCACCTTCCACATAGATGCGAACGATCCGATCATCGGATAACCAGCGTGTATCAAAACTCAACCGTGATTGCCGGGCGTGAAATCGGGAATTGGTACGCGGCGGGGCGTCGACGGGAATGCTGGTGGTCACAAACGAATCCGTTGAGTCAATCGGATCAAAGTCATAAATGAAATCGGCTTTGACGAAGCCGCCAAACTTCATGGCAACATTCGGGCCGAACACGATCAGTCCACCTTCGAAGGGCGGGGCCGAGTAAAGGTTTAACCCGATGTCAAACTGGCTGGAGTCGGTGGAAAACTGGCTGGCGAAGCGTGCTTCATCACCGCTGGCCAGCTCTGAGTATTCCGGAAACGGCTGCACAACCGAATCCACGGACGCGGTTCCGGGTTCGGGAGGGACAAACGGGGCCGTATTTTCATCATCGTTGACGAAGCGAGACAGTGTTTCCTGCGGATCGCTCAGTCTGACGCGCGCCGCAGTTGACGCAGGGGCGGGATACAAGTTGTCCTGTGCCCACCCCCAAACGGGTGTCAGCATGATCAGAAAAAGCGCAAAAAGTCCTGGATTCGAACGCATGAGATTGTTCGGCGACGAGGATTCAGATGAGAGAAAAGAGAGGAGTGCGGAGTTTAACAGACCCTGGTGATCCAGAAAACCTCAGTTTAGAGGGCCCCTCAGGTCGGAATTCCTCAACCGCGATCTGGTAAATTTTCGGGGATGTGTGACTGGTAAAAGGCAGGGAAACTATTTAACATACCTGCTTCCCCGTGACACTTCTGAAACTGGTGAGCGATCTCCTCTTTTCAGAACCCTGCCTCGCAGGTCTCGCGTGGCGATAATGTAAGTCATTATCTGCCAGGGATTTAAACAGGCCCAAGTGGCGGAATTGGCAGACGCGCTAGATTCAGGTTCTAGTGTTCGTAAAGGACGTGGAGGTTCGAATCCTCTCTTGGGCAGTAAAAAAAAGGACTCAGAGCAAACTCGCTCTGAGTCCTTTTTTCGTGCCTGGCTGGAAAATCCAGGCCGGAATTAAATGATTTCCGAACTCAAACCAAAAACCCCTGGCCGAATATGATTCGACCAGGGACTGAGAACTGGTTTCCTTTTTTATCACGACTTAGCGACCATAACGGCTGTTGCTGTGGTGAGAGCTGTGGCCATGTTTGTAGTCATGGTCGTATTTGTAATCGTGTTTGTTGTTGTATTTGTTGTACGAAGAATTGTAGCCCGTTTGCGGACGGTAATTGTAATTCGATACAACAGGACGGTATGTGTTGAACAGGCCGGTGTAGGCACTGTTATAACGGTTCACAGCCGGGTTGTGCGGAGTGAACAGCGGTCGGCTATTCAAGTAGCTGCTGCTGTAGCTGGAATAAGAATTTTTATTCCAGTTGCTGGCCGTGTTATTGTAGCGTGAATCGTAACGTGAGTTGTACTGGCTGCTGGTGGCACAGAATGGTGTGGCGGCAAATGTAGTGCTGCTGACCAAAGTAACGGCTGCCAATGCTGCGAAAGCGATTGTGAAATTTTTCATCATTATCTCCCTTAATGTTTTAGTTGTTTGAAAGTGACTTAAGTTGTCGTTGATGAAAGAGTATTAAAGCACGAAGCGTGCCAATAAAACATGGATTATCCTTAAGTCATTTAATACAAACACTTTAAAATTCTATCTACTTCGCGACACACGCCTTCAAATGTTGTCAATAGTACAACTTACAGGAAGCTATTACAATCTTTTTGACAACACACCGCGTAACCGTTCGTCTACTTTAAGACAACAGCCGTGAGAAAAACAGCCTGTTTTCGGGAAGAAACAGATAGCGGGAGCAAGCCTGTAAGCCGGGTTATGTCGAGAGTGGCCATTTATCTGGGACAGCAGTTGCCTGCTGCCTCGCGCGACCGACCCGAGAGTCATACCGGATCGGGCCGATCCGTGCCCTGGCGAACCAGGACTGCTCTCTGCTTGGTCTTGCACCCGGTGGGGTTTACCTAGCCAGACCGGTCACCCGGCCTGCTGGTGCGCTCTTACCGCACCGTTTCACCCTTACCTGCCTGAAACCAGACAGGCGGTTTACTTTCTGTTGCACTTTCCCTATCCTCGCGGACGGTGGGCGTTACCCACCACCGTGCCCTGTGGAGCCCGGACTTTCCTCCACGAATTCCGAAGAATTCGCAGCGACCACTTAGCCGGCTCCCGCTACTGAATTTTCCAGTATAGGCGACGCGGATGCTTTACAGTATCCCCAAAATCTGACTTTTCTCCATATAAGGGCTTTATAATGTCTGGCCAGCAGTATAGATTAATAACGTGCGGGCATTTCAGTATGATTTAAACAGAAATCACACCAGGAAGTAAGAATGTTAGGCGAATTAAACCCATGCGGAGGCGGCGACCCGATACCGCTGCTTTCCGAGGTGCTGCTGATTGGCCGTCGTGGTCGATGTGATATTACTTTGGATTTTCCCAATATCTCTTCGCATCATTGCCAGCTGGAGTTTCTCAACGGCTATTGGCGCGTGCGTGATATGAACAGCCGCAACGGCATTAAAGTGAATGGCGAGCGGTGCGAGATGAAGTGGCTGATTCCCGGAGACAGGCTCTCCATTGCCAAGCACGATTTTGAAATCAATTACACCCCTCAATCCGATGAGCCTCCGCCGGAAGAAGAGAATCCTTTCGAAATGAGCTTAATGGAGAAAGCAGGTCTGGTGCGGCCGGAGAAGCGGCCGGAACGCTCGATGGCGCCCCCCGCTCAGAAGCCGAAGGAAATTGTCCTGCCTCAAGATGAATCGGAAATGACCGATGACGAACTGGGGCTGAAATTTCTGATTGATCTGGATAACGAACAGGACGGCTCATCATGAAATTCGAACCATGGTTATGGAACCAGAACTGTAGTGGCTAAGAAAAAAGGAAAAAAGATCCGGGTTGCGTTTAAAAAAAACCGCCAGAAAAACGTTCGACAGAATAAACTTTCGAGCCATCGGGTCGATGAACAGCTTGATTCGCAATACATGGATGCGACGGAACGGCTGAGCGGCAAAGGAGACCTGACGCGCCACCGCACGGTGATGGGTGTAGAGCAGGAAACCAAAGACGGCACTTCGATTGTGATTGACATTGACGAGAGTGCCTGTATTAAAGGGCGCGTGATTCGCTCTCAGGGTTTGAATTCGGTTGTGCAGGCGGAAGACGGCAGTCGCTATGACTGCACGATCCGTCGGCTTGTCAGAACGATGTCCCGCGATGACCGCAATGCCGTGGTCGCCGGCGATCATGTTCTGATTCGCGCGGATGGAGATGAAAAACAGGCAGTCATCGAGCGGGTGGAGCCGCGACGCTCTTATTTATCCCGAGGCAGTAAACGCCGCGAACATATTCTGGTCAGCAATATTGACCAGGCCGTGATTGTCGTTTCCGCCGCTGACCCGCCGCTGAAACCGTCGCTCATCGATCGTTTTCTGATCAGTTCGGAAAAAGGCAATATTCATTCTATCATCTGCATCAACAAGATCGACCTTGTGAACCCGATCGAATTCCAACCGTTGATCGGCGTTTATGCGCAGATGGGTTATGACATTGTGCTCACGAGCGTGGTGGATGGCACGGGCATTCCGCGGCTGCGATCGCTGCTTAAAGGTAAACAGTCGGTGTTTTCCGGCCAGAGTGGTGTGGGGAAGTCATCTTTACTGAATCAGATCGACCGTCAGTTACTGCTGGAGACGGCGGAGATCAGCCAGGAGAATCGTAAAGGGCGGCATACAACGCGCTCGGCGGTTTTGCTGGAGATCTCAAGTGGCGGCTGGGTGGTGGATACGCCGGGAATTCGTCAGTTGGAGCTGTGGGATGTGATTCCCGAAGAAGTCGAAGGTTTCTTTCGCGATTTTATCCCCTTTATTCCCCAGTGCCGATTCCCCGACTGTTCGCATACGCATGAATCCGGTTGCGGCGTGAAACGTGCGGTCGCCAATGATTTCCTATCACGGCAGCGCTATCAGAGTTATCTGAAAATCATTGCCGGCGATGAACCGCGGCCCGTGTATCACCAGTGATGCCGCAGAAGGATGCTGCCCAGATTGCGTGTGAATCGCAGCGGGCATTTTCTGAGGGGAGTCGGTTGATCCTCAATCACGACTTGCTTAGACTCAGGGTGCGCTTTTGTAAGGGTCTTTAATTATCAAGCCTGCCAACAGTGCCTTCGATTTCCTGCCTGAAAACCTCCAGTATTGAAAGTCGTTTCCATGAAACCGAGAACGCTCTCTACGTTTTGTTTTGCCGCACTGGCGCTCGTTGGACTGCGTCTGTTTGTTCCCGAGGATTCTCACAGACTGTTAAGCCAGGAACAGGCGGCGGTGAAATCACAAACGACCGGTTGCAAAACGGTTTTGGATTTTGGTGCGCGCGGCGACGGGAAAACAGACGATACGGCTGCCATTCAGAAGATGGTCGATGCGTCTGTCGGTTCGCTGCGGTTTCCGCGAGGTCGCTATCGTTTCACGAAGCCGATTGTGATTGATTTAAACAAGGTGGGGCCGACGTCTGTTTCCGGCGATGGGACCGCAACGATCTTGATGGAAGGGGCGGGACCCGCGTTTCATTTTATCGGCACGCATAATGGCACCGCGAGTCCCACAACAATGACCCCGGTTGTCTGGGAGCAGGAACGGACGCCGATGGTGGACGGGATTGAAATCGTCGGCAAACACCCCGAAGCCATCGGAGTGGCAGCTTCCAAAACCATGCAGATCACGATCACACGCCTGGTGGTCCGCAAAGCCCTGCATGGAATTCATCTTTACGAACGCAACCGGAATGTGGCGATTGACGACTGTCATCTATATGAAAATGAAGGGGTCGGCATTTATCTGGAGAAGCTGAACCTGCATCAGATCAACATTTCCGACTCGCATATCAGCTACAATAAAATGGGCGGGATTGTCGTCCGGGAAAGTGAAATCCGGAATATTCAGATTGGCAATTGTGATATCGAAGGCAACATGGGCGAGAACACGCCGCCCACGGCGAATGTATTATTTGACGTTTCAAAGGGTTCTCTGCGGGAAGGTGCGCTCTTTGGCTGTACGATTCAACATACGAATAATGCTCCCGACGCTGCGAATGTGCGGTTCATTGGCAATGGTCCCGAAAATCCGCACAAGGTCGGGAATTTTGCGATCGCGGATAATTCCATGAGCGATGTCGCCGTCAACATTCATTTGAAGCACGCGCGGGGGATCACGATTACCGGCAATACCCTCTGGCAGGCCTTCGAACATAATCTGCTGGTTGAAGATTCGTCGTATATTGTGCTGGGGGCCAATCTGCTGGATCGCAACCCCGACTACCGGGCCGAGACAAAAAATGCGAACGTCTTCAAAGACTGCAGCGATTGCACGCTGAACAGTCTGAATATCAAATCCACGCAGGCAGTGGCCGCCGGCCTGATTCTGGAAAACTGTGAGAGAATGAACATCACCAATTGCTCGGTGCGCGAATGTGAGCATGGGGGCATTTTACTGAAAAACGTGAAGCAGTCGCGCATTTCCGATTGCCTGATTACAGAGGCCCCTGAAAACTTTGCCATCCGCGTGACGGGAGGCCAGCAGAATCAGGTGACCGATAATCTGGTGTCCGGTTCGATTGAAACGGGATCAGGCACCGCGGCGACGAATAACCTGACGATGGAATAAGCCGCCGCGATGCGACCGCGCCGGTCGAATGTTTATCTCCCGCATGTGAAATGACGTCGGATAGAATTCTGCTGCGCAGCGACAGCCTGTCTCCAGGTTGCTTCCAGCGTCTCCAGGTCATTTCTGAAAAACTGTGATGTTCCATGAAGCTAAAATGAATTTAAATGAAGTGTCGCTGATCGGGCGAATGTTTGAGCATGAATCAGCTGTTGATTTTGAATATGTCTGGCTAATTTCTGTCGCGAAAACACTAAAAACCAAGGGTGTTTAAGGGATCAGGTTTGAACGGGGTGCGAAGTATTCACCTGAAAATTTTCTTTCCCGCGCCCGCCCGCGACGCTTACTACGCACTTTCGGGAAGGCCTCGATTGTGTCCAGAAAAAAACACCCCTGAAAAACAAGGGTGTTTTTGAAATCCGGAAGGTATTGGAATTGTCAAGCAGTGTCGGTCTGCCAATGAAAACAGGTATCGATTGAGAGACGCTCTGAAAAAATGTGATGTGCTTTAGATATCCGCCATCCAGTCCTGCAGAGCGCGAACCTGAGGTGTCGGATCGTTTGCGAGCGCTTCGAGGGCTTTGACAACCGCCAGGCATCCGGGAATGGTGGTGACGCAAGTGACGCCGTACGAAACCGAAGCGGAGCGAATTTTACCTTCATCGGTGCGCGATCCTTTTCCGCTGGGCGTATTGAAGATGAACTGCACTTCCTGATTCGCCATCATGTCCAGAAGATTCGGTCGTCCTTCCTTCAGTTTCTTGACGGTCGAAACTTCCAGTCCGGCATCTTTGAGAACGCGGGCAGTTCCCGATGTGGAAACGATCTTGAAACCCAGCTCAATCAGGCGTCGAGCGGGTTCGATGATCATCTCCTTATAGACGTCAGCCATACTGATAAAGACGGTTCCTTCCGACGGCAGGCTCGTACTGGCGGCGAGCTGGCTTTTCGCAAAGGCCATTGCGAAACCTTCCGAGATTCCCATCACTTCACCCGTCGAACGCATTTCAGGGCCGAGGATAATATCGACTCCCAGGAACCGCGAAAACGGAAATACGCTCTCTTTGACCGAAGTATGTTTTGGTGCGGGTTCTCTGGTAACGCCCTGCTCCATTAACGAGACGCCAGCCATGACTTTCGCAGCGACACGAGGCAGAGAAAGTCCTGTGGCTTTGGAGACGAATGGCGACGTACGGCTTGCACGGGGATTCACTTCCAGAATATAGACCATGTATTCTCCGTCCGTCTGCTTGACCGCAAACTGGAGATTCATCAGTCCTTTGACTTTTAATTCTCGTGCCAGGGCATGCGTGGCCCGTTTAATTTCATCGATGACGGAATCCGGCAAAGAGTGTGGCGGCAGCACACAGGCCGAGTCACCGGAGTGCACGCCGGCTTCTTCGATATGCTCCATCACGCCTCCGACCAGCGTCGTGATTCCGTCAGAAATGGCGTCGACGTCGACTTCGATGGCATCTTCCAGAAACTGGTCAACAAGCACGGGATGATCGGGCGAAGCGTTGACGGCTTCGTTCATGTAACGAACGAGAGATTCTTCGTCGTAACAAATCTCCATGGCACGTCCGCCCAGGACATAACTGGGACGTACCAGAATGGGATAACTGATTTTCTTGGCAACCGCACGTGCGCTTTCGGTGTCGGTCGCAATTCCATTCGGCGGTTGATGTAATTTGAGTTTCTCAAGAATGGCCTGAAAGCGTTCCCGGTCTTCTGCCGCATCAATCATATCAGGGCTTGTGCCGATAATATTCACGCCGGCGGCTTCAAGACCGCGGGCCAGATTGAGGGGTGTTTGTCCGCCGAACTGCACAATCACGCCATCGGGTTTCATCCGATCGCAGATATTCAATACGTCTTCGGTCGTTAATGGCTCGAAAAACAAATGGTCGGACGTGTCATAATCGGTCGAAACCGTTTCCGGGTTCGAGTTGACCATGATGCTCTCGATTCCCAGTTCCTGCAACGCGAACGAGGCCTGACAGCAGCAGTAATCGAATTCAATTCCCTGCCCGATGCGGTTCGGGCCGCCTCCCAGAATCATGATGCGGCGTTTGTGATCCGGATTTCCCGGTGTTTCGTCTTCGTCTTCATAGGTGGAATAAAAGTAAGGCGTAAAGGCTTCAAATTCCGCCGCACAAGTATCGACCTGCTTAAATGTGGCCTCAACACCCAGCTGCTTGCGATAATGGCGTACGTCCATTTCCGTCGAATCCAGCCAGAAGGCCAGCTGTTTGTCGGAATAACCGGCCTGTTTGATTTTTTTCATGAACGCGAAGTCCACGTCTTCCAGCCGGGATAACTGACGGATTGCTTCTTCAAAATCGACCAGTTGCCTGATGTGATTCAGAAACCAGGGATCAATGTCGCTCAATTCATGAATTTGCTCTGTTGTCAAACCGAGCTTAAACGCATAACGAATATAGAAAATGCGTTCTTCATTGGGCACCGACAGTTTGGACTGAATCACGTCCTTGGAGGGTTGTTTGGCGGTTCCCCACAAATCCTTATTGCCGCCCCCCAGACCGAAGTGGCCAATTTCCAGGCCGCGGAGTGCTTTCTGCAGCGACTCTTTGAACGTGCGTCCGATGGCCATGGTTTCCCCGACCGATTTCATCTGCACGGTTAAAACAGGGTCGGCGTCGGGGAATTTTTCGAAGGTCCAGCGTGGAATTTTTGTGACGACATAATCAATCGTCGGTTCAAAACAGGCAAGTGTCTGCCGCGTGATATCGTTGCGAATTTCATCGAGACGATACCCAACGGCGAGCTTGGCCGCAATTTTGGCAATGGGAAAGCCGGTCGCCTTTGATGCCAGCGCACTGGAACGGCTGACACGAGGATTCATTTCAATAATCGTCATCCGGCCCGTGTCGGGGTTGATGGCAAACTGCACATTTGAGCCGCCTGTTTCAACGCCGATTTCCCGGATGCAGGCAATCGTAGCGTCTCTCATCCGCTGATATTCTTTATCGGTCAGAGTTTGCGCCGGGGCTACGGTGATGGAGTCACCGGTATGGATGCCCATCGGATCAAAGTTTTCAATGGCGCAGATAATGACCACATTGTCGGCCTGATCGCGCATGACCTCCATCTCATATTCTTTCCACCCCAGGATGGATTCTTCCAGCAGCACTTCATTTACCGGAGACAGCGCGAGGCCGCTGCGCACTTTTTCGTCGAACTCCTCGCGGTTGTAGGCAACCCCGCCCCCCGTTCCGCCGAGGGTATAGCTGGCACGAATGATGATCGGCAGGCCGATCTCCTTCATCGCGACATTGGCCTCTTCCATGTTATGGACAACAGAACTGCGGGGACAATCCAGTCCAATTTTCATCATGGCTTCTTTGAACTGGTCGCGGCTTTCCGCTTTGGCGATGACCTCTTCCCTGGCACCAATCAGCTCGACCCCCAGTTGATCGAGGATTCCCCGGCGGGCGAGATCCATGGCGGCGTTTAAACCGGTCTGGCCACCCAAAGTCGGTAACAGGGCATCGGGTTTCTCGATTTCGATCACTTTTTGGATATATTGCCATGTGATCGGCTCGATGTACGTTCGATGAGCAGTTTCCGGATCGGTCATGATGGTCGCCGGATTGGAATTCACCAATACCACCTCATAACCATCTTCTCGCAAAGCTTTACAGGCTTGAGTGCCGGAATAGTCAAATTCACAGGCCTGGCCAATCACAATGGGACCGGAGCCTATGATCAAAATTTTCTTAATGTCGTCACGTCTGGGCACTTTTTCACATCACCTTAACAGCAAATGTTCATTATTCTCTGGCTGCAATACAAAATTTTTGCGCAAATCTTCCCAACGTTAACAAGCACACCAGAATAATCAAGCAAAGCAGGCCAGAAAGTACCAGAACAGCCTTTTATAACATCCGCTTCCGTGTCTTAAAGGCGGGTAGGAGAGCACGCACAGATAACCCGAATCAGCAAGTTGCACTTTTGCCACATTCGAGCCCGCTCCCCTTTAGTACTACCTGTGTGAAGCGTTTTCACTCTGAGTGATCAGCGAATTGACTGTGTCATTCAAGAATTCCTGAACTGTGTTCTGGACAGAGCAGCTGAAACGATCGGATGGGATGTAGCAATTTTACGCTGGCATCCCCAACTCAACCGGGAGCTTTAAGTTCTTTTTTAGAAGCACTTTGTTTAATCAGGAGGCTTTTATATCTCTCATTTCGTCCAGATATAAAAATGAAATCTTTCCCTCCCTTGCGATACAGGTATTCCATTCAACTCAGTTTCATCAATGAACAGCTGTAAGAATTAGTTCGGTTCCTGCCTCATGTTTACAGATAAAAACATAAGCTTGACTGACGACATGCTGATATTACGAATTGTGAGTTAATTTTATTCGCTTGCGAGTCACTCCTGAAGAAGCGGAAATGGGACTGAATATGACGGAGCACGGTGCTAACACAGAAATGTATGAACTGCTGAATTCGATGCGGCAGCAGATTCAAGGCGACGCCAGTCCCCTCAAGGACCTGGATGAAAACAGCGATGCCCGATCAATCGCCAGACAGTACAACCGCATCTCTGAAACTTGCGATCAGGAGCTCAATACACTGAAAGACCGGACAGATAACCTGGAAATCGTGCGCAGAGAACTGGAAGAAAAAGCGGAGCGACTGAAGCAGGCCAATGAAGATGTAGAGGCGGCTTCACGTGCCAAAAGCGAATTTTTGGCAAATATGAGCCACGAAATCCGCACGCCCATGACGGCCGTTCTGGGATATACGGATCTATTAATCGAAGAAAGCTGGGGGCGCCCGGGTAGTTTAAAACTGCTTGAAGTCATTAAGCGAAATGGCAATTATCTGCTGGAAATCATCAATGACATTCTCGACATCTCCAAGATTGAATCAGGAAACTTCACCATTGAAACCGTTCCATTTTCTCTGATGGAAAAATTGAAGGAAATTCATTCTCTGATGAGTGTGCGCGCGGAAAACCAGGAAATCCGGTTCAAGCTGTCTTTCAAGGGAAAAATTCCCGTTACGATCCAGAGCGACCCTACACGCCTCAAGCAGATTTTGATCAACCTGATTGGTAACGCGATTAAATTCACTCCCGACGGCGGAAAGGTGTCGATGGAAACTTCGTTTCTGACGACGGAATGCGGAACGCCGTTGTTACAGTTCCAAGTTCGGGATACGGGAATTGGAATGACTTCGAAACAAATGAAAAGCCTGTATCAGCCATTTGTCCAGGCAGACACCTCCACTTCCCGCAAGTTCGGAGGCACCGGCCTGGGCCTGGCCATCAGCAAACGGCTCGCTGAAATACTGGGAGGTGACCTGGTATGTGAAAGTGCGCCTGATGCGGGGACGACTTTTACTTTAACGGTCAAAATCGGTGACTCGAAAACGATCCAGTTTCATGATGATTCGACGGCTGCATTAAAGAGGATTCAGTTAAGCAGCCTGCAGGGTTATGGATCTTCGGATCAAAAAATAAAAGGAACTTGCTCCGTGCTGCTGGCAGAAGACGGCGTTGATAATCAAAGATTGATTTCCACGCTGCTGAAAAAAGAAGGCGCGCGTGTCATGCTGGCAGAAAATGGTGAAATCGCCGTCAGGCGCGCCCTGGATGCGCTGGAAAACGGGAAACCGTTCGATGTGATCCTGATGGATATGTCGATGCCCGTTCTGGATGGTTATGGAGCCACCCGGAAGCTGCGAGAACAGGGATACGATTTACCGATTGTCGCGTTAACGGCCCATGCCATGAGTGGTGATCGTGACAAATGTGTTGAAGCAGGCTGCAATGATTATACAACGAAACCTGTCAATCGGGATCAACTCAGAAAAATTGTACGGACCCATCAATCTGAAATTTCGAAAAAAACTCGGTCCAGGCGGTGCATTGAATGAGCCACGTGCTTAGCACAGCCGATCGCGGTTTATTTTCAGAAATTCTTCGGCCCAGTAGTAATCGTCCAGCAAACCGGCGGTTTCGTATCCCATTAAATGGTAGGCGATAAAAATCGCTTCGATGGTCGCCAGCCCAACGGCAGGATCATCAAACTGCTTCGAAACCCGCGGGTAAGCGGTTTCCCAGACAGGTAAACTGCGAACAGGCAGTTCTGCGTAATCGGGCTCCATCTTCTCGGCAAGTCGCCAGGTACCATCCAGAACCAGTAATCCGGCGGCAGCGTCTGCTGGACTGATTTGGGGACCGTCCATGCCCAGCCGGACATATTGGGACAACTTGTCAGGCTCTTTTCGAGGGTGCTTCCAGAAAATAAAGTCCTCGTGCGTACGTAAAGATTGCACGGTGCACTTACTTTTTCGTTCCTTGGGATGAACGACAATAATCGTGGGGAGATGCGAAACAGACACAATACCGTGCTCTACTTTTCAATACGAATTCGAATCAATGAACGGTAAGTTCTCTGATCTTCTGTGGGAGAGTCTGAAAATTCGATCGCTCAGGAATCTGCCTGATATTTTTTGATGAGATCTTCCTGGGCGGCAATCTCCTGTTCGAGATTTTTCACTTCCTGGGCATCGTCCATTTGCTCCCTGGCGCCCGTTAAGCGCTGACGCAATTTCTGAATCTTCTGACGTGCTACGTCGATCTGTTTTTTCTGCTTCTTGTTCAAGTTCATCTCAGTCTGATTTTCCTTTCATTCGGGTTACCGATCCTACTCTCGAATCGATCAATATACCATAACGAACTCTATGATTGTAGACTTACCACCGCTCAACGCTGAAAAAACAGGCTCAGACAGCACAGAAACATGACTGCCAGGAACGAAAGTGCGCCGATGGAAAACCGCCATAGTAATAACAGTTCCACCACGATCAATGCCAGGACGGTAAACAGCAGATTTTCAGACAGGCCGGCATGCGAATTTCGGTCTGCTGACAAATCGTTCAGCAGGCTGGGTGCGCTGGACTGACTGCGAAAATATTGGGGAGGAATCTGTTGGGGTCCAACATGTTTCAAATCACTTTCCTGCGGAGAGACATTCACTGCATAGAGGGTTTTCTCAGAAGCAGACGTGCCCCAGTCCAGTTCGTAAATTCCGGATTGCAATGTCTGGTTGAACGTAATCGTTCTGGTTTCCGTATTTGTGTCGAGCACACTCAGTAACGGAAACTCTTCCTGATCAGGGGCAATCATCCGGGGAGACAGACTTAATTGATTCTCCAACGCCATAATTTCCAGAGGCTGACCAATCAGCGTTTCCCTTTTTCCCCATTTTCCCGTGGAAACATACAGCACGAGTTCATTCATCATCGGGGGAAAACTCGGCCAGATTGCCCACGTTCCCCAGTGACGATCCAGGGATGTTGTGATCAGAATCAGCTTGCCTCGCCCTAAACTGCTTTCGACAATCGCCGGGTCATTCGTATCGTAATTTAAAATCAGGCGTGTGTTCGGATCGGGGAGGATTTCCGCCTGAAAGTATTCATAGAGGTGTGTTGTCTCCAGACCCGCATCAGGATTTCCTTTGAAGATTTCAATCACCGGATGCTGATATTTTAACGGGTCGAATTCGAATACGTTCGTGTGCTGTTGCGCGTCTCCGCGGCGATTCCGTAATTTCAAAGGCAGCAGCCCGGCGCCTGGCTGGAACAGCGTTTGATTATAATTCTCTGCATTCACCTGTGCGCCGAGACTGATAATCAAGCCGCCGCCACGTTGTACGTAACCTTTTAACAGATCCCGTTCATTTTCGGTAAACAAGGCCACATCACAAATCACGACGGCGTCATACAGGCTCAATTCCGTATTGGCCAGTTCACCTTCGCTGATCACGTGAGGTTTTATAATTCCCTGCCAGGGCTGTTCCTTCAAAGAGGGCGACAAGGCCAGTTCCAGATAATCGGTGGCCCGTCCCATCGCTTCTCCTGACTGCCTGCCATTCACCAGCAGCACATTGATTTCTTTTTTCACAGGCATGATTTTCCAGCGACGATTATCCAAAGGCAAACGGTCTTCCGCGAGCCTGACTTCCAGTCGATGATCGCCGACGCGTGTAAACGAATGCGTGAATTCTGCTTGCGTGTCTGCATTGGCGGGAAGATTGACCGGCTTCTGATTCACGAGTTGACCATCTACAAATAATTGCAGATTAATATTCTCCTGATTCAACGAACCGAAATTATGCAGTGTGATGCCCAGTTGAACCGGCTGGTTCAGCGTGGCAAAAACGGACTTGCTGGAAAAGTCGATCACGGCCAGGTTTGATTCTTCCGCGAGGCCGATGTCTTTCAAAATCAAAGTCGATTTTTTGGAAATCGCTTCCATCAATGAGCGAATGCGGGAGCTTTCCTGATCCGTCTGCAGTGGCGACCAGCTTTGCGCCTGAAAATCGCTGATCACAATCACTTCTTTCTGTGCCAGTTCCTGCGCCTGTCCCAAAAATTCCAGAGCCGTCTGCAAAGCCTGGCCTGCGTTTCCGAATTCCTCCGTAGGCTGCATCCGCGTGATTTCGTCCAGAACATAGGCCTGCTGCCGGGAAGGTCGAGAGATCAAAGCCTGCGAGGACGCGCTGGAAATCTGAATCAGTTGAAAGGCGTCTCCCGGATTCGAAGCGGAAACCTGGGACCGGGCGAGTTCTCGCGCCTCCTCGAAGATTGATTGTTCTTCTCCATTCCACCGCATACTGAATGAGGTATCGATCACCAGGATACGATGCACGGGGGCAGCCGATTCAAAGAAAGCACCTTGCACGGACCAATAAGGGCGGGAAAAGGCAATCGCCAGCAATAACAGAATCAGACAGCGGACTAACAGCACAAGCAGCTGTTCGAACCTGACGCGCCGCGAATATTTTTTGGTCGCGATCAGTAAAAATTTCATCGCCGCCCATTCGGTTTCTATAAACTTTCGTTTATGCAGCAAATGGATCAGTATCGGAATGCCAGCCGCCAGCAAGCCCGCCAACAGCCACGGGCTGGCGAATCCAAAGGCCAATACGGGATGAAATGAAAATTCGAACATACAATTGAAATTCGGAAAAATTTTAAGAACCAACTCGCGTCTGACGATGTGACAAAAAGGCAGATAAAGCGACATCCAGAAATGCATCGGTGCGGATCAAGGCATAATCCATTTTCAAATCGCGGCAGCCACGCTGGACGGTCTTTAAAAACTGTTCGAATTCCGCCTGGTACGCTTTTTTTAACGAACGAGGCTCGGCCATCTGTTCGGGTTGATTTTCCAGCCCCCGAAACAGGACCGGCTCCTGAAACGGGAAATCCTGCTCGGCCGGATCAATCACCTGCAGCAGACTCACATCATGTTTTCGGTGCCGAAAATGTTTCAGCCCTGACATCACGGAATCAAGATCGTCAAACAGATCGCTGATAATAATGATTAAACTGCGGCGATTGATGCGTTCTGCCAGTTCATGAAATACCTTCCCCAGTCCCGATTCGCCTGCCGGCGTGGTATGTTCCATCGTGTAATATATCTGCTTCAAATGAGTCGGCTGGCTGGCCGGTCTGAGAAAATCAACCACGCGATCATTGACCGTACATAACCCGGCGGCATCCTGCTGTTTGATCACCACGTAAGCCAGCGCCGCTGCCACCATTCGACCATATTCCCATTTTGAAAGCGCCGCATCGGCAGAACGATAGCGCATCGACTCGCTGCAGTCGAGGATGAGATAACAGGTGAAATTTGTCTCGGCTTCATATTGTTTCAGATAATAGCGGTCCGACTTGGCATAAACTTTCCAGTCGACATAACGCAGATCGTCGCCTATCGCGTATTCCCGGTGCTGCGCAAACTCGGCAGAAAAACCATGAAAAGGGCTCTTATGCGAACCCGAAACATAACCTTCCACAATCTGCCGTGCCGCTAGATCCAGATTCTGGACTTTAGCGAGCGTCTGCGGATCTAAATACCTGCGGTAATCGTCCATCAAGCTTTTCCTGCGAGGAATCGACGGAAATGAGTTGTATCAATCGGTCTACAATCTTGTCGGGAGTCATGCCCTCGGCTTCGGCATTAAAGTTCGTAATGATACGATGCCTTAATACCGGATGCGCGACCGCACGCACATCATCCGTGCTCACATACATCCGCCCGTGCAGAATTGCCCGCGCTTTTGCCCCCAGCACCAGATTCTGACTCGCACGCGGCCCCGCCCCCCAGCTCACAAACTCCCGGATAAAGTCGGGAACATCATCCGATTGAGAAGCGTTACCCCCTCTGACGCGCGTCATGCGGGCAAACTGCATGGCATAACGGATCACATGGTCAGCCACGGGAACTTTGCGAACCAGCGACTGGAATGATAACAGCTCATCCAGGTCCAGTACTTTTTTGACCGCATAAGATTCGTCAGACGTCGTCTGCCGTACGATGGCGAATTCTTCCTCTTCGCTTGGATACTCGACCTTGATCTCAAACATGA
This sequence comes from uncultured bacterium, assembly GCA_963974925.1. Lineage (GTDB taxonomy): Bacteria > Planctomycetota > Planctomycetia > Planctomycetales > Planctomycetaceae > Gimesia. The sequence goes on along the minus strand of CAXBFD010000100.1, from coordinate 2,552 downwards.
ACCGGTCCAGCTGCGCTTCTGGCAGTGGATAGGTTCCCTCCTGTTCAATCGGATTTTGTGTCGCCAATACAAAAAACGGAACAGGGAGTTTATGCTTGCGGCCCCCCGCTGTGACCTGATGCTCCTGCATCGCTTCCAGCAGCGCAGCTTGTGTTTTGGGAGGCGTGCGGTTGATTTCATCCGCCAGCACCACATTCGAAAAAATGGGGCCGGCCAGAAATTTGAAATCGCGATTGCCGGTGCTTTTATCTTCCTGAATGACATCGGTTCCGGTAATGTCAGCCGGCATTAAATCGGGTGTAAACTGCACGCGATTGAAAGACAAATTCAACGTATCTGCCAGAGTGTGCACGATTAACGTTTTTGCCAGTCCGGGCACACCCACCAGCAGACAATGGCCGCCTGCCAGCAGTGAAATCATCAACTCTTCGACCACCTGATGCTGCCCGATAATGACCCGGTTCACTTCCTGCATCAGTCGTTCGTATGCCTGGTGTAATTTTTCAACCGCTTCCAGATCGGAAGATTCCATCGTAGGATCGCTGCTCACGATATTGCCAGTTTCTTGTTCGAAGAAAAGAAAAACGCCCGCTCAAAGTGTCAAACACTATTGTGACGAGCGAGCCCCCGTCCCTGCAAGGCTGTTTGGCTGTGTTCTTAACTGTCGGCGCCTTTTGCTCCCCAGGGAGCAATTTGCGTAAGACCTTTGGTTGCTTTCAGTTCAGCATAACAATCGGGCATATCAAAAACCGTTAATACATTGGGGACCAGCGTAGATAATGGCCATTCATAGTGTTCGGTTTCTGCAATTTCACTGAAAGAGGTCAACGCATTTTTCAGCGTCACCTGTTTCACTTGAGGCGAAAACAAAGCCGCAAACGTGGCCGGTAAAGCGCCCCAGCCGCGACCGATCAGATGAATATCGGAATGGCCGTTCGCCGCCAGCCAGTCGATGACGCGCAGGACGTCAAATGTCTTTTGACCGAGATAGGGATCATCCAGCATTACGGCATGTGCGGCATAGAAGTAATCGCTGCCGTACGGAGTAAAAAACGAATTCGCGCTGGTCGTGTCGGGTAGCGACTCACCAATGCCCCGCACGTCACAGGTATAAAGGATACGTTCTTTTTCCTGCCCGGCTTTTTTCAACAGTGGTTCTTCCTGCAGTTCGGCATCGGAGGAAATGTGTGAAATGTACAATGTCGCCAGCTTGCCGGCATCCTGAGGAGGACGGGAATAAAGCTGCTCATCGGAAACGCGGTACACGATCGCCTGGATCCCCGGTTCCGTTTCCACGGCATAGGTAATGGAATGTTTGCGAGGATAGTTTTTGCTGCTCCGGTTTCGCAAGATGCGGTAATCGGGGGTGCCCTCCGCATGTTTCAGTCGCAGTGTTTCCGCGACTGCCGACTGGAGAGCCGGGCCGGATTTCGGTTTACGCTGTTTTGCCAGTTCCTGTGATCGTTCTGCGGTAAAGACGTGGATCGGTTTGGAGTTAACATCAGCCACGGAACCTTTGGGAGTACACCACAGCGTTTCGTCTTTTTCAATCGTCAGCTTCGGCTCTTTTCCTGCATCAGAAATGCCGGTGGCCTGATTGAACCATTCATACATGGCTTCACGATTTTCCTGCGAATAACCGTGATAAGTCGGGCCGACAAACAGCGAAACATTTTCTTCATTACCGAGCAGTTTATAGAGCCGCTTCAATCGCAAATACGCTTCCCGCGCGCCGCGAACATCAAAGAAATCCCGTTCCTTGCTCAGAATCCGCACCGGATTCGGAGCCTGCGCTGCTAAAAAGTCGGCATGATCGAGTTCGAGTGCCAGCACTTTGGGCGGACACTGTTCGGTATCTGCGGGAAGTTCATTTTCCATATTGCGGCGGAACGTGGTCACGAAACAACTGGGAGCCGCCATCGTCCAGCGCGGTTCGACTCCACACAACCAGGTCGTCATTGTTCCGCCGCCGGAATTACCGGTGACACCAACCCGCTTGGGATCGACTTCTTTGCGGGTTAACAGATAATCCAGCGCGCGAATGCCATCCCAGGCACGCCACATTGAAAGATTTTCGCCGACCAGAAACTGCTGATTGCCTCCGTGCAGATGCTCGCGCACCCCCACGCCGATGGTTGATTTCAGATCGTCGCCGCTATATTGGACCCGCTCTCCCTGACCGATGGGATCGAAGATCAGAACCACGTACCCCTTTCTGGCCAGCCCCTGAGAAAACGACTGATAGGCGGCTTCGGCTTTGCCGTTGTGCGAGTGACCACAGGTCCCCACAACACCCGGCACCGGTTCCGTAATTCCTTTCGGAATATAGAGGTTCGCCGTGACGAGAAAGCCGGGACGACTTTCGAAGATGACGTTTTCAATGGTATAAGTATCACGGTCTGTGGTTTTCGTGATGCGGGCATTTAAAGGGGTGCGTTCCGGGTTCGGGCCAAATGCTTCCCGGATTCGTTTTTGCACGGAACGCACATATTCTTCTGCGTCGGCTTTGGTTTTTAACGAATCGAGCCGCTCAACCGTTTTCGCTTCCTGTT
>CAXBFD010000099.1:0-22841 GCA_963974925.1 uncultured bacterium | reverse complement strand
AGCGTCAGGTCGTGACGCTGCGCGTCATGCCTGACGCACTGCGAAAAAATCATCCCTGGCGCGCCAGGGATGATTAAAACTTGGATTTCTAACATTCCAACTGGTACAAGGTTGGGGGCAAGATCAACAACACATTTACTTCTAGCTGTAATTATATTATAAATAAATTTAGAGATTGACCTAAAACTGTCAATATGCAATAATTACTTGCTTGTTATTAATAATAAATATAGCATATCTTCAAAGGTACCCAAGAATCATGGCAAACAGTATGTTAAGCACTTTAGCTGCTTTATCCATAGTGTTTCATGCATTGCTTGGTTGTTGCTATCATCATACGCATGCACACAATGACATACCTCACCATGAGCATAAAGAGAGTTCTCAGCTTACTTCACTTTGTTTGTCTATGCACGCAACAGCTTGGGTTTCGCACAATCACACTGATACAATAGCTAGCAACTCCTCACACAATAACCCAGAGAATCACGAGCACGACCATATTCCATGTGAGGAAAGCTCTTGTACATATGTAAGCTCATCTCCTATTGAATTAACTGCATTGGTAAAAGCAACTTCACTTGAAGTTGCACCGATAGTCACTTCTATCAATGTATCTACCACACGCATTGAGTACCGTCGAGATATTCCGGTTAACTCAATATCCACCAGTATGCGCTTGCGCAAACAGGTCTGGCTGGTCTAGGCGGTCTACGCCTCTTCTCAACTGTAAACTGACCGGGTCACAGTTCTTCTGCGCAATTTGCGTGTCACTTGGCACCTAAGTCCGTTCTTCTTTCCTAGTATCTTTTCACCTAAATGGTGTTCTGTTGCGCTGATAGCGCGGGATAGTATCATGCGATTTCAATTAAGCGATATTTCGCTCAAATGGTACGGCTTAATAGCTGTACTCCTCATATCGGGAATTTGCTGGGGTGTTCGTGACACTTGGCTTCCACTCGTCAAGCAAAAATTCTCACTAATCAATAAACAATCAGGCGAAAATCTTGCTGGTAGCCAGGGAGAAGACATCGGCCACAGTGGTCACAACCACGGTGATCCTAGTCATGCGCATGAGGACTCAACGTCTTTGGAGCTCTCTGAGCAGGCGCGGCGTAATATTGGATTGATTGTTGGTGAAGTCGCGTTGCAGACCTATGAACGAACCTTGAACATTCCAGCGATGATCGTTGAACGTCCTGGACGGACACGAATCCATATTACCGCTCCCATGACTGGTATCGTAACTCAGATACACATCATTGAAGGAGAAGCCATTCGTTCTGGAATGTTAATGTTTAAAATTCGTCTCACACATGAAGATCTCGTCCAGGCTCAAACAAAATTCTTACAAACAATAGGTGAATTAGAAGTTGAAAACCGTGAAATCGCTCGTTTAGAGAAGATCACATCTGGCATCGTGGCTGGGAAGGTAATTTTGGAACGAGAATATGCAAGACAAAAATTAAATGCCATATTAAGCGCACAGAAAGAAGCTCTCTTACTACATGGACTATCAGAGACTCAAATTTCTCAAATTGAATCAAAGCGAAAATTAATTCGCGAACTCTTAGTGTATGCTCCTGCTAGTGGGCAGGGTAACGAATTACAGTTACCTGAACCTCTCCTTAGACAAGTCTCTGATATTTCACAAGATAGCAACCAGAAATCAAAGAAGCAAACGTCCTCATTTGTGGTACAGGACTTGCAAATTATTAAAGGGCAGTCCGTCCAATCGGGGCAGACTTTGTGTATTCTTGCGGATTTTAGCGAACTATACATCAAAGGAAATGCGTTTGAGCAAGACAGTAACGAACTACATGCTGCAGCGCGCAATGAATCAGCTGTATCAGCTGTTCGTGAAGATAACCAACTACATTCAGAGATCATCAATGGATTGAAGTTCGTCTATGTCGCGAACCAAGTAGTCCCGTCCTCTCGCGCAATGCACTTCTACGTGGGGCTTACAAACGAAATTGAACGAAATAAAAAAACCAATGATGGTCATTACTTTATCGATTGGAAATATAAACCGGGCCAACGATTGCGACTCCGTGTTCCTGTAGAGCACTGGAAAAATAAAATTGTGTTGCCGATTGATGCTGTGGCACAGGAAGGGGCGGAGTTCTACGTATTTCTCGAGAACGGAGACCATTTCGACCGTGTACCAGTTCACGTTGAATACAGCGATCAATATTCGGTGGTTATTGCCAATGATGGTTCGCTGTTTTCGGGTGATGCGATCGCGCTTTCTGGAGCGCATCAAATGCAGGTGGCACTAAAGAACAAAGCTGGCGGTGGCGTTGATCCTCATGCCGGACATAACCACTAAGAGGACCTAACAATGTTAAATTCCATAATTCGCTTTGCTCTACGTCAGCGCTTACTAGTTGTTGTATTCTCATTATTTCTGCTGGGGTTTGGTGGATGGCAAACACTCCAAATGGATATAGATGTTTTTCCAAATCTGAACCGGCCACGAGTCGTTGTAATGACTGAGGCGCCAGGAATGGCACCCGAAGAAGTCGAGTCGCTTATCACATTTCCACTCGAAACCGCTATCAATGGTGCCAATGGAGTCGAAGCAGTTCGCAGTTCTGCTGGCGTCGGTATCTCGGTGATTTATGTCGAATTCGACTGGGGTACCAATATCTACAACGACCGGCAGATCGTAATGGAGCGGTTGCAACTCGTGCAGGATCGCATGCCGGAAGGAGTAAGACCTCAACTAGCCCCCATTTCATCGATCATGGGCCAGATTATCATGATTGGTATGTGGAGCGAAGACGAGAAAACTTCACCGTTGGAGGTACGAACACTTGCTGACTGGGTTGTTCGACAAAGACTGCTCACCATTCCTGGTGTTTCCCAGGTATTCACGATGGGTGGAGGGCGGATGCAGTATCAAGTGCTCGTTGACCCCGACAAGCTACTGAAATATGGTGTCACACTCCACGACGTTAAAAGGGCTTGCGCGGAGAGTAACGAGAATGCAACGGGTGGCTATCTTGATGATCAAGGGCCGAATGAATTTCTCGTACGAGCGATTGGACGCGTGCAAACGATTGATGATTTAAAAAAAGTTGTGGTAATAATGCGCGAGGGGCGACCAGTACGACTTTCGCAAGTGGCCAAGGTCATGGAAGGGCCACAAGTCAAACGTGGTGATAGCTCGGCGTATATTCGAAACGAGAACGGTGAGTTTTCTGGTGGTCCGGCTGTTGTCCTGACCGTAAACAAGCAGCCCACCGCAGACACGCGTGAAGTTACCGATCAGGTCATGAAGGCGCTTGAAGAACTCAAACCATCACTGCCGGACGATATCCGTATTCAGCCGGAGTTGTACTCGCAGAAGGCCTTCATTGATCGGGCCATTGAGAATGTAATCGAGGCGCTCCGAGACGGCGGCATTCTGGTTGTCATTATCCTGTTTCTGTTCCTGATGAATTTTCGAACGACGTTCATTACATTGACCGCAATCCCACTTTCGCTCGCCATTACCGCTCTGGTCTTCACTGCTTTCGGGCTTTCCATCAACACAATGACTCTTGGCGGGTTAGCTGTGGCGATTGGCGAACTAGTCGACGATGCCATTGTTGATGTCGAAAATATTTTTCGTCGACTTCGTGAAAATCGTCATGCGGAGAATCCGAAGCCCCCGCTTCTTGTCGTCTTTCAGGCGAGTGTCGAAATCCGCAATTCCATTGTTTTCGGAACAATGATTGTCGTACTGGTGTTTATTCCGCTATTCGCTCTGTCAGGCATGGAAGGCAGGCTCTTTGCACCGCTTGGTGTAGCTTATATTGTTTCGATTCTATCTTCTTTACTTGTATCCCTGACATTAACGCCTGTCTTGTCCTACTGGTTGCTCTCACGGGCGAAGCTGATGGAGAGTGAAAAGGATGGACCACTTTTAAGATTTCTGAAATGGGCCGCTGGTGGCGCAATTTCTCTAAGTCTCCGCTACGCAAAAATAATGTTATTATTCGGCGTGTCTGGTGTAGCTGTTGCTTTTGTAGCACTGGCGAGTCTGGAACGGGACTTTCTTCCTCCGTTTAATGAAGGTGTGGCACAACTGAATGTGGTTTTGCCACCAGGTACAGCATTAAAAAAGTCGAATGAGATTGCGAAATCCGTAAATGAACGTTTGATGAAGATTGAGGGGGTTGAGGCCTTCTCCAGACGAACCGGACGGGCTGAACTTGACGAGCATGCTGAAGGCGTCAATGTCTCCGAAATGATTATCAGTTTTGATCCAGAATCTGATCGAGGTCGGGAAGTCGTAATCGAGGATATTCGTCACGCGATGGAGGATATACCTGGAATCGTGACAACGGTTGAACAGCCTCTAGCGCATCTTATCTCGCATATGATATCCGGTGTGAAGGCCCAGGTTGGTATTAAAATCTATGGAGATGATCTCAACATCCTCCGACAAAAGGCCCAGGAAATGGCTGCAGTGATGCGCGAAATTGAGGGAGTCACAGATTTGCTCGTCGAACCACAAGTTGAGATTCCGCAACTCCGCATCCAACTTGACCGTGACCAACTTGAATTGTATGGGCTTACTCCATCGTATGTAAATGAATACATCTCCACGGCGATGAACGGCGAAGTCGTGAGTAGTGTCCTGCTTGGTCAACGAACGTTCGATCTACTTGTTCGCATGGATGAAAAATATCGAGAAGACATGGAAGCACTCAAGCGGCTGTCGATTGATCTGCCGAATGGAGGAACGACCCCACTGTCGTCATTAGCTAAACTATATAAATCTAGCGGACCGAACACAATTAACCGTGAACTCGTGCGTCGTCGTATTGTCATTCAGTGTAACGTTACAGGTCGTGGACTGGTCGATGTCGTGGCAGAAATGCAACTTGCTCAAAAGCCAGTCATTGAGTCGTTGCCGTCCGGCTATTTCGTCGAATACGGTGGGCAGTTCGAAAGTGAGAAAAGTGCGAGCCGTACTATTGGAATCTTATTCGGTGTCTCAATGTTTGGAGTTCTGATGGTACTCTACACAATGTTTCGCTCGATAAATTTTTCTCTTCAAGTGATGATGGCGCTACCGATGGCCTTTATCGGATCGGTAATCGCTCTATTAATCACCGGGCAAACCCTGACAGTTGCTGCCATGGTAGGCTTCATTTCATTAGGAGGCATTGCATCGCGGAATGGAATTTTGCTACTGAATCACTATTTGCACTTGGTCCGTTACGAAGGCGAGTCCTGGTCGAAAGAAATGATCATTCGTGCTGGCCAAGAACGGCTGGCTCCAGTGCTAATGACGGCACTGACCTCAGGCATCGGATTAGTACCACTTGCTCTCTCCGCCGGGGAACCAGGCAAGGAAATTCTTTATCCGGTTGCTACTGTAATTTTGGGTGGGCTGATCAGCAGCACTATTTTGGAATTCTTCATTCGTCCGGCTTTACTCTGGACGTTCGGACGCAAGGCAGGTGAACGAATCGTAGAATCTACGACGACTGAAATCCCTCTTATGGAAGAATCATTGGAGAGTCAACAGCCTGTACATGATATTTTAAAATCTTAACTGTCGATACCGAAGTCGACACTTAATTTGAAACTTTCACTGGGATGTATAGATACTTCCAGCAACTTCTAGTCTATCAAAACTGAAAGGAAAATGACTATGTTTACGATGAATTTGAAGAAAACTTTATTTGGTGGCATCACAATGGTGATTGCTGCGAGTCTGTTCGCAAATTCCACATTGGCTGCGGAAAAAGAAATCGTTGGGTACCGTCTGCAGAAATGGAAGACGGTTCATTTTGACGATGGGCAGAAGGCTAACATTCACATTAAGGCAGTGAATAAACTCGGTTGTGAAGTTAAGAAGGACGACCATGGCAGCCACATCGATGTAACCTATCGTTGCCCCAAATGGCAAGAGATCGCTCTTAAAACTCACGATTCTGCTCGCCAATGGGAGAAGTGGCTCAAGGCGAGTGGATTTGAGACAAAGCACGCGCACTGAAATGTACATTAAACAAGAGACTCGAATACGCTTTGGAATTATGAGGGCGGTGAAAATCAAAAAATCCGTCACTGACTCTCTTCTCTGAACCCACTTTTTCTAACTTATTAACTTTAATAAAGGCGACAACTCATGATAAAACGAAACCATTTGATCTCAAGTGCAGCCCTTTCGCTCTTAGCCATAATCTTCTCTGGCTGCGCACCAGAGTCCAATAAATCACAGAATTCAGATATTCCCGACTTACCTCCGGCCACAGTCGAGACTGATGCCCATGACCATCCGAGTGAAGGCCCACACCATGGCCATCTTATCGAGTTAGGTAAAGAAGAATACCACGCCGAATTCATTCATGATGAGAAGAATAGTACTGTCACAATCTACATCCTCGACGGTTCCGCAAAAAATGTTGTTCCAATCGACTCGAAAGAGATTGTGATCAATCTCAAACACGATGGGCGCGGGGAACAATTCAAGTTGACCGCTTTGCCTGACAAGGGAGATCCCGAGGGACAATCGTCACGATTCGTATCGAAAGACAAAGAACTCAATGAAGATCTTCATGCCAAGGATACGGATGCACGCCTCGCTCTACGAATCGCTGGTAAGTCATATTCAGGAAAGATCGAACATGACCATGGAGATCACGATCACAAGCATTAGTATTCAAAATGACTACTACAGCGAAACAGTTTCATAATTTAAATTCAGAAGAACTCTGTTTTAGTAGCGCGCGGTCGTTAGGATTACGTTTTCCATGCTAGCCCCTATGAATGCGATGTTCACTTTTGTGGTGAAGTAGAGTTTTGGGCGTTCAATGGCGTATCCATGAAACTCACTAAGAGGAAAAGCATGATAGCCGAAGAATCTGGTAGAAGAATCAACTATTACTCATGGAATCAGGAATTCACTTTGGGAAGGCTGGTAACAAATATGATTTCACAAGTTACACGACCCCATGTTGTGGGCTGCTGATGAAATCAACCAGTGACTAAAAGGAAGCCTGTAGAAGTCAGACAATTATGGTCCTGTTGATAGCTCTGTAGTGGGGAATAACTGCGCAATTTCGGAGTTCTCGGGTTAAAGATTACAATTTTTTAAGAGTGATGTTCGGACCACTAAAACCGAGAAGTAAAGTTTGAATGAATCGTAATTGAATCCTGTACGGTGAGGCAAATAGGTCCTCGTGTGGCGGAGAATGAAAGATCTATAATCTATCTGAAGAAAGAAAACAATTATGTTGCTGTCTCTCATGAACAAGCCACTAAGCAGGAAAAATCCACGAACGATTCGCTTTCAGCTGCTACTGGCAGTGAATGTGACACTTGGTGTGGCACTCGCGGGACTACTTTTATGGCAGTACGAACGCGAAATGGAAGAAGTAGTCATGGAAAAGCGTTCTGGTCTGAACGATGAAGCAATTGCGATTCATGAAGCAGTCAGGCACCTGAATCAAGATCATGGTACGAGTGACGTACAAAGTTATATCAACTGTGTCTGTCAGCAGATGCGGAATTCCACTTCTCTGGGTCATCAAATTGTAGTTCGGCTGAACGGAAAAGTACTTCAGACAAAGCCAAATTCGCCGGAAACAGTAAGAATCCTTTCAGCAATTGATTCCACTACAGAAAAGAGTAATAAGTGGATTAATCTTGATAAGCTCGAGCTGATTGTAGGACATCACACGGGGGACAATATCAGTGTGTTCGTTTCCGAGAATCGAGAAAATGTGCGTCGTGCTATTCGTCGCAAGGTCCTGATACAGCTTGCCATCCTGGGAATATTAGGTCTGTTGGCAACCACCGTCGTCAACGTAGTTCTGTTGCAGATTATCGAGGTTCCACTGAATCAACTATTGAAGACCGTCGAAAAAATTTCGGCTGGAGATCTTGAAGCGGAAGTTCCGACATTCAATAGCTGTGAGATGAATATGTTGTCGTCTGCCATCAATTCTATGAGCCAGACGTTGTATGAAAACGACCGCGAACGTCGACAGCAAATGGAAAAAGCAAGAAAAATCCAGCAGCATCTGCTTCCAAATGGTATTCAGATCCCAGGTCTAGTGACGGCATGTGTGTTTGAACCAGCTGACACGGTCGCAGGTGATTACTACGACTTTCTACCGTTGGAAGATGGATCATGGTTAATTTGCGTGGCGGACGTCATTGGACATGGTGTTCCGGCAGCAATGGGGGCAGCAATGCTCAAGTCATTGCTTATGGCGGCTTCTGAACTGCCACCATACGATCCTGCAAATCTACTCCAAGAAGTTAATCAACGATTTGCCGCCGCGATGTTGCCAGGTAACTTTGCATCGATGTTTCTCGCTCGTTGGAAACCGGACACCAATGAATTCTCGTGGGCAAGTGCAGGCCATCTTCCTGGAATAATGCTCGAAAAATCAGGACGTCTCGATTCATTAAAAAGCACTGGAATGCTAATGGGGTTGGACGCTGGTACTGTTTGGGACCAGCAAATTACTTTTCTGTCAACCGGAGACCGAATTCTACTCTTCAGTGATGGGGTGACCGAAACACGCAATCCGAACGGAGAACTCTTTGGCCAGGAACGACTAACGGCATGGTTTTCACGCTGCAGTGTACTTTCACTTCAGAGCACTGTGATGCGGATTATTGAAATCCTAATCGAGTGGCGAGGTGAGTCCACCCTGAGCGATGACCTAACACTTGTGGTACTCCAATGTGTAGCCAACAAGAACGAGATTTCGACGATCGAGACTGATGACAACAAGTCATTTGCAACACTAAACATTCTTACTGAAATGGAAATAAATTCACAAAAATCAAGGATGAGTGATTCATGACTTTTCAGATAAATCCGACCAATGAATTGCGTGAGATATGCCCAAACAGCAAGGTTGTCGTTATGACTGCGGACAACAACAAGCCACAGTCAGGAGAGGGATTAATTAAAAAACTGACATATTCCTGGTCACTCTGGTTGGGACAGTATCGCATTACGCTGGAATTCATTGCCATGGTTCTGGTCCTATTCACACTGTTAAGGGTTATTCTAGTTTTTACATATGTTGATTGGAATTCCGTAGCGACACACGAATTAATTCAATTAAGCATTATTGGATTACGGTTTGATTTACTTGTGACTTTCCTCTATGTGATGCCTCAAATCATTCGTCATACATTCTTTTATAAAACACCTTCAGTTAGTCGTTTGAATCGTACGTTTCTTCACTTTGAAATACTGTTTACAGTTTTGTTCATTCCCTTTCTATGCGTTGCAGAATTCCTGTTTTTTGATGAATTTCAATCACGTCTAAATTACATCGCTTTTGAGTATTTGGTTTATCCACATGAAGTGTTCGGCAATATTTGGGAATCATATCCCATCGTATTATTGTTCTTCGGCATCTTCATCACTGCTGGTAGCCTGTTTGTGATTATCCGAAAGCGAGCACAGAATGTAGTCGACATACCCATTCCGAAGAGTCGTCGATATGGAATATTCTTTATGGTCGTTTTCACGATCAGTATCCTGTGGTCTACAATAAGTATGAGTAGTACCAAATATTCTCAAAACCGGATTGTTAACCAGTGCTCCGGAAATGGGCTTTACAGTTTTGTGTTCTATGCCTGGTCGTGTGGTTTCGATTATGATGAGTTCTACCTTACCATCGATCGAGAAGAAGCCAATCAGCGTGTTCAGCAGCGCATCATTACTTCAAACGACCATCGACACGAATTTTCACTTAATCCGGTAGACCGAACAGTAACTGTGCACAGAATTCAACGTGATTGGAATGTCGTTGTGATTCTTGAAGAGAGTTTGGGCTCTGATTTCGTAGGTATTTTGGGCGATGATCGCGGGCTCACTCCTTTCTTTGACAAACTATCTGCTGAAGGTATCTTGTTCGATAATTTCTACGCCACAGGTAACAGGACGGCTCGTGCACTAGAGGCTGTTCTAACTTCAATGCCCCCGATTCCTACAGAATCCATCTTGAAACGTGACCACTCAGATAATGTCTACACTCTGGCTCATGTACTAGCAGCACGTGGATATAATAGGGTGTTTATTGAAGGTGGACATGGAATCTTCGATGGAATGCGCTCATTCATGATGTCCAATGGATTTGAGAGGTTTATTGAACTGAAAGACTATGAAGCCCCTACCTTTACAACGGCTTGGGGGGCCTGTGATGAAGACATCTTCAACCGATCACTTATTGAATGTGATGATCTGAGCAAACGCAATAATCCCTTTTTTATGGTTGTTCTCACCAATTCGAATCATCAACCATTCACATATCCCAGTGGTCGAATCGATTTGCCCTCCGAAGCGAAAAACAGGACACATGCGGTGAAGTACTCAGATTGGGCATTAGGGAATTTCTTTCAGAAAGCAAAATTACATGAATTCTATAAGAACACATTATTCGTTGTGATGGGAGATCACGGTGCCCGTGTGTACGGAAGCCAATTGTTCCCGATGAAGTCATATCGAATTCCAGTTCTTATGATTTTGCCAAGTGGTAATGGTGGGGGAATACGATGCTCGACGTTAGCTTCATCTCTTGATATTACACCAACAATTATGGGACAACTCGGTGGGACGTATCGATCCGTCTTTTTCGGACGCGATGCTCTAAGCATAGCTCCGTCATCCGGTTATGCGTTGATGCAACACAATCATGACTTGGCACTCCTTCAAAGTAATCAACAGATGCTGGTCCTTAGTAGCCAGAAGAAGTATGAGTTATTTCGCTTAGACACCGAGACATACTCTCTAACTCAACAACAGGAAAGGAATACCAGGCTTCGCAGGGATGCGATTAGTTTTTTCCAATCAGCACATCACTTGTACTACCAAGAACGTTGGTTTCCAGCTGAGACATCCGTTTCTGAGCAATCTCACGAGATACACCATACGCACAACATCCCGATCTGGCAGCATAACAAGCCAACGACAGGTAGAAAGTTTTGAAAATGATCAAGATTCGCATAGATCTTTTGTCTGATTAATGTGAAATGCGTGACTTCCACCACCTCTTAATTTTGTTGATCAGGAGAATCCAAACGAGAGTGACACAACAACAAATCAAAAGCGGAGAACTCAACACCGATTTGTAGACTAATGAGCAAACGGAAAAAACGAAAACGAAAACGAAATCACATGAAGCCGATTCAACGTCGGAAGTTAACGCCAAGGGAACGGTGGGGTTATACAATACTGATTCTTTTCTTAGTCGGACTCAGGTTTATCCCATACATTATTGATTTGATTTGGTATCCCAATCCCTGGAACGCATTTTTGTTGACTGCCGTCATAATTTTCCTTGTAGTCTCAACTATTCTGTTACTGAAGCATGCCAAGGTGTGAACGATGATTACGCTATCTCCAATAGAATGGCAGCTGTGATTTAGAATACTGCGTCGTTTCGTCATGATCGTCTCCTTAGAAAAAGTCTATTGGAAACTCTCACAACAAATGGATCAAGTTAAGGGGAGCATGCCACCTGAAGTACTATCTTTAATAATATTTCGACACAATCGGAGTGATGCAGTCAATATGAAGAAATTGAAACTCATAACTGTTGCGAAGCGGGGACTTCCTCTTGTGCTGGCAATCTATTTTCTTCCTTGGATTACACTTTTCTATATCATTTGTGGTCTGCTAGATGTAATTAGAAATTCGGATCGTAGCCCTAACACTTTTGCCCGCTATTTTTTCGGTAATGGTGTCCTCACTTGGATGCTGTCGCCAATGAATTTGCTCTTTGATCTATTGTCGTTTCCGTATTGGAACAAAGGAGTATACCGACTTAACGAACTTCCACTGGAGTATCAGCAAGAGCTGAATGATTTGGCTAACGCAATCAATGAAGCTGACCTATGCAAACGCGCAAACGCTCAAATGAAGGATCATAAGCGCCTGATGCTGTTCTATAAGTGGTATGGGGTAAACAGCGAAATGATTGATGACGTCCCAGCTTTTTGTCAAACGTTTAAGTTCATCCGTACAATCGGCGTATCTGCTTTTCGGGGACACGAATCGACCTCTCGACATTTTGGTCCGCTACGGTTGACGTATCGAGTGCTGTTGAATTTTGGTCCGGTGCCGCAAGGAGCATCTTATATCGAGGTGGGGCGTCACACAAATTACTGGCGGGATTGTCGATTGTTCATTTTCGATGATACGTTGATTCACCAATCGTTTAATCAGGCTGATAGTATCCGATATTGCTTGTTCGTCGATATCCTGCGTCCTTCACCCTGGCCGAATTTGATGGATTGCATTTTGAGATTCATTAGGTTTTGCCTTTCGAATTATAATTCAGTCTTCTATAGAAACTGGGATGTCGTTTGGAATCAAGCCGCCAAGGAAGTTTCGGAACATAGCAAACTCGACGATGATATTTGATTTGGTTGTTAGGTGACTGGACTTCATCCACCAGTGTTCAATATGAATTGTCTTGGGTAAGATCGCGTAGGCTTTTAGAGAATGTTGTGAACTCCCCGGGAATAGTGGGCGCTCTAACTAGAGTGTAAACTATTCTGACGATGAACAACATGAACAAGTAGCTGTTGAAGTCAAAATCTAAACCCGAAATTACACGGCGGTTATTTACAAATGAGTTCATACTTGAAGCCATCAAAATGGTCACCAAGCAAGGCTTCAACACTGCTGAAGTGGCACGCAGCCTGAATATTAACGTAAGGCTCATTGTTCTTGAGCATCAGCCAGGCAATGATAACCAGTTTACGTGCTGTTCCATAGACTACAAAGTTCCAACATTTTATTTGGCTATCCGGTTTAATGGGCCCGAGTTCATTTCAAAGAGTTTGGACTGGTGGGCTTACTTCAATAAAGTAACTCTGGATTTCAGTCGGCTGGGAAAACCGACCGATAATGCGTATACTGAATAGACTTGGCCCCCTTAACCGCGTCCACCTAAAATGTGGTAACATATCGATTTTGGACATAGTTTTGGGAGAATGAGCAATGCCGAAAAAACGCTTTACTGTTGAGCAGATTATTCAGAAGCTTTGTGAAGCGGAAGTCGAACTGGCTCGTGGCAAGACGATTGGCCTGGTCTGCAAACAACTGGGAATCACTGATCAAACTTATTATCGCTGGCGTAAGGAATACGGTGGAATCCGTACCGACCAGGACAAACGCTCAAAGACCTGGAAAAGGAAAATGCACGCTTAAGGCAGCTGCTGGCAGATGCTGGCAGATGCGGAACTGGATAAGGCGATCTTGAAGGAAGCCACTTCGGGAAACTTTTGAGCCCGGCCAAGCGATGTCAGGCTGTGAGTTATGTTCGTAATATTTTGGGGCCTGAGATCCTTTCAGAACGCCGGGACTGCCGCGTGTTGGGGCAACCTCGTTCCACTCAGCGACGGGAGCCATATTTGTCGCCTTTCTGCCACAAGAAATAACGGTAAGTGTACTGACCACATCATAAATTGCGCCGGTTGCACGGATTATTCCAATCGCGCGGCCTTCGAAATCCAAACCGTAGACCGAAACGGAAAAATTGATTTATCATGCATGATACGAAGAACCGATCTATTAAAGAGATTGTGTATTCTCTTTCTATCGGGATCTCAGGATGAGATGGTGGTATAACAATTGGATCTGCCTCAGCTTCGCGATTACGACTCTCGCGCAGACAACCATTCCCTGTGATACCCACTGTTGTCATTCTGACATGCATACGATATCAACTCAAATTTGTCATCAACACTGCCATGTAGATTCGGTGGTGGAACCTGTTCATCAAAACCCAGAGCCAAACTGTCCGTTTTGCGTATGCAGTGTGGAACGAATTCTGGTGCTGATTCCCAACAAAACATACCGACAGTTGAAGCAGAATTATGTTTGTTCACACGATATTGCAAACGTTAGCGATGAGCATTACGAGATTCAGAATAGCTGGCTCACAATCGACAATTTCTACAAACGACGCTCCATCATCGCGGATCTGAGGAAACTACTCATATAAATCATGACACAATTCCGTTAGTGTCTCTGATATCTCTCAAATCTACATATTATTGATGATGTAAGGAATCTACCATGATTCGTTCACGACTGATCCGGTTCTGCATGGTACTGCCATGCTCTTGCTTAGTGTCCTGCGCCCATTTCGGCGAGACGCAGGTCACTGATCACAAAACTCCTGCCAAAATGGATGTTGCCCAGCAGGAAGACGCTCCCAAATCGCTCAAAAAGATGGTTAGAAAGAATGTCTCAAAGTCAAATCAGCCAGCTGATGCTTCCCGTACAGAAGTCGCCGACAACCTCAGATCTCAACAGACTGAAAAGGACATCGTCATTTCGCTCGACGACATTTCCAGCGACGACGATCCACTCCTGCAAACCGGTTTCGAACCCAAAAGCACAACAATCCCCCCTGCCCCTACAACGGGATCAGGAGACAAGACTCCGGCAGAACCGGATCTGATCGCCATGACTCTCGATCTAGACAGCCTATTGCAGATGGCGATGGAATCAAACCCCACACTCGCGGAAGCCACCGCGGTCGTCTATAAAGCCGAAGGGATCAAAACCCAGGTCGGTCTGCGTCCCAACCCCGTCTTTGGTTATTCCGGTAACGAAATTGGAAATGATGGCAGAGCCGGTCAGCAGGGAGCCTTTTTCAGCCAGACCTACGTTCGCGGCAACAAACTGCAACTCAACCAGGATGTCGCCCACCACGATGTTCAATCGCTCTCCTGGGAACTGGAAGCGCAGCGATTTCGCGTCAGCAACGATGTCAAGTCGCAGTTCTACGCCACCCTCGGTGCCCAGAAGCGGCAGGAAATCACTTTGAAATTGGAGAAAGTCGCGGAAGCCGGTGTCGAAATTGCTCAGTCGCTCTATAAATCAGGACAGGCTGCCCAGCCTGATATTCTGCAGGCCGAAGTCCAGTTGGGAGAAGTCCGTATCCTCCGTCAGAACGCCGAGTACGATCTTGAATCTGCCAAGCAGCAGCTGGCAAGTCTCGTCGGTACGCCCGACCTGTCTCACTATAATTTCACCGGAGAACTCGACGTTAACTCCGTGAAATGGAACTGGGACGAAGCCTACAACAATCTCGTCGCCAACAGCCCGGAAATCCAGGCAGCTTGTGCACGCGTCAATCGGGCCCGCGCTCAGATCTCCCGTCAGGAAGTTCAGGCCATGCCGAACCTCCTCGCCCAGATCGGTGCCGCTCATGACAACGCCACCGGCTCTGATATCGCAAACGTCCAGATCGCCCTCCCCATTCCAATCTTCAACCGCAACCAGGGGAATATTGCAACAGCCAACTCCGAATACAACCGCTCTGTCAAAGAAGTTGAACGTCTGCAGCTCTCTCTCAAAGTCGAACTCTCCAAGGCTTACCGCGACTACAAGAAATCGCTGAAACAGGTCGAACGTTATCGGGAAGACATCCTGCCCCTCGCTCAGAAAAACCTCGATCTCACCACCCAGGGTTACGAAAGCCAGCAGTTTGACTTCCTGCGTGTCTTAACCGCACGTCGCACGTACTTCGAAACCAACATCAACTATGTCAACTCGCTGATCAACCTGCGACAGTCCGAAGTCCGCGTGAACGGCATGGTCCTCTCTGGTGGTTTAAACAGTGTTCAGGACATCTCACAAGGCGTGGGTGGCACCAGCAACCGCGGACAGGCTTTGAGCGGACAATAAAGCTAACAGAGCAATGTCGACGTGCAACACTACTGTTTGTTCTTCTTCAGAAAGGAGAAATTGTGGTGATGGATAAATTGAGTTAACCTTGCCCTCAACCTTACGTGAGTGACTCTACTCTAAAGTTCGTTCCCACCAGAATAATATTTTGCGCCGTTTCCGTGGGCTTTCCATTCCGCCAGATTGCTTAAATGTTGCCCCGGCGTTTTTTGCTTTTGCAAGGAAAATGTTGTATGCACACGATAATCTCGAGAATGCCAAATTTAGACTCAACCCCCACTTTCCATCCAACCGATGAAATGATAGCCTTGAATATTTAATGTGCATATATTGACTTCATTTTCGTCTTCACAGAAGGGTAGATGCATATGCAGCGGATCGGGTTGATTACTATTCTTATCTTCTCGACAGCGGTTGGGGTGTTACCCTGCCCGTTCCATTTTCAACCCTTCTCGTCATTATTTCTTGGGGTAGCTTCGCAAGCATCGATCGGTGACTTAGATTACGAGCCATGCTGCCCGATTCCGGTTAAGAAGTTACCATCGGGTGGTGGTCTACCCTCTCAGCCCAAGTGCCCGTGCGAATCTCGTGATGAGTTCACAGCATTTCCGGCAACGCGCATTCAACAGACCCATCGAGATTCCCAGGAAAATCCTGTTTTGCCGATGGTCGGTGCCAATCTTTGCTACCAGTATATTGGCTCATCCAATATCGCGCAGCTAATTTCCGATGCACCGGTGTTGTCCCTTAGGGACCGTCTTCATGTGCTCTGCATCCTACTTTGTTGAGGTTGTCTGGGTGATGCCCATCGTCCTGTACTACTCGACGGTGAAGCTTCCCCATCTCATACGAATCATCTCGCATTGACAACGGTTTAGTCACGCGCGTTCACGAGATGGGACACTCATTGGTAAATTGTGACCGTCGTATAAGTTACGTCGTCGGTTATTACTCACTCTTCACATACATCGGTCCCTTAGAGTCCTCTAGGTCACGGATCGAGTCAAACCGGACTAAGTCGGGGCAGTCACAGCCTGTCTGCCTCTGCCCAATCTTGGCGAAGGAACAGGATGTTCACATGAAGAAACTAATTGAGGGGCTGAAACATTTCCAGAACCATGTCTTGTGGGAACGACGTGAACAATACGAGCGGAGCGCCCAGAGCCAAAAACCACAAGCGTTTCTGATTACGTGCTCGGACTCCCACGTCCTTCCCGATATCTTTATGCAGGCTGATCCAGGGAACTTATTCGTTACACGGAATGCGGTCAATTTGGTTCATCCGTGCGATGGTCCGATCGGTGAAATGGCTACGATCGAATACGCCGTTTCCGCACTTGGTGTGACTGACATCATTATCTGCGGGCATTATGATTGCGGTTCAGTTCGTGCAATCCTGCACCCGGAAAAAGCAGTCAATCTGTGCAAGACGAACGAGTGGCTAGCCCGAGTCGCTGAGACTAGCGAGACGATCCGGAGGGAACACCCCAGTATAGAAGGAGTTGCCTTGTGGAACAAAGCAGTCGAGCGGAACGTACTCTTACAGGTCGAAAACCTGGCGAAACATCCAGCGGTCGCTGCTGCTTTGACTGCCGGCACCCTTCATCTGCACGCCTGGGTCTTGCGATTCGAAACAGGAGACGTGCTCGCCTACGATCAAGCAAGCAAAGCCTTCGCGCCGTTAGCGGAGACGCCGGTTGTCCACGCGGACCGGCCTGATTCTGAAACGAGTTCACGGTCGCCCGAAAACATGGGATCGCCGAAGGCTTCGCGAGTCGCTAAGCCTCCGAAATGGTTCGAGGTACTTAAGAGCGACATTCCATCTTCATTGGTGGTCTTTATGGTTGCCCTACCGTTGTGCCTGGCTATTGCCAAGGCCTGCGGTGTTCCAGCGGAAGTCGGTCTGATCACCGGCATCATCGGCGGAATTCTGGTAGGATTGATTGCCGGCAGCCCATTGCAGGTGAGCGGGCCCGCGGCGGGGCTCATTGTTATCCTGCTCGACATTGTCGAGAAACAGGGTATCGGGATGTTAGGAGTCGTTGTATTTCTGGCTGGATTGATTCAATTCGCCGCTGGACTCCTGCGGCTCGGACAGTGGTTTCGAGCCGTGTCACCCGCTGTCATACTTGGCATGCTGGCGGGAATAGGGGCCGTCATTTTCTCCCAGCAGTTCCATGTCGCGTTGGACGATGCTCCCGACCGAAATCCATTGGTGAACTTCGTGAACATTCCACGGGCTCTGACGCATGTTTTCGTCGGCCACGATGGGCACCCGGGGCACCTTTCTGCTGCCCTCGTTGGTGCCGCCACGCTGCTCATTCTGGTGTTCTGGAAGAGGATCGTTCCGGAAAAACTCAGGGCGGTACCGGCTGTCATCGTGTCGATCGTTGTTGTAACGGCTGTTTCCGCCTTCCTGGCGCTACCCATTGAGAGGGTCGAGTTTGACAGTTTGGGAGCGGCTGTCAAATGGGTTAATTTTGGTTCGCTCCCAGAGATTCTCACTAGTCCATCGGTTTGGAAGGTTGCACTGATAGTCGCCTTC
This sequence comes from uncultured bacterium, assembly GCA_963974925.1. Lineage (GTDB taxonomy): Bacteria > Planctomycetota > Planctomycetia > Planctomycetales > Planctomycetaceae > Gimesia. Next base: position 4,617 of record CAXBFD010000099.1, on the reverse strand, counting down.
GTCACGAGTGCACAAACACTTTTGACTGCCGCCGCCGTCGATCGAATGCATCAAGGCCCTCGGACCCGTTATGACCGCGAGTTAGCGGCTCAGGGTGTCGGCAACGCTATCTGCGGACTAATGGGTGCGTTGCCAATGGCAGGAGTAATTGTTCGCAGTTCGGCCAATGTTGATGCAGGTGCTCGAACCCGTTGGTCAGCAGTGTTTCACGGTGCATGGCTGCTGATATTTGCTCTCTTGTTTCCCCAATTGCTTCGAATGTTGCCTACGTCCGCTCTTGCCGCACTACTCGTGTTAACCGGCGTCAAACTGCTAGGGATTCGTGCGATTCGAGCGTTGTGGCAAGAAAGTCGGAGTGAGGGAATCATCTGTGTCGTCACGGCCTGTGCTGTGGTGACGCTGGACTTGCTCACAGGGGTATTAGTTGGAATCGGATTCTCTATCATAAAGTTAATTTATACGTTTTCCAGGCTTTCAATTTCCCATCGCTGCGACCCGGACGGTGATCGTAGAACGCTAGTGCTGGAAGGTTCGGCGACCTTCATCCGTCTGCCGAAGTTGGCGGCGGCATTGGAAGCAGTGCCGTCGGGTACAGTCCTGCACATCGACTTGAAAGGCTTGAGCTACATCGACCACGCCTGCTTCCAACACTTGATGGATTGGGAAAAGCAGCACCAAGCAACGGGCGGCGCACTCGTGCTGGATTGGGATACATTGCACGCAAGGTTTCACAGCTCCCCCCCGCGGCCGCCGCAGTCGTCTAATTTCCAACAGTTCGAGGACAACGTAGGCGGTGATGACTGCGAATGGTCGAGAGCGGCATAGTTTCTACTTGTCGGTGCTTCGACATTCGTTGTCGAATTTGCCGTGGCTGGTATTACAACGGCGACGGCTTGAAACGGATTAAGACCGGAATGGGCGCAGCATCAGCGAAGAATCAATTTAATAGGACAGTACGATGACTGATAAGATGAGAAAAAATATTGACCTGGTTCTGCCCAGTGTGTCGGATATACGAGATGCCTGTGTTCAGCGACTAACCGAGTTGTTGACCGCAAAGGAAGGTGTCCTTCCGGTGAGCGTGCAAAATCTTTCCGGTGTGATTTTTTGGTGAGCCGGTTGGGAAGCGGGGGCCAGCTGGCGGCGGGGGCTCAAGCAGCGTTGGGGAGTTCAGCGATTGTCTGGCGGTAGTTCCAGGGCAGGAACCGTTCGGGATGGGCGGCGACTTCGCCGGGATGGCGGAAGAGTTCGGTGAGATAATCGAAGGGGTTCGCCTGATTGAGCTCGCAGGTGTGGATCAGGCTCATGAACATGTCGCCGATGCGGGCCCCATTTTGCGTGCGATAGAAAAGCGAATTCTTGCGATGGCAGATCGCTTTTTTCAGAGCCCGCTCGCAGATGTTATTGTCCAGCGGGGCTCCGGCTTTGTGCAGAAAGAGCGTCAGCTTCTCCCAGTGTCTGAGCAGATAATTGACGGCGGTGCCCAGAGCCGAGTTCGGCTCGACGAGCTTTTCGTCGAACTGCCGATGCAGCCAACTCTTCAATTCCGTCATCGCCGGTTGGCTGTGGGCTTGATGTAACTCCAGACGTTCTTCGGAAGACAGCCCCTCCTTCCGGGCAGCGGCATCATTTTTATAGACGATCTTCAATGCTTCGAGCACATGGCCGCACTCTGCGGGAAACAGATCGTGAATCTCCACGAACTGCCGGCGGGCATGGGCCAGGCAGTTGGCGACGATCGTCCCCAGTTCCCGGGGCATGTTCCGCGCGAGCGCATCGCACATCTGGATCGGAGACTCAAGTTCGGCTGCGCGCTGCTTGAGTACCTCGGCCAGATTCTCGCCGGCGTGCCGATGCGAGCTGAAAAACAACGCAATGCGGCGACCATCCCGCGTGGAAATCACGCCGGACGTGAACAGACCGGTGCGGTCCGGATTGTCCACGAAGGGAATCCGGCGTTCCCCCATCAGGGTCAGAATCTTCACGGTTGTGTCGTCGTTGTAGAGAATCGTTCCCTGAGCGGCTTCTCGCATGAGGTCTTCGAAAGCCGGATTGAGTAGAGGGGCAAAAGTGGAAACCACATCCCACTGAGTCGAGGCCGGCAGAGGAATTTCCAGGTTCCCCTGCAGGCCCTGGAGGCGGTTGAAGGGAAGCCCGCTTCCATATTTTAAAAGGCCGATCATCGCACCGGCCCTGGCATCGTATTTCTCGCGGCTGGCTTCCTGGGGAAGCGCGGCCGTGAAGACCTCGCCGCACAGACCGCAGCGGAGGCGTTCCAGTGCATAGGTCCTGGCACCCAGCGGAGCCTGGCCTGTGATCCGCACCACAGTGCGGGGCGGCTTTTGATAGAGGGTTCCCTTCCCGCATTCCGGACAAGGATCGCCGACGTGAAGCGAGCGGTGAGGAATTTCGATCTGCTCGGCTCCGCGATACGCGTCGGCTCCGTTTCGACCGTGGCCTCTGGGAGGTGGTTTGCCGTTCGGCTTTTTGTCGGATTCGTCGGACTCGGTTTCGCCCGCGTCCCCGGTATGCTCCACGGATTTGCCGGAGTTCGGCTCGGCATCGGCCTGATCAGAATTTCCCACGACCTGTCTGGTCTTCTCCGTCTTCGCGCCGAACAGCATCTTCTGCAGCCGGCCGATCGACATGTTCTTTTCTTGAATCAGGCCCGCCACATATTCATAGGATTCAAAAACCCGCTCGATCAACTCCGCATCTTGAAGAGCCAGCGATTGCCTGGCGCGGTCCGCCACATCCTGGAGTCGTTTGTGATCCACTTCCATGACCTCCGGTTTCTTCCGATTCATGATCCACCATCCGTGGCAAACACAGAGCCTCCAAGTCCGTTCGCTCAGTGAAGAAATACCCTGATTATCGCAGCGTGGCAAGAGCAATTGTCTGATGCGACAATCAAGCCTGGGGGCCCACGGGCCGCCAATCGGGGGCAGCTCCCGTTCGCTCCGGGTTGCCGGCCGAGAACAGAACCGACAATTGATGAGCAGCCAGGCGTTGCGTGGCAGCATCTCGCGCATCGGGCCACCAGTGAAGGCGCCCTTCGGAAAAACGCTTGTGACAGAGCCAGAAACCCTGGCCATCATACACCAGCACCTTGATGGCCGTCTTTCTGCGATTGCGAAAGCAAAACACCGTCCCCGCGAAGGGGTCTTCACCCAGGGTGTCTTTGCATAACCGTGTTAGCCCATCGATGCCCCTGCGAAAATCCGCCGGTTGGGTGGCGACCAGGATCTTCATCTGCGGTGTAATGGCCAGCATCAGTTTGAACCTCGCAGGCTGCGTCCCACCACCGCGATATCGGCGGCCTGATAACCTGTCAGTTGGACCCGCAAAATTCCGGCATGGTCCTCCCACTCGATCACGCATGCGGAAGCCGGGGCAGAGACGGACGGTAATTCGACAAATGCCGAGCCGTTCTCCGCTGGCTGCCCTTCCGCCAGGAAAACCCGCTTCTTCAACGCATAGTAGTCAAGCTTCAACGACCGAGCGGTGCGTGTCACACCATATTTGCCAGCCAGCCTGACCGCCATTTTCCACAAGGGGGCGGGAATCCGCGCCCCGGGCTGTTTTGTCTGCCGCCACGCCGCCAGTCGCTCCCGAACCCTGGCCAGATCCGGGGGCAGTGCACGCTGATTCTGATTCGCCATCGCCGACCTCCTGAAAAGAGAAACCGCTCACGATAGCAGAATTTAAAAAAACAATCATGCACGCTTACCGGAAGGACACAAAGGAAGGGATCGAGACCACCCATGCGACGGACAACAAGGGCATGAGTCAGGACCAAATTTGCATCCACTATGATCCTGAACGACTATCCTTGGGGGAGGTGCGCGAGTTGGCCAAACGGTACACAACTCGTCAGACAGCGCGATTGAGCGTCTTTGTCTACATCGAAACGATTTATAATCGCAAGCGAAAACATTCGGCCCTGTTCCGCTACATCGAAACGTTCTACAATTCAAAACGTTTACATCAAACATTAAACTATCAATGTCCCGACCAGTTCGAGAGAATATACACTCAATAACTGGCCGCATAATTCACTCTTTGGGAGTCCGCCAGTCTTGGGCTATCGCAACTCTTAACTCGACTGGTAATTGGGTAGTATCAATCTTAGCAGATATTGTTTTGATGTTTGCATTGTTGCAGTACTGGGGACTCTGCATAATTCAACAAACAACTAAAGTAAATAGCAATTAATAATGAACCGACTGTGCTGTTTATTATGAAATCCTGATATTGTTGCGCGAGTTCTCACGCCTGAGAAAAATGCAGTCCGTTCGGCAACGAAACACAGTGAATCATCACCGTCTGAAATGACTCTTCCATATTGGGAAATTGATTTCGGGATGAATTCACTGTTGGAGATAACGAACTGCGCACGGCCAACCGGTCATAGCTGGCGAGAGAGTGGTTCTACTATACTATCAAGTTGCTCATAATATTTGTGGCAGTTTTGTGGCATTCGTTTTTGCCTTAAATGAATTAATTCCTGATAAAAGTTCTTGACGTTTGATAGAATAAGTCTATTATTATAGTCTCAAACACATGGGAAACCCGGCAACAATTCAGCGGTCAGAGAATCCCCCTCTCTCCGCTTAT
>CAXBFD010000098.1:0-23161 GCA_963974925.1 uncultured bacterium | reverse complement strand
ATACACCACCCACGTCGAAACAGCGGGTAGACACATGGGTCTACCCCTACTTTTCGGCGGGTGGCACTGTTGGCTTGCCCAACAGTGTATTCCAGTTCCACCAACCAACGGCAATTTTCAACTCCAGCAACCAACTCAAATAACGAGTTTACGTGTCCCCACTTCATTTGTAGGGGATGACCCATGTGTCATCCCGCCTGACGACGTGCGATATAGAATCACGCTTTGAACGGAACCGGAAACGACACCGCACTTCAATACACCACCCACGTCGAAACAGCGGGTAGACACATGGGTCTACCCCTACTTTTCACATCACACCGGCATTGGAAATAATTCGTCATTGTGTATGAACCCAGATCAGAGGACTGACACTCAAACCGAGCTTCTTAAACAACACTCCCACCAGTAAACCGTATCCGAAACCAACCGTCAATCCCACCACCAGCGAACCGTTTTTTCCTGACCCCGATCAGAGGCCGCTTTCAGCTTTTCATCGAGCGACTGATCCCGTGACGTCTGAAATTCCGTCTGATTCACCACGGCCCGGGCATTCACCGTCACGCCTCCTCCCACCAGACAGATCATCAGCCGACCGGCTTTTTTATAATTCATGGCGGTCGGCACCTGCTTCGGAATATTTCCCTCAGGCACCAGAAACTCCGATTCCGCAGAAAAGAATCGATGCTCCCAGCCCACCTGATCTTCTAAACGTTCTTTTCTGATCAACGCCGCGAGCACCGTCAGATCAGTGATCGACTGCAGTTCCGCAAACGTCGGATGCTGTTCTGCCAGCTTTGCAAAATGCTTTGTAAACTGCTGCGCGTATTTCGACGTCGACAGCCGCGTCTGGGCGGCGTCCGTTCGCTGTCCCGCCTGATTCACGAATTCTTCCTGCGACATCATCTGCAACCGCTGCCCGGAAAACTGAAACGCGTCCCGGTCCGCCGTCGTTGTGAATGCATCATAGAGCGGCGTGAACCACCAGCGTTGCGTACTGTTGCCCCCCCCGCGGAGCGTCGCCAGATGACTTTTGATTTCCCGTATTCCTGACGGCTCCAGTCCAATCGAAATCCGTTTCAGCATATAGTCGGCTTCCACCAGCACGCGCGCATAATGCGAACCGGCGGGCACTCCCGTGACGGAGACATCCTGCATTCCCAGAATCTGCGCCATCGTTCGAAATCGGGTGACCGCGGTTTCTGCAGAAGACGCATCATTGGTACGGCGGATATATTCATTCATCCGCGCCAGGTTTTCCGTTTTCGCATCGAACGAACAGCCCGTCACCAGACCGCGGTCCTGCGACTGAAACGCGACGGCCAGATCATCCAGCCGAAGGGGCGGCCGTCCCGTTTCCACACCCACAACCCGGTTCTGCGCATTGGCGGCGAAGCCTTCCGCGGGACCGGCGATAATCAGATCTTTGTTTTCACGATCCACAAACAGATAATCAATCCGCCACAACCCCGCGAGATACTGCACCTCGGGAGGAATCGGCTGATTTTTCTCTTTCAACTCACGGCACACCTTTTCCAGTTCGACCAGCGAAATCTTGCGGAACTCCGCTTTCTGATTCAGATCGCCGGGAAGCGACTCCGCCGCAATTGCCTGCAGCCGCCTTTGATTCAACTGATGGCTGTTCTGCGTGACCTGAAACGGCAACGAAACAACGCCGTCGGCATCAATGGTGATCCCGCCTGCATCCTGCTGATTGTTGCCGTTCTGGTTATTGCCGCCGTTATTGTTCCCGCCATTATTCGTCTGCGCTGAAACCGGCACACAGACAGAGAGCACCAGCATCAGGCACAGCAGTACGGGAACCGCGAGTCGGCAGAATCTGTTGCCTGTTATCCGTTTCTGAGAGAGGTTTTTCATCAATGGCTGCTTTCTGCCCGCTAATTGCTGCCCGCAATAATTTGCCCGCAATATTTTGCCCGCGATAAAATCACGACACTGTTATTCTACCAGCCCGCCACGGCCAGAGTCAGCCTTTTTGTCGAATTCCGAGCGAGATGAACCCATTTTACCCGCGTTCGTACAGGAACAAAAACCACCCTGTTTCCACGGAGCCGCAGACCACAGGCTCCTGTTTTTATCTTACGGATCGGGACGTGAGAGAACAGACACAACTCCACTGACCAGAAACTTTCGTGACGTTTCGTGTCTTTCGTGGTAGAAAAAATAAACCCATTTTGGCTTACGAATCCTCGTCTTATGCAGCGAAAATTAATAAGGGATATGATGCTGGATTGGTGAGCTGTTTCTGCGGGAGGACACATGGTGCCTCCCCTACCTGACACCTTTTTGCGATCGAGAGATGCCCGCTCAGGGGAAATCAATATACTCTGTCGGGACAGACTCGGTCAGCCAGACCTGATTGGGCGTCACGAAAAATTCAGAGCCCGCCTGATGCATTTCGAGAGAGCGGACTTTGAGCAATACCGGCGTGCCCCGTCTGCGTCCCACTGTGAGACTGGTCTGCTCATTGACGTGCAGGTGCACATGATGCCGCTGCATTTTTTTGAGTCCCTCACGGGCGATCGAATCGACAAACTGCTGTGGTGTGCCGTGAAATAAGATCTCAGGTGGGACCGCGGCTTCATAACCCAGATCGATTTTGACCGAATGCCCCTGATTGGCGCGGATGCGTGTGCCCGTTTCGTCAAAGGAAAACCGCTGTTTATCGTTCGTCCGCACCACCATCTCTAATGTCTCCCGCGACATCGATTTGCCGTGTCGCGCCATGGAAGAGAGCAGTTCTTCCACATCAATCCAGCCCGATTCATCCAGGCGGATTCCGACGGTCTCCGGTTGATGACGGAGCACCAGGCTCAGAAACTTACTTTTTCTTTTTACTTCTTTCTCGTTCATTCTTCTTTCAGTATTTCGTATCAAATATGTATGACATTTTTTACGATCTCACCTCTTCCACCAACTTGTTTTTATTGGCAAACACATCTATTAAGTCGTTATAAGTCTTCCCGACTATGGTACCCGACACAACCCAAGCATCAGTATCATTTTCTTTCCAATTAATTCTTAACGCAATCTTAGATTCTGAGTGTGAAAAAACATCAATGTGATTAATTTCTTGTCGAGGTTTCCAATAAACTCTTCCCCCACTGAAGTATAAACAAAGATATTTATCGGAAATTTTAAGGCACCGCCACTCCAGCTCTCGTAGCAAAGAAAAAAATGCCGCAAAACTAAAAGTAACTAATCCAACATTTAGTATCGGTGGGGCATCGGGCTTTGGGCCACGAATCGCAAATAGTCCCACCCAGAATATTGCAAAAATTGATCCCCACAGAAGAGCTCTCCGAATGATGGCTAAGGGGCGGTATCGAAAACGCATCAGTGTCCCTGAAAAATATTGCTGCTCAACAATAAGATGAATTGGTCTAACATCCGTATCTTGAGTCGTTTCATCGTTCAATCTCTGTTGCCTCCAGTAAAGCTGTGGACAAGGAACCTGAAATGTCAGCGTCAGTGCCATTCGCGTCAGGAACCTTAAAAACAGGACACCTTTTTAACCACCCTCAAACCACAAGCAGGCGAAAGAGTTTGCTCGCGTGTTTGAGTACGTTATCGAAGCTGAGCTGATTGGGATTGCGCGGTCTGCTGTCAGACCACGTCCAATGGCCGGCGACTATCCCCGTCTCGTCGATGGCGACTGTGGCGTTGATGCCGCCACGTTTCCAGGTGCGTAGTGAGTAGGCTTGCGGAGTGCCATACTTCGTGGCCTGTGCGTGGGAGAAATCAAGCATCAACGTCGGGTTCATCAGAACCCCGTTTGTTTGTGTCACGTGGTCGGGGGCGGTTCCGATCAGAGCGTCGGCCTCTTTCGCAGTGATCCCCAGAGGGATGTGCGCCACGATCGCTTCGAGTGGAGTTACCATCTGAGCGGGACCGTGCTTATGGTAGACCGCGGCTTTCATCAGCAGCAGGTAACAGGAGACCGTGCAGAACACCAGCAGATACAATTTGAATGACGATTTCTTCAAAACGCGCCTCGCTGCAATGACATTTCTTGAGATTAAAGGACGTGGATTAACGTTCATAGTAGAGAATGAGATCCGTTCTGTCACGAAATTTGTCTCAATTGTTCTGCAACCATTTTTCTGCAATCGCGACAAGCTCGAAGCCCTTCGCGGGTTTGTTGAGAACATCCCCTGCTTTTTCGCTTTCCAGTACGCAATCTCAAGAACAGAAAACATTTCGTGACGTTTCGTGTTTTCGCGGTCGTTCCACCATTCCGGGACTTTTGTTTAAGTGTGGTCAAGTGTTCTGTTATTGGCCGAGGGAGCGACGGGTGGCGAGCGATTTGCAGGGGGGCATAATCAGGGTTTAATCTCATGAGATCGTGTATTATCTATCACTGATCAAATGGTAATTGTCTAGAATTATTAGAAATTAGTCCAAAGTTACCTGTAGAAGCCTCTACTCGTGATCTATATTATTAAGTACGTTTAATTAAATCTGGTTTTACTCAATGGCAACAGGAAACGATTCGGGTAAGCACACTCGCTGAGGTTGCCACCAGATGTTTAACTGTGCCCCCCTGATTCGCTTTCCTTATTACGTATTAATCCACCCTGAATTTTAACCCCGCAGGAAGACGCAGGCGCTGTGTTTGTTGCCGTGTTTGTGCCGGTCTTCTTTGCCAGCCGCAGTGAGAATAAAATGAAACGAAAAGCCTTTACACTGATTGAACTACTGGTTGTGATTGCCATCATTGCCATTTTGATTGCACTGTTACTGCCGGCCGTACAACAGGCTCGCGAAGCCGCCCGCCGCAGTACCTGCAAAAATAATATGAAGCAGATCGGTCTGGCGCTGCACAATTACCACGATGTGCATCGCTGCATGCCTCCCGGAGCAATGAAAGATACCGAAGGGGGTACGAATTCTCCCGGTTTCAGTTTTTTGGTCATGATCCTGCCTTACATTGACCAGGCCAACATTTATAACCAGTTGTCCTATACCAGCTCAGCTTCAGCCGGCATTAACGAGACAATGTCGGCTTCGGTCCCTTCAGTTTATCTTTGCCCCAGCTCAAGCGAACAGGACCGAACTTTTGCTGCGGGCCAGAAAACCGTGCATTATCTGGGGAATGCCGGTCCCATCAGTGAAACGGGGGCCGCAGTCACCTACAGCAAAAGTGCGGCTGGTGGCAGCAATGGTGGTTCGCTCTCCAAACAGGGAGTATTACTTTATCAGTTGAACGATGGCGTGGTCAGAATGCGTGATATTACTGACGGAACTTCGAATACACTGTTAGTCGGCGAACTGTCGATCAATAAAAATCAATACGCGGTCGGTGATGTGAATTATCAGCGCTGGGTGAGGGGGTCGTACGGGAATTCGCCCTACGTGCAGGTCTTGAAAAATGTTCGTTACAATATCAACCAGCAGGGTTATTTAGGCACTGCTGACTGCTGTGATACGAGCCTGCATGATATGAGCTTCGCCAGTAATCATGTCGGCGGTTGCCATTGGCTCTTTGGAGACGGAACCGTCCGCTTTGTTTCCGAAAATATTGACATCAATGTTTACAAGGCATCCGCCAGCCGCAACGGCGGCGAAGTCAACACGATTGAGTTCTAATCAACGGTAACGGAATGACAAACAGGACAGGCTGGATCACGATTGATGCGGCTTGTCCTTTTTTTTAAGTATTATCTGTCGAAAGAGACACCTGTGAATTCTCAAGAAATGAAGTTTCGATTTGCTGCGATCCTGTGCTCTACGTTGTTCCTGTTCTCAGGCTGCGGGGGGAATTCCGACAGTGGTCCCGACCGATTTGATATCTCGGGTACCGTAACCTTTAAGGGGAAACCGGTTCACCGGGGAACCATCGTGTTCTCACCGGATCAGTCAAAAGGGAATGCGGGCCCACAAGGGGCAGCAGAAATCAAAGAGGGGAAATTCGACACCTCCGTCAAAGGCAAAGGGCTCGTCGGCGGACATCACATCATTACCATTAATGGGTTCGATCAGGTCGACGAGAATGCAAAACCCAAAATGTCTTCCGACGGGATGATGACGCCACAGAAACCCCTCTTCCCCACGTACACGATCCAGAAGGATCTCCCCAAAGAGAACAGCACGCTGGACATCGATGTGATTGACAAGCAGAAAAAATAAAACAGCCGCCGGCAGATTTTCAATCACGGCATCGAGGGGCACACGATTTTCTTTTGCCAGTGTCCGGGTTTACTGTAACGTCTCCAGGACCATTTGGAACGAGTCTCCTGGAATGAGAGACGCGATGGTTGAAGGGAATGCGCCCTGGTAGACCCGTTGAGCTGTTGCCCGTCCTCAAGCAGTCGTGTGCGCAACCGCGCACTGCGGGAGTTCTTTCAGAAACAGTTTGCGAAAGTGAAATAGAAGCGTTTCCTTTTCGTGACGTTTCGTGTTTTTCGTGGCAGAAAAAGATCCATGAGAATGAACTGGATTGAAATTGACCCCGCCTTAGCTGAAGAAACGGCAACGGCGAAGCGCGCTGATTGGAAAGCAGTGCAACAGACTGCTGGCGCGGTTATTGATGACGAATGCATTCGCCGCGATCAGATTCTTTCTGGAGCAAAGTCCGTTCCGGTGAGATATTGCTTGTTGAAGGAACGCAAGGAATCATAGTGCTTTTCGTGGCAGCTCAACCAAAGACCTCTTTCATTGCCGTGGAAAGATTTTGAAAAGCCTGTTCACCGTCGCCGGCGAAACTGGAGCCGTGCATGATGGCCAGGGTTTTGGGTTTCAAAGCGGCCAGTTTCTGCAGAATTTGGTCTGTCTGTTTTGTATAAGGAATGTAGTCGGCCAGTGGTCCCGCCTGCATCTGCTGCATCGTCGTCCGGACCTGTTCGGACAGATCACTTTCAGTAAGTGGCTTGGCGTTGCCCCCCTGATGGAACAGATCCGAGCAGAACAGCGTCCCCTGTGTCTCTTCATATAAGAGACCGGCGTCCCAGCCGTGAGGGAGTTGCGCGGTCGAGCAGAAGCGGTATTGATATTTACCCGTACTCAGCAGGTCGCCATCGTTCATCCCGCGTGGCGGCCGGATGGCGAAATCGTTGATGTTCACCATCGCCGAAACCAGACTGCAGACCGGCTCCGCCTGGGGTGCCACTTCGAGCCACTGATTCAGCGCCCCGCATTCGTCCGATTCGAAATGACTGAAGGCAATATAGCGGAGTGCCGCGGGATCAATGATCTGCTGCACCGCTTTTAAGAGCTGCGGAAAGCTGGCCTTATACCCGGTCGTAAACAGCAGCGGCTCATCATCGCGAACCAGAAAATAATTAAACTGCAAATCCAGAGCCGGCGCATAACAGCCAAGCCGAAACACATCCGGAGCAATTTCATTGATCGTGGGGGTGTCGAAGTCGAACATGGGAGACTTTCTGAAATCGTATGAGTGTCTAACAGTATTCATCAATCACACGATCATACTGTTCCAGTGAAATCAGTCAACTTCAGGTTTGTTTCTATTCACTGCACCATGTTCATCTGCGGGCGGCTGGTGCTATCTGGTAAGATTTGTTTGCCGTTGGTTTGAAAACGGCGGCTGGCGCCGAGCCGCTCAGTTTGTGGGCGTGCTTTTTTTCTGGATCGTTCTGGAGTGGGGCGCTGGTGCTGCGGGCGGACACATGGGTCCGCCCCTACCTTGGTTCAATGATTCAATCGTTTTTTCTTACTTCAGGTTGGTGATTTTGATTCTCTCTGGTGGCGTGAGTGAGGCAAGGGGAAATGGAATTTTTTATGCGACGAAGGAGTGTTGATCTGTTTCGAAGTGAGGATCATGAGTGTCGAGGCGGGAGTGAAGTGTTGCGAAGTGAGTTGATAACTGAGGTGCAGGTGCGCAGTCTTTTGTGGAATCTTGCTGAAACGGGGGACTTTTGTAGTGCTGATGCTGGCAGTGCTTTTGATTCTTCACCTGAACCAGTAGTGCTCACGCGCGCGACGCACATCAGGGAGCAGATCATGGCAAACGGCGGGTTCGCGTCAAGTCGAATCTTTTCAGCAGTCCGGATCAATAAAAAAGGTGTCAGGAACCTTAAAATTAAGGTTCCTGACACCTTTTTTATGAAAAGTCGTTGCCGCCTCTGGGAGAAGCAGCAACGACTGGTGTGAATTTTTATCTCGCACACCCCGAGACGTCCAGAATCTGCTCTTCGCCTTGAATTGAGATGGTTTTGATTTCGGCAGCATCCAGATCGACGCAGTTTAAATTTATCATGCGGATGGTGCTGTTTTCATAGGTTCGAAAGTAATATCGTAAATTTGTGAGATCGGTGACTGCAGTCCACAAGGTGTAATCCACGGCTGCTTTGCCATTCTGGAGACCGCGAACGGCCCCTTTGGGAATGTCAAACTGGTTAAGCAGGTGAAATGTCTGCTTCACCCCTTCAAGGGCTGTCTGGACGGGCAAAGCGCTGAGTGAAAATGCGGTCGCACGAACAAACCGTGATGGGGGTGTGAAGTTTCCGGGGAGTCCGAACATGCCAGCGACTTTACCGAAACCTTTGATTTTGAGATCGTCGGCGCTCAACTCGGGCCGATTGGTATCTGTCACATCCACATAGTTTCCCAGATTTGTGAGGTGCCAGTCAAACGTGGGAGCATTCGTGAAAACACCCAGCGGGTTCTGGTGGATATTCAGTTCACCTTTGACGTATTCGATTACAATTGTTTTGCCGCTGGCGTCGGTGGCGATGTAGTGAAACGGAGGAATGCCCCCCAGTTGTTCCAGCACGACTTTGCCGACTTTGACCTGTTTGATTTTTTTGATCACATCGTCGACTGTCACGCAACTGCTCAGAAGATACACGGGGACCTGCTGAGGGCTGATTGTCTGAGCGGTTTCTTTTTCGGTCACTGTCTGGAATTCCGCATAACCGGGAAAATAAAAGATGCCGACGTGCAACCCTTTTTCATTCACGCCATCTGCGATAATGGGCAGGTCAAACGCGTTCATCCCTACGAATCCGTATTGGGTCGTCCAGGTGAGCCCCGGTTTTTCATCGGGGGCCATTCCTGTGAAGTTGTAGTTCCGGGGCACGATGATGATGTTGGAATGCAGCTCCTGTGCAAACTCAAGTGTGCGACCGAAAATCACCGAGCCGTCTTTTGGTTTGATGGTGATGCCCGTGCAGGCGTATGTTGCCGAAGGGCACAGTACGGTTGAGACGATCATTCCCAGCAGGACCATCGATTTTATAATACGTTTCAAAACTGTTCTCCAATGTGTGTCTGTGCAGGGAATCGGGTTCCGTGCCAGTGACTTGAGCAAATTCAATATATAGAAGTGTTGATGTGTGAGTACGATTCAGGCAGAGTCAAACATCAGGCACTCTCTTTTTCGGCTTCCCGGTTCAGAAACATCAAGGAAGGAAATGGGGAGACGTGTTATCTCTCAAAATAAGCAGCAGTGTAGCGACAAATCAGTTTGGAACGGCTGGAACGCATTCAGCGAAACTGGTATCGCGCAGCATTGATACGGGTATACGGGTCGAACCGGTTCCTGTGGCTGTAGCGCCCACGACACGACTAAAAACCTCACTCTGGTGTCAATCAGGGAGGGCTTTCTGAAGAGCTCCGGTACGGTGACGGATCATTCAGCTTACGGTTTTCCGTCACGCAGCATTTCCCGGGCCGCGTTCCGACCGCAGGCTCCCATGACGCCGCCGCCGGGATGAGCGGCACTGCCGCACAGATAGAGGCCTTCAATCGGCGTGCGGTAATCGCTCCAGCCGGCGATGGGCCGCATGTTGTATAACTGATGCGCGGGCATGGCTCCCTGAAAGATATTGCCGCCGGTCAGGCTGAAGGTGCGTTCCAGATCAAGGGGTGAAAGTACCTGGCGATGCAGAACGGACGCGGGCACATTCGGCGCGAATTCGGCAATCCGCGCGATGCAGCGGTCGGCGAAGTCCTCTTTGATCTCGTCCCAGTGGCCGCTGGTTAATTTGTAGGGCGCGTATTGCACGAACAGCGAGAGAATATGTTGTCCGGGGGGAGCGAGCGTGGTATCGACGGCCGTGGGGATTGTCATTTCGATGATCGGCTGCTGTGAAGGCTGGCCGTATTTGGCATCGTCGTAAGCACGTTCGATTTCTTCGCAGGTCGCACCGATATGGATGGTGCCCCGATGCTGCGGACCGGGTTCACTTTTTCCGGGCAGGCAGGTGAAGTCGGGCAGCTCACTGACGGCAACGTTGATTTTCATACTGGCGCTGCTGTAATCGATGCGGCTGACTGCATTTTGAAACGAATCGGGCAGGATGCTGGCGGGGATCAGTTTTTCGAAGGTCACATGCGCGTCGGCGTTGGAAGCGACGGCGCGGGCAGGAATGGTCTCGCCGTTAGAGAGTCTGACGCCCGTCGTTTTCTGGTCGGTGATAAGAATTTCCTCGACGGAGACGCCGGTCCGGATCTCGACGCCTGCCTCTTTCGCAGAAGCCGCCATCGCCTGACTCAACGCACCCATGCCCCCTTCGACATAACCCCAGACTCCCCGTGCCCCGCCCGCGGAACCCATTACATGATGCAGCAGGACATACGCAGTGCCCGGGGCGGACGGAGGCTGAAAAGTCCCGATGATGGCGTCGGTCGCCAGTGTTGCTTTGAGGATGTCCGATTCGAACCAGCGATTGAGGATCGGCAGCGCGGCTCCGGTGAGCAGTTCGATGGCTTCGGGCAGCGTTTCCCCGAGTTGTTTCAACGATTGATGCAGGTGGTAGGCGGTTCTGGTATCGCGGAGTCTTTTCCTTAAGCCGACGGAACGCCAGGTTGAAGGGAGTGGCACCAGATCGGGGGGCGTCTGCATCAACGCCGGTTCCAGGCATTCGGCGATTTTCTGCAGCATGGCTTCGTAGCGGGGAAACTGTTCCGCGTCGCGCTGGCTGAACGGGGCGATCTGAGCCTGATTCTGTTTGAGGTCGGGACCCAGCAGCAGGGATTTTCCATCCGCGCGGGGGGTGAACGAACTTGGATTACGCGGCAGCACGCGATAGCCGAAGCGGGCGAGCTGCATTTCCTGTTCGATTTCGGGGAGCAGCAGACTGACGAGATAAGAGGCGGTTGAGACCTTGAAACCGGGCCAGAGCGCTTCCGTCACGCAGGCCCCGCCGACCAGATCGCGGCGTTCGAGGACAAGCACCTTCCACCCCTGTCGCGCGAGTTGATGTGCACAAACGAGGCCGTTGTGCCCTGCTCCGATAATCACACAGTCGTACATGGATGTTGTTTCCAAAAGTGAAGTGTATCTGTTTTCTGAACTCGTTGTATTATGGGAAGATTCCGGCGGTATGCCAGTGTGAGTGGAAATTCATTCGGGAGTCGTGAAATGGAAAATCTGATTTAGTTGAATGGGGTTGTGTGTACAGCCACTGTGAGGCCCGCTATGATTTTTGTGTGGATTCAGAGAGTATTCACCGTGAAGTATGATTGAGAACCTGTTTTAGAAAAGTTAAGGGTGGAAATGACTCGTATCCGATTTGTATCTTTATTGCTGCTGGGACTGATTTTTGTTGTCGGCTGTGGTCGGTCCGCGTCACCTCCCAAGCCATCTGCGCCAGCAGATCCGGAAGAAACTGCCCTCGACATCGTGACGGCCATCTATACGATCAGCGCCAGTGTGAACGAAGCCGGACCTGAGAATTGGGAAACGCTGGAAACTTACGCGTCTGGCCTGCAGGACCCCGCGCGGCAAAATGCGCTGGATGCGATCAATAAAATCAAATCCTTAGATTATAAGGTTACCTGGGGAGTCAACATGCCGGCGATCAAGGAGCAATATGGGAATGCGAGTGAATTTGTCATTCTTGAATCTCCCGACGGACGTCTGAAAGCCACTTTTGGCGGAGTCATCCTGAAAAATGACAAAAAAGAGGATCAGGCGGAAGTGGTCCCGAAAACGACAACTTCCGAAAAAGAAGCGACCAGCTCCGATGTTTCTCCATAACTGACTCGCGGATCTGGTTTTGATTTTCAGGTGAATAGACCGCAAATTTCGATTCGATTTTACAAACGATCAACTAATTTGAACAACGGGTGAACTCATGCGACTGATTTCTCTGATGTGTTTAATCTGTTTTGCACTCCTCACTCCGGTTTCCGCCGCCGATTTGAAACTGGAGAAGATCGAAGGGGCGAAACCCAAAAATGTGGTGTTTATTCTCGCCGACGACCATCGTTACGACGTGATGAGTTTTGCAGGTCACCCCTGGGTCGAAACACCGGCGATGGACGCGCTGGCGAAAGAGGGTGTTTATTTCAAAAATGCGATGGTGACCACGTCGCTCTGTTCGCCGAGCCGGGCTTCGATTCTCACCGGCCAGTATATGCACAATCATGGTGTGGTCGATAACAACGTGTCCGCCAAACCGGGGACGATCTTTTTTCCGCAGTATCTGCAGGCGGCTGGATACCAGACCGGATTCTTCGGCAAATGGCATATGGGCGGGCATTCGGACGATCCGCGGCCCGGTTTCGACAAGTGGATCTCGTTTCGCGGACAGGGGCACTACTATCCGCCGGAGCATCTGAAAAACTGGTCGCTCAACATCGACGGGAAATCCGTGCCACAAAAAGGTTACATCACGGATGAGTTGACGGACTACGCGATCAACTGGCTGAACGAGAGTGTCAAACCGAAAGACAAACCGTTTTTCATGTATCTGTCTCATAAAGGCGTGCATGGCATGTTTCACCCGGCCGAGCGACACGCGGGACGTTATAAAGATAAGGCGATGCCGATTCCGAAAACGATGGCGAATACCTCGGAGAACTATTTTAATAAGCCGATGTGGCTCAAAAACCAGCGCAACAGCTGGCACGGCGTTGATTTTGCCTATCACCAGGATACGGACATCGAAGAACATTATCGGCTGTATTGTGAAGCCCTGTTGAGTGTCGATGAGTCGATTGCCCGCGTGCGGAAATGGCTCGATGAGAACGGTTATGGCGAGAATACCATGGTTCTGTATATGGGAGATAACGGTTTTCAGTGGGGCGAACATGGTTTAATTGACAAGCGGACTGCCTATGAAGCATCGATCCGCGTGCCTCTGGTGGGAGTCTTCCCCGGTCTCTGGAAGCCGGGGACCGTTGTAAACGAAGTGGTCGCGAATATTGACATCGCACCCACGATTCTGGCCGCGGCCGGATTACAAACGCCTTCTCAGATGGACGGACAAAGTTTTCTGCAACTGGCCGCCGGGAATCTGCCTGCTGCTGACTGGCGGAAAAACAGTCTCTATGAATACTACTGGGAGTTCAATTTCCCGCAGACGCCGACCACGTTCGCGTTGCGCACGCCGCGCTATAAGTTCATCCAATATCATGGCATCTGGGATCTTGATGAACTGTATGATCTGGAACAGGATCCGCATGAAGAGACGAATCTGATCTTCGAGAAAGAACATCAGGCACGAATCCAAAAAATGCGGGCCGACCTGCATGCGATTCTGGAGAAATCCGATGCGAATCGAGTTCCCTTCAGCCACAAACGTCGCATGGGGGCGAACCTGCGACTGAAAAATGGCGCGGAACCGGCGCAGTTCCCACCTCAGTTGATGCGGGAAAAGAATGCACAGAAGTAGTCGGGATCAGTGCTTCCTGGGTGAATTGATTTTTCACGGCGTATCAGAGCAGAAGACTTCGATTTATCAATTTGAGATTTTTGAAGGCGACTGGGAATCGGAACGCAGTCAATTGGCGAAAATCTATTATCATTATTCTTCGGGAACGTCCTTGCCTTATCGCATGAAAGAGAGGGATAAAATTGAAACTGCCGAGTATTTATCTCCAGAAGATTAGAAAGTCAGACTTGAATATTAGCGATCAATTGAATTAGAGAGCGAGGACGATTTTGAACCGCATAAAGCTGATTCGATTTAAGCAAATCAGCGGCGGGATGTATTCGTTTAGCTGTCGTTGAAATTGCTGAATTGTTCTATGGTGAAGAAAATGTTTCCCGTACGCTCCTCTAATCAGCATTCCCAGCATGTTTTCCCGCCTTTTTGAGGGAAGAGTCCGGGGAAACAGTTTTGAAACGGGCGATCATAGATCCGCTTAAATAACCAGTCGGTCAGATTTTTACTCCATATGCTTCTGTAAATGCGGCTTGAGCATAGAGATTTGAAGCATGTGCAAAGCCATTATCGCCCCATGATGTGTTCCAACTGTTGCGTACGATGAATGTGTTGGCAGTATAGCCTACCAATGCGACTGCGTGTCCGCCTCTTGCCGTCTCTGGTTTATACTCTGCCAGTTTCCCATTCGTGGCAGTCGCGTTCATCCACGTTTCATCGACATCCAGGCGGACGAGGATCGGACCACTGTTGGCAATCCATTCGCGCCAGTCCTGAGTATTGCGTTCCAGATTGATGTAACTTGCGATTTTTAACTGCGAGGCAATCGCATAAAAAGTATCAGATTCTCCCTGATAGAGCTGGCCGGATCCGAATGGCAAGATCGAGTCTCGGACGGCGCCGAATTTTCGAGAGATATCCAGGGCCGCTTTGAGACTTGTTCCATCTTGTTCGATGAACGTTGTCGGCCGAGAAGTGAAGATGTCTGTTTCTTTAGATGCCATCCATGTAAATCGTGTTGAAATTAGTTCGTTATCATTGATTTTACCTGATTGTACGAAATGCCATCTCAAAATCGAATCAGCGGTGGCCCAGCCGACGCAGGAACCTGTGTTACCCTGATCCCCGATTTTCCACCAAGGTTCACGAAGATCCTTTGATGATGGAATGGGAGCAGCAGCAGCGATTCCTGACGAAAGCGCTGTTTCATATTTCCAGTCGTCTTGAGTGTTCAGAGAAGGAATACAATTAAGAATTCGTGCTGAATTTTGTTCTGGTGCAGGTGCTTTAACAGCACGACGACGAGCGGGAGTTTTTTTCTTTGAAGGCGCTCTGTGCGCTTTTTTCTTTGCCATCTTTGAATCCCTTTTGTTAAATATTCTTGTTGTGACAACCTGGTCTGGGGGCTGCTGATCTCGATTCTTCCCGGTTGCGTGAGGTACGACGCCAGTGCCGTTCCTGTTTGTTTTAGGGAATGTGAGGAAGTCGTACTCAGAAATTACTGGTTCTCATTAGCATGCGATCAATTTAAGAACCGAAAATTTTTGAATTGACAGATCAAAAAATTACAAATTCTTATGAATTGTTTTGAACTGCTGCAATGAGTGTTGGCTATGCTGATGTGTCCGATGCTTTCAGTTGATTAGAGCATTACTTCAGCAAGCAGGGATACCAACTGCTTCCGCTTTTTTCATTCTGCGTGAACTCCGGATGCAGTCGTTTTGTCCTTTCTGAAAAATATTTTTCCACTTGATTCTGAAAAAAAGATTGCCTGTGGAAATTTGATATTTTAAAATGAGGATTCAGGAACCTGAGGACTTTTTGATCCTGGCAGAAAACTCAACACCTGATTCACCAGGGGGATCACAAATGAAGGAATATCATGATCACGAACGACGGTTGAAATATAAAACGTGTCCGGGCTGCAGCGCTGACCTGGAGATCGAGACAGAGGAATGCGTTTTTTGTGAACACAACTTTCAGCAGGATCTGTTCGCGAAATGGGAGTCGGCACCGTCAGCGGAATCGGAAAGCGGTGGGAATTCGTTTTTCGTGATGCTGGCGTTGAATGTTCTGGTGAGCGTGGTGAGTGCCTTGGGAACTTCAATGGAGCGTCAGCAGGAAAGAGAGACGTATCGGCAGCGACCGCATTTGACTCAGGAAGACTGGGAATTTGTCGCACAACGTTTTATGAAACACGACAAACCAATACCCGGAGAAGTCAGCGCACAGATGGATCTGGAAGAAAAACCGGCGCGTGTGAATCCCCTCTGTCTGAGTTTCGGTCCTCCACAGAGATCAATCTTCTCCACGAAGGAGTTTTTCAAACAGCGGGGCTTTGATCCGCTGGAACGGTTTCGCGTTCCTCACTGAAAACAGAGATCAGTTAATAGTTCACCACAACCCATCTTGACAGAATCCTGCTTGTCCGCGACAGTTTGGACGTTGTTTGCTGAATTTCAATGTTCAAAACCCAGGTCAGGAAATGGATTTGCTGCCTCTCGATCATCCTCGTTTGAAAGAGAATAACTTCGATCTCTTGCGATTGTTGTTGGCGATGACGGTCTGTCTGGTGCATGCGGCTGAACTTTCGGACTTTGAAGCATTACGGGGGCTGTCTGGGATCTTGTCGTCGAAAGTGGCGGTGCAGGCGTTTTTTGTGGTGAGTGGTTTTCTGATTGTGATGAGTTATGAACGGTCTTCCTCTCTCGCCTCTTATGCCGGCAAACGTCTGCGGCGGATTTATCCCGCGTATTTCACGATAGTCATGCTGTGCGCGGTGGGACTGGTATTTGTGAGCCAGCAGCCGCTTGCCGATTATTTCTCGCTGGCGTGGATCAAGTATCTGGTTGCAAACCTGACGTTTCTGAATTTCCTGCAGCCGACGTTGCCGGGTGTGTTTGAATCAAACCGGTTGGCGACCGTCAATGGGGCGCTGTGGACGCTCAAGATTGAGGTGATGTTTTATGTGGCAGTGCCTTTGATTGTGTACTGCCTGCGCCGGTTTCGCCGCCTCCCCTTGCTGATTCTGATTTACTGTCTCTCGGTGGTATACGCCGAACTGATAACGGTGAAGGCGGCGCAGACGGGCATCGATTTTTATGAACGGCTGGCACGTCAACTGCCGGGGCAATTGTCTTACTTTATGGCGGGGGCAGTTGTGTTTTATTATCTGCCGTTCTTTGAACGCCGTATCGGGTATTTTGTGTCTGCAGCGGTGGGCGTGCTGGCGTTGAATTTTCTAATTCCCCTGCCCCTCCTGCAGCCGTTCGCGCTGGCGACTCTGGTGTTATTTTTCGGACTGTATCTCTACGCGGGGAACTTCGGGAGGTATGGCGATTTTTCGTACGGTGTTTACATCCTGCACTTTCCGGTGATCCAGCTTTTATTGAATTCGGGCTGGTTTACGGAGCGTCCCTGGTACTTCCTGTTTTCCGCAGTCAGCATTACGGTCCTCGGTGCGATCCTGATGTGGAATCTGGTGGAAAAACGATTTCTACTGCGGAGCAGTCATTATGTGGGAGCGACTGTGCCAGCGGCTGAGAACGTTCCCACCAAGCAGCCTGCCAGTCTGTAATCAAATTTACTTTGATTTCAGATCGAAGTTGACCGTATTCTTGCCTGCGATGACGTCGGCGGTCAGTTCGGTTTTGTCGTTGTATTTCGCAGGGATCAACTGCTCGCCGGCTTTCGCGGGGTCATCTGACATTTTGAGAATCACGACGGTGTGTTTTCCCGGCGTGGCTCCCGACGCGTCTGCATTGTATTCCAGAGTGTAGGAACCATCCGCAGCAGTGGATGCACTCGAGGCCCGCGCCCGCCCCTTTTCGCTGATTTGCTGTGGTTCAAAAACGAGTTTCGCATTTTCCAGCGGGCTTCCATCCAGAGTGACGATCCCAGTGACTTCCGCCAGATCCGGAATCGGTTCTCCGCCAGTTCCCAGACAGCCGGTAAAGGTAGAGAGGATTATTAATAAACCGAAGTGATTCAGTGTAAGGAATGCGGGTTTGATAAACATCATATTTATGGTTCTTATTGCTGAAACAGAAAGAGTGCGGGAACAATCATACAGAAGTGTGTTGATCGTTTGTAAATACCGCGATGACAGTAGTGCCATCGCGGTGTGAGCGGGACGTTAAAGCGGAGTTCTATTACTGGTTAAAATTCCGGTGTAATCTCTCCGCCTCTGATGGAAACCAGTGCCTGAACGACACTCACCCGGTCGACATTTTCACTGAGGAAACGAACGGCGCCGTCTCCCAGCAGGACATGACCTCCACCGACATGAAAGCTGCCGGCACCCCAGGCATACTGTTTTCCGTCAGTGTTATCAAAGTTTAAGGTGTAACCTGATACGCCGGGCATCACAAAAAATGTATGAGTGGCTGTATTCCAGTAAGGGCCATAGGTGTAGTAGGTTTTGTCCAACGGTGTTTCACACAGAACCATCGTATTGCTCGTGCCATCGGTAATGTCTCTGAATTTGGCGGCACCATTCGGTCCCATGGTCGCTTTGAGGGTACTGGTGTTCTTTCCCCAGCTCCCTGCTGCAGCTCCCGTGGTGTAGTTTACAATTCCGTAGCTCGTTCTCCAGCCCAGGTTGGCAGCGTAAGCACCTGATGCCCCTGCGTTTTCTGAAGGTTTACCGGGATCGGAGGGGCATAAAAAAACGGGTACAGGAGAGGTGACGACAGAAAACTGGTCTGATGGTGTTGTGGCCGTACCTGTGCATGACCTGCCATGATTCGCAGGACCACTGGAAAGACTCCAGTTAAATTTGTTGTACAGATTTGCCTGGTCCATAAAAGGCAAGATCATTTGATAACAAGTATGATTCAGAAGAATCCCCCCCGGATTGTTGGCAAGATCACAATAGTCAAGACCTGCTGCGATGGTCGCTGGGGGAAAAACGCGATGGGTATCGTGATAGTTGTGTAACGCCAGTCCCATTTGCTTCAAGTTGTTTTTACAGGTACTGCGTCGGGCGGCTTCGCGTGCCTGCTGGACGGCGGGTAAAAGAAGTGCAATCAGAATCGCGATGATGGCAATGACTACCAATAATTCAATGAGTGTGAAACCGCGTTTTCGCAAGTGTAACGTTCGCATGAAATGTGCCTTTTCCATTAAGAAGATAAAACGAAAAAATTCAGGAGTAGAACTATTTCGTTAAATCAGAGCGCATGATGTATGAAATCAGATTTCTACACCAATCGAGATCAGTGAGATCCGATAGGTGTATTTAATTATTACCGTAATGTTTAATACCATCAATAATATTAGTTAATAAATATACGTAAATAATAAAGGTAGAGCAGTATATTTTGAATTGTCAAAAGTTACGGCGCACTAAAGTATGATTGTGTATTTAGTTATGGAGTGTACTTGAAACCAGTGACTTCTTTTGCACCGATATTGAGGGGGCAAATTTCAGGCGGCGTTGATTCGAGGCGGGTAATGCACTGTTGTAGTTGTATACGGCCTTTCACCAGTCGCCGTAGCCGGGGTTCGGCAGCAGAATCCAGCGTCGGTCCCAACATTCCTGATAGCGTTCGCCTGGTTGCGTACGAACAGGCAGATCGTGTTTAATGTCGTTAAAAGGGGGCTCCACAATTCAGAAACCGTAATCAGGATCAGGGGAAGAACAGGGAATTATGGCGAACCGACTTATTTACAAACTCTCAGAACTGGACTCTTCCTGCGTTGCGGAAGCGGGGGGAAAAGGTGCTTCGCTGGGGGAGTTGATACGGGCAAAGGCACCGGTGCCTCCCGGCTTTGTCGTGACGAGTTCTGCGTTCCAGAGCTATTTTTCGTCGGGAGATCTGCAGCAGCCGGTCATCGAAACAATCCAGGCACTGAATGCGGGTCGGATTGATTTGACGCAGGCGCATCACCAGATTCGCGCCTGCTTTGAGGATGTCCCGATACCAGAGGAAATCAGGCAGGCAGTCCATGCGGCTGCAGCAGAGTTACGGGCGAATCGCGTTTCTGTGAGATCCAGTGCCACCTGTGAAGACAGTGCCACGAGCGCCTGGGCGGGACAACTGGAAACGTTCCTGGATGTCGCGCCGGAGGCGATCATGGAGAATATCCGGGATTGCTGGCTCTCCCTGTTCAGCGAGTCGGCTCTGGCTTACGGGGCAACGCACGGATTCGCTGCGGGGCAGATTTCTGTGGCGGTCGTGGTTCAGAAAATGGTGGCCAGTGAAATCTCCGGCATCGGCTTTTCGGTGCATCCCGTGACTCAGGAGCCCGGTATCCAGTTGATCGAGGCCTGTCTGGGGCTGGGAGAAGCCATCGTCTCCGGGAGAATTATTCCGGATCAGTTTGTGGTGGAACGTGCGACCAACCAGATTCTGGAATCGTTGATCGGCGAACAGAGCGAAGCGCTGTGGATGGGGGAAGGAAATGCACGACCGGTCTGGCAGCAGCTCGATGGCCGCGGTGGCAAGCCTAAAATCAGTGCGCAGCAGGTGACCGAATTTGCCAGATTACTCACTCGACTGCACGATCATTACGGGCATCCAATTGATACCGAGTGGGCGATCGAAGAGGGGGCTTTCCAGGTGTTACAGGCGCGACCGATTACCACGCTGGCGAAGGAATATAATCAAAGGCTGATTGATGAAAGCCAGGAATGGCAGTTTACGGTTCGGCGTCCGTTTTTCCTGCTGGCTGCATCGATCCTGCCTTACTGGCTGGATGCGAAACACGCTGACAATACGCTCGGCGGGCACCTGAATGAAGCGTTGCTGATTCAGGACGAAACAGGGATGATGAATCTGTTTTATCCCCATGATTCCGCGGAAGCCTTTTTCGATCGCATCGGTGGCCTGTTTCAGAATGACCGGGATCAACTCATCCGGATTTTAAGATATGGGCTGGGAATCTATGCACAGGGCCGGCCCGTCATTGAGCAGGGAGTGAGCGGTTTTCAGAACTTGGAAGAACTCGAAGACTTTTTCGCCGATGTCGCCCAGCATACGACAGTGTTCCCCGCCTGGGTGTTGATCTATATCGAAGCACACGGAATTGATGATCCTGAAGTCAGATCGCTGGCAGAGCAGATTCGTTCGCATTCCCTGTATCCTGTGATCGAACGAAAGATCCTGGAACCCCTGGCGGCTCAGACAGCCAGGCAGCTCGGTTTTGCAGAACCGGATCGCGCCGGCGAATTGATTTTGTGGAGTGAATTGAAAGCGGGCAGCGTCACCCGGGAACTGCTGGAGTCCCGATTGAAAGTCGTTGACGCCGGGGATCGATTCATTTTTCAAATGATCGAGGGTGAAGAAAAATTTCATCTGGTTTCACAAACCGGTTATTTATTGACGCGACTGGCTAAGCAGAGAAAGCTCCAGCCGACGAACAATTCAAACGAGTTAACCGGACAGGCCGCCTGGCCCGGTATCTTTCGCGGACGGGCGCGGGTGGTGCTTACTCTGGATGCGAAAGACCAGACGATTGAAGAGAATGAGGTCCTGGTTTCAATTCAGTCCAATCCGGCGCTGATGCCTTTATTGCAGCGCTGCGGTGCGATAGTGACGGATGACGGCGGCATTGCCTGCCACGCGGCGATTCTGGCGCGGGAGTTAAAGAAACCAACCCTGATCGGCACTCGTCACGCCACCACCCGCATTCAATCCGGCGATCTGATCGAAGTCGACACCTATGCGCAGGTCGTGCGGATTCTGGAACCGGGAGAATGAATCGCCAAAAAAAAGCACTGATGCCTTGAGCTGACATCAGTGCTTTTCAGTATTAATGGGGATGACAGGACTTGAACCTGCACGCCTTGCGGCACTAGATCCTAAATCTAGTCACATGACCCAGATTCACAGCCCTGCCCCGCTTCTGTTTTATTTCTCAGGAAATAAAATTTCACCACTCGGCAGTTGAACATCTGTTATTATTTGGTACGCTGATGGGATGAAATACACGCTCATAGTGATATTGGCACTGGTCTGGCTGTATCGGGTCCTATCTGATCCGGTACAGCCTCGCGTGCAGGTCATTCAGAATCATGAGATGTACTTTGACCCCATGACCACAGAGGATCTGGAAGCATGGCATGGCGTTGAGGATTTGGACGAACTGACCGATTAAGGCAGGCAGACATGGCGTTGAAAAAGAACCAGAAAGCGGGCTGTCTGTTTGTAAGCGGTGGTTGCCTGCTCGTGTGCTGTATCGCCGGGATCGGTCTTTTGATCCTGATTGTCGGGGCCGTCAAGATGGGCTCTCAACAATCAAATTCGGCACCAGTAAATCAAGGGGTAACTTCACCCATGGCTGAGCCGTCCGTTAAACCGGAATACACGGTGGAAGAGTCGGATAGTATCCCCGGTATCAAGCGCAGCCTGATTGTGCATTTAAAAGCGAAGGTGACGGAAGACCGCCTGCGAACCATTGCTATTGAACTGGAAAAACAGAAGGATCGGCCCTACGAAAGAACATTCATCGTATATTATCTCCCTGGCATGGATTTGAACGATGTCTGCTGGGCCACCACTCACTTTGACCCGGATTTAAAAATCGACATCAATGAGTTCATGGAGCCTGGTCAATCGCCGCTTGCGAAACCAGCCCCTCAATGATGGAATCCGACAGAACAAAATCGCCCTGAGTTCCCCGCGCGGTCATTCCATGTGAACCCCACCGGCGTGTCCGCAATTCCGACCAGCTTAAACGCATAGTAATAGGTCACGGGCGGGGGTTACTTGTGAATAAAAACCGCATCTGCGGTCATGTCGAACGCGCGAAACTCTGAATTGAATGGATAGCCATTGGCCCAGAAATTACCCCGGCCGACATCTCGGTAAGCCACCTGATTATAAACCGCCATGTTTAAATTGTTCCGGCCTGCGTTCACCCGTTCGAATTCGTCGCAAAGCACATTACAAAATCGGCTTGCAGCTTTAAAGGTGCCCCCCCAGTGGCCAGCTGCTAAAATGGTCTGATTCAGACTCTCTGGGGGTACGTCCCCGTAAGTCTGCTTGAATTTTTTCACCATCCACCGGCCATCTGATGTATCCATGTTATTTTTCAGATCGCAGCTTTCGATGCCGAGAAACAAATCGTAACCAGGAAACAGATCCAGCATCGTCTCTGGGTGTCGATTCATCCTCACGTCAAACAGATCGCAATACCACACGGTTTCATATTCGTGCGTCTGCAGCCAGTCTCGAATACAGAAGGTGCGATAATCGCAAACGGAATAAATGGGGGTAACAGGCACCCGTGCAAATTGAATCAAGTCACTCGACCACTTTTCACAAAACGCATTCGAAAGCAGATCGTGAAAGATCGTCAGTTCCACTCCCAGACGTTCGCAATCACCGATTAACGGTTCCACCTTAATATCATCGTCGGTCGCCATCTGGCCTTTTCCCTGCGGGTCTGGGGCGCCGGTATAATAACAGCTAAACAGCATCGACGATCCCTTCCCTCTGGAATTCGGATGATTCTCTGTGAAGGTTCAAACGGCCGAACAAACTAGGGGATGCACCGGATTCAATCTGGCGGTAATGATCCTCATACAGGGCGTGGATTTTTTCTAACGCCAGTGAACCGAT
>CAXBFD010000097.1:0-23424 GCA_963974925.1 uncultured bacterium | reverse complement strand
TATGCCCGGTGGTGTGGGAGGAGGGAACCCGTGAGGGTTCCCCCTATCCCGATTTTTACGATTCATGTGAAAAAAAAGAGGCTGACTCACGTTAACGCAAGTCAGCCTCTGGTCTAGTTTCGTTAGGATCGAAGGTGACCCTTACGAGTGGTGGTCGTCTATGACAACCCGCCAGCAGTCGCTAAGAACAACCACCTTTCTGGCTACAACAATAACTGTCCACTCAATCACCTCCTTTTCTTGGATAAACTCCCTGATTCATCATCGGTTTGTAGCTCCAATTAGAACACAGGCTTTAGTCCTATCGCACTGCGTGGGTGCGATACATGATCTATCCCTATTTTTGCAAATCCATTCGATGAGGCAATACCTTTTTGTGGTGAACCGGTCGGAATTCTCTGGAATAGGAATCGGCGAGTGTCGTAACTTATTCTAAATGAACAGGATAAGTTTTTTACGAATCCTCAGATTTTCACAGGGATAAATCGAGGGCTGTATCGCAGGCCGGTTTTGTACTGAGTTCTTGTGTACTGCAATGACCTCACAGCAACAGAATTCAGTGATTACCGATCTTCGGGAGCCATATGTGGTTCAAAAACGGTACGTCCCGCTTTTTCAGCCTGCTTCACCGCCGCGACTGTTTCTTCGTATAAAACCTGCTGACAGCGCACCAGGTTTTTTTCCTTGCTGGGGGTGATCCGTTCATAAACCCCTTCGCCGTTTAAAACACGGGCTTTGGCATTGTCTTCGAAATAGGTGTTGAGAATTTTAATGACTTTTCGACGGCTGTTTTCTTCTTCGATGGGGACCAGCAGTTCAACGCGGCGATCCAGGTTGCGGGGCATCCAGTCAGCACTGGAAATAAAAACGCGCTCGTCACCGCCGTGATAAAAATACAGAATCCGGGCATGTTCCAGAAACCGATCGATGATGCTGACCACTTCAATATTTTTACTTAACTTGGCGACGCCGGGGCGCAGACAGCAGATGCCGCGAATATTCAATTTTACTTTTACTCCGGCTTCAGAAGCTTCATAGAGCGCATCAATAATTTGCGGATCAACGAGTGAATTGACCTTGGCCACAATTCTCGCTTTTTGCCCCTGCTTTTTGCGCTCCGTCTCATGATGAATCAGATCCAGAATTTTGTCTCTTAAGCTGATGGGAGCCGCTTCCAGTTTCTGATATTTTTGAGGCTGCGAGTAACCCGTAATCGAATTAAAAAAGTTGATTGCGTCTGACGCTAAAACTTCATCGCAGGTGAAATAACTGATGTCGCTGTAAATTTTCGCTGTCGCATCGTTGTAATTTCCCGTACCGAAATGGAGATAGCGTTGTATACCCTGTGGTTCGCGACGGATGATGCAACAGACTTTTGCATGCGTTTTGAGTCCTTTGACGCCATAAATTACCTGTACGCCGGCATGCTCCAGATTTTTGGCCCATTCGATATTGCGTGCTTCATCAAAACGGGCCTTCAGTTCCACGATGGCTGTGACATGTTTGCCTTGTTCTGCGGCCCGGATCAAAGCGGCGACAATCGGGCTGTGTTTACTGGTGCGATATAAAATCTGTTTGATCGCCAGGACATCCGGATCCACGGCTGCTTCTTCAATCAGTCTGACAACCGGTTCAAAACTTTCATAAGGATGGCACAGCAGAATATCCTGCTTCGAAATGTTATCGAACATCTTGATTTCGGGGTTTACCACAGGGGCAGGTTGAGGAGGCCAGGACTCTGATTTCAATGCATCAAAACCTGAGATTTCCGTCAATCTCATGAACGCGGTCAGATCCAAAGGACCGGGAATCCGGTAGACATTTTGATCGAGCACCCCTAAGCCGCGTTCCAGAAATTCCAGCGTCTCAACTGAAACCCGTTCCGCAATTTCCAGACGAATGCAACTCCCCTGTTTTCGCTGAGCGAGCATGTCTTCCATCTGATGCAGCAGATCTGAGGCAAATTCATCATGCAGACTGACATCGGCATTTTTTGTAACGCGGAACGGAATACTTTCCAGTACGTGTTCACCCTGAAAATACTGTTCGATGAACAGACAGACGGCGTCTTCCATTGGCAGATATTGATAGCCGCCTTCGGAAGGGAGCGTAATAAACCGAAATTCCGTTCTGCCAAAAGGAATGATGGCAAAACGATCCTCTCGTTTTTCGTTTTTCTCATCGGGCGCCAGGCGAACAACGATATTCAGCGTATGGTTCATCAGATAAGGAAAATCCATTTCCGGAGTCACCGCCATCGGGGTCAGGACGGGGTAGATTTCATCCTTGAATACATGTTCGACGATGCGGCGTTGAGAATCGGCCAGATCCTGAGGATGGACTCTCTGAAAACCGGCTGCCGCCAGAGGGGGCTCGATTTCTGTCAGTAAACATTGATATTGTTCGACCATCATCTGATGAACGCGCAGGCTGATCGCTTCCAGAGTTGCCTTCGGGGTCATACCTGACGGATCAGAGATTTTACTGCCGCTGGTCTGCAATAAATGCAGCCCGCCTACGCGGACCATGAAAAATTCGTCAAGGTTCGAACTGGTAATTGCCAGAAATTTTAATCGCTCCAATAACGGATTCAGAGGATCATGGGCTTCATCCAGCACCCGTTGATTAAATTCCAGCCAGCTCAATTCCCGGTTGAGATAGTTTGTTGCTGTAGAAGACATGCGCGCCCTGTTGTGTTATGAATAATAAAAATCGATTGTGCGGCTTTTTGCAGGCAAAGCAGCCGCTCTGAAAATTTGGCTTATTGTTTTTTCCGCAAGTGGACTTTGAGCCCGAACACTTCTTCAAACAGCGGGCCTTTTTCCACTAAGGCAATTTGTTCCAGCGAAACATCTTCGACATGCGGGATGGAAATGATCAATTGTCCCTGATCAATCTCACATTCGATTTCCTGGACGCGTTGACTATAAGAATAATCCAGCGCGTCGGCGACCCGCAGGATCGCGGCCATCTTGGCGATGGCAATACGGCTGATACGATCTAACGTGGAATATCCCGGATGAGTCGCATTGGGAGAGGCCCGCCGATGGTAGCGGGCGATCAGCGCGACCATTAACAGGTCGGACTGCCCCAGTCCAAACAGATTGCCATTACTGATTAAATACATCGAATGTTTGTGGTAGCTGCGTTGATTGACATAAATCCCGATTTCATGCAGCAAAGCGCCCGTATATAACAGCAGCCGATTCCGCAAATCGAGTTTATGTTCGTTTTGCAATGACTGGAACAGCTTGTCAGCCAGGAAGGCGACGTGCTGTGCATGCGCCTGGTCAAAGTCAAACCGTTTGCCGAAATCGATGGTCGAACGAATGACCTGTCTGTTAAATTCATCCGACCAGTTATTCTGATCTGCCATTTCTTTCAGCAGCCCGTCACGAAAGTTGGCTTTGGTCACATAAATAAATTTCAGTTGATATGCTTCCGCCAGTTTCGTGTATGCCAGCAAGGCAGGTCCCAGAGTCTCCGCATCGGTAAACGAAAGATGGTAGTTTTGAACGAGTTGATCTTCACTGATCTGCAAAATCCTGTCCGTGAACTTACTCAGTTCAGAAACCTTGAGCCGATCGAGTTCGTCTGGTGAATCACCGGGGTCAAGCACTTCGTCATCCGGCCGCAATTGTGCCAGTGCAAACCGGACATCGCCGCCGAGCACGACCAGTTTGATTGATTTATCCGCAGGAACTTCGTGTACAATCTGCTGAATCACCCGCTGAATCTGGTTTTCCATGATCGTACGTTCTTTGGATAAGGGAACGCGATATCCTTTCAGCATTTCACGCAGGCGCAAGGCTCCCAGTCGATAATTCTTTGAGAACAGCACATCTCCGTGCTGGACCAGTAAGAGTTCGGTGGTCCCTCCTCCGATTTCCGTAACAATGGTTCGCGCCTCGTCGAGATTTGGCTTCGCTGTCAGGTAAGGCCGAATTCCCTGATAGGTGATCCGGTTCACCTCTGCTTCGTCCAGCGGGGCCACTTCGAAACCGGTTGCGATAAAAATCCGGTCAGTAAATGCCAGCCGATTGTCTGCTTCCCTGACTGCGCTGGTGGCAACAACGCGAATCTGGTCATCGCGCGTAATCTGGTATTCATCCAGCCTTCGACGATAACTCTTGAGAATGCGGACGCAGTCTTCCATTGTCGATTTTTGAATGTTGCGCGTCTGGAATGTGTCTTCACCAAGCGTCACGGCCTGAGAGAGTCGCTCCAGCGTATGGACGGTACTGTCTTCCTTGATTTCGGCGATCGCCATGCGGATCGCGCCGGTGCCGATATCGATGACGGCAATCAAACGATTGGGAACAGGCTCCGGACGGCTGGGACCGGCAGTGGTCTCGGCTGAAGAGGAATCTTTGGTATTCATGCTTTCGCGTCAATTCTCATGGTTGTCGTTTCCTGAATTATTTTTTGCGCCCAGGCTGCAGCCCCCATCACTGAGGAATCGTCTCCTAACGCGGCCGGGATGACTTTAAATGAATCCTTAAAAGTCGGCATCACATTCTTGCGTGCGGCCTCGGCAACCGCCTGCACAAAAAAGTCCGGCATCGCTTCCACGAGCCCTCCGCCCATAATGATGACATCAGGCGAGAAAGTGTGTATCAGATTTCCCGCTGCGATTCCAATATATTCCGCAGCGCGCAGAACGATTTTTTTGATACTGTCATCTCCTCCCTTGATGGCAGCCGCCAGAATTCCACTGCGAATATTGGAAAGGTCGGTTCCCGCCATTGCCCTGAGCACGGGGGCATCTCCGCGATAGGCGGCCTGTGCTGACGCAGCAGAAATTGCCAGACGACTGGCAAGCACTTCCAGGCAACCATGCTGACCACAGCCACATTCGGGTCCGTCGGGCAGGATTTTCATATGACCAATTTCCATGCAGGAGCTTTTACTCCCCTGGATCAACTGGCCGTGATAAACGGCACCACCCCCGATACCCGTACCGGGAAAAATACCTAAGGCTGACAAGGAACCTCTGGCTGCTCCGAAACGATATTCGCCATAGACGCCGGCATCGACATCATTACAAATGACAACGGGACAGCCAAATTCTTTATTCAGTATTTCTTTGACAGGCGCATTATACCAGCCCAGATTGGGAGCTTCGAAGATAATGCCCTTTTGCAGATCCAGGGGGCCAGGGCAACCGACGCCAATTCCCGCTAACTGATCGGGCTTGAGTTCGGCTTCTTCCAGTGCCTGATGGATGGTTTGAACCATTCTCTCAAGCCCCAGTTCAACGCCAGTGTGACCTTTGGTCTTTCGTCGTTTTCTCCCCAGTGTTTTGTATTCAGAATCATAGATTTTGGCGAGCATTTTGGTGCCCCCCAAATCGAAACCGGCCCAATAGAGTTTCTTGACTTCAACTGCGTCATTAGACATGTATTAATTTTCTATTTAAGGATTGCATCTCCGCCCGAATCAAATTTACGACCGAACAACCTGATTGATCATGACATTAGAACTTGAACCATCCTAGTATAACAATTGGCTCTTATGTCGTGTATTCTGATGAATTTAGAACTCACAAAACAGGCATTGAGATACATTTTTCATAATCGTAGAGAATGTAGTGAGGTTTTGTATCAGACAGGAGCCTCTATAAAGCGGCGGACGCAGATAACACAAGCTCTTTCGCCAGTTTGCGGGAATGCGGCGGGCTGTTGACTTTTGAGACCAGCTCCTGTTGGATAAACTAGCTTCAGCTGATTTTGAAGGGCTGTCGTGCCAAGAATAAATCTATACTAAAGTTTACTGTACCTTGGGGTTCTTTCATGTATTTCCAGTTTCCCTGTGAAAAATGTTCCAAAAAACTCAAAGTTCGCGATGAGAATATAGGCAAAAAAGTTCGTTGTCCGTACTGCCATCACACGATGCTGGTTCAAAAGCCGGAAACTCCAATCATTGATACCTCAATCGATGTTTCGATTTCGAGTTCCTCAACACCGTCTATAAAATCTTCCAGCAGCCGGGGAGGGAACAAAGCAGTCTCCAAAGGCTGGGCTGATGGAACCGAAGTCAGTCTCTCCAAGAGTGGTATGATCGCCATTGGGGCCTCGATTGTATTCCTCATGATCATGTTCCCCTTTCGGAGTTATTACCTGGGGGAATTATTCTGGGACCGGGGCTGGGTACCATTTGCGCTGGTCTTTTTGATGAGCTGGTCTGCCGCGATTCTGGTTTTGAAATACTTCAAGCTGGCCAAACAGAAAGATTCGATGTTGTTTGATACGCTGCCGACGGATATTTCCGAGAATATTTCCGAGAAAACCGTTCTCAAATTCATTGAACATGTCAAAAATCTGCCCGTAGATCCCCGTGAAAGTTTTCTGGTGAACCGGGTGCTGCGAGGGCTCGAGCATTTCAGTGTCTTGAAAAGCAGTTCCGAGGTTTCCAGCCGTCTGCAGTCACAATCAGAAATTGACGCTACTGCCGTCGATTCCAGTTATACGCTGCTCAAGGTTTTCATCTGGGCAATTCCAATTTTAGGGTTCATCGGTACGGTGATCGGGATTAGTGCCGCCGTGGGGGGGTTTGCCGGGGGCATGGATAAAGCCGCCGATATCTCCGCTCTGAAAGCTTCACTAGGTAATGTGACAGGGGGATTATCTACAGCCTTTGATACGACGCTGGTCGCGCTGGTCATGAGTATGCTGGTCATGTTTCCCAGCAGTTCCATGCAGAAATCCGAAGAGGATCTGCTGAACTGGGTGGATGAATACTGTAATGAAAACCTGTTGAAGCGGCTCAAGGAAAGCGAATCTGCCGGAGGGGGAGGAGATGAAAAAGATCATCGACGTCTGATCCAGCGAACCATTGATAAAGCGATGGCCGACCATCATGCGGAGCTGCAGACCTGGACCCAGAAACTGGAGGGCATCGGCAGTACCCTGTCTCAGCAGGTGATGAAGTCGTGGGGGAAAATTGATGATAAGCTGCGAGCCCAGCAGGAGGATCAAATAACTAAAGTCCAGCAGGTCATCGACAGTTTGACGACGCAACATCATTCGGTCGTCGAGCAGATGGATGCTGTCGAGCAAAAAATGAAGGATCTGCAGGCGGCACACGCGGCCAATCTGGAGAAGATGAATGGCGGGGCTACCGAAATGACGGAAGCCGCCGGTGTGCTCTCACAATCGTTCAACGGGGTTCAACAGGGATTGAACGGACTCAATACGGTTTTATCTGATCTGGGAGAAAAACAGGTTCTGATCCAGCAGGTTGAAATGCCACGTAAGCGATGGGGGCTTTTCGGCAACTCAAGGAAAGTGCGATAGCGTGGGTAAAAAGAAGAAAGAAAGTGGAGAAACGGTCTCCTTGTTTCCGTTTCTGAGTATTCTCGCATGCGTGATCGGCGTGTTAACGCTGATGATCACGGCGATGGCGTTAAGCCAGATGGATAATCAGGACGATACCTGGAAGCGCGCGGAAGAATTCGAAAAGGATCAGAATCAGATAACGGAGAAACAGCAGGAACTTGATCAGGTCAAAAGTCAGATTGAAGATTTGTCAAAATTGAACCGCGATCTGATTCTGGCGCTGGAAGAGTTAAAGAAGCTCAAGCAGGAAAAAAGCAAACTTCCGGATGACATCAGTCCTGAAGAAAAAGTGAAACTGCTGGCAGAGGCGAATCGTCTGACGAAACGTATCGATGAGATCAAAGATGATCCGATGACGCTGCAAAAGGAAATTGACAAGCTGAAGGTTGAATTGAACAAGCGGGAAAATCCCGTCGCCGCTGAAGTCAGGATTCTACCGGGCGGTACCGGCGTCGATCTGAACCCGACGTTTATTGAATGTACGAAAACGGGAGTTGTGGTATTGGACGGCCCATCGGCAGACTTGAGAATCCGCAGAGACGACCTGACAAAAAGTTTGCCTTTTGTGGAACTGCTGGACAAAATTGGTGCCCAGCCGAAAGGGACTGTGATCTTTCTGGTGCGACAGGATGCCGTTTACACTTATAATATTGCGTCAGGTGTCGCCCGTTCCCGTTTCTGTTCCAATGGTAAATTACCCGTGGAAGGCAACGGAAAAATTGATCTGAGCAAATTCAAAAACGCACCAGGCTAGTCAGCACTTCCCACGGCCGACCGCAGAGCATTTCCTGCTGATTCGCAGCTTTCATGCTGCACCAGAAGATTCAGGTTACGTGTGTCGATTTTCCCGACTACATGAAAAAAGCTCTGTCAATCTGCTTTGACAGAGCTTTTTGAAATCAGTGGATTGGGGAGAGTGTTTATTTTCTCAAATCATAACACATCAGAACATCCTGCTCACGCAGGTAAAGTTTTCCGCCGCAAATGACCGGATGCGCCCAGGCTTTGCCCAGGACCTGATCGGCTTTGAAGCTGCCTTTGAGCTTGTAATCTTCGGGAGTTGCCTCGATTAAAGCGACTTCGCCACTTTCATAGCGGAAGATCAGATTCCCGTCGGCAAAGGCAACAGCAGCAGAGCCGGCCCCTTCGCCACGAATCTTGCCCCCCCACACAATTTCACCTGATTTCAGGTTGAGACAGATGGGGAATCCGTTTCCATGTCCGTGTCCGCAATAGATATGATCTTTGTATAAAACCATCCCTCCATGATGATTCTGTAACGTCTTGGCATTCAGAAAATAAACTTCTTCTGCATCAATGCCGTCACCGTTTCTGGAGAGTTTCACCAGACCGCTGCCGGTTCCATAACCGGTGGAGCAGAAGACGTAATCTCCTGATACAATCGGTGTTGGGATATTGGCAACACCGTTGGCAACAGGGTTGTAATTCCATAATAACTTACCATCGCTGGCGCGAACTCCAATCAGCCCTTTACCTGTGAGCTGGACATATTGTTTCACTCCGCCTGCATTGGAGATCACGATGGAAGAATAGCCGGCTCCTTCTTTGCCTTTTTCTCCCAGGTCTTTGACCGACGTTTTCCAGATTTCCTTGCCCGTGGTTTTATCAAGAGCGACCATCATGCCGTCTTTCCCGCCGGGAGTACATAACACGAGATCACCGTCGACCAGCGGCGATTCTGAAAATCCCCACTTGGACATCATCTTGCCCTCCCATTCTTCTTCAAAACTCTTTGTCCAGATGATTTCGCCATCAGTCACGCTAAGGCAGAAGATTGCGCCATTGGAGGAAATGGCATATACGCGATCGCCGTCAATGGAGGGGGTGCAGCGTGCTCCGGGATAACCGTGTTCCGGGTTCAAATCAAGCAGGTTGGTTTTCCAGAGAATTTTGCCATCATCGGTGTTCAAGGCGATAACGGCCTGTCCTTCAGGCAGGTTTCCAGTGGTGAATAAACGGTTGTCCTTAATCGAAACGCCGGCATAACCTTTGCCCAGTCCGGTGGCGGTCCAGATTAATTTCGGGGGAGTCGCGTTCCAGTCCTGAATGAGGCCTGTGTCACTGGAGAGATTCTGGCGATCGGGGCCCCTCCATTGTTCCCATGAATTTGAAAGTTGTGAGGGCTCTGCCGCTTTTGATGACAAGGGAAGTCCGCAAACCAGCAAGGCTCCCAGGAGCAGGCGAACGGGCATTGAATAACTCATAGTCAATCAGTCCTTTTGTGAGATCTTATAGACCAGGTGGGAAATTAAATTCGAGATTATCACTGCCATTTTCTGCGTGTGGTTTTCAGAAAACGGAACGATGGCCTCTTGGGGTAAGACTCGAGCAACTGACTGAATTATATGAGTCTGTTCCGCCTGCTGCAATCAATGCCTGGAGTTTCCTGACCAGGAAGTGCATGATTCCGTTTGAGAGAGGGGGCTGGTGTTTTGTCTGGTGTGCCCCAGCGTGCGATGGTGGGGCGAATCGCCGCCGGCATCTATCAGCGGCGGTCCAGCACCTCAGCAATTTTTTGACGCAATTCATCCTGCGAAATTCCGGAAACACGAAAGACTTTAAGGGCCGTCGTTTCCCCTTTATCCAGCTCGATTTGCGATCGTTTGAGCTGGAGCCCTTTTTGGATCACCTTCAGCAGGGCTTGATTCGCTTTTCCCTTTTCCGGAGCCTGTGTCACACAGACCTTGAGCCGGCCATCATGAATTCCATCAATCTGGTTCTTGCTGGATTTGGGCTGCGCGCGAACGGGCAGCAGAACATCCGGACCCTTTGTTTCAAGATTTAATTTTAGAGTCGGGTCGATTTTTCCCATTCCTGGCTGGTTATTCCAATCCCTCATACAGCGCACTGCCAATGCGCACCAGAGTCGCTCCCTCTTCAATGGCAACTTCAAAATCGCCGCTCATGCCCATCGAGAGTTCCTTGAGTTGTATCTCTTCCGGCGAAATGGCCTGGAGCTGGTCTCGCAGCTGGGATAATTCGCGAAAGACAGGCCGCGCCGTTTCCGGATCTTCACTGTGAGGAGCCATCGTCATCAGGCCATCAATCTTGACATGCGAAAGAGCGCAAAGCGAATTCCAGTTGGCGATCAGCGCCTCTCTGGCAAATCCTTTTTTATTCGATTCACGGGAAAGATTGACCTCGATCAACACGTGCGGCTGTAAGCCCGAATCTGCCGCGATGCGGTCAATGGCTGTCAATAACTTGACGGATTCAACAGAGTGAATCAGACTGCTGTGCTGGATCGTGCGCCTGATTTTATTGCGCTGTAACGGGCCGATAAAATGCCAATGAACAGGGGCGGGAAGGAGTGGAACCCGTTCCTCCAGTTGTTGAGTACGACTTTCCCCCAGTTGGAAGCAGCCTATTTCGATTAACGCGCGGACCCACTCCAGACGGGCGTATTTTGTCACAGCCACGAATGTGATTGATCTGGAATCGCGTTGCGAACGTAAGCAGGCGGCGTTGATGCGGCGTTGGATCTCTGCGTAATGATTGTGAATGATGCCTTTCAGGTCTTTCATCCCCGGGCTTTCCACAGTTGAGGTCAAGAGTCTCTCGTCTATTGATCAGTGTTGCAGGCGATTCAAAAGACGAAACGTTAACTGAAGTGCAGAGATTTTGATTGAATACCGCTGAGAACACGAGTCTGGCAGTGGCTTAAGCAAGAACTTTTCCCAGAAACCTGACACCATATTCCCAGAACTGTTCTTCCTGGACTTCCTTCCGCCTCACTATTTCCGAGCGGAACCAGGTGACCTGATTGCCTTGTACGGGAACCCCTACAAGTATCGTACTCTGACGGATGGGCAAGGGGTATATGAATGACAGGCCGGATTGTGAAATCGAGCGGGACCAGACTTTGATTGCTTCAGCTTGATTTTCATCGCCTGCATTTTCGTCAGGCATAGAAATCCAGACAATCCCGCGGAAGTCCTTGCGTTCATGTGAGCGTTTTTCGGAAAAGTGGGCGTTGGTTCTTTTTTCAACGCGGTCCAACAGATCCAATACGCGCGAAATGGCACGATTCTGTTTTTCAGTATATTGATCCAAGCTAATAAGGCCCATTAGCCACATCCACTTAAAAAAAGTTGTCAATTCGAATAGATATAAAACCGGAGTTGGTCTCAATTTAAAACGGGAATTGCACATGTTTCATTAAAACAACTATAGGTCGTGACAGAATACAGTCAAATCCCTCCTGTTTTGAAATATTCCATTTTCCGCTTTGGCCTGTATGTGTTGTTTTGTAAGCACTGTATTTCATACAGTTTCCAGCGTCTCAAGAAAATTTTGCAGGCTGGTAACCTCTTCGTTCAGGCATTCGATAAATTGTTCAGCGGCCCCCGAATTTCCAGCATCGATAATTTCCTTGACCGCATCCTTCAGCTTTTGCGTCGGCGTGTAGAGGTCTACTGTTTTGCTGTTTGATGATGAACAGGGGGCACCCATTGCCATTTCTTTTAGTGTTAATTCGAGCTCATCCTGGTCAAGCGGCTTGAACATGATTTTTGCAATGCCCAGCTCTTTTGCCAGCTTG
Source organism: uncultured bacterium (assembly GCA_963974925.1). GTDB lineage: Bacteria > Planctomycetota > Planctomycetia > Planctomycetales > Planctomycetaceae > Gimesia. The sequence goes on along the minus strand of CAXBFD010000097.1, from coordinate 11,526 downwards.
AGGCGCTGGACGTCTTTGTCATGAGAATTCTTTTCGAGTCGCAAAGCAGTCATCAGAATAAACTGGGGTGGATCAAGGGAACCTTCATCCGTAAATCTTTCTAAATTCTGCGCTTCCTTAAATAAATCCACTCCGTCCATGCCGCGCATCATCAGGTCTGTTACAACGATACTGATATCGTTGTCTGTCTTCAGATAATTCAAAGCTTCGAAACCGGAAGTCGCCGAACAAGCCTTATATCCGAACTTTTCCACGAGTCTCGTATGAAAATGACATGTGTAACCAACATCATCAACTACTAATACCTTCATAACGATTTCCTTTTGATTGAACCTGCATGGTCTGAGGAAGGAACGTGACCACATTCTTGAAGCATCAACGCGCTGACTTCTTCGATGAGTTGAGAAATTTCTTTTTCGAGTGAATGATATTTGATGCTGGATTCCACGATTTGCCCTGATTTTCCATCATTTTCCAGCGATTGTAACAGGAGATAAGGTTTCAGTTTCGTGTAGTTCCCGATCGTTCCCTTACAGGCGTGAGCTGCCTCCACCAGCTTCTGAGAATCCTTTTCTTCGATTGCCTGTCTGATTTCGTTCATCTGTGGTGGGACATAACGTAAGAATAATGAGATCAATTCAGCGAGAAAATCAACATCACCCATCGCCATGTCGAGCACTTGCTCTCGATTGATCAATCGCCAATGTCCTTGAATGGACTCCAGGTTTGATCTTGTCACAATAAATATCCTTTTCCGGACGCGCATCACGCTGTGATTCAGACGTCTGTCTGATCACGTTGCGATTCACAGAGAATTAGTAAGCAGGCCTGATACTAAGTCTAGTTTCCAATTTTGACTAAAATCAGAGATCATCAATAACTGGCGTTATTGGAGGGGAGTTTTATGCTGATTGTGCAGGCTGCGCTGATCCCAACAGATAAAGAGGGGCAAAAACAGGATGCCTGGTACACTGGCTGATATTAATGCTGTTTTGTCGGAGCATGAAATGAGGTGAATCACCTGCGGAATGAGGGGGGCAGTGATGACGGCACGGTCTCAGATTTGAAAGTCATCATTTTCAGGGGCGCGTTTCAATTCATCAAGCACTTCTCGTACGAGTTTTTCCGGGATCTCTTTAAATACTTCGACGCGTCCCAGAGAGGTTGGCAGAACAAACCGGAGCTGGCCTCCGACCGTTTTCTTATCCAGTTTCATCCGATCGATGATATCGTCCTGATTCAGTTGAGTCCCTTCAGGCAGCAGGACCGGCAAACCTAATGCCTGCAGTAAATGGATTTGCCGTTCTGTTTCCTGATGGGAGATCAAATTCAGTTTTTCTGCAAGATAGCTGGCGTAGACCATGCCAATCGAAACCGCCTCGCCGTGCATCAACACGCCATAACCGCAGAGTGCTTCGAAAGCGTGTGCAAACGTATGACCATAATTCAGAATCGCCCGTAAACCGGTTCGCTCATGTTCATCCTGCTCGACGACTTCCGCTTTGAGTTCACAACTACGGGCAATCACCGTTCGCAGTACTTCGGCAGAGCGCTGGTTCAACCCTGCGATATTCTGTTCAAGGTAATGAAAGAATGGCGCATCCAGAATCACACCATATTTGACCACTTCTGCCAGACCACTCCGATAATCGCGTTCAGGAAGCGTTTCGAGAGTTGAGGTATCGATGAACACGCCCAGTGGTTGATAAAAAGCGCCGATCAGGTTTTTGGCTTGAGGGTGATTCACGCCCACCTTGCCTCCCACCGAACTGTCGACGTGTGCCAAAAGTGAGGTCGGCACTTGCACGAAAGGCAGCCCGCGTACATAAGTGGCGGCAACAAAACCCGCGGTATCGCCGATGACGCCGCCGCCGACAGCAATCACCAACGTCTGGCGATCCGCCTTCATGCTTACCAGTCGATCATACAGGCTGGAAATCACTGCCAGCGATTTGGATTTCTCACCGGGCTCAATGACCGCGGTCTCCCATTTCCAGCCCCGCGTTTCCAGACTGTTTTCGATTTTCGGAGTGTGCAATCCAGCCAGGTTGCGGTCTGTGATGATCAACGCCGACTTGTTTCCTTCTGAAACCGTATTCCGGAACGCGGGATTGTGATTCAGCCAGTTCTCCAGAGTTTCTGCAAACTGATCAAACTGTTCACTCACCACCGAAATGTGGTAACTGCGCGGTCCCAGAGCGACGTTGACATCAAGACTTTCAGACACGTTAAATCCTTCATGATTGCAAAATCAGGCAAAACCGATTGATCCCATCGCAACGGGGCTCCTGTTCCGCCTTATGATCTTTGAATTCTGTTTTGCCTATCGTAACTTTGGAGTGTCTTGAAGTCACGTCGGACGATCCCGAAAACCGGGGCCGGATCAGGTTTTTCGGGGCGAGCACGTGACAATTCGGCGATGATTGCTAAAATTATTTTGAACATGACCAAACCAATCGACAGTCAGATTCAGTCGATGCAGGATCTGGTTCCCGTTTTAAGCCGAAGCGAAGGGTTAGCCGCTGTGATTGAGGCTCTCCAGTCGGGCCAGAGTGGGACTATTGACGGAGCCTGGGGGGGATCGTGCGCGCTGACAGCGGCGACCATCGTTGAATCCCTGAAATCGACTGTATTGGTTGTCCTTCCCCGCCTGGGAGAAATCGAGGAATTTGCCGGGGACCTGGCCAGTTTCCTGGGCCGATTCCCTGAAAATTTTCCCGCCTGGGAAACCCTGCCGGATGAGCACGATGTGGCGGATTCCGTTTTTGGCGGGCGGCTGAGGGTGCTGAATCAACTGCTGCAGGCAGAAACGAATGCCGACAGTCAGCAGCGTGTGATTGTGACTTCTTTCCCGGCATTGCTGCAGCCTGTTCCCAGCCGTGAAAAACGCCGCGAAGCAACCCGCACGATCAAAGTCGGCGATGAGCTTGAGACTGATACTTTTATGAACTGGTTAATCGAGCGGGGTTTCGAACGAACGACGGCCATCGAACTTCCCGGCGAATTCAGCATGCATGGCGGAATTCTCGATATTTATTCACCTGATGCCACACTTCCGATCCGGATCGAATTTTTTGGCGATGAAATCGAATCGATCAGGCAGTTCGACGTGGAAACGCAGCGAACCGTTGAAACCTGCCAGCAGGTGAATCTCACCCTGATCTCCCCGGTATCAGCAGCGCAGCAACGTTCTCAAAGGCGAACCGAAGCCACGGTTGAAGTCGATTCAGCGGAAGAAAGTCTGCTGGATAATCTGCCCGCCAACTCATGTATTGTGTTAATCGAGCTCCCGGATCTGCTGGAAGAGGGCAAGCGTTATCTGGAGCGTCTGGAAAACCCGCGCGGATTATTCAGCGTGCCTGCGACGATGGCGCGTTGTACCGATTTTTCTACCGTTACGATTGCCCCCATTTCAGCCGAATCGACCGAAATTTCATGCCATCTGCAGGTGGAATCGATTGAGCGTTTCACCCGGGCCAAGTCGGAAATGATTGAAGAGCTGGCATCGATTACCGGCCCTCAGGACAGGGTTGTGGTCTGCTGTCATAATCAGGGAGAACAGGAGCGCCTGCGGGAATTACTGGATGAGTCCGAACTGGAAATCGCCGGACGCGTGACGACCTGTATCGGGAATCTGGCATTGGGTTTTCGAATCGTGCCGGAACATCTGGTTGTACTGAGCGATCATGAACTTTTCGGACGCGCCGATATCCGTCACAAGCCCCGCAAAAGAAAAGTGGAAAGCCGGGCGATCGACAGTTTCCTGGATTTGAACGTGGGAGATTATGTCGTGCATTTATCGCACGGCATCGCCCGTTTCAAGGGGCTGGAACTGCTTGATAAAGAAGGGTATCGCGAAGAACACCTCTCCTTGGAGTTCCGCGAAAAGGTGCAGATGTATGTTCCGGTTTCGCTGGTTCATCTGGTGCAGAAATATATCGGGGGTGGAAAACATGCTCCTCCACTTTCGAAACTGGGGACAAAAAGCTGGGCGAACAAAAAAGAAAAAGCCGCTCAGGCCGTCAGAGATATGGCCAGTGACATGTTGCGCCTGCAGGCCATGCGTTCTGCGCAACCAGGCATCTCCTATCCTCCCGACAGCCACTGGCAAAAAGAATTTGAAGCCTCATTTCCCTATACGGAAACCGTCGATCAGTTACATGCGATCAATGATGTGCGTCACGATATGGAGCGGCCTCAACCGATGGATCGTCTGATCTGTGGCGACGTTGGTTATGGCAAAACTGAAGTCGCAATTCGAGCGGCTTTTAAAGCCATCGATTCAGGAAAACAGGTGGCGGTGCTGGTTCCCACGACGGTGTTAGCAGAACAGCATACGCGCACATTCAGCGAACGCATGGCCGATTATCCGATCACAATCGAAGGTCTGTCGCGTTTCAAAACGAAAGCGGCACAGCGTGTCATTATCGAAGGCATGGCATCCGGGAGTGTGGATCTGGTAATCGGGACGCATCGATTAATTCAGAAAGACATCAAATTCAAAGATCTGGGGCTGTTGATTATCGATGAGGAACAGCGGTTTGGTGTGGAAGCAAAAGAAATGCTGAAGCGACTGCGCCTGCAGATTGACGTGCTGACGCTGAGCGCGACTCCCGTGCCTCGTACTTTGCATATGTCATTGCTGGGGATACGTGATATTTCCAATCTGACAACGGCACCCCGTGATCGTGTTCCCATCGAAACGAGGATTTCCCGTTTTGATCCCGAACTGATCAGGCATGCGATGGTGCGCGAACTCAACCGGAATGGTCAGGTTTACTTTGTGCATAACCGCGTGAATGATTTGCGGACCTACGCCGATCGTATCCAGCAGATTGTGCCCGAGGCCAGTATCGGCATCGGTCATGGACAGATGAAAGAATCGGATCTCGAAGCAGCGATGCTCAACTTTGTTTCGGGGAAAAAAGATATATTTGTCTGCACAACCATCATTGAGAGCGGGCTGGATATTCCGAATGCCAATACGATTTTTATTCACGATGCAGGCAATTATGGGCTCTCCGATCTGCATCAGTTGCGCGGACGCGTCGGGCGGTCCCATCATCGCGCCTATTGTTACCTGTTATTGCGGGATGGCCAGGTTCTGACTTCGATTGCAGCGAAGCGTTTAAAGGCCATTGAAGAATACAGCGAACTCGGTGCCGGTTTCAAAATTGCCATGCGCGACCTGGAAATTCGGGGAGCCGGCAATATCCTGGGGACAGAACAGAGCGGGCACATTGCCGCCGTCGGTTACGAACTGTATTGCCAGTTGCTTGAAAATGCCTGCAAAAAACTGAAAAATGAACCCCTGCGGGAACATCATCACGTCGCCATTGATCTGCCTTGCACGGCTTATCTGCCTTCCGATTATGTTCCCCCCGGTCGGATCAAAATCGAGATTTACCGCAAACTGTCTGCGGTACGATCCCTCGAAGAGCTGGCTGCACTGGAAGCGGAAGTCGCGGATCGGTTCGGAAACATACCGGATCCTGCCCGCACATTATTCCTTTTGAAAGAATTACAAATTCTGGCCCAGCAATGGCAGGTCGACAGTATTCGGCTGGAAGATCAGTTTGCGGTTCTGGGGTATCGGGATAAAAATCACATCCTGGCTCTGGCAAAAAGCAACCAGAATCGGATCCCTGTGCGTATTGTAGATCATAAGTCAGCCTATATTCCGTTGCCAAATTCTGCATTAAATACGGAAGCGATCATGTTAGAGCTTAAATCAGTATTGCAACAAAGTTTTAATCCGGCCTATAATCTTGCACCTTCACCCTGACAGGTACGTCAAACGAGTTGAATTCTGATTCGTTTTCAGCCTTAACGGATGATTTTGATAATGTAACAGTCCACTTTCCCCTCTTTACAATTCCCATGTAATTCAGGCTGATTACAGTATCAAGAATTTAGCGTCTCTCAAATTCCCGGAAAATAAATCGTTCATCAACTGCAGGATGCTCTTGATGCGCTACGCGCAACTATATTTTTTGATGCTTGCTGTGCCTGGCATGATGGGTTGTGAAACTACTCCTAAAGTAGACAACCCGGTGCTGGGACCACCACCGCCGCGCCTGGAGTCTGCACTCAAGCAGCAAAAGCTGAAGCACACTGAAGTTGCCAGTAAGACTGCTGACAGAAAACAGCTTCTGGAAGGGGATTTCGAAGAATCCGGAAATCCTTTTGAAACTCCCGTTCTTACCGCTTCCGCTACCTCAGACATGCTTGCGAAACCAGTCGTCGACAGTTCAGAAGGAATTTTGAATGACAGCGATGTGGTCGCCATGGTGAATGGAAGCCCGCTGTTTGTATCCGATGTGATTGGCATCTACAATTATCAGCTCAAGCAGGCAGAGCAGAGAATGCAGCCGGAAGAATATCAGAAATTACGCCGCGCCCTGGTGAAACGAGACCTGAAAGGGCACATCGAACGTCAACTGCTGATTCATGAAATGAAGTCCACGCTCAAAAAAGAACAACTGACAATGCTGCAGGAGCATCTGGACAAAGCTTTCGAAGAAGAGCGAATTCCAGAACTGATGCAGAAACTGGAAGTGAGTTCGACTCAGGAACTGGAAGAAAAGCTGAACACGCAGGGGCGTACCATTTTCAGCGAAAAAGACCTGTTTATGAAACAGCAGACAGCGATTCAATTCATGGCTGTCAAAGCAAAAGCAAACAATGATTTCAGCCGCGAAGAAGTGCTTGCTCAATATAAGTCAAAAATCAAAGACTATGAAGTACCAGCCAAAGCACGCTGGCAGCGGATTCGAATTACCTATGCCAAACATGGCGGTAAACAAAAAGCGATAGGCACGTTGGACGAAGTCATTCATAAACTTCAGGCCGGCGAAGATTTTGGCGAACTGGCGAATAAATATTCCGATGGGCCGCGCGCTGAAAAGAACGGTCAATGGGGTTGGACACGTCATGGCAGCCTGGCAGAACCCGAAATCGAGGCAGCATTATTTGAGCTGCCTGTGGGGAAAGTCAGCCAGGTATTTGAAACAGATTCTTCGTTTCAGATTATAAAAGTCAATGAACGCAAGGAAGCAGGCGTGATTCCGTTTGCTGATGTGCAGGATAAGCTTGAACAAGCGATGATCACCGAGTCACGTATGACAGCGACAAAAGAGATTCTCAAAAATTTATACGCGAAAGCGATTATCGAAACAGAGTTTGAATACGAAACTGAAGCAACTACAGATCCGACGGCTCCATAACACGCTGGTTTGAATAAACGTAATTAAAAAAAACTTGTGGGATGCGGTCGAAAAAGTTTTTTGAAAACCATGAAAATTATTTTGAAAAAATGGTCATACTCATATTGACCTGATAAGCACTAATCGATTATTACCTCGCACACACTTCTCTCAAATCTCAAATCTACAATCCATCATATCTCTCAGTATCAATCATATCTCTCAGTATCAACTGTTAAGTTTTGCCTGTGGTAAGTATTACCGATGGCAAATATTCAAGTGCATTTCGTTTTTCTAAATCCCGATTTGTCATTCGAAATTCGTCTGGCATTAAATCTGGATTTCGGACTAGAATCCTACCCATATTAGATAGCGAGTTGGACGTCATGATGACTCCTCTAAAAAAACATAATCAAAGTTGGTGTTCTGGCTTGAAGGAGGGACCTACATTGGGCAAGGCATTTGGAGTACTAGCCTGTACGACGCTCATCGCGGCGTCGATGTGGCTGGCCAATCTTGGCAACACGACCAGGAAGGTCGCTGCTGATGTCGAAAAAGATGGTCAACCAATCACTGAGCGTCAACAACGCTCAGCTCGTTATTATCTGAGTCTGGGGACTCAATATTACGAGAGAGGACAATTCGTTGAAGCGGTGGAAGTGCTTGAAAAAGCTTCTGTCTCTCCAGGACGATTGTCATCTGCAGAGTTTCGCAAGATGAACGAGTACCTCGGTCGTGCTCGTCAGCGAGCATCTGCCCCCCGGGGAAAACAGATTGTCCGGGCACAGTCTCCTGCAGCCGACACCGAGTTTAATACAAACTTTGCGAGTACAACAGGTAAGTCTCCCGAAGAGATGAAGCTGTTGTCCCGCCAGTTACTTCAGTCAGCCCGTGAAGACCTCAAGTTGAATGAGTTTGCCAAAGCACGCCAGAAAGCGGGGCAGGCAGCAGCCATGCGACTGGAGTACGGTCCGTTTGATGAACGTCCAGAACAGGTTCTGGCATCAATCGCACGTGCAGAACAACGCAATTCAAAAAGTTCGCCGATTCAACAGGCAGGTGGATTTTCCGATAACAATTCAAGAATCGTTCAGGTTGCCAACGTTGAAGAATCAGCGAATGAAAATCCTTTTTCAAATCCGGCAGGAAATCCGTTTGATGGAAGTCAGACGAAAAAGCTGACAGAAAAAGAACAGGCTTCTGTCTTACTGAAGCAGGCCCGTCAATCGTTGAATTCCGGTAACTACGATGATGCACGCACACTGGCGATTCAGGCACAGGATTACGATGTTGCCTATCAACTCTTTGAAGAACGTCCTCAGCACATTCTCGCTGAAATCGAACGGAAAACCGGTGCAAAAATCTTTGCCGGTCAAACAACACCATCAAAACAGATGGCTCAAGTTACACCAGGCTCTGCCAATAAAGAGCGTGCAGTGAAACTTCTTGAGCAGGCCCGTGCCGAGTTGCAGTCAGGTCGCTTCGATTCGGCCCGTGAACTGGCACTGCAGGCAAGTCAAGTGGAAGATGTTGCCTATCGACTGTTTGATGATCGCCCGGAACTGGTCCTCGACGAAATTAAACGTGCCCAGTCTGGCAATTCACTCGCAGACAGCAGTCAGCAGGCTCCTGTCGCTGTTCCCGCAGGTTCTTCTAAAGGACAGGCAACAGAACTGTTACGTCTGGCTCGTCTGGATATTAAAAAACGCGACTTTGACAGTGCCCGCCAGAAAGTGACGCAGGTACAACAGATGACGGTTTCTTATGACCTGTTTGATGACCGTCCAGAACTGGTGCTCGCTGCCATCGATCGAATTTCCGACGAAGCAGCCACTATTTCCGGTATCAAAGGTTTACAACAGAATCAGGACGCCGTTCGTCCTCGCATCAATCGTTTGATGGAGCAGGCACAGTTGGCTTTGCAGCAGGGTAATAAAGACGAAGCCCTGATGCTGGCATCGTCGGCACAAAAACTGGCACAATCTCTCGATGTCCAGTTTACGCCCGGCAGCGAATCTCCCGCAGCCTTTATTCAACGAGTTGGTGTGACTTCAGAAGTCCGGCTGAATCCGGGAACTTCTCAATCGACCGATGGTAAATCCAATCCGGAATTCGCACGACAGCTGGTCGCTGCTGCCCGGAATGACCTTGCCAAAGGCCAGGTAGAAGAGGCTCGACAAAAAGCCGAAGCCGCACAAAATATTGATACTGCATACTCTCTGTTTGAAGACCGACCGGAACAGGTTCTGGCTGACATCCGTAAGATGGCAGGCCAGCCCGGCGGACTTTCACGCGAAGAACTTTATGCTGCGGAAAATGAACGCAAAAAACAATTCTCACAGAAACTGATTGCTCAGGCCAGAACAGATCTGAAAGCCGGTCGATTCGAATCAGCCCAGGTGAATGCTCAGGAAGCATTAAAAGTGGGTGTGGAATTCAAACCGGGTGAAGATAGCCCGCAGGCAATCCTGCGTGATCTGGAAACCAGAATGGGTGCACAGTCCGGACCGGTTGCCCGCATGAACAGAAACGAAGCCAGCGAAATCGCCGTGATTCATCCCGGTGCCTCCGCTCTGGAACTGTATAATCTGGGAATGCAACGGCTTGGTGAAGGCAACCGTGAAGCCGCTTACCAGTCATTCCTGGCCGCTTATCAGTCTGGCGAGAAACTTGACGCTCATCGGACACAACAGCTTCAGGATGCTGTTCGAGATCTGGCTCCTTCGCGGGCTGACAAGATCAGACTGGTCAAAAATCAGTCTGAATCGACTGATCCGGTAACAGGGTCTACAGAACCCAGCACGATTGATCTCGTGGAACAGAAACAGGCAATTGAATTCAGCCGCCTGCGATCTGAAGTTCTGAATGCGATCTTCAAAGCGGAAAGAATGCGTGAATCTGCTCCTACGGAAGCATTGGGAATTATCGACCAGACCATGGCTAAAGTCGAAAACTCCAGCCTCAATAAAAAATCAACGACAGCCCTGATCGGTTCACTGCAACGGACTCGTGAGTCGATCGACTCGTTCCGCAAGCAGGTCGCGCCTCTGGAAGAGTTGAAGAAACGTAACCGGGAAGTGGAAGAGTATATTGATTCCACAGTCAAAAACAAAATCCGGATTGAGCAGGAACTTGCTGACCTGGTTCAGAAATTCAATGAACTGCTCGAACAGCGTCGCTATGCCGAAGCAGAAGTGGTTGCCAAACAGGCCAAGGACCTGGATCCACAGAACCCTGTGACAGTGACAATGGAATGGAAAGCACGCTTCCTGCGACGTGAAATGTCCAATGTTGCCATGCGTGACCGTAAAGAACAGAATGTCTGGTCACAGTTGAACGACGTGGAAGAAGCGTTGGCAGACGCCTACACTCCCGACATCAAGTTTGGTAAAGATGCCAAGGAATGGGCTGAGCTCACAAAACGTCGCGACAAATTTCATGCGAAAAACCATACTCAGAAAACGGAAAAGGAAATCCAGATTGAAGAAAGCCTGGATCGTCCTGTGAATCTTGAGTTCCAGGAAGAATCTCTGGCAAACGTGATGAATAAAATTCAGACGTTGACCGGCATTAACATCTTCCTGGACTCCCAGGGATTAGAGGAAGAAGGGGTCACCACAGACGCTCCCGTCACGATCAATGTGAATGGGATCAAACTGAGAAGTGCGTTGAACCTGCTGCTCGAACCCCTGAATCTTTCTTACACAATTAACAACGAAGTTTTGAAAATCACCAGTCGTATTCGGCAGCAGGGGACTTTGAATACTCAAACTTACCCTGTAGCTGACCTTGTCGTACCGATCCCGAACTTTGCCGCCAGCGGAAGTATGGCAAGCAATCCCTACAGTCAAATGGGGGCCATCAGTTACGGGTCAGGTATTGGCGGAAATCAGGCAGCTCCCGGAAACTTCCAGGTTGCTGATCCCATGATGGGTGGTGTCGCCGGTTCCAACCCCTGGAGCAACAACGGTGCCACAGCTCAGGTTGCCGGTGGTGGTTCGAATATCGACTTTGATTCACTCACAGAACTGATCGTCTCCACGGTTGAACCCGATTCCTGGGAAGAAATTGGTGGTGCGGGCAGCGTGAGACCTTTTGAAACGACATTGAGCCTGGTCATTCGTCAAACGCAGAAAGTACACGACGAAATTGCCAACCTGCTCGAACAGTTGAGAAGACTGCAGGATCTGCAGGTTACGATCGAAGTCCGATTCGTGACTGTCTCCGACCGATTCTTTGAGCGAATTGGTGTCGACTTCGACTTCAACGTACAGGATACCGTCGGAAACCCCACAGTGACGAATAACGGAACTGCTGTTCC
>CAXBFD010000096.1:0-23432 GCA_963974925.1 uncultured bacterium | reverse complement strand
GAAACTGTTGTACCTGCGTGATTATGGAGACACCGAAGTCGGTGGCTTCGGGATTACTTCAGAGGATGACTTACTGCTGGTGCAAGACCTGCAGCTGGTGGAACAGACCTGCTCGTTGGCTCATGTGGCCTTCGACGATGAGGCGGTGGCTAATTTCTTTGACGATCAGGTGGATGCAGGTCTCCGGCCTGAACAGTTTGGTCGGATCTGGATTCATACGCATCCGGGAGATTGTCCGTTACCCAGCCAGACCGATGAAGCCACCTTTGAGCGTGTGTTTGGTCGATCCGACTGGGCCGTGATGTTCATCCTGGCGCGGACTGGGCAAACATATGCCCGGTTAAAATTTAATGTGGGACCCTCGGCTGAGTTTGAGATCCCAGTGAAACGGGATTACTCTCAAATATTTGCCGGCTGTGATCCAGAGCGTTGGGAGGATGAATATTTAAGTCGTGTGCATCCGCAACAAAATCGTCGTCTGTTCCCGTCTGCTATTGATCGGACCGCAGATTTTGACTGGGAAGAAGACTGGCTGTTTGCTGAATACGAATTGAAAGGAGGTTTGATTTGAATAGTTTAAATATGACTACGGATCGTTTCCAAAGGCAGAGTGATCTGATTCCGGCAGAACGGCTTTCCCCGATGACGGCAACCGTCATCGGGGTGGGAGCGATCGGCCGTCAAGTCGCACTGCAACTGGCGGCGATCGGGACACCGCAGATTCAGTTGATTGACTTTGACACGGTGGAATCCACCAATATTACGACTCAAGGCTACCGGGCTCAGGATCTGGGACAGTCTAAAGTGGACGCGACAGCCAGAGCCATACAGGAGCTTGATGAATCAATTCAGGTAACGGTGATTATGGATCGTTATCGAGTGTCCGTTCCTGTGGGTGAGGCTGTCTTCTGCTGCGTTGATTCGATATCCGCCCGTGCAGCAATCTGGCGTTCTGCATCTTCTCACTGCCAGCTATTTGTAGATGGCCGCATGCTGGGTGAGGTAATCCGTGTCCTCTCAGTGGCCGCTCCCCACAATGACCACAATTACTATGAATCGACTTTGTTTCACCAGTCCCAAGCCCAAACTGGACGCTGCACAGCACAAAGTACAATTTATACCGCTAACATCGCTGCAGGCTTAATGCTGCACCAGTTCACACGCTGGCTACGCATGTTACCCCTGGATCGGGACATTACTGTCAGCCTGCTCGCAAGTGAGTTGATTCTGGACCATGATCCATCTCTGGAAATGTAGAACGTACTGAAGCTTCAGTCGCTGATTTCAGTTCTGCTTTGCGTTTTATTACCGCAGCTATAATTGGCTGGAACTGCCGTTGGCTGGCTTCCAGATAACGTTCCCTTAACTGGTCGAGATGGGTGTAATTGGTAATGGCTGCCTTGCTGACAGCATGTCCCATCAAATACTTCCGATAATATTCTGGCATCCCGGCATTCATCATGGCAGTGCTGAATAGATGACGGAAATCCTTGAGAGTTGCCTTGGCTGGCCAGAATAGCTGGCCAGCCAGGCGATGAAACTCATTCTCAATATGGTCGTATTTAATCCCACCTGCGTCGTGGAGCAACTGATCCCGTATCTGCATTCCCTGCTCTGCAGTGAGATTTGCAGTCTTTTGACAACGGCGCGAATATTCTTTTGTTAGCTGATCCAGCGATTGATCCAATAAAGGCGGTTGTTCAGAACCTTCAAAAACATTCCGACGCCGAATCAACAATCCTGTTTCTGTATTTTCAGAGCAACCCTCCAGAATCGCCCGGACCGGTTCCAGCAAAGGTAATCTCTTATCACGCCTGCCCTTTGTCGTATAACTGATTTGGGGTAGGCAAATCACCTTTAACCATCCATCTGAAGTCAGGTTTTCCCGGAAAAGAAAGCACGGTTCTGAAGCCCTCAGACCATAAAATATCAATAACACAAACAAGTGAAGTTGGTAACTGTCGCACTTTTTCAAAAAATCAACCACCATCGGAATTGTAATGTCGGGCTCCCCGAACAGATCAGGGGCAACCGAAGCGGATTGACGAGCTTTTCCCTGAAAGGGATTTCGGAAGCCTGATGGCATCAGATTTCCACAATCTGGATCGGCCGCCCAGATATACATCCCCCGGACCACATCCAGTACGTAATCAGTCGAAGACATTGTCTGTTTCTGCGTATTGGGATGCCCATTGGAAGAAACCTGCAAATTCTTCAAGTATGTTTGAAGCTGTAAAACCAGATCACGATTGACATTAGTGATAGATGGGTATGCCGTCGTTATCAGCGGTTGTTGAATAAAAGTATGATAATGCTCCAGAGCTGAAGCGTATCGTCTGACTGTTTTCGGAGCGATTTCACCGGCATCGGCTCGACGTTGTAAGTGATTTTGATAGAGATCGAGTAGACTCTGGTGCTTTAGTTTTCCTCTCCCCAAACCAGATGAGCGAAAGTGTTTAAGACGCTCCTCAATTTCCCGGGCGCGAAAGATAGCGGTCACCAGATCACCGTCGATCCGTTCTGATAGATTTTTCTTTGCAGCAGGGTCCCAGAACTGAAGCCGAAAGTAGTCGTTTTGTCTATATATACGTACCTTTTTAGGTGACTCAATTCCGTCCGGGAAATTCTCGATGCGAATCCAGCGATGCTTGGCTTTATATTTCTCACACCAGGTCGAACTTTTCGCAACAGGTTTCAACTGTTTCTGGGAAAAGTCTTCTGGTTGGATGTCGTCTCTTTTACGAACCATGTTACGTGTCTTTAAACTGACCTTTTATTTTTTACGAATAAGTTTTCTTCCGATGAAAACCTTTCTGGTGGGGTCAGTATAAAAATTGCCGTTCACAACTCGCTTACAAAACGTCACAATACTTGTAAGAGTTTGAGCACAATTTTTAATGAAAGAACACGCGTTTGTAGGAGAGGTACAACAACGTTATGGATTCATGGCAATTAGCAGTACGAAGATACCTGGATATTCTCCCGCAGATGGACAAACCGAGGTCTGAATTTCCCAAGGCTAAACTTAAGGCCTGGCTTAGGAATGACGCCTGCCCTGTTATTGAAGAATATAGCCAACGTCTAAGGTTTAGAGAATGTGCTAACTGGCCTCTGACCACATTGATGCCCGGAGCAGAAACTTCGGAACGTCAAATAATCGATTCGCTGGAACAGGTCATCCTGGAATGCGCTAAAACCTTAACCCAATTAACTAAGAAAAAACTGGTTCGTAAATACCTGGAGGACCAGAATCCTTCCCGAGAGTACGTTAGCGAAGAGACTATCGAGATAACTGCTGGAGAAACGACTTGTGTGAAAAGAAGAATTGGTAATTCCAATGATTTAGAAATTGTCCTGTCTCAAGTTGAATATCTGTCTCAAATCAGCGACTTGTCATTAGTAAACAGTTCAGATTATTTTGCCCCAGTACAGGAATTTTCTAAGGATGTTGATGAAAAAAAAGTCCAACGTGGTGAACTTATAATTGCATTTAATTATGAGTTGGACCCTGTGGGAAATTATATGATCCGTTGTTTGCTGGAACGAGCCCGGCAATGGTATGAGCTTTTGTCTAAAGCAAAAGACATGATTAAAAAAGCCATCGAAGCAACAGGACGCCCCTATCAACAATTAGTTGAGCAACTTGAAAACGAGTGGGATAAATTGGATACCGACTGGTCGGAATGTCAATATCTTTTAAAAAGCGGTAAAAAGAATCGTTTAATCAACTCAGCGATCATACTTACTCAAATCTACGCCGCATTTGGACTGAAACCTGAACTGCACTGGCTATCACTCCCTGATAAATTACTGAACCACGAAATTGATTCTATCAGAAACAGGCTGACTGCATTCCTCAATAAAGAAACAACAGACCGGATTGCCCATGCTTTGGGAGATTTGAAAGATCTTTATGGTAAAGATGAAAAGCAAACCGATGTCGTTGAAGAAGCGATTGCGAAAGGCGACTTAGTGTTGATCTCGAAGTCTAAAGAAGCATACTGGGAAAATAAGAAAATATCTGATCAGATTAGTGGCAGACGATGGGAATTGTTACTTTTATTGGCAAAAAAAGCAAAGCGTAGAGCCTGTGTTAGAGAGCATGATTTATTTCCAGAAGGCTCAAATTCGTTATCTGCCATGGGAACATCCTGGAGTCGTTTGAATGAGCGTCTACCTCAATCGCTCTGGACATTGGTTAAAAAAGGAGTTGAGCCACGATCCTACATTCTCCGTCTGGATTCGACCCAAATACACATTTTTTAAAAGTCATAGTCCTGTTTTATGTAAAAAACACCGTCGTAATCAATTGTATTCGCCATAGCTGATACTTCAGTTTGCAATTTCAACAAATCCCCTTCGATTAATCTTGCTGTGTCATCGAACTTCTCTGTATTTATTGACTAATTAACCGCTGAAAGGTGGGTCGTCAGAGAGGAAGTTCAGCCAGTATTCTGCGCATCGTAGAATAATTTTTTCATCTCTTCGTTCACTTTAAGAGATCGCCTGCATGGCTGCTGTTGCATTGTCGCCACCAACTCATCTGCACGTTAAACGTTGCTCGGCTGACTTCTAGATCCTCTTCTTATTCGGGCTTAGTACCTCTTACTGCCCCCGTTAAAAGATCCATTTTCTGTATCTGACTCCAAACTCTTACAAAAATATCGCAGGTTTGTAAGCGGTTTGTGAACACAAGATTCTACATTTTGAATCTGGAGAGGCACTCCAGATTCTTTTCTTTGTAAGGAGAAGACATGAGTGACTCTATTTACAAACCGACCAACCATAATGCTGATCTACTTTCAACTCCAGAAAAACTGGACAGAGTGGCAAACCTGATCGCTGAAGGAGAGTTTCCTTTTCCGACTGGTCTTTCACCTGGCCAGCAGGTCCTATTAGCGACAGAGGTAAGAAAAAGACGGCATCAAAGGTTGGTCAAATTTATCGCCAGATCAATTGCCAGAGATTTATGGCAATTGATCGAACAACATAATCAAAAAGGGAAAGATTATGATTAGATCACAGTACGACTTCAAGAAACTGATCAACTACATTCGCTATGGTCGTATGAGCGACCCTAACCAGAACCCATCAAGCCCTGATCAGCAATTTGCTACTGTAGATCTGGCATTGGGAAGATGTGGATACAACCATTGGAATCATCTGGCAGATTATCGTGACGATGGTATTTCAGGAAGGTTGCTCAGAAAACGGCTTGGTTACCAGAAAATGCTGTTTGACATCAAGTCTGGTGCTATTAGTCCTGATGTGATCCTGGTTGACGATATTGACCGATTTGGAAGAGTGGACGATCTGAAAGAGATCCGTCGTGATTTGTATAACAAATATGGGGTATTGGTCCTGGATGCAAAATCCAATTTTGGAGATCCCAATACTCCCCAGGGGCGTATGTACAATGCAATGGAAGAAATACGCGCCGTCGAAGAAGGAAAAACAAAAGCCCATCGTGTTTTCAGAGGTAAACGGGATGCAATTTCACGCGGTCGCTGGTCTGGTGGTAAACCGCCATTTGGTTATCAACTGGAAACTCGTCAAGAAGATACCAATGGCCGTTTTCGTTCTTATAGTATTATCGTTCCTGATCCTGAAACGGCAAGGATCATAGTATTACTATTTCGGAAGGCTGATGAGACCGGTTGGGGACAAGATCGCTTAAGCAAATTTCTCAATAATCATGAGGAGGTGCCAGAGCATCAAAAACCGTTTCATGGTTCCACTGTAGGTTCATGGCTTGATAATGAAATTTACATTGGAAAAATGGTTTGGCCCAAGGTCACAACAGACATCATCAGTGATTGCCGAGTCATTGAAAAAATCCCTGTCGAAGAACAGTTGTGTATTGATGACTATTGCACGCCAATCGTGGAACACGATGTATTTGATCGAGTCAGGCGAATAAGAAAAGCTCGTGGTCAATTACGGAAAGCTGCACTGGCTGGAACCACACCGCAATCGGACAAGCAAATCAAAGCGCCTGCTCCCGGCATGACACTTCGCTATTTATTGACAGGTCTGGTTCGCTGTGGTCATTGCAACAGGTCTATGGTTCCGAATAGTGGAGGACGATATGTCACTAAGGACAATGAAATACGCAAATACACGTCTTACGCTTGCCCAGGGCATAAGGCCGGGATCTGTACCAATAAGAAAACGATTCCGGAGAAGTGGCTTCGTCAAATGGTAGTCGATGCCATTAAGAGCCGTCTGTTTCCATCATCCTGATGATCTTTGATTCTGGCTACGATGAGATGGTTATACCATCGTAGCTTCTTCTTTTTTTGACATGATTCCTGTATTAAGGAGAATCACAATGAATATCGATAGCTTAATCAATTCACAATGGTACCCAGTAATTAAACATGAAATTCAACAAGAGCTCGAAAATATGTTCAAGAATGATTCGGGCCGTGTGGATTCTCTGTTACACGAGCTTGAAAGCATAACTACTCAGAAAAAAGGTTGGAGAATTTCTTTAGCCGATCCCAACCTTCCACAATCTATTCGTGACGAAATTCATTTGGATTATCAGCGGGCAGAAAGCAGAGAGGGTGATATCCAGATACAAATTGAACGGCGACAGAAACGAGAGGAGTACATGGCAGAGTTGCTTAATCCCGATCTTGTTGTCGAAAGCCTGAACCGTTTAGACGAAGTGCTGGCTGGTGAAAATGCCACCCGAGGTAATTTGGAATTATCACTACACATTGACCGGATAGAATGTTTCAGAGATGGACATGTTAAAATGAAGATGTGTCGACTGGGATCTCTTCCGCAATGCGTAGAGTTTATAAAGTATAATTCCATTGATTCAGAAGACGTAGCGGATTCAGATGTGATCGGCCGGCAGGAACATCAGGCAACCCCTCGACGCCGCGCGAAACTACGGGTAGAGTCAATCGGCCCCGAAGGCAAAGAACTGGATATTGCGGCGGCATTTGTTGCAGACCCTGGGCGTTTTTCAGGTTTAGGACCAGAATGGTTTGAAGAAATCGAATTTAATGTCCCCCGTGATAAACACTGGTATCAGATTTACGCTCCTGAGGTCTTTCATCGACGTCAGGAAGCAAAGTTGCCGTATGCTAAACTGGCTGATGAATTCGACGTCACACCTCCCACGGCGCGAGCAGCTGTTGAATATTATCTGGAGACACATCCTGAAGCAAAAGATAATGTCAAGCTTCAGTGCGGTGGAAAGCGGCCTCCTAAGTTTGACCTCACCAAGATAGGCCCTGAAGCACGAGTTTTGTGGGAATCTCGTTGGTCAAAGTTGAAACTGGCAGAAAAGTATGGCTGCTCTCCTCCTACCATCGACAAGGCTCTGGAACGGAGTTATGCCCAGGATGGTCTTTCTATGCCAACGAAGGATGAGTTGCAGAAAGCAATAGCCACAAGAGCTCGAAATTTACTTGACGAAGGTAATTCCCTGGAAGAAATAAGTGACATAATGGATTGTTCTGATGTCACAGTCCGCCGTTATTTGAAAATGTCCTTCGAAGCAGAAGGTAAGACCATGCCTGATCTGCGCCGCAGATCTTCGGGAACATAACAGGTCACAGCTTTTGTGTCTCTGAGCATGATTTCTGTCATGGCGATCAGTGGATCACTTTTTTGAAGGCTGTTCTGTTTGCCTGTTATACTGGCATAGAAACAGGCGAATAGAGCAGCCTCGCTTTTTGTGTCAGGGTGAGCCTTGACTGGCCCCTGAGCGGGACCACAGCGTTACTAACTTATACTCTGTATCGAGCCGCTCAATATTAAAAACGAGACCCGATCATATACAAAATGATTTCCTGAACGAAATGAAGTATCTGTAAGTAATAGTGAAAACATTAAGTAACAGATTGATCTCAAGATCATCAAGGGGCTGTCCTCAAGGACAGCCCCTTGATGCTTTTTTTTATCTATGCCGAATCCGGCGTCCGTGAATACTAATGGCTGGTTTCTTAGGTCAGAAGTGTAATCTAAGCTGCATCCAGGTCCCTGGTTCGATTTATCCAAGCTTCGGGGTGCTTTGACCGCAATATAGGGTCTCGAACGCTTAGGGGCCGATTTTGACGATCCCAACAGACTCTGTAACAATGACATAAATCATTTACCTGAAAGTAGATGAAGTTTTCTATTATGAAATGAAAGCATTCGCGTATAGCATCGTTACGGTGTCATATACAGGGTGGGATACGAGAATACTTTCTGATGTGGTTGGGACTGCTGGTATCTTTGTCTCGACAGACTCATCAACCCGCGAGCACTATAACAACACCATGTTGTCCCAGGCGGAAGCCCAGGCCGGTTCCCTGCACTTCCCGCAGCACCATCTATTCCGCTGTCATCGCTGCGGGGCTAATTACTGGAAACACGTACAAAAGGACTCAGGCAAAATCAGCTTTGGGACGAGGTTCAGAGCAGGGGATCACAAGAACGAAGATCCGGAAGCGAGTGCAACGTCGTTTGCAGATCTTCAAGAGCGCATCACATTTAACTCTAGCGAGAATGCGGTAAGTCAGGTAGACTGGTGAAGTCTCATTTCATGGAACATTTCACATGTTGATTTATTTCAAAGAACGCCTCCTCGAAGTTCTGAAAGCATAGGCAGTCGGTTTAATGACACGGGAGATTGTGTTGCAATTTCAATGCAGCAAATCGTGGTTTAGAGTGGGCAAACAAGAATTTCGAGAGCAGGGAAAGACCAGCCCTACCACTAGATAGTACGGACATTCAAATGATATCGGTAACGAGTGCTTCCAGCCAGATGAAGCCGGCGAAGTCGGTGGCTTTTTTCTCGTAACGAGTCGCCACACGTCGGCAGCGTTTGATTCTGCCAAAGAACTGTTCAGTCTGGTTGCGATGTTTGTAGATCATCCAGTCAAATCGCTTCATGACCTTTCTACTTGGATTCGGTTAGATGCAAACTTTTGCTTTCAACCGCCTGCCATGCTGGCGAATCGAATCGGAGTCATAAGCGGTATCTGCCACGATGACGCCTACCTCTCCTGGCTTAATATTCTCAAGAAGTCGTTCGCCTTGTGGAGCATCACCTCGTTGCCCGGCAGTGAGCAGAAAATGAACTAATTTCCCACACTCACCAGTGACGGCGTGGATTTTTGTTGTCAATCCTCCGCGACTTCGGCCGAGACAGCGTCGTTCGTCGGCATCACTTTTTTTCAGTGGGTTCCCGGCGGCCAGTCGAAGCGGTCTGGTGTGCCTTGATGATCGACGAATCGAGATGAACTTCTGCGGGTTCCTGTTCCAGTTCTTCCTCACCAAGGGCTCGAAAGACCTGCTCCCAAGCTCCCTTCGCACACCAGCGATCAAACCGTTTCCAGACAGTATTCGGTTTGCCATACCGCCCGGGGAGATCTTCCCACGGAATTCCGGTCTTCAGAGCAAACAGAACTGCGTTAACAAATAGCCGGTTATCCACCGCAGTGCGTCCCGGATCGCTCGCCTTGCCTGGCAAATATTCCTGAATCGCTTCCCACTGAGTAGCAGTAAGCTCATGACGCCTGACCATCGGTTCTCATCCTTGAGAAAACATAATCCTCACTAAACAGTACGGAAAATGCAAGATTGAATGTCCGTACCACCTAAGGCTCGTTTTGGGGAAATACATTCCATTCAGCGACTCGATCCGGCACCATTCTGAGGCCAATTTAATAGCCACGAGTTGGGATAGTTCAACCGTCGAAACCACAGCGACTTTTTCAGGGACGACGAAATAGTGACCACTTTAAGGAGATCGGTGTAATTAAGGTCGTAACGATAACCATCACGACCAGGGCGGAAAAGACTGAGCCGCTGACGACTCCCAAGCCCTTGCCAATGCTGGCGAAGATTAGCCCCACTTCGCCGCGCGGGATCATTCCCAGGCCGATCGACCAGCGGTCGCTGCTACGGCCGGCAGGCAAGCCGCAAACCAGCTTGCCGACAATCGCGGCGAAGCTGAACGCCAACGCCAGCCAAAGGGTCGTGGGATCAAGAAACGATAGTAGGTTGACTTGCATGCCCATCAGCACGAAAAAGACTGGCGCGAAGATTCTTTCCAGAGGAGCGATCAGACTTTCCATCGTCGCGTGCCCGGAAACTTTCTTGAAATGCTCTTCGCTTAGGATCAAGCCCGCCGCGAACGCGCCGACGATCGGCGCCAATTCGATGGCACTGGCAGCCCACGCCAGCAGGAATGCCAGGGCCAAGGGAAACAGCAGTTTAACGTGGTGTTTTTCCAGCATCGCAAAAAACGGGATGAGCCAGCCGACGATCCTTCCACCAAACAAGAGTACTGATCCAAGAAACAGAATAGACAATAGCGAGATGCGGCTGATTTCCAGCGCGTCAATCTGTCCCGTCGAGGCGATGCCGACGACCACCGCCAGGATGATCAGTCCCAGCACGTCGTCAATCACTGCCGCTCCAAGAATGATTTTGGCTTCGCGTGTTTGCAATCTGCCCAGATCGCGAAACACGCGGGCTGTAATGCCGACACTAGTTGCGCAAAGCGTGGCCGAGAGAAAGATGTGGACCATCGATCCGGCGTCGGGCAAGAGCCACATGCCCATCAATAGTCCCAACACGAATGGTGAGACAACGCCGACGCTGGCGACCATCAATGCCCGCCAGCCAACCTTCAGCATCTCGTTGATTTTCGATTCCAAGCCGACCGTGAACAGCAGCAGGATCACGCCCAATTCGGAAAACAGCCACAGCGCGAAGGCCATAGCGACATAACGAGGTCCTTCCGGGCCAGTCATGATGTCGACCAGTCGACGCGCGCTGCCGCCCTCTGCCAATTGTGGCTCGGAGAAAATCTTGCTGGCGGCATCCGCCACGGAACTACCTGTCAACCAGACTTCGTTGAACAAGGGCAGGACCTCGCCCAAATGCATCACCATGATGAACAAGGGCAGCCCCAGCCAGAAGCCGACGTTTCCCACGACGACACCAATCAGCAGCTCGCCCAGCACGGCCGATTGCCGGAGTGATTCGGCCAGCCAGCGCCCCAGCATTGCTATGCCAACAATGACCGCCAGCTCAAGCAGGATCGGTGAAATCGACGTTTCGTGTGCCGACTCGTCATGCTCGGATTTGCGAGCGTCAGGCGTCGATTTGCTCTCATCCTGCTCGCTGCTTATCTGATCGGAACCTGTCGTCTGTTCCTGATTGATGAACACAAAGATTCCAGGGACGGTCAAGCCAATCATGGTTAAAGTCAGTAGTCGGTGATAACAAGTACGACAATGGTCCATTCGGCGTGCCTTTACCAATATGACGCTTGATATCATCGGCTACGTTGAGTCGTTTCGCTCGCCGATGCGGATCTTCACGGTAGTTTCACTTCGATTACGAAAATGCAGCCGTCGCCAAGATTGCCCGTATGTGCCCCGCTTTGAAGAGCTTGGACGATGGCATCCACAATGTCGTCGGGCACCATAAACTCCAGTATGATCTTTGGCTTAGGTGTATAGTCTGGATGCACGACACTGTAGCCGTCGACCTCCGTCTCGGTGGCGGCCGGAAGATGGTCGACTTTCTGCAGTGCTTCCAGCACCGGCTTGGGCATGAACGGCTGAAATACGGCTTTGACTTCTTTCATGGAATGGTTCCTCCAAACAGGATAAGACGCTGCCAGGCTCGACGCTGCCGAGCGGTGGCAGATTTTGGTTCTCCATCAGTGTGCAAAGCTACGGCGCTGGATGGGAGTTGAGACAAGACATTATCGAAGTATTCCAGCAGCGCGAGACTAACGATCATCTTGCGATCGCGGTTGGAAATGGGCGTCAGGAACTCCACACGCGGATGCTCGTCGGTGTTGAGCCGAGACGGATTGCGCGGCATCCAGTCGCCTTGATAGTTGTCGTAGAACTGCTCGACAGTGCGTAAGTCCTGGTTGGACGACGTGGTCGCTCGCTCTAATGCCGTAAGGCGTTCGGCGAGCCGGTCAGCGTTAAGTTCCAGCGGGGCGTCGCCGCCCACCAAGGCGATGACCGGCTTGGACGCGTCCATCTCACTCCACCAAATCGTCGTGACGGGAAATACGCTGGCGAAGCTGTCGGCGATCAGCTCAAACTCGCGCGCGCCCAATTGGTAGAGCGGCAGCCATTGGCAGAACAAGCCGTCTGGCTTCAGACGATCGCGGGCCACCCGGTAGTGCTCGACCGTGTACAGATAGCCGGACTCGCTCTCCCAAGGCACAAACAAGTCGGAGATGATGACGTCGAAACGGAGGTCTGTGGCCAGCAGGTAGTGTCGCGCATCATCGACGCAGACATCCACCTTAGGATGGTCAACAACCCCGTAATTGTACTCCGCCAGTAGCCGAGCTGCCTCTAGTACTTCCGGAATCAGTTCGACGGCGACGGCATTTTTGACTTCGCGGTGCGGGATAGCGCCTCCCGCAGTCAAGCCCGTTCCAAGCCCCATAAACAACACATCCTGCGGCTGCTCGTGCAACAGCAGTGGGAGATGCGCCTGGCGGTACTCGCGGGCATTGTCGCCAGTTCTGCCAAACCGGTAGTGCAAGTTTTGTCTTACTCTGAATGACCCCGTGTTCTCATCCCGCACCACGTCAATCCAGCCGTAGGGGGAATTCCAGCGACGCACGAGTTGCTCGTCAAGTTGTGTGCCTCCATAGTTGATTTCAACGGGACTACGCAGCGCAAACATCGCAACAGCGACGAGTATCAAGGCCCCTCCACATGCCCAGACTAGTCTGCCGTTGCGCAATAGTAAGACAAAACCGGCAACGTAAAACAGCGCGGCCAACAATACAAAAGACTGCCACAGTCCAAGCCACGGCAATAGCAAAAAACTCGCGGCCATCGCGCCCAACGCGGCCGAAATTGTGTTGACCGCCGTCAACCGGCCCACCACGATGCCTGCTCGCTTACCAAGTCCCGCCGCTTTCCACACCAGCGGTAGCAACATGCCGAGCAGTGTAATCGGTGGAGCTACCACAAGGATCACCAACAT
Organism: uncultured bacterium; assembly: GCA_963974925.1. Classification (GTDB taxonomy): domain Bacteria; phylum Planctomycetota; class Planctomycetia; order Planctomycetales; family Planctomycetaceae; genus Gimesia. Next base: position 10,448 of record CAXBFD010000096.1, on the reverse strand, counting down.
CAGTGCGCCGCTTATGTACTGGGAGAACGACTCGCCGAAATCGTAATAATCGAGACCGGTCAGCGCGACGAACGTGAGCACAGAAAACGTCACAGCTAATGCGCCCGAGCACGCCGACCATCCAACCAGACCCTCGATGCGGTAGCGTCGTTGCAGCCGAGCTGCCAAAGCGGCGCCCAATGCAAGTGATGCCAGGAAGACTGCCACAACCATACCAAATGTATAGGTGCTATTATGGAATACCAGCGAGAACATTCGCGTGTAGAGAACCTCGAGTGCTAATGTTCCGAAGCCGGATAATGCGGCGACGAAGAACCAGGATAGCTGAGAGTCGCGCGCCGACTGTCCAGAGCCGGCAGATGCTCGTCTCTCGACTCTTGACTTTTGTTTCTTGGCAATTAGGACCGCGGCCACGCCACACGCGGCGGAAACGACGGCCGCGACATAGCTGCTGGTGCGGACGCCAACTACGACCAATAGAAAGAAGGTGGCGGACAAGACGCCCACGAGCGCTCCGGCCGTATTCAGTGCGTATGCCAGCGACACGCGGCCAGCATTTGTCGGGTCGGCCATGTCGCGACTTCTTTGCCGAGAAAGATACTCCGCCATCATCGGCAGCGTTATGCCCAAAGCGGTAGTCGCCGGTAACAGAAGCAAGAAACAGAAGAGAACTCTCGCCGTCAATTGCCAGCCGATCGACGAACTGCTTAAAAAGGCAGCGAACGAATGTGATTCAGAGCACGCCAGCAGAAAGGGAATCAAGCAAGCCCAGGCCGCGACCACCAGTTCTGCGACTCCATATCCCAACAACGGCAACACGCGCAACGACCACTTGGCTCCGACCAGATAACCAACCGCCATGCCCGCAAAATAGGTCGACAGCACGACCGCCGAAGCCTGAATGGTGTGGCCGAACAACAACCCAACCTGGCGCGACCAAGAGATTTCGTAAACCAGCGCCGCCACACCAGAAAAGAAAAATATTAGATAGCTGAATGTGTCGGGTTGACGTTTGAGGTCTGAAATACTTCGCCAGCGGTCTGCAGCCTGAGTCGTTTCGACTCTGATGTCGCCCTTCTTCGTCATTGGATTCACGATCATAAAGCTCATGCTTCGACTCTCTTCGCTTTGTACCTAAAATAACGATTGTGAGACGACTAGGAAAAGTGCAAAACCGAGCAGGAAACTAGCTGCAGACCAGCGGCTGTCCTCGGAGCTCTCATGGGCCTGCGTAGCATGTCCTCGACGGCTGCGAGCGTGTAAAGGCCAGCCACAAAGACGAGGGCGTCCACTTTTACAGCTTCTCCCTGTCCGCGAAGCGCAAAGTACGCAAACGCCGCTGCTGCTACCACGGGTACTGCAAAGGATGCGGAGATCAGAATCCGCTTCGTCTGCCCCATGCCCTTCTCACGAAAATTGGCGACCACTGCGAAGCCCTCCGGGATGTCTGCCAAGACCTGACCTAGTGCCAGGACGAGCCCCATTTGGCCTGATAGGGCGGAGCCCGCGCCGATCAAAAGCCCGTCGCCCAACAAGTCAGTGGCGACCGCCGTGTACACCATCCAGGCTCCCGTGCCGGCTCCCTTGGGTTTGCTCCGTTGCCAGCGATCAATTCCAGCTTCCAGGAGCAAGTACGCCGCACCTCCCGCGACAAATGACAGTGCCAGCAACCAAGTCGACGCTTTGTCCAATACCTTGGGGATCACCTCGACGGCGATAACGGCTAAGATGATTCCCGTCGCGGCGTGCAATGCCCGGTTAAGCGTCTTCTGCGAAGGATGTAACCACTCAGCGATCACGCCTCCCCCAAAATTTCCCAAAGCCGAAAGAAGGGCAAGGCCAAGCACTTTCAGGAACTCACTCATCAACTCGTCTCTCCGGCACTTGCCTCTCGACTCTTTTCATAATTCCACATCTTCTTCGCCTTTCGGCTCGAACCAGCGGTAAATGGCCGGCAGGACTACTAGAGTCAAGAGACTCGACGTAATCACGCCGCCGATGACAACCGTCGCCAAAGGTCTTTGGACTTCCGCGCCGGAACTGGTTGAGATGGCCATGGGGATGAATCCCAGTGCATCAGTCGTGGCAGTCATCAAAACGGGTCGAAGGCGGTCCAGCGCGCCCTGGTAGACGGCATCCTTAATGCTTTGGCCCCGATGCCGCAAATGCCGCACGTGTTCGATCAGGACGACGCCGTTCATCACGGCGATGCCGGATAGGGCAATGAATCCGACACCCGCCGAGATCGAAAAAGGCATGCCGCGTATCCAGAGTGCCAAAATCCCGCCGGTCGTGGCGACTGGCACATTCAAGAAGATCAACAGGGCCAGCTTGCCGGACCTGAATGTCATGTACAGCAACGAGCAAATCAGTAACAGTGCGAGCGGAACAGCGATCGTCAGCCGCCCCGTCGCTTCTCGCAGGTTTTTAAAGCTGCCTCCCCAGGCGATGTGGTAGCCAGGTGGCAGTTTCACTTTCTCCTCGACCGCTTTCTGGGCATCCGCCACGAAACTCGCTAGGTCACGGCCGCGGACATTCACTTGGATCAGAAAGCGGCGGCGAATTTCATCACGGCTGATCTGCGCGACTCCAGGACCAACTTCAATCTCAACAAGCTGTTCCAGTGGTATCTGTCGACCGGTGGGATCAGCAACCTTGATGTGCTTAAGCGCCGTGACATCTCTCCGCCATTTTGGCTCCAGACGCACCTGCAAGGGAAACCGACGTTGGCCCTCAAACACTTGCCCGACCTCCTTCCCGCCAATGATTGAGATCGCGTCGAGCACATCCCCGACGTTAATACCATACCGGGCGATCTGATCGCGTCGAACGCGCATCTGGACATAGGGCAAACCGCCCGTCTGTTCGGGCTGAACGTCCGCCGCTCCGGGCACTTGCTGGACCACACCAGCGATCTCGTTACCGATCTCTTTCAGTTTCTCCAGGTCGTCTCCATAGAGGCTAATGCCGACATCCGAGCGCACGCCAGCAATCAATTCCTGCACTCGCAATTCTATTGGTTGCGTGAAGCTGAAATTGTTCGCCGGAATGTTTTTTTCCAGCGTTTCCTTCATGGCTTCAATCAGTTCCGGTTTGCTAGCGAAACGCCACTCGCCTTTCGGTTTGAGAATCACGAAGATGTCGCTCATCTCAACGCCCATCGGGTCGGTGGCGATTTCCGGGCGACCGGTCTTGGAGATCACTGATTCTACTTCTTTAGGAAACTCCGCCAATAGCGTCTTTTCTATTTCCGTGGTCATTTCGATCGAGCGTTCCAACGAAACGCTCGGCAGTCGGATTGCCTGCACCGCCATGTCGCCTTCATCCAGCTTAGGGACGAATTCGGCCCCAAAACCCATTGCGATCACTATTCCCATGGAAAATGCGGCGATGGCAATCAGAAACACGGCCAACGGCCAGCGGATCGCCAACCGCAATAACGGTTCGTAGCCCCGTTTGCACCAGCGGACGAGGAAGGAATCCTTTTCGCAAAACTTGCGGGCCAGAAACAGCGAGGCCAACACAGGCATGACGGTCAATGCCAGGACCAGCGCTCCGGCCAGGGCCGACATGAACGCAAAGGCCATCGGGCCAAACATCTTCCCCTCGATCCCCCGCAACGACATAATCGGTAGAAAGACGATGATTACAATCGAGCCCGCGAACACGATCGGCCGACCCACTTCGTGGCCGGCGTCGCGAAACACGTCCAGCCCCGCGCGTTTCAACTCGGGGTTGCGGCGTTTTGCCTCGCCCACATGGCGGATCGCATTCTCGACCATCACCACCGCCCCGTCCACGATGATACCGAAGTCCAAGGCCCCCAAACTCATCAGGTTCGCAGAGACGCCGAAATAATTCATAGAAATGAATGTAATGAGCGCGGACAACGGAATGGCCGATGCTACGATCAACCCGGCGCGCCAGTCGCCCACAAGCAGAAACAGCATGATGATGACTAAGATCGCGCCGCCACTGATGTTCTCGGTGACGGTGCCGATGGCGCGGCGCACCAAATCGGTGCGGTCGTAGAATGTGTCGATGTAAACACCTTCGGGCAGCGAATTTTCGATCTCGGCGATTTTCTGTTTGACACGATCAACGACCACGCGGGAGTTTTCGCCAATCAGCATCATCACAATACCGGTCACCGCCTCACCGCGTCCGTCGCGCGTGACGTAGCCTTGACGTAGCAGCGGGGCGAAATGCACCTCGCCAATGTCACGCACGCGAACCGCAGTGCCATCATCGCGGGCGTCCAACACGATGTCTGCGATATCATTAAGGGACTGGATGAGCCCTTCGCCGCGGATCAACCGTTGCTCTTCGTGATGAACGATGTACCCTCCGCCCGCGTTGGCGTTGTTGCGCTCTAAAGCCTCGAATACACGGTTCAGCGGGATCTTGTAATTCAGTAAGGCATTCGGATTCACCTGCACTTCGTACGTCTTCAGTTCTCCGCCGAATGTATTGACTTCAATGACACCGGGCACGCTGCGCAGCTGAAAGGCAATCTGCCAATCGAGGATCGTTCGCAATTCCTGAAGGTCGTAGTCGCAGCCCGGCTTGGTGCGCAACTCGAATTGGTAGATTTCACCCATACCCGTCGCTATCGGCCCCATCGTGGGAGTTCCCAATCCAGCGGGAATTTCCCCGCGGGCTTCAGTCAATCGTTCGTTGACCTGCTGCCGTGCCCAGTAGATGTCCGTGCCTTCCTCGAACACGATCGTCACGTTCGACAGACCGAACCTCGTCACGCTCCGTATTTCATCGACGTGGGGAATACCGCTCATCGACGTTTCGACAGGGAATGTGATCAGTTGCTCCATCTCGACAGGACCGAGTGAAGGCGAAGTTGTCAACACCTGAACTTGTACGTTGGTCAAGTCAGGTACGGCGTCGACGGGTAATGTAGTCATCGACGACAGACCAACCGCGATCAGCAATACAACCAGCAATAATACGACGAAGCGGTTGTCCAATGAGACGTCGATGAATTTGTTGATCATAGCTGGCTCCGAAGCTGGCGAGCGAGCCCCAGAAAATTGTAGAGCAGAAAGGTAATCACCAAGAGGGAGTGTAGACGAAAATGCTCTCGACTTTTAATGGCCATGCGAGATCGATCCTTTCATCAGTTCCGATTTCAGGGCAAAGCCACCGACCACAACCACTTTGTTGCCAGGTTGTAACCCGTCGCGGATCTGTACGGTGTCGCCGCTGCGCATTCCAACCTTGACTTTCCGCTTCTCGAACGCTTCCAGTCCGGTCTGTACGAATACGACATCATGCCCTTCCACTTCTTGAATGGCAGACGCCGGCAACGTCACGATGTTGGACAGCGTTTCTCCCGGCAATGCGATTTCAACGAACATGCCTGGTTTCAGATGACGATCCGGATTGTCAATCGTGGCACGCAATCGCACCGTCCGAGTTTCTGGATCAAGAATATCACCCGTGTAGAAGATACGGGCTTCGTGAAGATGGTCTGAGTCCGGGGAGCGAAACCGCAGCGTTTCACCGAGTTGGCGAGTCTTGGGCAAATCTTTTTGATAGATATCTGCTTGCACCCACAGCGTCGATAGGTCAGCAACCTGAAACATCTCGGTATCGGGTCCCACCCGCTCGGCCAGCACTACGTTTTTGCCAATTACCGTGCCATCGAACGGGGCGCGAAGCTCATAATGTGCGATCATCTCGCCCTCTTTGATCGGATCAATGCTTTTCAGGTCATCTTGCTGGTAGCCGAGTATGAGTAGGCGTGAACGACTGGCCGCCACGGTCTGCTCGGCTTGCTGAAGTTTTTGTTCGGCGAGCAAAGCCTCCTGTGATGCAGTAAACTTCAATTGTTCCAAGAGTGACTGAAATGTGGCTTGGTCCGCCTCGAACCGGGCTTTGGCTTCGATCAATAACTTGCCGGCCACCACGCCACTTTCCGCCACCGACGTGAGTCGCTCGTAGTCGGCACGCGATTTATATAGGTTCGCGTAGGCAGTCATCAACTGCTGGCGGTTCTTGCCGAGCTGCTTGTCATCAAATGTCGCTCCAATTTTCTCCAGTGGAGGCCGTTCTATTAGAACTTTGATGAGCGCTTGTGTGTTCTCGTTGATCTCTCGCATGAACTCATAGTTGATCTTGGCGAACTCGGCATCGAGCCGATCTTTATATAAGTCCAGCTTGGCCAAGCCGACCTCTTTGCTGTCGATAACGGCCAACACCTGTCCCTGCTTTACGTCGTCCCCGAACTGGACCTTAACTTCATGAATTTGCCCATCGACCAAAGAATAAACATGCGCCAGGCGGTCTTCATTCAGGGCTACCTTGCCCGTGATCCACTCGGTCCTCGTCAGATTGCTGCTGGCAACCTCAGCAATGCGAAGTCCAGCTACGGCCCATTTGTCTTTTGCGAGTGTAACCACATATGAATCCTCACCATGCTCGTCATCCACTCCGTGTCTCGCTTCGGTAGAAGCTACACCGCTTACAGGCTCAGTCAGAAAAGCTCGCGTGACCGCGTACATGCCTGCTGCGCCTACAGCGACGGCCAAAAGGCCGTAGCCCATCAAAGCTGTCATGCGGTGCTTATTACACCACAGGTTTTCAATTCGATCTACGTTCATCATGAGCACTCCCCGTAGTTCTTTTAGGTGATTGCCCTTCGCAATTGTCAACTGAGTCAAGATCTTCGTCGCAATTGCCCGCAAACGCGATCAGTTCGCGAATGCGTTCAGCAAGTTGGTTCGGGGTGAGAGGTTTCGCCGCGTAATCGTTCACGCGGAAAGAACGCACATCAGGTAATGCCTGCTCACAGGTGTGATCGTATGTCACCAAAACTGGCACGTCAGGAATGTCGGTACACTCATCCAATATAGCCAGAACATCTGTCGCTCGGCCCCACAATAACCCGGCATCCAGAACTATTAGATGAGGTATTCGATTGCGGAGTCGAGCCAGACATTCAACTCCATTGCAAGCCATGGTCACTTCAAAACCCAATAATGACAGGTGAGTCGTATAGATTTTGGCAAGAGAAGAATCTGCGTCCGCCACCAAGATGCGGACAGCATTTATCCCAGCATTAGAGGGCGACAGCGGCTTGGTCCGCGCCGAAACATCTTGGCTATGTACTGGAATTTCCTTCGGTGGAGAAACAGCCGGACGCACACGCCAGCCTTCAACACTCTTAACAGTCCGGGAGACACTAAGCGAAGGAGGCTTGGTTGCCTCAGAGATCTTTTGGGTAAGAACTAACATGAAAAACACCTATTCCAGGCACCCTATTGTGCCAAAGGAAGATGATTGAACACAATTAAGAAGGGAAAACGGCTTAAACTGCTCGTCAAACACGAGGCATCGGACAAGAGAAAAGCGATGCTGACGGCAGCCTTATGCTGCTTGGAGACACTAACCGTTCAATCCACGGATACATATAACCCTCGCGAAGGATTACAGAGTCAACCGCGAAAAAAGCACACAACGTTCGAGTGCCGTTGTTGGTGGAGGGGAAGAAGCATCTTCCTGAAGATAAGCCCCAAATAATTCGGTTACATCCGACTTGGCTATACTCAGATCACTTTGCTCTATTCGCTGACCAGAAATCTGAAAGAAAGCGGCAAAAACCGTCGTTCGATGACATTCGCATAATGGACTATCACAAGGAATGCTACGTTCGGCATTTTGGCAGCAATGTGGAGAAGTGATGGAATGGTAGCAAACTTCGAGTGGTATAGCGAACAACAAAACTGCTGCTAAAACCAATCCATGCTGAAAGATATGAGTGCCATTCTTCATCATAATCAGAATTTTACAAAGATACAGTAGACGTGTCAAGACCGAAGTAGGGTTTCACCAGGGCTGCTCAGAATATGGCATTGAATGTGTGTAGTAGGTCTGGGTAGGAAATAACGTCCTGTTTTGGGGATATTTTTCCACAAAGTTACAAAACGGAGTTCAACTTTTACAAGACCAAGGAGGCAATACGATGCAACCCGCCGACTTGTGCGACCTGTTTTCCATTTTGGATCAGATCACCGACCATCGCGGGCGTCAGGGACAACGCCACACTTTTAATGCCATGCTGGCGGCTATTATTTGCGGAACACTTAGTGGAATTCGCAGTATGCGAATGATTGCGAAATGGGTTCGCCAACTTGAGCGAAGTACCTATCATTGGCTCGGCTTCAAACGAATTCCACCGTGTGCGAACACATACACAGATCTCCTCAAAAAGATTTGTCCAGAAGAATTTGAGCAGGCGATTCGCGAATGGATGTGCACTTTAGAAGGCGTCGAAATTGATAATGATTCTCTGTGTGCAACTTCCATTGAAGGCAATACGTTGTGCGGCAGTTTACAGACGCATCAACGCAATACTGTTCAGCCCACCGTTTGCATTTGATTCTGATTTAATACTTTAACTTTTGTGCGCAGTATTTTGCAGAGGTTTTGTCTACGAGCCTCTTTTAGATGGGGCTCATATGCGACAGCTGAATCTTATGAACTGCGCAGCATGAATCATCTCGTCACCAACAGTCAGTAGTCAGGCGAGAGCTCTCGTTTTATCTGGATTCGTGGGATTGCAGGCGGTTTATATGGTTGATCAGATCTTCCTCATCCGCCAGCCCACTGAAGTAAAAACACAGCATTTCATATGTTCGGAGTGTCGGTTTTTTACCTGTGATCAGACTAATCAATAAACAATCAATCATCTCACAGTAAGTCTGTATCTGAACCCCCTGTGGATCCTGACTGAACAAGTGACGACAGCCGAGTACATGCTTCAAAAAACGAAAGAACAATTCGATCTGCCAACGGTGCTGGTAAATCAGTGCGATGACTTCTGCTGGTACATCCAGCAGATTGGTGGCTACAACCAGGTCCTGGGTAGCACCTTCCCACCTCCGTCCTCCCCGTTTAGGATGAGGAGTAATTTTCACAGTAATCCGCCGCACCAGATGATCTTGGCATTTGGGTTCTCCGTGACTTGGGAGAACCCAAATACCCTGACTGATCTTCCAGTATGCCTGCTGCTTGGGCTTCTGCGGTTAATTTACGGGATTCCTGTTCTACAAAAATGTGATCCCCACGGATCCGACAGACATAGCTGCTGCCGGCATTAACAATCTCATTAAACAGGGCATATTTTTCATATGCCTGATCGAGAATGTAGCAACGATCTTTTTCCAGTACTCTGGACAGTACTGATTTTTCATACCGGTGGCATCTGTCAAATCCATGCGAACAGGAATTCCCCGTAGTATTTCAAAATGTGTATGCAACTGCCATCCCTTATCTTGTCGGGTTGAAAAACAGGCCTGAGTGATCTGAGGCAGTGTTTTGAGGAACGTACCATCTACGGCAGTCAGTGCCTGAGCCAGATCCTGCAGACGCCGATCCTGAGGCTCTTGGACAGGCAGTTTTTCAATTAATTCGCCCACGATTTCCCGCAGTAGCTCGGGATCAAACACGCGAACTGCCTCCGACAGAGATCTCAGAGAAGATCGTGGACAGTTGAGTTTTCTCTGAACTTTTTTGAGTTCACTGGCCTGCTGTAATCCACGTAGTGAAGTAACAATCGGGTTGAAGAGATAAAGCAACTGCAGCGCGCAATACTGATCGTAGAACAGTTGCCGATTACCGGCTTTGTCGCGTTCTGTACCCTCGGGACGCAAGCGTTTAAACAGCGGAAGACCCGATCCAGATACTTAAGACCGGTGATATCACTTGCTTCAATCTGATGAGGTCGTTTCTTAACCATGCTGATTCCTGTCGTTATGGCAGTATTTTATACTACTATGCGACAGTGCGCAAATATCGTGTCGAACAGTATTGGCATCAACGCGCAGTGCATCTCCTCGCTGCACTCGATCATCAAACCGGTTGCGTGCTGAGTCAGACGCGTGTTGATTGTAAAACGAATGAAGCGAAGGCTGTCTTTGATCTGTTCAAAACTCTTGTTTTGAAGGGAAAAGCGATCATTGGAGACGCCATGTGTTGCCAGCGAGATATTTGCGAAGAGACCGTTGATTCGGACGGTGATTACTTTTTCACTGTCAAGGAAAATCAGCCAACCTTGCTGAAAGAGATTCAACTCGCCTTCGCTGAAACCGAAGGCTTTTCCCCCCTGGCAACGACGCGAAATGGAAGCGGACGTAAAGAAGCTTCGACGCTTTGTAAGGGACATGGACGTGTTGAACATCGAAGACTAATCACGACGACGATGCTCAACGAGCATTTCGATTGGCCGGGCATGAAGCGGGCTTGCAAGATCATCCGAACGACAACGCATAAGCTACCGGTTGCAAGACGCGAAACGTCGACACACAAAAACCTCAAGCAGCAAGTCAAACGAGACGAAGTAAGATAAGGACCCAATCTTCGTCCGAATCTCCAAGCTACACATCGGACGAATCTTTCCATAACCAGCGCTACGTTTTTCAACCGGCAGGCGC
>CAXBFD010000095.1:0-23622 GCA_963974925.1 uncultured bacterium | reverse complement strand
ACAGCTGCGACGAACCTGTCTCGCGTGACCGGCATCCGCCTGGAAGTGTTTCCGCATGCTTCGCATACCGCAGGGAAATTGAGCCGAGGTGCGAGTGGGGAATTGATTCTGACCGACGTGAAACTCCAGGTACGTCGTCAGGGAAGTTCGCAGGTGCGGGATATCGAGTTCGCGACCGCGGTGGCAGATGTCGAGAAAACAGCCAAAGGCCGCAACTACGGAAAAATCAAAGACACGCTCGATGATGATCCCCGCAATGGCTGGACGACAGAAGACCATGATCCACAGCAGAAACATGTCGCCGTATTCGCATTAGCCGAGCCGTTGGTTCTCGATGCACAGGAAGAGCTGATTTTCGTGATGCTGCATCGTTCGACCGAGGGGGACGCGAACATCGGCCGGTTCCGTGTCATGCTCACGGACCAGCCGGGCCAGGCAGTTCGCTCACTCGATCCGATGCCTCTGGAAGCGTTGGCGGCTGTCAAAGCAACTGAAGTTTCGACGCTGGACCCGAAATTGAAAACGCGTCTTCTGGAACAGTTTCTTGTTGATCACAGCGATTATCAGAGAAAAAAGACAGAACTGGATCGGGCGAACGCACAGCTCTCTCAAGTTAAAAAAGCGGCCGGTGAATTGAACGTGATGGTTTTGGCCGAACGAGCAGAGCCTCGTAAAACATTCGTGTTGGAACGAGGCGTCTGGGATAAGCATGGTGCCGAAGTGTCACGATCAGTGCCGGAAGCGGTGTTCCCGTTACCGCAAGAAAAAACGAAAGATCGGCTCGATCTGGCGCGCTGGCTGGTTTCCAATCAGAACCCGTTAACCGCGCGGGTCATCGCGAATCATCTGTGGCAGATCTGTTTTGGTGAGGGCCTGGTCCGCACACCGGGCGACTTCGGGCTGCAGGGTGAACCGCCCACGCATCCGGAAGTCATCGACTGGCTGGCGGTGGAACTGATGGAACACAACTGGGATCTGCAGCACGTGCTGCGATTGATTGTGACCAGCCGCACGTATCAGCAGCGCAGCGAGGTCTCGCCAGCATTACTGGAACGTGATCCGGAAAACCGTTTTCTGGCCCGCGGCCCGCGGTTCCGTTTACCAAGCTGGATGATTCGCGATGCCGCATTGCAGGCGAGCGGTTTATTGAACCCGGCTCTGGGTGGCCCTCCGGTGATGCCTTATCAGCCGCCGGGTGTCTGGACGGAAATGTTTATGGGCCGCTTCCGCTACGAACCAAGTCAGGGAGCCGCCCAGTATCGACGCAGTCTGTACGCGTTCTGGCGACGCTCGAGCGCACCGACGTTCCTGTTTGACAGTGCGCAGCGGCGGGTGTGTGAAGTCGAGCCGCGACGTACCAATACCCCTTTGCAGGCACTGACACTGCTCAACGATCTAAGTATTCTCGAAGCCTCACGCGAACTGGCACGCACGGCGATTCTACAGGAAACCACCGTGCCGGCGCGATTGGAATTGATCGCACACCGGATTCTCTCTCGATCCCTGGATGCACGGGAACGCACCGTTCTGGAGCGGGAGTTTCAGAAATCACTCGCACATTATCAAAAACAGCCCGCGGATGCACTCAGCCTGCTTGATGTGGGACAGCCGCCGAACAAGCGCAACGTGGCACCGGACGAACTGGCCGCTTATATGGTGATCGCCAGCATGGTCTTTAATCTGGATGAGGCAATCACCCATGAATGAGCAACTCAGACAACGTGCCTTCGAAATATCCCGCCGTTATTTTCTGGGACGTGGGGCCGGCGTCAGTCTGGGCGCGATGGCGCTGGGCCTGCTGGAAGGCACACGCTGTGCGGAGGCTGAGAAACCATCGGCCATCGGTCTGCCGGAATTACCCCACAAACCGCCGCGGGCAAAAAACGTCATTTTTCTGACGCAGTCCGGCGGGCCTTCGCAGATTGAACTTTTCGACAACAAACCGGGTCTGATGAAGTGGGCCGGTAAAGAACTGCCGGAAAGCGTGCGCGGCGGACAGCGGCTGACCACAATGACCGCCAATCAGAAGCAGTTGATTATGCCGTCGCGAACGAAATTCAAGCGCTACGGAGAATGTGGTGCGACACTCGGCGAATGGCTGCCCTATCATGGGGAGGTGGCCGACGAGCTCTGTTTCATCAAGTCGATGGTGACTGACCAGATCAATCATGCACCGGCGATGACGAAATATCTCACAGGCCATCAACTGCCGGGACGACCTTCCATCGGTGCCTGGTCGAGTTACGGACTGGGGAGCGAAAATCGCAATTTACCCGATTATCTGGTGTTGATTTCCAAGATGAAACGGCCCAGCGATCAGCCGCTGTATGATCATTACTGGGGGAGCGGCTTTTTGCCGTCCCGCTATCAGGGGGTGAAATTGCGTAATGCGAAAGCGCCCGTGCTGTATCTGCGCGATCCGGACGGACTGCCTCGCAATGTCAGACGCGGCATGCTGGATGGCATCGCCGAACTGAATCAGATGCGTCTGGAACAGACGGGTGACCCGGAGATTGAAACACGCATTCGCCAATACGAAATGGTGTGGCGGATGCAGTCCAGTATCCCCGAGCTGAATGATCTGAGTGACGAACCGGAATCCACGTTCGAACTGTATGGCCCCGATTCACGAAGGCCCGGCAGTTACGCGGCTAACTGTGTGCAGGCCCGACGTCTGGTTGAGCGCGGCGTCCGGTTCGTGCAGTTATTTCATCCCGACTGGGATCACCACAGTCGGCTGAGTTCATGGTGTGTGGCCCGTTGTCGCGATACCGATCAGGCGAGTGCCGCGCTGGTCAAAGACCTCAAACAACGGGGGTTGCTGGATGAAACGCTGGTGATCTGGGGGGGCGAATTCGGCCGCGGGGTCGCCGGTCAAGGGAAGTGGGACAGCCCCGAAGGGGGCCGCGATCATCATCCGCGTTGTTTCACGACATGGCTGGCAGGGGGGGGCGTCAAGTCGGGCATGACGTATGGTGCCACCGATGATTTCAGTTATAACGTGGCTGAAAATCCGGTTAACGTTCGCGACCTGCACGCGACGGTGCTGCATCTGCTGGGCATCGATCACGAACGATTTACATTTCGACATCAGGGACTTGACTTTAAACTGACGGGAGTCGAACCGTCAAATATCATCAAGGAGATTCTGGCATGAGACGGTTCGCATTAATGGCATTTTTAATCCCCGTGATGAGCGCAGGACTGTTTTGCAGCGCAGAAGCGCGCGAGCCGGATGCGGTGATTGATCTCTGGCCAAATCTGGCGCCCGGCGAGACAACGCGAGACACAGGCACAACACTCGACAGACGCCCTGATGAAAATCCACCTGCGACACGCGTCAAAGAGATCACGCGTCCGCAATTGCAGGCGTTTCTGCCGGCGGCCGATAAACGGAATGGTGCGGCGATTCTGATTTTTCCCGGCGGCGGATACAACTATGTGGTGACGGACAAAGAAGGTTCGGAAACTGCAGAATGGTTAAACGAGTTGGGGATTACCGCGTTCGTGGTGCACTATCGCACCAAACAGAAAACGCCTTCTGCGCAGAGGGATGTGAGGTTACCTGCCCTTTCGGAGCGACCGTTGCAGGACGGACAGCGGGCCTTAAGCCTGGTCCGCAAACGGGCTGAGGAATGGGGAGTCAAACCCGATCAGATTGGCGTGATCGGGTTTTCAGCAGGAGGGCAGGCAGCCGCTTTGGTGACCACCCGCTTTGACGAACGTTCCTATCAATCCATCGACGCGACGGACGAAGTCTCCTGTCGTCCCGATTTCAGTCTGCTGGTTTATCCCTGGCGTCTGATCGATGACAAAACGGGAGCTTTGAACGAAGTCTTCACGGTTTCAAAGTTAACACCACCGACGTTTCTCGCACACGCACATAACGATGGTGTCACACCTTTGAGCAGTATTCTGTTTTATACGGCGCTCAAGAAAAACGGAGTCGGCAGCGAATTGCACATCTATGAAACGGGCGGACACGGCTACGGCATGCGACCGGTTGAAAATTCCAACGTCGATACCTGGACCGATCGCGCGGAAGACTGGCTGCGTCAGCGGTCGTTGATTTCGTCCGCGAAATGATCAATCTGCGGCAGGTTTGGCGGGTTCACAATTCTTGAGTGCCAGCAACGTATACGCGGTGACGAGATTGGGATCGCCTTCAAACCAGCGGTTGGATTTGGAATTCACCCAGCTCCCGTTTTCCTGCTGCAGGGAAAAGAGATGGTCGGCGAGTTCTTTGCGCCAGTCGTGTTCCTTGCCCTGCTTGTCTTTGACTTGTTCCTGATCCAGAGTCGCTAATGCTTTGGCGAAAAGCTGATAATAGTAAAACAAACCGTTATCTCCCATGCCGGGATTGTTCTCGACGGTGTAGTTTTTCTGAATCCAGTCGATGGCGGCTTTGACGCGCGGGTCCTTGGGAGTGAGTCCCGCGTAAATCATGCTTTTGAGTCCGGCGTAAGTCATGCTGCCATAGGAACGCAGACCTTCCTCTTTCGTTTTTCCAGCGGGTGAAGCGCCGCCGGCAGAGACGTTGTAATAGAAGCCGCCGTCGTTTACCTTTGCGGCTGCAGGCGATGTGTTAAATTCACTTTCCAGATTCTGGCAGCGGGAGACGAATGTAAGTGCGTTCTGAATTGCGGGATCATCCGATTTGGCACCAGCGGCTTTTAAGGCTTCGATCATAAATACGGTATTGGACAAATCGGGACGACCACCACCCGGGCCATAACCGGCGCCACCATATTCGAGGTCGCTGGGTTTGATGTCTTTGGATTCATCGAACTGCAGCCCGCGCAGGAACTGTTCGGCTTTTTTGATTTGCAGCGTATATTTGCCGGACGGATTTGCATCGTTTAATGCCATCAACGCGACGGCTGTTTCATAACCCGAGTGCTGGCTGCGGGCCGAGCAGATGCGGCCGTCTTCCTGGGAGAAGGACACGAGTTTCGTTAATGCCTTTTCGACCGTAGGATCGTTGAGGGGAACCCCTGATTCGATTAAGGCAGAGGTGACCAGCGCCGAGATGCCGGCGGCTTCGTTGAATGTCCAGGTTCCATCTTCGTTTTGCGAGTTTTTCAGAAACGTGATCGCTTTTTCGCGTGATGCGTTGAACTTCGCCGGTTCAGGACCTGCGGCAAAAAGTGCGCTGGAATTCCAGCAAAGAGATCCGAGTAACATGATCCGCAGACAACAGCGCATCTAACGCTCCTTAAGTTGAGGGGAAATCTTGGCTTCAGGAGCCGCAAAATATGTTCCACTTTCACTGACGTCGGGAAAACGCTGAATTGAAGCAGATTCCGAAATTGCTGGAAGCGTGTATTGGAAACGGTTGTTGAAAAAATCGTCAGCGCTGTCGGAAAAAACGCCACTGCTTAACCGCGCGTAATTCCTGCCTGCTGAAAAGCGGGGGCAATATTCTGATAGCAGGTTTTCGCGGCTGCGACGGGATCGTAGCCTTTCTGTTTAAACACCATGCCACTGACTTCGCAACAGATATCTCCCCGGTATCCGCCTTTGACGGCCAGCTTGAGTAACTGGACATAATCGATGTCGCCACTTTCGCCAGGCAGGATAAAACTGACTTTGTTGTCCTGCTTGACCGTGTCTTTAATCTGAATGAAGCTGGTGAAGGGCAGCATGATCTGCATCGAATCTTCCAGCGAGATCTCCCGGTGGGTAAAGTGGCTGTAATCGTAGTTCAAGCGAATCCAGGGGCTGTCGATCTGCTGTACCAGCCAGACGCCTTGCTCCGGTCGATCAACGACACCCCCCCGATGCGGTTTGACGGTGATCACGGTTTTGGTATTTTCGGCGACCTTTGCCCATTCTTTCAGGTTGTCGCGCATTTCATTTTTTCGATCATCCCATTTGCCGCTGCCGGCGGTGGTTTCAATCAGCGGTGGTTGGTCCGGTTTTAAAGTGTGTCCCAATTCCGCGGCCCGTTTGAGGCGTTCGAGGACTTTCTGCTGGCTGGCTTTCGAGCCGGTCAGATCGCAGTGTTCCATCAGTGAGGTCAGTTTTAAACCGGTCGCGTTGAGTTTGTTTGCAATCTCGGTACGTCGCTGGGGGTTGAGTTTTGATGGCGTCGCATCCCAGTCATTGTTCAGGCAGAGTTCGACGGAATCGTAGCCGATGTCAGCCACAACCTGGAGTGCCTGTTCGGTTTTCATATGAGGCATCCCGTAGAGGCTGAAGCCCAGGGTGAGTTCGGGTTTCGCGGATTTGCCTGCCTCTAAGCAGTTGATTCCCGCCAGACTGGTGGCGGCGGTTGTGGTGGAATACAGAAACTGACGTCTTGTGAGCGGATTCATATCTGATGTTCCTAAACAGGGGCGTCTCGTAATTTGCGGCTCACCGTACTCGCTGCACCATCTGCTGCTTTGGCGACGGTTTTGAGCGTGACGAGTTCAACAACTTGACCCACGGAGGACCTCGTTGGTGTATTAAAAGCTGTTGTTTGCGCACTTTACACTTGTTGATAAACGATCGAATGAAAGATGTAAAGCGGAATCAGATGCTATGTAGCATGTTTGATGAAATCGGGAGCAGAGAGAACTAAGAATAATCTTACGCTAAGAGAGTTTAATTGCGTACGATGTTTGATGGGATGATTGATTTAAGGACGTATTGTCGCGTGTTTCCTTATTCGAATGAATCTAGAGAAAAGAAAAACATCACGATGCGCAATTAAAAACGGACTGGGCAGGAACCGGGGCAAATACCCTTCGGCTGATTATGAACGCCGACTGGCGAATGACCGCAAACAGGATCAGCCGTACGTTGTTAGACGCGGTTCCTGTATATCTCGGTAAAGGTCATGCGCGGCTGTTCTTCCCGGTGACACATTGCTTTTTAAATAAACACGACACCCATTGGCACATACCGAGCGTGATCTTACTTGCCTGATACTCGCTGGCCGGAACTGCCGCAGTACATCTGCCAGACAGTTATCGCGCTGGTGAGATCGGTGGAACGGCAGTCGGATAGAACTGTAAAGAATCTCGAACCTTCACTGACGGCAACGAATTGCAAAGACAAAGTGGCAATCGCCCGTATGAGTTCTGTTAAAATCATCTCTCGCACTGAGCAGTTAATTAGATGCAAGAGATCATCAATAACATGAACTAATATCAAATTTATTTAAGGCTATAATCTTTTTTAATCTCATCTCCACCACTCTTGACCATGAGCTTTTCAATTGTTGTTTTTTTATTGTATTCTGCAGGAAGAAACTGTTCTCGCCCGGAACTCTCTCCTGGTTTAACATCGAGGGGGGCTTTTTCCTCTCCACGAAATGCAGTAATCTCTACTTGATAAGTCCCTGCAGCCACAGCAGATCGATCTGTAAAACTATACTCACCATTTATGATATTTGTTGTTTTTACCGGTGCCTGAACCCCTTTATCAGGAGCAAGACGTATCACGCCATCCCGAACTGGTTTTCCCTGGTAGGTCACCGTTCCACTGACTGGAATCAATTCCACACTACTCTCCCCTTGGCTGCACCCGACAAGGAGAATGACCGCAAAGATCAAAGAGAGTTTATTTCTCATTCGTATGTATCCAAAAAAGTAAGACATGCCGGGGAGACGTAAATTGCACCAGCAGCTTCCAATTAAATTTGTTGATGCACAGACCTGCTCGATGCTGATTACAAAAAACACGTTAGCCGAGCAGGCCTTACCTGGCTATGCACATAAGTGATAGTCTGATGTGCTATTAAAACTCACCAATAACTTCACTACCGGCACGTGTTGTCAGATCTTGGAGTGTTCCCAAATCGACATTTTCGGAGATAAAGCGGACTGCACCATCTCCCATGAGGATATGACAACCTCCTACATGATAACTGCCTGGGCCTGTAAAATCATCACCATTAAAAGACCAACCACTTAAAGGGGGGGAATTAGCATTGATTCCACTGCGTGTTCCAATGCCACCTCCATAGGCACCGTAGCCAAACAATTCATGTGTTCCAGATCCGTCACCAATGGTTTCAGCATAAGCGATTGTGTTGCTGGTGCCGTCCACAACGTCACGGAATCGGGTTTTTGAATTTAAGTAAAACATCCCATCTTTATTGCTACCAACCGAACTGGATCCATCACGTGCAGGATTTCCATCTTTTCCACTGTGAGCAACTGGCACGTAGTGCGATCCCCATGCATCATTATCAGCAGGTGAACCTGTATAATTCATACCTTCATCCTGTGGATTGCTGGGACATAAAAATACACTCAGCTTTGTTAGGAGAAAAGGTTTATTGGCTGCATTTGCCCAATTAACCTCCAGATTAAGTTTATTGTAAAGGGGTGCTTGATCGAGAAAAGGTAATAACATTGTTCCACACATATGAATTGACCCAGCACCGGTGTAAGTAAATCCAGTATTACTTCGACCAAACGGAAACGTTAGATGTGAATCGTGATAATTGTGCAAAGCAAGCCCGATTTGCTTCATGTTGTTTTTGCATGTGCTGCGGCGCGCCGCTTCGCGGGCCTGTTGTACTGCAGGCAGCAGGAGTGCAATTAAAATCGCAATAATGGCAATCACCACCAGCAATTCAATCAGCGTAAACCCGCGGGTCTTTTTCTCTGAATTAATTTGTAACATTGAACCGTCCCCAATAAAAAACAAAGATAACAAAACGATAATATCAGTCTGACACACGGGGGTGTCCCAACTTTCAGGAGAGCGACGATTTCCGTCATTAAACCGTTCTTACAGGTAACACAGCATTCCACCATTACTGTTGCAGGAGACGGACCAGGATGGTGATGCAGTGATCTGCGACTTAAAAAAATGATGTCTGAACCAGTTATTTTATCTTCAATATCAGCGGCCGAAGCGGCTTGGTCATATAAATCTATTTATTCAGCAGAAGTCATCAATTAAGATTTTTGAGTGTCATTTAAGCAGGGCGCTTTTAATTGCGGTTTAAGATGCTCAGTCAGGTATCTGGTCGCTTGATCAATGTCCCGGTCCGCAACCGCATTGGCGATATTTTCGTGTTCCCGCAGTCCTTGACTGGTGGGGGGATGACCATACAGGTCGCCTGCATGGAAGTAATCCAGCAGGACCTCATGAAACTGTTTCACAAAATTGCCATGCGAGGCGGCTAGAATGGTCTGGTGGAACAGACAGTCCAGCTCTTTGTAGGTTTTACTGGTACCTGCCGGATCCTGTTTGATTTTATTCATCACCCGTTTCATCTCGACGACGATGGTCTGCAGCCGCACGATTTCTTCGGTGGAGATTAATTCCACTGCCAGCGCTATGGAACCGATTTCAATCACGGCCCGCAGTTGCTGTAATTCACGCCAGCCCTCTGGACTGGCGACTTGCGGAACAAGTGCTTTTCTCAAAACGGAGGAAAAGTTATCACCTTCGCCAACACGGAGCCCGAGTCCCTGGCGACCAGTGACCACGCCCAGACCTCTGAGTGATCCGATCGCTTCACGGACGACGGTCCGCGAGACACCGAACTGGTTGGCCAGATCGGCTTCCGTTCCCAGGCGGTCGCCGGGAGCGAGGCGGTTGTCACGAATTCTCTCACAGAGCTGGTCGGCCAGTTCAGCGCTCATCGTTCTGGCTGAATCAAAGGGGCGAACATCCTGTAATGTTTTCATCGTAAAACTGCCTTCCTGGAGGAGTTATAGAGAATGACATTTTCTTGAATCGGCTTTCCAAACGGAGGAATCAATTCATTGCCTGTGATGTGATCTTATATTATAAATGGCTAACTTGTATGATAATCAAGAGTATTATCATATAAGCGCAAATGGGGGCGTCAAGACAATTATTAAGTTTTGCTTGAGAATGCTGAATTTTGAAAATGGCTCTGATATCGTTTGTTTTGGTTGGATGATTTGTTGTCGGCATCAATGAATTGAGAATTTCTTACCAGGGACTGGTCGATGGATTTTGAAAAATTCAGTTTGGGGGAAGGGCAGACGCCACTCTTGCGTTCCCGGCAAATCGGTCCGGGCGCGGGGCTCGAGCATTTATATTTTAAGCTGGAGACCGTGAATCCAACGGGTTCTTATAAAGATCGTTTCGCTGCCGCCGCGATTACGGATATGCTGGCAAATGGTAAAACGCGTGTTGTGACCTGTTCGAGCGGAAACGCCGGCTCCGCACTCGCCGCTTACAGTGCCGCTGCGGGAATGCAATGTCAGGTCGCCGTGTTTAGTGGCGCGCCGGAAAACAAACTGAATCAGATGCTGGCCTACGGTGCGGAAATCTGGAAAATTCAGGATTTCGGAGCCGACCCGAATATTACCAGAGACACGTTTAGACATCTGAAACAGATTGGAGCGGCGTCTGATGCGCAGCTGCAGATCAGCAGTTATCAATTTAACCCAGTCAGTATGCAGGGGGTGGAAGACATTGGTCGGGAACTTGTGGATCAGTCTGCTTTGTGGCAGCGTTCCCTTGATCACGTTTTCAGTTGTGCAGGGGGCGGGGGGTTGCTTCTGGCCGTCATGCGGGGACTTGAGACGGCTTTTCAGCAGAATAAAATTGCCCGTCTGCCGGCCATGCACTGTGTGCAGCCGGCCGGCAATAATACGATTGCCGGTCCGTTAAGAGCGGGCGCTGATCGCGCGCAGTCCTGTCAGAGTACGACCAAAATTGGTGGTCTGCAGGTTGCCAACGTGCTCGATGGGAACGAAGTGATTTCCGCTTGCAGACAGACCGGCGGTTCCGGATATCTCGTTGAAGATGAAACCGTGTACGAAGTGCAGGCGCAACTCGCGCGGCAGGAAGGAATATTCTGCGAACCTGCAGCAGCGGTTTCACTGGCGGGAGTTCTGCAGGCCGCCCGCGAAGGCAAGATACAACGTGAGGAAACAGTGGTCTGTCTCATCACAGGCACCGGATTCAAAGACCAGCCCTCGATTGATCGGATGCTGGCTTCCCGAACCTGTCCAATGATTACCTTAGCAGAGTTCATTCATCAGACATCTTAATCACCCGTTTTTAATTAACAAAGAAAGTCCTTTTAATGGCCAATCCAATCAAGATGATTACCGCGCTGGGAACTCCGCTGACGGCAGACGAAGATTTGCATCTGCCGGGGCTGGAAGCGCATATTCAGGATCAACTGGCGCATGGCATCAACGGGTTTTTAGTGGCCGGAACGATGGGGCTGATGCAGTTACTGAAGGAATCCACCTATCGACAACTGGTCGAGCAAAGTGTGCTCTTCAATGCCGGCAAAGCCGAGTTGCTGGTGGGAGTCGGGGATACCAGTTTCGTGCGAACCCGCGATCGCATCCGCATGGTCGAGGATTTTGAGATCGATGGTGTTGTTGTGGTCGCTCCTTATTTTATCAAATTCAGTCAGGAAGATTTGATCGATTATTATCTGTCACTGGCAGACTTGAGTTCCAGGCCGCTGTATCTGTACGACCTGCCTCAGACAACGGGGACGAAACTGGAAGTGGGAACCGTAATGAAGCTGGCTGAACACCCCAACATACATGGAATTAAATGTTCGGATCAGTTTGTGACGATTCGCCCGGTGATCGATGCGATCGGTGATGTGTTCCGTGTGATTGTGGCGCAGCCTCATTTAATGGACGTGCTGTTACGATCCGGAGTGCATGAGCATCTGGACGGAATTTATGGTCTGGTGCCCGAGTGGATTGAAAAAATGGTAACGGCCACCGAAGCAGAGAACTGGGAAGAACTGGCTCTGGTTCAGCGGGATCTGTCTGAGCTCTTGCGAATTCTGATCTCGTTTTCCGCGCCGCTGTTTGCGTCTGTGACCATGCTGTTAAACATGCGAGGCATTCCCGGCAACTTTGCTCCCCAGCCGATACGTTCTTTAACGGCTGAGGAGCGAGTGCAGCTTTTAGAATTTCCGCTTATTCAGAAAATCTTCGTCGATAAATCTGTTGCATCTGTCGAGGCCTGAGCAGGTTTACCGCCTCAGTCTGTTTTCGAATCAACCTGCTTTACCAGCTTGTGAACTGATGCGGAGATGATGTCTTCTGTATCAGGTCCCCAGCGGTAAGCAGGGCGACCGTATTCGTAAAGGTTCGAACCACCTTCGTAACCTCCTTCAAGCCAGACGCGTTTGGAGGGAATGTAGGAGATCATGTCGTCTGCATAACCGCAGACCCAGGTGCCCGGGCCGAATTCCTGTTTGAAACGGAGCGAGTAATCGACGACAGTTTCCGCACCCATTCCGATCATCAATGTTTCTGTACCCAGACGCCAGACATGAATCGGATACGGATACGAAGCCGGAAAGGTTTCGCCCTGGTCCAGTTTTTTCAGCAGGCGTTCGGCCCAGCGTTTTTTAATGGCATTACTGCTTTTGGTATCCGCTTCCAGATCTTCGCGGGTGACGACTTTAAGGTAAGGCAGTTCAACATATTCAAAAGCGGTTTTCAAGCCGGGAGAAATCGGCTTGAGTGGTTTCTGCAGAACTTCTTCGACGCCCACTGCCAGTAGATGACCGTATTTTTCACAGAGTTCGACGGTTCTGCGGGGGAGTGGGTTCTGATCGCCGCCGCAGGTGTTGACAAACATGGCTGTGACGCCCGGATGATTTTTTTCGATTTCCAGTTGCGCGAAACCGGGATAATCGCCACAGACTTTGGTAAAACTGAGAGTCGTGGGATGGCAGGCATAACCGAACAGGACGGCGTCCAGTTTTCCGTCAGGGCGTGTGACCGTTATCACGGGGACCGCGTGATCCACGGGGCCCACCAGGGCCTTGCCTGATTTCAGGAGTGTGAGGATATCGGCTTCCCGATTGTTGCGACGATTGACGGCGAAAGTGGCCTGGCCGGTTCCCATCTGCAGACTGGCGGGGGAAAGGTTTTCCAGCGCCTGTCCAATCATTTCCACGGTTTTTTTAACCATGATATCCGTGTATTCATTGACCAGTTTCACCTGCATCGGATCGACGGGATAGTAATCATACAGATCATCACCCAGTCGCGGTCCACAATGATTATGCGAGAAGGTAAACATAATCTGTCGACGTTCGAGCCCGTATTTGTTTTTGATCTGCTCGAAGACACGATCACTCATACTTTTGGGCACGCCTTGAAAGTCGCTGGTGATCATGACGGCACGCTGCCCTGTGTTATCTTCCAGCGCCAGTGCTTTCATCCAGATATCGTGCAGCTTTCCGTCGGGAGAGCGTTTCGATCCGTAACCGGCGAGCCAGACGTCTGTTTCCTGAGTGATGATCGTTTTGGCGATGCCCGCTTTCCAGCCATCGGCGGCACAAACTTCGGCAGACGTGAGTCCGCAGAGACTGACAGCGAGCAGACAGAGCTGCCAGAAATACCGCCGGGTCTTGCTGGCAAAAAAATCAGTTTTCAGAACCCACTTCATGGTGTATTTTCCTTTTGTATTGAACAAGGGGCCGATCCGCTGGTCATGAAAACATGGATCCAGCTTAAGGCACTCCGGCAGGACGAAATCAGCCAGGAGAAATCAATGCGGCTGCGATTTCTACTCTAAGTTTACTAAGATGAAATAGCAAGTTTGATTGCACTTTCAGGGGAGAGGGAATCATGGATTTCCGACTCAACTGCAGCGATGCGGCGCGGCGTACTGCTCGATTCATCGGCGCCGGTGTGCGTGCGGGAAACGTCTGTTGGATATTTCCGGCGGGAGCGGGGCTGTTAAGCCGTTTGCTTGCGAACACTGTTGGGGAAGTGGGATTGCTTGCCGATCCGGGCAGCCACTTCAGGTATAAACGTATTTCGGTCAATCGGTTTTGATAAGTGAGCATCGCAGCCGGCGGACAGGCATTTATCGATTTCTCCTTCCAGGGCTTGCGCGGTGAGCGCGACAATCTGTCCTGAAAAACCGGCTTCTCGAAGCGAATACGTTGCCTGATAACCATCCATAACGGGCATCTGCAGATCCATTAAGATCAGATCGAAAGGCGATTTTGCCTGCATTGCTGCCAGCGCGAGTTTTATTCCCGTTTCTCCATTTTTGGCGATCGTGACGTCGGCACCGGCTCTGTTTAAAATGAATCGAATCAACCGCTGGTTGTCGGGGTTGTCTTCCACCAGCAGGACCCGGCCGTGAATTTGACTGTGGACAGAATATTCCAGTGGCGCTGGTCGGGTAGCCATCGCGTCATCAATGGAAGTCATCATGGGGGTGTCTGTGAGACTGCCAGTGGGAATGCTGAAGATAAACTCGCTCCCTTTTCCCATTTCGCTGCGCACGCTGATCTCCCCGCCGAGCATTTCTGCGATCCGTCTGGTGATGGTCAAGCCCAGTCCCGTTCCGTCTTGTCTGCGGGGCGGCGAGGAATCTGCCTGACCAAAGGGTTGAAAGATGTGTTGTAACTGACTGGCATGGATTCCGATACCGGTGTCAATCACATGGCAGCTGAGCCGTTCCTGCTGCTGATCACAGGTGAGACGCAAACGGACCGAACCGTTTTCGGTAAACTTGATGGCATTCACGACAAGGTTCACGAGCGCCTGTTTTAATCGCGTGGGATCGGTCTGAATCACTGCGGGAATGTGACCTTCCATTTCCAGTTGCAGTGTATTATTTTTTGCTTGAGCATGATCCTCCAGAAGCGCTTTCACATCGAGCAGAAGAGACATCGGATTGAGTTTTCGCTTCTCAATTTCGAGTTGACCTGCTTCGACTTTTGAAAGGTCCAGAAGATCGTTGATCACTTCCAGTAAATACCTTCCGTTTCGCTGGATCGTTTGAACGGCTTTTGTTCGCTCGCCTTCGGAAATTTCCGCGTTCTGAAGAAACTCACTGAAACCCAGAATGGCTGTCATCGGAGTGCGGAGTTCATGGCTCATGTTTGACAGAAAGTCAGTCCTGGTCTGAGCGTCTGCCTCTGCTGCGGCCTGGGCCTCCTTCAGGGTTTGTCTGGTTTCCTCCAGTTCATTGAGGATCTGTGCCGAATTCACGATCGCATTCGAGGGGACATCGTTGAGTTCGCAACTTTTTTCTGCGGATTCGTCAATCTGGTTGCGGGACTGATCCCAATTCGCCATGAGAGACTGTTCAAGCTGCGAAATCAGTTGGTCCAATCGTAAAAGTGCTGTTTGTGATCTGGTCATACTCTCGAAAATCCCGCGACTTTGTAGCCTGTGTCAGATGCGAACTGCATACTGGCTTGTCTGATCGAATCTGTCTGAATCCTGTTGCGCCGTGGATTGTCTCAGAAACCAGATTCAGGATCACTTGATGCAAGTAACGTAAATCAAGTGAAACTTTTCTTCGAAAAATTGCTTATTTAAAAAAATGTCCGCATCAATTATTATTTTGACAGAGGAAAGGAAATGATTTTGACTGGTGGGTGATGCTGATTAACGGATTGGTGTGTTGGCAGGGGCATCTTTACCATAGTGGCGTCGTTTCAAGAAGAGCTAAAAACCTCCAAATACATAAATCTGTATAAGCGGAATTTTCCAGGTAATAGATGGTTTTGTTTTCGCGCGTGCTGCAATCAAACGCACCACTGGCTCTGGATAAGATGAAAAAGTGTTCTTGATTTTAGATGGTTTGGTGATCGCATGTTGTCAATGTTGCATGCGATCACCGCCGGAAATCTTCATTCCACGACGGTCAGAGATTTGATGCTGCCGTTGTTACGAAAATTCTTACTGAATTCCAGTGTGGCTTTCACCTGCACCTGTTCATGTCCGGCGACGGTCACCGTGGGAGGCGTCGTGTAGCCGGAGCCCGGGTTGGAAATCTTGAAGCCGGTGACTTTCCCGTTTTTGATTATCGCCGTTGCGCTGGCGGGAGTAGATTTCCAGAGTTCTCCTCTGCCTGGCTGATAGCGGTAATAGTTCGATACGTTGTCCAGCCGATCATTGGTGATACCGTATTTTCCAAGGGCTGCCATCAATACTTCTTTGTTGGCACGCGCCCGGGTGGGAGAAGGATCACCGCCGCGTGCGGGTTTCACGTTACTGAATGCCTGACGAAAGACTTCGGGTTTGACGCCGAGTGCCGCGGCAATCAGAGCGACCGGGCGTCCGTGATCACGAGGATCTGTTTCGTACCCTCCTGTAAAAATGACCGTGTCAGCAGGAGTGTTTTTTGAGACTGCTTTCTGTTGCCTTTGTTCTGGCATTGGTTCTGCTCCGGGGCGAGGGGGGCGATTGGCTCCTGGTCGTCGGTGATGCTCCGCACCGGGGTGATGATCTCGCGGAGGATGTGGGGGGCGCGGCATTTCATCTCGTGTCAGCGTGCCACTCTGATCACGATCCAGTTTCTTGAGCACAGAGCCTGACTGTTCGATTTCCCCTGGGGAAATTTCGCCATCCTGGTCGGTATCAAACAGAATCATATATGGATCAGGAGGGGGACCCTCCGGTTGCCGGCAGCCCCGATCTCCCTTATCACGTGGCGGATGAGAAGAGACTCCAGTCGCAATTAATACGGCAACAGCTGCAAACGCAATCAGAAATTTCATCAGAATCGATCTCCCTGCTGGGGGCCCTGTAAGTTCGATGTATCCCTGTTCGTTGAATTCCATCATGTTTTAAGTGTCGCGGAACAGGATCCGTCAGGAACCCTAACGCACGCTTTCCAGGAGAACTACCGCTTAATTCTCAAATTATTGAGAATCCACTGGTTTTAACAGGTTTTCTGACCATACACCTGCTCACTCGCTTCCCTCTAGAGCAAACCAGGCCTGCATCTGATACGAACAGTTACACTGAGACGAACCATCGGGAACCAGCACCAGACCGCCGGCGGGGATCGCGTTGATGTAACAGCCCAGGCGGATGCCACCAAAGTTTTCGACGCCGGCTTTACGGGTCAGATCGAAATAACCGAGTGTCGCCGAGCGAAAGACCATCATGTGTTTACTGGCGGAAATCTGTCCGCAGCCGTAGGAGCGGTCGAATTGGAAATCGATGGGTTTGCCGGTTTTTAAATTCCAGGCACCCCCCTGGGCATAGATCTTGTCGCCGTTGATGACAGGGTGCGACTGATACTCGGCTTTGATATCCCAGATCCGCTTGCCGGTTTTCGCATCGATGGCCGCCATGCGCCCGCCAACTTCAGAGGGGAGCTGGAAAAAGTTATGCCGGATTCCCTGATAAAACATCAGCAGGATCTCGTGGTCTTCGGAAAGCGCCAGCTGCGTCCCGAAAATTTCCTGATCGTCGTGCCAGAGATCCTTGCCGGTTTTGGCCTGAAAGGACTTCAGTTTTCCTTTGCGGCCTGCATCTTCGGGCGACGGAGGATTGGGACGGCCGTTCCGCCGTGCCTCTTTAATGTGGTCGGCTTTGGCAATCTCACGGTCGACCAGATACACGCTGTTATTGCCAATCGTAATCGCGTTGTTGCGGATCGAATATTCCGGCTGATAGGTCCAGAGTAGAGTACCCGTATTTGCATCCATCGCAAAAAACAGCACCGATTCATTTCGCAGCTTCAGTCCTTTGTAGCGGGGGCTTGTATAATGCGCGTCATTGCTGACGGTGCCATACACCACACCGTCATGATAACCAAGATAACCCCAGTTCTGATTCGGATCGTCGCGGCTGACGGGCGTGGACATCTTCCGCACCAGTTTGCCGGTTTTCAAATTGATCTGGTGACAAACGTCGTCTTTGCTGACAAAGACATCATCGCCGCCCAGGCAAAAGTTGCTGCCGACTTCCGCGGTGCTGAGATCATGGTGAATGCCATTCATATCGGTGAGATTGTTTTTGAGTCTGTATTTCCAGAGCGTATGCCCGTTGTAAGCGTCCAGTCCACACAAACCATGCAGACCGCCGACCACCATCACGCCCCGATTTACCAGCGGCGCGGGACCCTGACCGTGACGATTGGGAATCTGGAAATCCATGTCTCGATACCAGTACATTTTGAGCGGCCCTTTGACGATTTCATCATCCGAATTCACGGTGTTTGTTGAATTCGAATACTGGTGCGTCCAACTGCCGGCCCCTTGGAGGTCGGCTTTGGTTTCCACCTGCATTTTCCTGACCGGTCCCCTGCAAAACTGACCGCCATAAGGACGCTGGATGCGTCGTGCTTCGCTTAAAAGTTGCGGGTTCATATCCCGGTAGAGTGAAGCAGAGCAGATCACCAGATTTGCAAAGTGTTTGGAATAGGGAAGCTGCTCTGAATCAGCGACATGCACGACGACCCGTGAACCATATAAACCTGCATCATGTAGAAATTGACGTGCTGTAGCGGCATGTTCCGCGTTTTTCATGACGACATATATCTGGAAAGTCGAAATCCGGGCCAATGCGGCTGCGAGGTACGCATCGTCCGCATTCAGATCGATGCAGATTCCGGATTTGACATCGGTTTTGTCGCAGATTTCTTGTGCGGCAGTGGAATAAATCTGCCTGACGGAAAAAGGCATCTCCCTGAAGGGACGAATTCTGGTTTTTGTCTGATTGGGTTCCCCATTCGCAAAACAGGAGATGACGCCCTGATCGGTACTGGCGACAAGACATTCATCAGAGGCCGCCAGACCGCGGACGGTCCCTTCGATTTCATGCGACCACCAGGAGTTGGCTTGCGCTTGATAATCGACGCCGGTGACTTTGTTGTGAGAGCCGCAGTACGCGTCGTTGCCGGCGATAATCAGATCGGTGATATTGTAATCCAGCGGGATCAGGCGTTTCTCTTTGAGCTGTCTGACGGAAATCGATTGCCCTTTCCGGTCGCGGGCAGGTGTGTCCGACCATTCGCTGTAAATCAGGGACTGACCACCGCCGCGCAGAATTCCTTTCGTCGTGGCGACCATCGGGCCGGTTCCCGTTTGTTGTGTCAGGTCACCGTTTGTCTGATCATAGAGACAACCGGCGTTACAGAAAAACTGATCTGCCAGTACCACATCAGCACCGCCGCGCTGCTGGTTCTTCTGCAGATGATAATATTGAAACTTCCCGGTCGCCCGTTCGAAAGCCGCGGGAACTGCGCGGCCGGTGGGCATGAAAATCTGGTCTTCGCTGGCGACCAGATATCCCTGAGAAGAGACGCCGCTTTTCGCACTCGCGCCGCCATGAGGTTGATTCATCAGCATTTGACCGGAATTCTGATTGTCCCAGATCACGTTGCCCGTTGCAGCATCGAGGGCATAAAGGTATACGCCATCCGAAGGCCAGACGCCGGCGGCGAAATAGACCTGATCGCCGACCACTGCCGGGCCGCCTCTTGCGGGCCAGTGTGAGATGAGCCGGTCGTTGCCCATGACGAATTTGCGTTTCGGTCCCCCCTGTTTTTTCCAGAGCAGAGAACCATCTTTGATGGCCAGCGCGTAAAGGCAGCCATCATCGCTGGCGACAAACACGCGGTCTTTCCAGGCCGCCGGTGCAAAACGGATCGGGCCTTCGGTGAAGAATTTCCATTTCAGTTCTCCCGTTTTCAGATCCAGGGCATAAAGCTGGTCATCGGCCGAGCTGCCGAACAGCACCGTCTGATCGACAATGATGGGCTGAAAAACTTCATCAAACTTGATGCGGGTGTGCGTCGGCCAGGCGGGAGCGGGAGCGTGTTTTGTCCGAAACGTCCACTGCAGTTCCATGCGGTTGGGCAGGGGGGCTTCGGTGTATCCGCTGCGGGCCGCGTCTCCCCGAAATTGCGGCCAGTCTGCTTCAGCCATTGAGGGATTCAGAGTGATTACGAACAGGAACAGATAAGCCGGCAGGGATTTCATGGAGGCCTCAGAGCGTCTGTTGAAATATCAATGGGCAGATCAAAGAGAATGTTTTGATCTGCCCATGGTAAACCATACGACGGGGCTTGTCATCGACAAGAGACGTCTATTTCATTGAAATCAACGAAGGCGCTGCTGATTGAATCAGCCAGCCGAAGTCGGTTAAGGCTGACTGTTTTTCTTCAACAGGGTCGCTAATGGAATTGACTGATAACGCAGTCCACCCGGACCGTAATATACCAGATGCAGCGAATCATCGCGAAAATCCATGCTGGCATAAGAGTAAGAGCCTTTGGGATCATCTTCGATTTTGGTCAGGTTCTCCCAGGTTTTTCCCTCATCATAGGAAAGACCGAGCGTCAGCGGCGTGCGTGGTCCCTGATGGCCGGCGCCGGGAACAACGGCATTGTTCCAGATCAGAATCAGCGGCGCGTCTTTGCCTGGTGCACGCTGCAGCAGCATGGGCGCTTCGGGATGCACAATGTCGGTTTTCTCAGCAGGGCTCCAGGTTTCTCCCCCATCACTGCTGTAAGCGCGGTACATGCGGGTGGTCTGCGTGCGGATGAGCATCAGGATGCGGCCATCGTTGAGTTGTTCAATTTCGGGTTCCATCGCACCGCGGAGAGGACAGTCCACTTCATTGGCTGATCGATGCCAGGTCTTACCTTCGTCATCGGTGTAAAAACTGAATGAGACAAAGTGTTCGTCTTTCTGCCAGGCGCTGGGGGAACCAAAAGCCGCCAGCAGGATGCGTCCGGATTTCAGACGGATGGCTGCTGAGTTGACGGTGAAAATTAATCCCTCTTTACCATGCGACAGTTGTTTGGGTTCGCTCCAGGTTTTGCCTTCATCGCTGGATTCTTTAAACCATAAATTGGCGAAGCGATTGCTGTCGATGCGGATGTAGGTCAGCAGGATCTTTCCACTGGTTGTTTTTACGAGACTGGCCGACATCACGTTCATCTTGCCGATATTTTCCTGAACGGTTTGCGGGTCCGACCAGGTTTTGCCGCCATCGTCCGAATGGATTTCAACCAGCCGTGCGGGGTCATGGTCGTTGCCTGTGGCGCCGTACCATTGCGTATAAACGACAAGTAAACGTCCGTTGTCGAGCGTGAGTAAAGCACCTTCGCCATGCCGCGGCAGCTCTTTTGTCGATTTTGCGATCAATTGCGATTCGGCGTGGCACAAATCGGCGAATAGAATCAGCCCGGCGAAGAAGGTCGTCAACACCATACATGCCGTTCGCAGTTTGATCATTTCGAAGTTCCTGATCATGAGTCGTTTCTTTTTATTTGAGGTTAAAATCTTGTTGAATTGCGCTTTCACCCGGTTTGACGGTGAATGCTTCGATTTCAGTTTTCGTGTTAAATTTCTCCGGCAGGAACTGTTCCCGTTCCGGTGAATCTTCTGTCCGGTCTCCGGGCAGGCCGGACCCGCCTCGATACGCGTTGATCTCGACCTGATAGGTGCCGGCTTTCACTGCGGACCGTTCGGCGAACTGATATTGGCCCGCTTTGATCTGGGTGGTTCTCGCCGGCGCCTGACTGCCTGCGGCGGGAGTCAGGCGGATCACGCCTTCGCGAACCGGTTCTCCCTGGTAAGTGACTGTGCCACTGACGGAAGTCAGCGATAAGTCGTCAGCAGCCGGATTGCATCCAACTAAAAGCAGGCAGAATATGCCGAGAAATAATTTGCCATTCATTTGCGGGGACCAGAGAAAGAGAATCAATTTATGTGAAAAAATGAATATACATCTGACAGAACAGTCTCGATCATGGGGGCGGCGTTTAAAACTCGCCGACCACTTCTGAACCGGCGCGTGTCGTGAGATCCTGCAGAGTTCCCAGGTCAATATTTTCTGAAATGAACCGGACGGCACCATCTCCCATCAGAAAGTGACAGCCCCCTGTGTGATAACTGCCGGGGCCGGTAAAATCATCGCCGTTCCAGTCCCAACCGCTCAACAGGGGGAAGTTGGCATTAATCCCGCTGCGAACGCCAACGCCACCACCGCCATAAGAGCCCCAGGCAAAGATTTCATGGGAACCCGGTGCATCGCCGACAGTTTCCGTGAATGCCAGTGTATTGCTGGTGCCATCCACAACGTCACGGAATCTGGTTTTTGAATTACGGTAAAACATGCCGTCCTTATCAAAGCCAACCGCATCCTGTCCGTCGCGTGCGGGGTTTCCATCGCGGCCGCTATGGGCAACTGGCAGATAATGGCTTCCCCACGAATCATCCGGGCCGCCGGCACCCGTCCAGTTCAGGCCTTCGTTCTGTGGGTTGCTGGGGCACAGAAACACAGAAACTTTCTCTTGTGTGGCAGCCGCGTTGGGGGCGGCATTGAAGGCGGTCAGGAAATTAAATTGGTTATAGACATTGGTTTGATCCAGAAACGGCAGCAGCATTGTGGAGCACATTTGAGAACCGAAATTCTGTGGCGCTGTAGTGGCATTATCAGTAAAGCTGCGACCGAAAGGAAAAATGTTGTGCGAATCGTGATAGTTGTGCAACGCCAGTCCGATTTGTTTCAAGTTGTTTTTACAGGTGCTGCGGCGTGCTGCTTCCCGTGCCTGTTGTACGGCCGGTAAGAGCAACGCGATTAAAATCGCGATGATGGCAATGACGACCAGTAATTCGATCAGGGTGAAACCTTTGCGGGTTGTGTCTGACGTCGAGTCTTGTAGCAACATTGTCATACCTCTCAATAATGGAAAATGAAAACAGAGATTAGATGTGTCCGGTTCGATGATATTTGTATGTATTGTTAATAATATGATACTGGATATACCATGATATATCATGCTGATTATTGGATATATTGTCAATACAAAAGTGAAGAAATCATGTGTTTCAAAGAATTTCTGTTGGAGAAGGCGACGAGCGATCTACTGCGAATACAGGAATCGTTGCGGAATGTCAGGTGAAAGCTGCTGGCAGCCAGATCTCGACCTCAGGGCTGGGCTGGGTGCTATGATGGCTGCGCAAAGACTTCCTGCAACAGGCCAGTTCGCTGGAAGGTGCTGGAAGGTGCTTTCGCCGGGATCGGAATGAATTGCTGACAGGGGGAGAGTCAGTTCGATTCTACATGAAAGCGAAACCAGCGGATGACGCTGACGGATTGTTCATAACACCAGAATGACACAAACAGGTCACCATCGGGCAGGCGAGTGATATGGGGGGCACCAAATTTTAATGCCGCAAAATTCTCGGACATGTTGCCGCCCAGCGCTGTGGTTCCCTCCAGTGATTGATGACCCCACAAAGGCTGTTGGTCGTGGTTGATCCATTGCCCGTCTTCAATGCTGGAGAGGCACGCCCAGAGACCTGGTTGATCAAGGCGGCGATAGATATTCAAGATGGTGCCGTCATCCAGCAGACAGGGTGTTAACGTCTGCCCCGATAATTGTGTGGAAGCAAGTGGCGACCATGTCGCACCATGGTCATCGCTGATCGAATATTGATTAGGCAGATCGACGTTTTCCTGTTCATCAAAACACCAGGCGACCGCCAGCAGGCGATCATCTGGATATTCCAGTATTTTGGATTCCCAATAGGTCGATTGATTTGTTTCACTGTGCATGATATCAAGGTAATCCGGCCAGCTGGCGCCTTGATCCTGGGAGACAAACGCGATCATGCGATTGCCATAAGGATGGTTTCCTGCCCAGTCGCGCCACAGCGATGTCGGCCAGACCCAGCGACCATCTTTTAAGAATGTGATGGGACTGCACATTTCAAATTCCGGATTATCCATCGGGGGGGTGACTTTTTCCGGTACTTCCCATGTTTCACCCTGATTGTCAGATCGCATGAGGAACAGGTCAGAATGGACTATGCCTAGATTGTCAGGGTTGGAGAGTCCTTCGTCCGGATGGTCGGTACGGTCAAACCGCACTAAATTGGCAATGAGTTCCCCTTCGGGAGAGCACGCAATGCGGCCGAATGTGGAAGTGATT
>CAXBFD010000094.1:0-24914 GCA_963974925.1 uncultured bacterium | reverse complement strand
AGCACACCGTCCCACAGTTGCAGCCGTGCCTGGACTGCCGACTGGGCTGCGGCAATTGCTTCCTGAATTTTGGTTTCATCGCCTGCGCACAGTCCGTTGAGCAGACGCAGTGAGAGCGGGGCGTGGAAATCACCGTCGAGGTCGATGTGTCGATTCAGGTAGAAGTGAAACACGGGGGCCTCTGCTTCAGAAACGCCGGTCCGTTTGAGGATCGCGCGAAACATGTCGGGAATGATATGCTCGCGGCCCAGTGCGAACGCAGCGGCGATTTTGTGCGGCGCCCCTTCTTCGATGCAGGCAAACGTATTCGTTGTGAACACTCTGGAAGCTGCGGGGACACACGGTAACTTCAGTGCGGCATGGATTCCCTCCGACTGTACGCATTCGATGAATTCCGTGAGCGACGCCGTCTCTGCGCCGACTTCCTGCATCGCCGTCTGGTACAGTTCGAAATGGCTGGAATATTCGCCGTCAGCCGTTTCGTCGCATTCTTCTTCGAGTACGATTTCATTAATAAATCGCCGAACACTGGCATCACCCAGAGGCACCCACGGCGCGCCGGTCGGAGCAACAACCCCCTGCAGGTATTTCACCAGCGACATGAAATCCCAGACCGAGTAAACATGGTGCTGCATGAACTGCTGCAGATCGTCCAGCGTGGCGATTGCTTCATAGATCGGGTGGTCTTCCAGCTGGCTTCTGAACGATTCAATTATTTCAGATGTGATTTCTTGCGGCATCAGTTTCCATTCCCTGGAATAATTCTGAGCGGTACGGCGCCAGCCGCCGGTTTTAAAACAGGTGAGTATTATAAACGGTGACTGGCGCCATTCCGCTCAATTTGATATGTGATTGAGCGCACATGGTTTGAATTAACTCAGGCGATTATAGTCCGCACTCGCGTTTCTGGTAGGTCATTCAGGGAGATTCTGCAGAACCGTTCAGACATCACCATAGTGGCCAGCCAGGACGACGACATAACCGTCGGGATCACGGATCCAGATTTCGCGATGATTGGCATTCGGATTGACCTGCGGTCCTTCCAGAATCGCGGCGGACATGGCCTGGACCCGGGACACCGCGGCATCGAAATCGTCGATCTGGAACCAGAGCAGAACGCCGTTCCCTTTCGGTAATGCAGGGTCGCCCAGATGGGCATGCTCGTGCAAGTCCCAATGATGCAGTTGCAGGATCAGTCTGTCATCGTTGTCGATCAACCGCTCATACTCAGCGCCGCCATGACCGCTGCGGCAGTGAAGTAAACTTTGATACCAGACACTGCTGGCTTCCACATCTTTGACGACGAGCATCGGCTGTGGTTGCATTTCCAGTTCCTCGCACTACGGGAATGATGACGATCGGATCGTTAATTCTCACAGATCAATGGGGTAGATCCCCGGTTTGAATGGGTGATCCATTTGTTTCAGAACACTCATCAGGAGTTCCCATTCCTCTTCATCTATGGCATCGATCGCGCGTTTGATCGTTTTTTTGTTGGCCGTTGCACAATTAACTGCGATGGGATTAATGTCGGTCCAGCGTTTTTTACTGACCAGGTTAGAACAATGAAATGTGGTAACCGTTGCCAGTCGGTCCGCTTTTTTAAAAGGAGCACCAGTTGCACTGCCGAGTGGCCTTTTCACAACCTTCAGGACAGGATAAGGGCTGCCTCCCTGACGATCAAAGTCAGCCAGAACCGCGATCAGGTTTTTCTTCGGATTTACAAGGATCGCTGGCAGCAGAGCACCCTGCGCAAAATGATTTTTCCAGGTTCCCAGATTGAGAAAACCGGTTATGATTGAGATTCCAATGATGACACCGCCTGCCGTCGGAAATGCGGTTAACACCACAATACCCACAATCACACCCACAGCCCAAAATAATACCTCACCAGGATAACACTTCAGCAGCACCCGATAGTCAATCTTAATCATTTCCATTTCCGGTTTCGCTTAAGGAGTGGATTCTTCATCAATCTGTTTGACTGATTCTTTGCCTAACTGGAACAGGGCTGAGTCAGTATGAGGAACCTTAGCGAGTATCCTCATTTCAAACGGGATTTCATAGTTATATTACCGAAATAGACACTACTGACAATCAGTATTCCATGCTGGATACAGAAGATTATCATAACTTTAAAAACTCAGATTAAATGCATTCGCTTCGGTTCGATTTAACCGCTACAATCAGTTTGTGTTCACGAATTCAAAAATCCATCCTGTTACAGTGTTTCCGATCAGCCGGATCGCTGTGTCTGCCTGCAGATTAATCATCTACGATACTCATCAAATTTTTGACCGACCTTGAGGAGACGATCTTGACCAAAAACGAACAAACACCAAACGAACCATCAAGTAACAGTCAAGGCCGTCGCGATTTTCTGAAAGGGAGTGCGGCTGCCGTCGGTGCGGGTCTGGCTGCTTCTGTTCCCGGTGTCGCTTCTGCAGCAGACAGTGATTGCGTAGAGAAAAATCCTTATGGCGCGCGTCCCGGCGGTGGGATCAGTCTGCCGGATTATTACAAGCCCTGGCCCGCCATTAAAAATCGCAACGTTTTTATGCCGGGAACGGAAATTCTGCCGAAAAACGAAATGCGGATTTCGTTTCTGGGGAGTACCCCCTGGCCACCCACGCGGTTGCAGTCGGGAACGTCAATTCTCGTGGAGCTCGGCAACGGGGAATCACAGCCGCGGCGTTTCTTTTTTGACCTGGGCAACGGCAGCATTTCGAACGCCATCGCCATGCAGGTTCCCGCGCCGCTGATCAATGATATCTTCATCAGTCACCTCCATTCCGACCATTTCGCGGACCTGCCTTACATGTATCCCTTCCGCGCGTTCTCCGGCGGATTCACGCCGCTGCGCGTGTATGGTCCTTCGGGCAGAACGCCGGAGCTGGGCATTAATCATATGATCAAACATATGAAAGAGATGAACCGCTGGCACGAAGAAAATTTCAATGCCTGTCCCATCGGCGACGGCATGGATATTGAAGTCACCGAGTTCGACTGGAAAGAAGAAAACGGCATCTGCTACAACAAAGATGGCGTGACCGTGCGCCACTGGCCGCGTTCGCACGTCAAAGATGGTGCGTCTGCGTATCGTCTGGACTGGGAAGACGCGGGGCTGTCGTTCGTCTGGACCGGCGATGGTCGTCCCGATGAACTCTCCGCCAAGTACGGCAAGGGCGTTGATGTGTTTGTTTCGGAAGGAACCATCGATGCACCGAGCCTGTCGTCGATGAAACTGGGCGCTCCGGCAGAGCTCTGGGAATACACGATTGATATCTTTCACACGATGTATTACGCCGCCGGTTATCTGTTTAAACAGACGCAACCCCGGATGGCGGCGATCTGTCATTATGAATATGCGGGCCCCGCGCTCGAAGCCGA
Organism: uncultured bacterium; assembly: GCA_963974925.1. Taxonomy (GTDB): domain Bacteria; phylum Planctomycetota; class Planctomycetia; order Planctomycetales; family Planctomycetaceae; genus Gimesia. The sequence continues at coordinate 21,524 of CAXBFD010000094.1, read as the reverse complement.
GTCGGTGGCGGAAGTCCGTTCCAACTGGGACGGCCTGTTCATGTTCGGCGGCCCTGATGTGCAGGTCATCAACGTGACCAAAGACGCGATCTGGTCGCGCGAAGCCCTGATGCCTGATGGCGCGGCGCCGGCTTCGATGGATCCACGCTGGTTCCTGAAGCCGGGAGAAAAGCTGCCGAAAGAAATCAAGCTGCCTACACCCACAATGCCACGTGAAATGCAGCAGGAACAGTTCCTGCGTGATCTGGAAATTGATCCGAAGAAATATTATCCGCCCGACGCCTATCGTAAGCCCGTTCAGAAATGGCCCGGCGTGACATTGAACCCGCGTGAAATGCTCGAATCGCGTGGCATCAAAGTCGACGGCGATAAATAATAACAACAGATCCGCTTTCAGGCACGTCATTGAAATCGATGACGTGCCTTGCTTTGTGAGAGAATCAATATGACTGAAGACGACCGTCCCATCCTCGCCCCCGCCCCGCGCATCGAACCGATTGTGATTCCCGGCCGCGATCCCGTTCCGGTCACGCTGCTCACCGGTTTTCTGGGCGCTGGAAAAACGACACTCCTGAACCGGATTCTCAACGGCGACCACGGTCTGCGCGTGGGCGTGCTGGTGAATGATTTCGGCGCGATCAACATCGATGCGGAACTTGTGGAAGGGGTTGAAGAGAACACAATCAATCTGACCAATGGCTGCGTCTGCTGCGAAATTCGCGACGATCTGGTGAACTCGCTGGAGCAACTGCTGACGCGCGAAGATGTGATCGATTATGTGATTCTGGAAGCGAGCGGCGTGGCCGACCCGGAAGGCATTGTGATGACGTTCCTGAATGCACGGTACGAAAAGCTGCTGCGTCTGGACAGCATTACCTGTATTGTGGATGCCGAAGCGATTTTTACGCATGCGGATAACGATGATCTGTCGGCACTCAAGCTGCGGCAGATCGGCTTCGCGGACATGGTAGTCTTAAACAAAGTCGATCTCGTCGGCCCCGATCATATTGAAGTCATCGGCGAATGGATCGGCCAGCATCTGAACCGGATTCGCATTGTCAACGCCGTCCGTTGTGAAGTCCCTCTGGAAGTCTTACTGGCGGTTGGACGATTCGACCCTGCGCATTTGGAATCACAAAAGCAGGGCGGCAGTTCTGGCAGTGAACCGCAGAAGCACGAAGCCGCCCACCAGATATTCGAAACCTGGAGTTATGAAACCGATGAGCCTTTCTCGCGCGAAGCGCTGAGTGAGATGGTCCGCCGCAAGCTGCCTGCGGACGTCTATCGTTGTAAAGGCATTGTGTATTGTGCCGATGCACCGGCGAAACGACACGCGTTGCAAGCGGTCGGCCGCCGCACCGAACTGGCAGAACTCGATGACTGGGGCACGCGCAAGCCACGCACCCGGATTGTCGCCATCGGTTCCGCCATTGATTCCGGTGAGTTGACCGCACTGTTTGACGCCTGCCTTCAGCAGGACTAGCCAAGCATCATCACGTCTTAATTAAACCAGAACGCCATGGTGAAAAATCGGACGCCGCCGAAGGTGCCGTTGATCCGGCCCAGCATTTCGGGGTTCGCGAAATCGGTGATCGGTCCCTGTTCCAGATACGGAGCAGCCGCGGTTCCCTGTACCCAGAGGAATGGATCGATTTTTCGCGGCTCGGTAAACACGCGTCGGAGATTCACACCCTGCGCACCTGGTTCGCCGCGCCAGAAGGGGATCAGTTTTTTCCCCTGCAGCACCAGACCTGTTTCGTCGAGAACGGCCAGCCACGTGTCGAGCATTTCCTGTGTGACTTCGATCTGCAGTACGCCCGTCTGTTTCGGGTTGGGAATCCATTCGTGGTCATCGTCGGTTTCTGCCTGATAAAATTTCCACATCGATTTGGCGTGCAACTGCATGTCTTCCAGATGGGCCAATGCGGCCTGCATCCGGGCCGGCTCTTTCAATTCAAATCGCCAGAGATGGATAAACGCCAGTATGTCAGAAATCAGAGGTCGATTGAAGCCGCGAGCATTATTAAAGAGGGTGTCAAAACTACGCGGTCCTTCGAGCAGAAAATTGTAAGGTGTGTCTACCTTTTCAAAAAACAGATGGGCCGTACAGTTGAAGATCTCCTGCCCGTCGATCGCCAGCATGATTTCGCCCCAGGCGCACAGAAAATTACAGTAACCCGCCAGCCAGTCGGCATCGCCCCGGTCAAAACCAATCACGAAGTTTTCCGCGGCCTGTTGTCCCTCCGGCCCCCCGAACTGGCCCATCAGGAACGCCGCATCAACGGGAGCCCCCGTACCAGTCAGGTCGACCTTGATCAATCCTGCATGCAGCGGCAGTTTCACGTTCGGATCTTTGACAGCGGACAGAGTTTTCTCGGCTGCTTTCAGGTCGTTTACCCAGGTCTGCAGCATCTGGCGGATATCGGCATAGGAGACCTGTTCCGGTTTCGGGTTCTGCGGCAGCACGCCGCGAATCGGGGCCGGCATGCCACCAAAGGCCCCTTCGGTCCGCAAACCGTATTTGTAGAGACTGCTTCCCAGATGTTCGAACGACTGAAAAAACTGGACCGCACCCAGGCCGAACCGGGCTTCGTCATCGTCGGGTGACTTCGTAAGTTGTGCCTTAAGTGCCGTTTCCCCCGCCCCCAGTTCACCGGAAGTCAGATACTGCTCCGCCAGCGGCGCAGCACTCACCCACTGCGTTGAAAGCATGAAAGCACTGAAAAATGCAGTAAAAAAAGTCGTACGACACATGGAAGGGCTCCCGTTTGAGGACTGAATCGCTGTTGGAAATGGTCTTCGATTGCCGGACTGAGCCGCCAGACGAAGCACCGCACTCATTATAAGGCGGATTCCTGTTTTAAACATCACGGGAAAATTTTAGAAATGGCAGTCAATTTTGGACCCGTTCTGCGATCAGAGGCGAGTTTGAGTGAAACCGGGAGGCCGCTGATCATTCAGGCTGGTGTCTGGCCGATCAATCCCGCACCTGACAGGTTATTGTGGCAGCCGTGGATGCTTGACATACCCGGCTGGCACGGATTTTGCATTTTCGGTGGAATCAAAATAAGGAAGAAACAGAGAGTGCCGCGAATTAATGGATGGAGAACAGATATGGACAATCCAATGAAAATCAACGATCAGGTTACAGTCGGGCCTCAACCGACGAGAGATGAAATCTACGAGTTTGGCCGTGAGGGATTCAAAACCGTGATTAACTTCCGCGCAGAGCGTGAGCAGGATCAACCGATCTTACCAGCGGCGGAAAGAGAAACCGTCAAAGCAGCCCACATGACCTACCTGCATGTGCCGGTTTCGATAAACGAGATGGATGCAGAATTTATCGATCAGTTTCGCAGGCAATTTGATGCGGTGCCGAAACCAGTCTTTGCGCACTGCAAGAGTGGCAAGCGGGCCGGTGCGATGGTCATGATGGACGTGGCTGTGAAACAGGGAATGACGGGCGAAGAAACGCTACAGAAAGCCGAGGAAATGGGCTTTGAGTGTGATAAACCGGAACTGAAGGAACTCGTTAAAAACTATGTCGATCATCATCAGGAAACTGAAGAAAGATAACGGAAAGCGATCTGTATTCAATATCATCGAATCCGATTTTTTGTCAGGAGGGTCTGGAAATGCCACGCAGCTGGAGTCAAAAAGACGAGAGACAATATCAACACATTCAGCAAAGCGAGCTGGATCAAGGCAAATCTGTCGGGAAGGCAAAAGAAATCGCCGCCCGAACGGTCAATAAACAGCGCCGCGAAGCGGGGCGAACCCCCCAGAAATCAACACAAGGGACTGGCAATCCTCACTCCCGACTGGAGTCTCGCACATCTGACGAATTGCAGAATCTCGCTGCAAAATATCATGTCGAGGGACGCAGCAAAATGAAAAAAGCAGAGTTGATCGAAGCCATCCGCGAAAAACGCTGAGAGTATGCTCACTGAGTGTTTTCGTAGCACAGTCCTTTTATTACATCTTATTACATCGTACGCGTCACCAGACAGGATTTCAGCATGGACATCACGCAACCATCGGTCGAAGAAAGTTCGCATCCTGCATCAGTGGTTCCCTGCTTTCTGCGCGGATTCTTTGAAAATCCGCTGCAAGTGGCGTCCTTTGTGCCCAGTTCCGGATATCTGCTGCGAAAATTGAGCGCAGTGCCCTGTCTGCCAGCGGCGCGGACTGTGGTTGAGCTCGGGCCGGGAACCGGTGAAACGACGTCGGCTCTGCTCAACGTTCTGCCAGCCAATGCGCGGCTGCTGTGCATTGAAGTCGTCTCCGAATTTGTAAATCAGCTACGTCAGATCAGCGATGCGCGGTTGCTGGTGGAGGAAGGTTCCGCCTTGAATCTGGAAGGGCTCCTCAAATCGAATCATTTGTCGGCACCCGATGTAATTGTCTCGGGAGTTCCCTTTTCCGTAATGACGCGTGCAGAAGGTCAGGCACTGATGGAGAGTATTCATCGCGTTCTGGCACCCGGTGGAACATTCATGACATATCAGTTCCGAAACAGCGTCTGTGAACTGGCTGCAGCCAGTTTTGGTACGCCGCTGCAGCGCTCGTTTGTGCTCTGGAACTTTCCCCCGCTGGAGATTTTTGTCTGGGAAAAAACCGCCTGACGTGAAATCGGAGAAGCCGTTAAATGGAAATCGCTCTAACCCGGCAGATTTGACACTGCAAACGAGCCTGCCCTGGATTGCGCGGCGACAGCAACGGGGGGACTATGTCAGGAAACTGAAATAAAGAGTGTCTTCTCCAGCTGAGATAGCCACATGCTTTTTTCACCAAATGATCTCAAACGGCACGATCTTAAACGGCTCAGCGATCTCGATTCCTGTTTCGAAACAGGGACAGCCAAAAAAAAACGCCAGTCAAGACGAGCTGACTGGCGTGTATAATTCATGCATCGAAGAGGTTAAGATAAGGAAAACTGATAATCCTCTCGGGAGATGATGCATGAGATAAAACAACCTCTGTATGCCACTATCTTTTTTTGGGCTCAGATTGTCAAGGTAAATGTAAAGACTAAATGAAATCTTGGTGAAAATTCTAATTGAATGTCTGTTCATTTCAGTTTGTAGTAAAAGTGATCTGTTTCCTGCAGTGCTAAACTTTCGATTCTGAGCAGCATGACTACAATTCTAAGAGCGGATTTGTAATATAAATGATTCATTATGTATGAATTTGAATGCGTTGCTGTTGAGTGATTCAGCTTTTTTACATGTGATGATCGCTCCTGAAGACTTGATGCGCTTTCTGAATCTGTCGATTCGACTAGGAAATTAACGGCTGCCGATGTTGCAACAACTGCGTTATTTATTATTACAGGTTCGAAATTCGGAAGATCCGATGCGCGGGCAGGAAGTGAACTGTTTTGCGAAAGCCCTGGAAACGCACGCCAGTCAGATTTCCGTGTTTGATCTTCTGGGAGATCCGCTGCAGGACACCGACTTTGCGGATACGGATGTGATTCTGATTGGTGGCAGCGGACATTATTCCGCCGCCGGCGAGGGACGCTGGCTGGAAGTCGCGCTGGAAAGTCTGCGCGTTGTACACGATTCGCGCAAGCCGACGTTCGCCTCTTGTTGGGGATTTCAGGCGATGGCACGCGCGATGGGCGGACTGGTGGTCCACGATCTGAACCGGGCGGAGCTGGGCGTGCATCAGGTTTCACTCACCGAAGTCGGCAAGGCAGATCCGGTTTTCGGTCCTTCGGGAACAGTTCTGCAAGGTCTGATGGGACATGAAGATACGGTGGTCGAACTGCCGCCGGGAACGGAACTGCTGGCTTCCACCGAGCGGGTGGAAAATCAGGCCTACCGTTTCCTGGATCGTCCCATTTATTGCACGCAGTTTCATCCGGAACTCGATCGCGATTCGTTTCTCGAGCGGATGAAAACGTATCCCGAGTATATCAAAAAAATCGCCGGGATTTCGCTGGAAGAGTTTTGCCATTCCATTCATGATACTCCGGAAACCACGGCTTTGTTAAAACGGTTTGTTCAACAGATTACTCCAGTCAATCTGGATCAAAAATAAGCATCCGGCCAGCAACAATCAGGCAACGACTATGTCAGAACCGACCAAACGGAAATTGCACGTCGCCATCATCACCTCGGGGGGCGCAGGAATGTTCTGCGGTGCCTGCATGCACGATAACACCTGGACCCGCGCGATGATGAAACAGGGGGCCGAGGCGACCCTGATTCCCACCTACACGCCGATCCGCGTCGATGAACAGAATATGACGGGCTCGCAGGTTTTTCTGGGCGGGATCAATGTGTATCTGAATTATCGTTCCCGACTCTGGCGACGGATTCCCCCGTTTTTCAAACACTGGCTGGATACTCCCTGGATCATCAATCTGGCGACGAAGTTTGGTGTCAGCAATGACGCCCATGAACTGGGAGCGCTGACAGTGACTCTGCTGGAAGGAGAGCAGGGGCCGGAGTTGAAGGAAATCGAGGAACTGGCCCGGTTTGTGGGAAATGAACTGCAGCCGGATATTGTTTGCCTCAGCAACGCGCTGCTTTCGGGCACGATCAAAACGATCAGGGAACATTTCTCCGGCCCTCTGTTTTGCGTGTTGCAGGGGGATGATGTCTTCCTGGAAGAGCTGGGCGAACCGTATCGCGGGCGTTCGCTGGAACTCATTCGGCAAAACGTCCAGCAGCTGGATGGCGTGCTTGTTCATAGTGATTATTACCGGGACTTCATGTCCCGCTATTTGGATTTACCCCGGGATCATTTTCAAAAAGTGCTGCTGGGCATCGATCTGGAAGGACACGACGGCACGCCGACTGAAAATCCGGATGAACCGTTTACAATCGGTTTTTTTGCCCGGCTGTGCAAAGAAAAAGGTCTGCACAATGTCGTACAGGCATTTGAGATCTTTCACAAGAAATATCCCGACAGTCGGTTGTCTGTCGGCGGGTTTTTAGGGAAAGAAAACGAAGCGTATTTTCAGAAAACAACCAAACGCCTGGCAGCGCGAGGCGACTCTTACAAATACTGGGGCAGCCCTGCTTCGCTGGCGGAAAAAGTCGCCTTTTACAAAAGTCTGTCGGTGCTTTCGGTTCCCACCGTTTATCAGGAACCCAAAGGGTTGTTTGTGCTGGAAGCGATGGCGAATGGCGTGCCCGTTGTCCAGCCGGCGCATGGCGCGTTTCCCGAACTGATCGAAAAGACCGAAGGGGGGCTTCTGGTTCCGCCCGGCGATCCGCGGGCACTCGCTGATGCGTGGGAGCGGCTGTATCTGGATCGGGAGTATCGCCTGAAACTGGCTCGACAGGGTTACGAACGTGTTCGTCAGTTCTATAGCGCGGAATTGATGGCGACCGAAAGCCTGCAGTTTTTCCAAACCCGGGTCGATGCGGCCGGTTTTGTGAAGAACGAACCTCAATTGACTCCCGACCCTTGAATGTCGCGTCGTCCTGCTTAACAATGTGGCCTCGATTCTGTATTGTATACCCTCCTCTGACCGGCATGTTTTGTTAGTCGGGAACGGGATCTATAAATAAAAAACGTTAAATAATAAGGTGTTGAGAATTCGATGGCAGATCTGCACGCGTTAATGAAAAAACTTCAAAAGAAGAATGATTCCAAAATTGTTCTGCTCGTCGCCGATGGGCTGGGCGGTCTGCCTCAGGAACCGGGCGGAAAAACCGAACTGGAAACAGCCAACACCCCGCACCTGGATGCACTCGCCCAAAGAGGAACATTGGGACGCAGTATTCCCGTGCTGCCCGGCATCACTCCCGGCAGTGGCCCCGGCCATCTGGGACTGTTTGGCTATGATCCGCTGGAGTTCAATATCGGTCGCGGCGTGCTGGAAGCGCTGGGCATCGATTTCGAACTGGGACCCGACGACGTCGCGATCCGCGGCAACTACTGTTCGCTGGATGATCAGGGAAATATCTCGGACCGTCGCGCGGGCCGCATTTCCAGTGAGATTGGTGCGGCTCTTTGTGAAAAGCTCGACAAGATTGAAATTCCGGGCGTCGAAGTTTTTGTGCGTCACGTCAAAGAATATCGGCTGGTGATTGTGATTCGTGGTAAAGGACTCGGCGGAGACATCAACGATACTGACCCGCAGCGAACCGGCGTGCCTCCGTTGGAGCCCGTGGGGGAAAATGCCGCCTCACAAAAAACGGCGGAACTCTGCAAAGAGTTTATGAAACAGGCGGCCGTCATTTTGAAAGACGATCACCCGGCCAACCTGCTGACGATGCGTGGCATTGCCAAGCTGCCGGAAATTCCGACGTTCGAAGAAGTGTATGGTATGCGCGCCGCTGCGATTGCCGTTTATCCCATGTATCGCGGACTGGCACGGCTGGTCAGCATGGATGTGAAAGACGCCGGGCAGACACTGGAATCGCAGATGGACTGTCTGGAAAAAAACTGGGACGATTACGACTTTTTCTTCGTGCATTACAAGTACACCGACTCCACCGGCGAAGACGGAAACTTTGCTGCGAAAGTCGGGAAAACAGAAGAAGTCGATACCTGCATTCCCCGCATTACCGCTCTCAAGCCTGATGTGCTGATTGTGACGGGCGACCACAGTACGCCTTCCAAAATGAAAGGACACAGCTGGCATCCGGTGCCCGTTTTACTGGCGGCTGAAAATGCCCGCTTCGACGGCTGCCAGAGTTTTGGCGAGTCGGAATGTATTCAAGGCGGCTTAGGTCAGTTTGAAGCCAAATATCTGATGTGGCTGGCAATGGCACACGCGGGGCGTATGGAAAAATATGGTGCGTGATTTTTCACGTCAGCAGATTTGAAACCCTTAAGGATGCGAAACTTCCTCCGAAGTCTCGCATCCTTTTTCGTTATATTCGTTGTGACTGGACTCACACGTTCACCCCTTTATTGAATCGGACGGAAACATCAATGAAATCTGGTTCATTGGATCGATTCTTTTACTGGAGCGCATCCCATTTCACCAGAGCGTCTCTCGTTCTATGATACCCGGTCCAAATCGCACTGGAGACATTTCAGTAAACCTGGATACAAGTGAGAGCCGTTCTCCAGGCAGGACTTTCGTTTTGCGTTGTGAGTCTTTACAAGCTAGAATTTTGGAATACAGAAACTATTAACCAATCTGGAAACCATTGATGTCGCAGTATTTAAGCCAACTCTCCGGACTCTCCACTTTTCTGATTCTCCTGACGTGCGGAGCGCATCTGTTTTTTTTCTTCGTGCTCTGGGTCTGGTCCCGTCGCGATTTGAAAGGGATTGCCTCATCGCTGGATGATTTTACCCGCGGGCTCAAACATCGCAGCCTGCTCGATTCGACGGGGCATCTTTCCGATCAGATTGAAGCGTTTCTGGCCGACGTGAATGAAACGCTCGAACCCAATGCCAATCCCCAGGATCGGCACCTCCTTTCGGAGCGGGTGCATATTCTGGATGAGAAACGCCGATATCTGAATTCGCATTTTTTCGAAACCTGCTACAACATCTGCCGCACGATGATCGAAGCCTATCCCCTGGCGGGCGTGCTGGGAACGATACTGGCAATGGGGGCCGCACTGCAGCTGAATGTCGGTTCTGAAACTTCCAGCACGATCAGTTCCATTGTCAGTCATTTTGGTGATGCGATCTGGTCCACCTTTGCGGGGCTGGCCGCCGCGATCCTCCTGATGTTTATCAACAGCGCTCTGGAAACGTCATTTATGGGACTGGTGGAGAATCGTCAGCATGTGCGGGATACCGTCGTGCGTGCGAAACGTGAACTGGCTCTGGCAGCCGGAGGCGATAAATCAACATGATCAGCCGACGCCGTTTGACATTTCAGCTCACGCCCCTGCTCGATCTGTTGTTGATCGTCATCTTTGCGCAATTCATGGATACGCAGGAAACGACGGCCCGCATCGAACAGCGCGCCGAACAGCAGGTGCAGCAGGCCGATCAGAAACTAGAACAGCTTTCCGCCCTCAGCGAGTCCGCGCAGCAGAAGATTAAAGATCTATCGGCACTCAATCTGCAGTCACGTCGCGAGGCAGCGAAAGCAGAAGAGACGGCCATTGAGATGGAAAAACGGACGCGCGCTTTACAGCAGTTATCAGAGAAAAAGAATCAGGAATTAACAGAGCAACTGAAGGGGGCGCGGGAACAGCGGGATCTGGTCGCCGAACTGGTACAGCAACTGTTTCAGTTGCCGGATCAGTTGATCGATCCGCTGTTAAAATCGAAAGCCGAGCCCGAATCCGAGAAAACTAAAGCCGAGATCGAGCGGATCAAACAGCAACTGCAGGAACTGGCGGGCGCGAAAGCCGAGGATGTGGTCAAACATTTCCTGACCTACGACGAACTGACCAAGCGCAGTGATATCTGGGAACTGTATCTGACGGAAAACGGCGTATTCCGCCTGAAAATCGGCAAACAGACGACCGACTTTCGCGCCGACTCAGCGTCATCGTTTGTCGATCGTTTTTACGCGATCTACAAAACAGTCCCGCAGCCCAAGAGCCTCGTGATCATTCTGTTCTCGTATGGCGATGCGAAGGCGTCTGTCCGCTTTGCCGCGACGCAGGGTTTGCCGTTGATCGCCGAACGGATGCGGGCCGACAGCAGTGGCAGAACCCGCTACGAATATGCGGTGATGGGATTTGCGCCCGAGAAACCCGCAGTGACGAAATAAACCTGGCCGCAGGTTAGATTCCCAGCTCCTGTTTGACCTCTTTGAATTTCTCGATTGCAAAGTCCAGATCTTCGATCGAATGTGCGGCGGAAATCTGGGTTCGAATCCGCGCTTTTCCTTTGGGAACCACGGGGAACGAAAAGCCGATCACATAGATGCCTTTCTTTAACAACGCTTCCGCGACCTGCGCCGCCAGCGAGGCATCGCCCAGCATAATGGGGACAATCGGATGTTCGCCCGGTAAAACGTCGAAACCAACCTGCGAAATGCCCGCGCGGAAATGTTTCGTGTTGGCTTCCAGTTTGTCGCGGAGTGCCGTAGAGGAGGTCAGCAGATCGATGGCGGCGATGGACGCCGTCACAATCGCCGGTGCGACGGAGTTCGAAAACAGGTACGGCCGCGAACGCTGCCGCAGGAGTTCAATGATTTCCCTGCGACCGCTGGTGTAACCGCCACTCGCGCCGCCGAGCGCTTTGCCCATGGTGCCGGTCAGAATATCGATACGCTCGATGACGTTATGAAATTCATGCGTGCCTCTTCCGTGCGGCCCCATAAAACCGACCGAGTGAGAATCATCGACCATCACCAGCGCATCGTATTTGTCTGCGAGATCACAGATCGCCGGCAGATTGGCAATGAAGCCATCCATCGAAAACACGCCGTCGGTGGCGATCAGCCGGAAGCGGGCCGACGCGGCCGCTTTGAGCTGTTCTTCCAGATCCTGCATGTTGTTGTTTTTGTAGCGAAACCGCTGCGCTTTGCATAAACGCACGCCGTCAATAATGCTGGCGTGATTCAGTTCATCTGAAATAATTGCGTCTTCCGCGGTCAGCAGCGTTTCAAACAGACCGCCGTTCGCGTCGAAGCAGGACGTGTAAAGAATTGTGTCTTCCGTGCCCAGAAACTGGCTCAGCTTGCCTTCGAGTTCCTTATGAATCGACTGAGTTCCGCAGATAAACCGGACCGAAGAAAGCCCGTAACCCCACTGATCCAGACCCGCATGAGCGGCGGCGATCACGGCTGGATGTTCTGCCAGGCCGAGATAGTTATTCGCGCACATGTTGAGTACCGGCTCGCCTTCGGCCACGCGAATGTGGGCGTCCTGCGGCGTGGTGATGATCCGTTCTGCTTTATACAAACCTTCTCCGCGAATCGCAGCGAGTGTTTTTTCCAGTTCCTGTTTGATCGATCCATACATGGGACAAGTCCTGTTCGGTTGTGTTGAGTCGTGTTATCAGATGTGTGTTAAATATTCTTCCAGTCGAGGATGACTTTGCCCGATTGGCCGGACAGCATGACATCAAAACCTGCTTCAAATTCGCTGGCATGAAAGCGGTGCGTAATAATAGGGCTGATGTCGAGGCCGCTCTGCAGCATGACTGTCATTTTATACCAGGTCTCATACATTTCGCGACCGTAGATGCCTTTGATCGTCAGCATGTTGAAAACCACGATATTCCAGTCGATGGCGATATCCTGATCGGGGATGCCCAGCATGGCGATCTTGCCCCCGTGACAGATGTTGTCCAGCATGTCGCGAAACGCCTGCGGATTACCTGACATTTCCAGACCGACATCAAACCCTTCCGTCATCCCCAGTTCTTTTTGTATCTCGGTGATGGATTTCTGGCGGACATCCAGTGCGACGGTCGCGCCCATCTTCCGCGCCAGTTCCAGTCGATACGGATTCACATCGGTGACGACCACATGCCGTGCCCCGGCATGCCGGACGACGGCCGCCGCCATCACGCCAATCGGACCGGCGCCGGTAATCAGGACGTCTTCCCCCAGTACCGGATAGGTCAGTGCCGTGTGGACGGCATTGCCGAACGGATCAAAAATCGACGCGATGTCGCGGTTTATCGAATCGTCGTGATGCCAGATATTTGTCATCGGCAGCGATATATATTCGGCAAACGCACCGGGACGATTCACGCCCACACCTTTGGTATGAGCACACAGATGACGTCGACCGGCAAAACAGTTACGACAGCGGCCACAGACGACGTGCCCTTCACCGCTCACAATTTCGCCGGGCGTGTAGTCGGCCACATTGGAACCGACTTCCACGATTTCGCCGACAAACTCATGTCCCACGACCATCGGCACGGGAATCGTTTTCTGTGCCCAGGCGTCCCATTTATATATATGTACGTCAGTGCCGCAGATTCCTGTTCGGTCGACTTTAATCAGGACATCATTGATGCCAATCGTCGGAACGGGAACCTCTTCCAGCCAAAGGCCCGGTTTTGACTCTTTTTTGACCAGTGCTTTCATCATTCGCCTCATTACCCCGAAAATTTCAAAAGTTAGTATCAGAGATTCCTTTATAGCGGCTCATTATCCAGTATAATAGAAAACAAATTCCTTTTTGCAAGAGGAAAGATCCGGTATATTGGAAAATAAAATGTCGGCAAATCCCGCCAGAAAACAAACGGCCATCAATCCGCCTGCGGAACTCTCGCCCGATGAGATCAGCGGGCAGCTTTCGCAGCGCGTGCGTGCGTTACGCAAAGAGCGTGGCTGGTCGCTTGATTCGCTGTCGGCCGCGTGTGGCGTCAGCCGCTCAATGCTCAGCCAGATCGAGCGGGGCGAGGCCAATCCGACGCTGGCGGTCACGGTGCGTATCTCGCAGGCATTCGGAATTGCGCTCGGAGAACTGGTGGAAGCGCCCGTTTCGACCTCTTCCATCGAGGTGATTCGCGCTGAAGATCGGACCTTTCATTACCGCTCCGATGCCGAGTGCCGGATTCGCACGTTGTCCCCCCTGCATCTGGAAAAGGATGTAGAGTTCTACGAAGTGCTGCTGCACAACGGAGGCAAACTGAAAAGTGCGCCGCACTTTAAAGGCACACGCGAATTTCTCACGGTCGAAAAGGGAAAAATCGAACTGCAGTCAGGCGACGACAGCACACTGCTGGGCCCCGGCGATTCTGCCAGTTATCGCGTTGATGTACCACACACCATCGCAAACGCGGGACGTGGAGAAGCGGTTCTGTTTCTCGTCGTGATTTATCAGAACTGACACACGATTGAATTAGCGCTACTGTTCGCAGACGGAAAGCGGCTGTTCATCCAGGTCGCTGGGCGCGGATTCTTCCTCGATCATATATTTTTCCCGATGCCGGTCGGCCAGGATCGTATCGATGAAAAACTGCGAGGTATGGAACATCAGCATCGGGAACACGGCCGAGGGAATTCCCGCGTCGCCAAACATCGAGGCATCCGTGGCGACGAATACCGCGATCGGCAGGGTTTTCTGACTGCCGGCAATCGCACTGGCAATTTGATCGCGCGGATGAAAGCCAAGCGTTTTTCCCAGAAACATGTTGGAAAAAAATCCGCTGAGGTGCACTACGATACAACTGATCCAGGCGATGGCCACCGCTGTAAAGGAGATGCCTGTTTCAGAAGTTTTGATGCCGTGCCCCGTTTGAACAGCCGCCAGCAGCACCATCAGTAACACGACGACCAGAGCCACCGTTCCCAGTTTGGAAGTCATTCCATCGGCAAGCTGTTTGATCCGGGGGTTGAGCCTCAGGAGTTGGCCGAAAACAACGGGCAGCATGGCGGCGTAAAACAGTTTCGTGACCATTTCGACGCGATCGAATTCAATTTCCTGCGCGGTGATCAACATGATCCAGAAGGGGACCGTTAAGAAACAGGCGCCGTTGGTGATCATCGTGACCATTAAGGATATTCCGTCATTGCCTCCCCCGCGACGCGTCCAGACGGAGGCCCCGCATAAGGTGCAGGGAACCGAAGCCATAATGATCAGACCGATCTGAAAATCGGGCGTCAGTTGCAAAGGCAGCAGCGCCCAGGCAACTAACGGAAGTAAGATGGCATTCGTGGCCAGGGAAAGAAACATTGGCCCCGGTTTGCGGAGGGAGCCCAGCAGATGTTCTGAATTCAAGCTGAGCGACATCAGAAATAACACAATGGCCGTCAGCCACGAAGGGCGAATCAGCTGTTTGATCCGGGTCAGGTTTTCCTCCGGTCCCTGATGGCCTGCAAGCACGCCACAGACAATCACCAGGGTGATGGCGGCAAGAAACCAGCGGCGACGGAGGAAGGCAAGCATGTCTCAGATTTCGGTTGAAGTGATGCCGATGAAGGCGATTTATTTCTTGGGTTCCTGATCCCGAATGGTCTTCCAGCGTTCTTTCAGATACTGAAATGCCGGTTTGAGTGCTTCGGGGGGCTTGTTCTCTGAGACGGAAAAAATTGCGCTGGATAATTTATCTGACTTCGCATCACTGATTGCCATCAGATAGGTGGCGGCCAGCGTACGGGTAGGATCGACGCGCGAATAAATTCGCAGGTAATCACCAAACGACCGTGAAGCGGATGCGTCTTCTCCCTGAATGAACTGCCCGAGTGCCAGAAAATAAGCCGCCTGTTGTGCTGCCATCAGGTGCATCAGCCGTGTTTCCTGGGGGACGATTAAATCTGCGGGAAAGCCGGCTTCCAGACGCGTGGTGACGTAGCTCTCAATGGCAGACTTCTGGTCGCCCATGAGTTGTCTGGTTCTGGTTTTGAGCAGTTTGCGAGAGGGAGCCCCCCATCTGACCTCAAAACCCTCCGGTTTTTGAACCCGGGCTTTCGGATCGAAGGGGACCGGCGCTCGGAACGGTAATTTCATGGCGTCAATCTGCTTGAGCGCTTCGCCGGCCAGTTCCTGGTTTTCGTTGATTTGCTGATCCGGAAATTCCGAAACTTTAATTTCAGCCTCTTTCAGAATTCCACTGCCGATACTCTGGAGATGTGCAATAAAACCGGGGTCTCCTTCCAGCGGATCGAGATTCCGAAACAGGACGAAGGTCTGTTTGCGTGACAGTGAATCTTCCAATCGTCGCATGCGGGCCGACCATTCGGCGCTTTGACCCATAATCAATACCTGCGCGGTTTTCAGTTCCTCGGCCGAAAAACGGTTTTTGGCATCATCGCCGTAGAAGTTTTTCAGGAGGTCCGGCGTTTTGTAAACGGCTGCGAGTGTCGCAGGGTTTCGAATGAGAAAGGCATCGGCGGGCTGATCAGCCGCAGGAATCGGCAGTCCCAGCACGGGATCAAACAGATACACGTTTTGATCAATCAGAACTCCCACAAGCAGCTTGAAGGGACTGGGGGTTGCAGGGCGAAACAGGACCGCGTCGATGTGGAGTTGCCGTAATACACTGATATAGACCCAGGCGCGTTGCTCTGCCGAACCGATCCCCAGGATGCTGATTTCGTAAGGTGAAAGTGGCAGAACGCTTTTTTCATTCGTGACAAGCGCGATATTGTTCATGCAATAATAAAAGGCGGCCGTGACGCGTTCCCGATCGCTGGTCTGGCCTTCGATGGCTGCCGTCATCATGCCGTTGAACAACTGCGAATCCCGGATGAATTTGCCATCCAGCTCGGTGAATCGCGTGAGATCCATTTTTGCCAGTTGCGCTTCACTCAGATATTTTTTCAGGAATGGCTTTTGTGAATCTGTGACGACAGGAGGCTTTGTGTCGAAATTCCCGCATTTGAAGGTCCATTGATTCAACAGTCCGATTGCGCGTTCCAGTGAGGAACTGATTCCCAGGCGATCGGGTTCCAGCATGCTCATTGAATTGTCAATGAACGTGTCGCAGTCCGGATCGTCGTCCGTTAATTCGGAATTCTGGGAACCGTCTTCGGAATTCGCGTTTACCGCTGGTGGTGCCGCCTGTTTTTTACAACTGGACAGTGCCAGCAGAATTCCAGTCAGGCAAATTCCTGACAGAGCCAGCAGGCGAAATCGACGTGTCTGGTGTAGCAAATGAGTCAAAATCATATTCGGCGTTGTCTCGCGATACTATACATTTCCACTGATGAATCCGGTGGAAATGAGTCATTGAATAATCAGTTCCGTCTCTCTGAATGAATACGTCACAAAACGAAGATTGCGACACTGCTTTCCTATACTATAACCAATTTTCAAGCAGATGGAATGTCTGTCAGGCTTCCGATTTCATTAACCAGGGTCCGGAATTTCTGCAAATTCAGGGCAAAATTGGAAAATTGATCCAAAGATAACATATTGGGCCCGTCACTCAGCGCGACTGAGGGATCGGGGTGGGTTTCCGCAAAAACCCCGTCACAGCCCGCGGCGACAGCCGCTCTGGCGAGAAACGGAATCATATCCCGATCTCCCCCTGTGGATTTCCCGCCGGGAGTCTGCACGCTGTGAGTCGCATCAAAGATCACAGGAGTTCCCATCCCCTGCATGATGGGAATGCAGCGGAAGTCGTTGACCAGGCGGCCGTAACCGAAGGTCGTTCCCCGTTCGGTCAGCATCAACTGGTCCAGACCGAAGGCTTCGCATTTTTTGACGGCGTGAATGCAGTCTTCAGGGGCCACAAATTGCGGTTTTTTGATATTCACCACGCCTTGATATTTCAAGGCGGCTTTGGATGCTTCCTCCAGCAGATCGGTTTGCCGCGCGAGAAAAGCGGGGATCTGCAGAATCCGGCAAACCTCAGCAGCGGCCGCTGCCTGATAGGGTTCGTGAATGTCCGTTGTCACTTCCAGCCCGGTTTGCTGCTTGACTTTCGCCAGAATTTCCAGTCCTTTTTCGAGTCCCGGGCCGCGGAAACTGTCCACACTGGTGCGGTTGGCTTTGTCAAAGCTGCATTTGAAAACCAGCGCCAGGTTTTGCTTCGCTGCAATTTCCGCCAGTTGTTTGGCGGTTGTCAGGACCAGTTCTTCGCTTTCGATCACACAAGGTCCGGCGATAAAGAGCAAAGGGAGCTTGGTTCCACACTGAATGTTTCCAATCGTGACGGGGTTTTGAGGCAAGGGTGAATCCTTTCCGGCTGCATAAAAAATAAACGACTGTGAAAATGGATTATTGATCATTCGCAGGAGTTGAGCAAGGGACGATGAACCGGGCTGCCGCCGGAATGATCCGGAAGTCTGCCGGCGTCGAACCGGTGAAGTCACCGTCGGTCTGAATCGGAACCGGATGCGCGGACCGGATTCGAATCTGTTTCACCTGCAGCGTTTGCACACTCCGGGAATGAAAATGGGTTCCCCGTATGATTCGAATCACGTATTTCAGCATATTCCAGATCCCCTTTTTTCGGAGCAGGATCAGATCAAGCAGCCCGTCATGGTCATTGGCGGCGGGAGCAAAGTTCAGATTCAGGCCGTAAGCCGGAATGTTCACCACGATGGCGTGGTAGGCGGTTATTTCCGGTTCCCCCTCAGCGATCGTGATATGGAGCGGTTCAAACGGATAAGCACACAGAGAATTCCAGATCGGTTTCAGATAGCTGGCATAGGAGATATGGCCTGTGCGGCTGAGCGTTAATGCTTCCACCACAGCCGCATCAAAACCGATGCTTGCCATCAGCACAAATTTGCGATCGTTTATCTGACAGAGATCAATTTCCCGCGTCACTTTCCGGCTGATCATTTCTGCGACAAACCGACCGGATTTTTCAATCCCCAGATAACGGGCCAGCAGATTTTCGGTCCCCAGCGGAAGAATGGCAATTTTTTGATCGGGATAGCGATTGAGTACGTCCTGCACCGTTCCGTCGCCGCCGGCCGCCACAATGCAGAGTGGCTGATCTGCGGCCGCTCTCTGCTTCAGCAGCCCCTGCAGACGCTCGCGGTTTGAAAACAGTCGCGTACGGATGCCTTTCCGCTTCAGGTGCAGGATCAGATCTTTGATGAGTAAGGCCCGGTTTCCTTTCCCGGAAATCGGGTTTCTTTGAATGGCGACCCAGGGAGTGGACATAGTACTGCATTCTGCTGCATCGGTGAGGGGATCGGTCGGATTCGTTGTTCGCTTGTCTCGAGTTTGGCCTGAAACTTGAGGAAAAGAATTCAAAATGGATCAGGAATTAGGAAAAAATTGAAGAAACATCCCGTTGGATCTTAATTTTGGCTGACAGAAAGCCGATTTCATAGGTACGATAGAGTGATACTTTTCGTGTTGTGTAAGATTTTCGCAAAAAGCTTAAAAACACGAGTGGGTAATCTATCAATTGCACGTTGTTATACGTACTAAAAGATTGATGCTGATTGTTTCCGTTTTTTCTGCGCGTTGGCAGCTGTGGAAAACAAGAGGCGTCTCTGTTAACGATACATTTTAAGTCAAGCATTGAATGTCTTAGTGGACAAAGGCCGGTTTTGTAGTGACCAATCCGCAAAAAATTCTCTTCTGTGGACCTGCTGACGATCAGACTTCTGAGTTGAGAGAACAGTTCTCAACGGACAACTATCTGGTAGTCACCCCGGAAAATCTGGCGGAAGGGATTGCAGAGTTTGATCAGGGAAATGTTTCCGCACTCGTGGTCCCTGCCACTACCGGAGTTTTGCCCCTCGCGTTGATTCAATCGGGGACACTGCTTGAATATTTACCGCATGCGGTCGTTATTCTGGATGCCGACCTGCGAATTCTCTGGTCCAATCATCAACTGGGGGAATTATGCGGTCAGTCAGGCCCGCTGGTCGGGCGCCCGTTTTACGATGCCTTTGGCGCTCCCGAAATTTTAGGGCCTGACTTCAGCCCGTTTCACACTGCCTTTTCCACACGTTCAATCGCGAAAAGCGGTTTGCGGGTCGGCGACAAAAGTTACTTCGACGTGGAAGTGATGCCGGTGCTGACTGATGTGGACGGCAAACAGGAACCCATTCATCTGGTCGCCAGTGTGCGCGATATCTCGGATGAAGTTCTGCAGCGGCAAAAACTGAACGCCATTTACCAGGCAGGTCTGGAACTGGGCGATCTCTCTCCCGAAGAAGTCTTCGAGATGACAGTCGAAGACCGCGTTGAATTATTAAAGGCCAAAATTCTGCACTACACGCAGGATCTGCTGGAGTTTGAAACCGTTGAAATCCGCATTCTGGACAAAGCCACCAATCGTCTGGATGTGCTGCTGGCGGTAGGCATGGAACAGGTGGCCGCAGATCGGACGCTGTTTGCTGAACCGGAACGAAACGGCGTGACCGGTTTCGTTGCCGCGACAGGAAAAAGCTACCTTTGTGAAGACACCACACATGATCCGCTCTATATGACGGGGGCTCCCGATGCCCGCAGTTCATTAACGGTGCCTTTAAACCTGCACGATGAAGTTTTAGGCACGTTTAATGTGGAAAGCCCGCATGCCGGCGCCTTTGATGAAAACGATTTGCATTTTCTGGAGTTGTTCAGCCGGGAAGTTGCGATTGCGTTGAATACACTCGAATTACTGGTGGTCGAAAAATTAACCACCGCTTCTGCGAGTACTGAGTTAATTATGCGTGGGGTCGTCGATCCGGTAGACGAAATCCTCAACGATACAGCCTGGATTCTGGAGCGTTATATTGGTCATGAACCTAGTGTGTGCGAGCGATTGCAGCGTATCCTTAAAGACACTCGCCACATTAAGCAACTGATTCAACAGGTGGGAGACGAAATGGCTCCCCAGGCGCCCCATCATCATAAAGTGCCCATGATGAGACAGGTCAATCCGAAGTTGCTCAACAAACGGATTCTGGTCGTTGACAGCGATGCCTCTGTAAGAAGGGCTGCCCATGAATTGCTGGGTCGCCTGGGTTGTGAAGTCGAAACAGCCCATGACGGCGAAGAAGCATTTCTGATGGTTCGCAGCTTTCATTACGATGTGGTCATTGCGGATATTCGTTTACCCGATATGAATGGCTATGAATGTTTTGCCCAGATCCGGGAGATTCACGAACACTTGCCTGTGATTCTGATGACCGGTTTTGGTTATGACCCCACGCACTCCATCGTCAAAGCACGTCAACTTGGTCTGAAATGCGTACTCTATAAACCGTTCCGCCTCGATCAACTGATTTCGGGTGTGGAAAAAGCGGTCAGCATCGCCGAAGACATCACGACCGAAACCTCCAACTGATTGTCCCTGCCCTGTCCTGTTGAGTTCATTTTTCGATGCTTCTGCATGCCCCTCCGGAAACTCAAATTTCCCGAGTTTCATTACAATTGTCTCGATTTCCCTTTTCTGATGCGATATATTAAAAAACATTAATATATTCGTGTTCTCCCCTGCCTGTATGTGCCGCATGTTACGAGAAGGCTATTTTCCAGCTCGTTTCGTGACTGTTTTTTGAGTTTGAAAACGATTTTATCAGCACCCCGGTTATCCCCACAAGGAGATTTTTATGTCAAATTCTGTCGACCGCCGCGAGTTTCTCAGGAAAGCGCTGATCGCGGGAACTGCGGTTCCGGCCTTCGCTTCTGCCCTGCCTCTGCCTTCCCTGGAAGCGGCACCCAAAAGTAAAAGCCCGAACGAGAAATTGAATCTGGCGACGATTGGAGTCGCCGCCCGTGCTTATGCAAATATCAGCGGTACGAAATCGGAAAACTTCGTGGCACTCTGCGACATTGATGCCAAGCGTCTGGATATCGCGTCCAAAGAATTTCCCAGTGCCGACACGTATGATGATTACCGCAAGGCTCTGGATCGTGAGGATCTGGATGGGGTTCTCGTCAGCACACCCGACCACATGCACGCGCCGGCTGTGGCGATGGCATTGCGCAAAGGCTTGCCTGTTTACTGTGAAAAACCACTAACGCATTCCGTGTACGAAGCACGTGTGCTTACCGAACTGGCTGCCAAAGCCGGCGTTCCCACACAAATGGGAAATCAGATTCACGCCACCGATAACTATCGCAAGGTTGTGGAAATGGTTCAGTCTGGTGTGATTGGTCCTGTCAGACGCGTGCATGTCTGGCTGGATGGCGGCGTGCGGACAGAGGGAAAGCGGTCCAAGGAAAACAATCCCCCTGCTTACGTCAACTACGATCAGTGGATCGGGCCAGCTCCGTTCCGGCCTTATAATGAAACGAGCTTCCATTTCAACTGGCGTTACTGGTGGGATTTCGGGA
>CAXBFD010000093.1:0-25832 GCA_963974925.1 uncultured bacterium | reverse complement strand
GTTTCCACCATTCCCAGGGCTTCCATTGCTTTCGCCATGAGTCAGTTCTCCTTTTTAGAGATAGTTAAGAAAAAAACAGTTCGTCATTTCTTCAGAGCCGGCATTCGGTTCTGAAACATTATTAAAGCAATTCCTCTGGTTTCGAAATCAGAGGAATGTGTTGCTGAGTTCAACCTTAGCTGTGTTTGCATTTGCAGGATTCAGGGACAAACAGATTCACTGAAGTCGCGTGATCCAGGTCGATGGCGTTGCCTTCATCGGTATCAATGTGAATTTCCAGTTTGACTTCCGGATTTTCACGCACGACTACTTCTTCCAGAACCGTCGTGCAACCGGGAGATTCGACTCGCAGATGTAATTTATCGCCGTTGGCACAGCCATAATAGGCACAGTCGGCGGGCGACATGTGGACGTGACGGGCAGCGCGAATCACACCAGACTTGAGTTCGACGACGCCTTTAGGGCCCATCAGCACACAACCGGGAGTCCCTTTCAGGTCACCACTGATGCGAATGGGGACTTCGAGGCCCAGCGAAATTGTGTCTGTAAAGGCGAGTTCTACTTGAGTATCACCGCGGCAGGGGCCTAAAACGCGTACGTTAGGAATCATGCGACGGCGGGGGCCGACAACGGCCACGGTCTGCGTGGCGGCAAAGTAACCATCCTGATACAGGTCTTTCTGAACTTCCAACTGGGCACCTTCGCCAAACAGAACTTCCAGATGTTCCTGTGAAAGATGAATGTGCCGGGCAGAAATATTTACCACCAGCGGGTTCGGAGCCGCAGGGGGAGTCGGGGATGCCGATCCACCCAGCTGCTGTGTTAAAGCCTGGCGAACCAGTTGTTCAATCTGCGAGCGTGATATTGAATTTGTAAGCTGTGTCATAATTAACGGATCTCAATTTGTTGAATTGTATTGGAGTCATGTCTTCAGGAGAGAGGTCTTTTATGTTTCCACAATGGTCAGTTCGATTCCTGCGTTTCGGATCACAGATTTCCATTTCTCCGAAATTCCATCATCGACGACAATATGATCCACCGTATTCAGCGGACATAAATAGGCCAGCGCCGAATGGCCAAATTTGGTACTGTCTGTCACAACAATCACCTCTTCTGCTGCTTCAAACATCTGTTGTTCTGTTTCCACCAGCAACATGTTGCTGTTGTAAAGTCCGTCCTCTGTAATTCCGCCGACGCTGATAATCAGTCGTCGCACGTGCACACTCTTCAGCGAATCTACTGCCGTCTTACCTAAGGCTACTCCCGTTTTGGGGAAGAGGAAGCCTCCAATTAACATTAAATCGATTTGTGGCTGATTGACCAGCAGATTGGCTATCGGCAGTGAATTCGTAACGACCTGTAGCTGTTTGCCCGCCAGTTGCCGGGCGACTTCCAAAGTAGTTGTGCCCCCATCCATCAGGACGGCTTCTCCGGGAGAGATCATATTGGCTACAGCTTGAGCAATCATCCTTTTTTGCCTGGACGACATAAAGGACCGGTCTTCAAACGTAGACAAAGATTCCCCAATATAGGCGGCCCCGCCACGGGTCCGTCGGATCTGACCGATTCCGTCAAGATACTCCAAATCCCTTCGAACTGTAGATTCAGAGGCACCCACGGAATCCATCAAATCGACAAGAGAGACAAATCCCTTGTTTTCGACAATCTTTAAGATGCTTTCCCGTCTTTCGTCAAGCAACATTGACATACAAACTCCTCCTGAGACGATATAATTCCCTAGAGAGTATGCCTCACAAAATGCGGTAATTCAATCATCATTTTCAAAATATCACCAGAACCTTTCAAAATCAATCAAAATCTGTCAGTTGTTTTGAAATTTCCTAAAGACTTCATCTTACCTAAAGAAAATATTCACTTTAGGAAGGGAATCGCTAAAGATTCACCAGAGATCCTGTTTTGAATGAGTTGCGGCCCGGTCCCGCGGCTGGAATCGCCGGATTGAGAACGTAAGAATTGCCCCGATCCTGCCTCACCCTGCTGATTGACCTCGAAACGGCTCTCCTCGGGAATATGCCGGTTTTATTGATTTGCTGGATTTTCACTGTCCAAATCTAACGTTCCTGCCGGTTTTGCGCAAAACCGTGATATTAGCGAGTCAGAATTCGTCGATCAAAACTTAAGGAAACCACACGCCAGGAGAGCGCGCAGGTCGAGGTTGTCAGGGAGGATCGCGGTGAAGCTGAAATTTCAGATTACATTCGCGGCTGCTATGGTTTTTGTCAGTGGTTGTGCCACGGGACCAGAGCGTCACGCATCAAATCTGCAGTACAAAAAGCAGACAGTGCAACGTAATTCCGCGCTTGAAGAATCGCCATATGTTCTTGCGCTCGATGAACACGGTTTTGCTGAGCCGGACGAGAAGAGTCCTGAGGCAACCACGCGCCAGGTGACTCATGAGCAGGAAGTCGAAATTCCGTTCGCGCAATATGAGTCGGCCCTTCCCCCTGAGGTTGATGCTGTCGTGGATGAACAGACTGTATTGTCATTACAGTCGCTTGAGGAAATGGCGCTCTCCCACAATCCCACATTGATCCAGGCGATGTCGCAGGTTGATGCCGCTTCTGGAGCCGCGTTTCAGGCGGGGCTCTATCCCAACCCTGTCGTAGGCTACGCGAGTGACCAGATCGGAATTGCAGGCACCGCGGGGGAATTGCAGGGGGCTTTTGTTTCGCAGGAATTTGTGACAGGAGGGAAACTGCAGCTCAGTCGTGCGAAATGGTCGCAGGCGGCCCGCATTGCCGAAACGAATCGGTCAGCGCAATATGATCGTGTGCTGAACGATGTGCGCATTCACTTCTATAAAACACTCGCGGCACAGCAGCTTGTTCAAATCCAGAAAGCGCTTGTGGCGAATGCGAAAGATAATGTCCAGACACATCAGGAGATGCTCAACCTGGGACAGACCAATACTCCCGGATTACTTCAGTCAGAAGTCGACCTGCGGCAGAATCAGTTGAATCTGCAGCGCTCGGAGAACGAACTGGAGCAAGCGTGGCGGCATCTGATGGCGATGGTGGGTACGCCTGAACTTCCCCGTGCCCCACTGAGTGGCAGGCTGGAGCCGACCGATGAAAAGTTGGATTGGGAATCTGTTTACCTCCATCTGATGCAGCACAGTCCCGAGATTGTTGCGGCTTGTGAAAAGATTCGACACGATGAAATCACAGTGGAGCGGGAACGCGTTCAACCCATTCCCAATATTCTGGTCGACGTGAATTTCGGTCACAATTTTGAAACGGACAATTCTGTGGCAGGAGTCACCGCTGGTCTTCCCCTGCCTGTTTTTGACGATAATCGAGGCACCATCGATCAGGCTTTGGCCGATTTGAACCGATCACGGGCTGATGTGAAGCGGATCGAGTTAACATTGGGCGTCAAGCTGGCTGATGAATACCGCCACTACCAGACCAGCTGGCAACACATCCAGGCTTATCAGAGCGAGATGTTACCCAAATCAAAACAGGTCTACGAAATATTACAGAAAGGCTATGAGATGCGACGTGCTACCTGGCCTGCTGTACTGATGGCACAACGAAACTATCTGGAGTTACAGAGGCAGTATACCTGCACACTGTTAGAGTATCGTGTTACGGATATTTCTCTGAGAGGTATGTTGTTGACAGGTGGGTTAACTCAGCCCCCCTCTCCGCTGGGTGGCGGTCATATCAATTCTGTTCCCAAACCACGTTAATGATTCCTTAATGTAAGTATCTGATTCTCCATAAAACAACGACCAGTTATTGATGCCATTATTTGATGAAAGGCATAACATGGGCACTCCCAAAGATCGCAGAGACTTTCTGATGAAAGGCGCGGCTGCCACAGCCGGACTGTTCGCTACAAATTCGGTACTGGCCCAGAAGGCTGAGACAGTTTCTTCGTCTGGTGATTACAAAGGCCAGGGAGGCGAGTATCCCCGCATGCATCCCGGACTGGGCGGTCCTGTGGGCAGTCCCACTGATCGTGGCAAACTCGTGCCTGGATTACGCCAGTCTGGCTTGCCGCCGGTTAAAATTACTGCGCCGGATCTGACGACGACGAGCGGAAAAATGGTGGATGGCGTTAGAGAATTTCGGATTCGTGCCACTCCCGTGCGGCGTGAACTGCTGCCGGGCATCTGGATGAACGCGTACGGATATAATGATCAGTTCCCCAGCCCCGTACTGGAACTGAACCAGGGTGACCGGGTGCGGATCATCTTTAAGAATGAACTCCCCGAGCCGACTTCGCTGCATTCGCATGGACTGGAATTACCAATCTATATGGACGGAGTTCCCTGGGTGACGCAAAATCTTGTCAAACCGGGTGAGACGTTTGTGTATGAATATGACGTGCATCAGGAAGGAAGTTTTTTCCTGCACGCACATGTGGCGATGCAGGAAGCGATCGGCATGATTATTCCTTTCATCATTCATCCCAAGGTGGCTTACGAGCCTGTCGTGGACCGCGATTTTGTGCTGGTAACGCAGCAGTTTTCGATGCTGCCTGATGCGGACATTCCCAATACACAATCGATGGACTGGAACTTTATTACGGCGAATGGACGAAGCGGCCCGTTTACGACGCCGCTGGTCTGCAAACTGGGAGAGCGGGTACGTATTCGATTTATTAATTTCAGTACTCTGCACCAGCATCCGATGCATTTGCACGGTCATACTTACTGGGTGACAGGCACTGAAGGGGGCCGCATTCCTGAGTCGGCCTGGATTCCCGGTAATACCGTGATCCTGGGCGTAGCACAGTCACGGGATGTGGAATTCATCGCGAACAACCCCGGCGACTGGGTGCTGCATTGTCACATGTTTCACCATATGATGAACCATATGGTTTCGCAGGTAGGGCCGATCATCCGGCAGATGGAATCTAAACACGGTTCCGAAGTTCCCGGTTATCCGCAGATGATGTCCAGCGCAAAGTGGACGAAGGAAGAATTGCATCAGATTACCAGTCGTCGTGAAACTCAAGGCATGCGTGAAGGCTGGTATCATGGCGTGCATGGTTTATTCACGCTGCTGCGCGTTCTGCCGCCTGAGTTATACGATAAACTCATGACGACCGATGATCCGATTCCGCCGAACTCCAGCGCGCCGCTTAATCCGCCGCCGGGAAGTCAGACAATTTAGCCTGTCTTTTGAGATATTCGATTCGAGTCACTCATCGAATGAATGGCGCTCTCATTAAATCAGACGTATTTTGTGTGAGGAATATCGCTACGGAATTACTCTTCGATGACTGCCCGGCGATCGACGATTTTGATTTTGCCGGCGGCAAAGAGTCGGATCATTTGAGGGTAGAGTTCGCATTCCGCCTGGAAAACGTTGGCTGCAACTTGGTCCGGCGTGTCGGTCCCTTTTACGGGAACGGTTTGCTGGCCGATGATCGGGCCGTGGTCGTATTCATTGTCGGCAAAGTGTACGGTACAGCCGCTGACTTTCACGCCGCGTGCGACAACGGCTTCATGAACTTTGTGACCGTAATAACCGTGACCGCAGAAGGCGGGGATGAGTGCCGGATGAATATTCATCACACGATTCTGAAAATCATCGGGAATATAGATCAGGGAAAGAAAGCCGGCCAGCGTCACCAGATCCACTTCAGCCTCGCGACAGAGATCAAAGATGGCTGCGCTGAAGGCGTGGAGATTGCGATAATCACGTCGGACCAGAACTTCACAACGCAGTCCTGCTGCTTTGGCTTTGGCAATACCGCCACAATCGGGGCGGCTGGCAATCACCAGCGGCACCTCGATCTGCAGTTCGCCGGCTGCCTGTTTTTCCAGAAAGTTCGTGAGGGTAGTTCCACCGCCGGAAATCAGGACGGCCAGCTTTAAAGGGCGATTCAGGATGGGAGCGAGAGTCAGATCCGCGTTCATTGTGATGGTGCAATATTCATTTAAAAGGTGAAGTTCATTCCGACTTTTCATTGTCGGGTGTTGAATCTGGCGTACGTGTCGGTTTTGTGGGCTCGGATTTTATTGATTCAGAGATCGTGGGTGCCGGCCTGGTTGTTGCCGGCTTCGAGTCCGTCTTTGCATCAAGCTGGTCGAAGCGAACTTGCCCCTGGTCGGTCTGCGCACGTTTTTCTCTGAGCTGTTGATCTTTTTGACTGGCTTTCCACATCCCAAACGCGACTCCGGCAATCAGCGCGATCAGCCCACCGGCCAGCAGTACTGAAAAGAATTGACTCCCTTTCGCATCGACCGCCTGAGGCGACCATTCCAGTTGCTGCGACAGAATCAGGGGGGCAACCCGCGTTGTATCCTGCGCATTATAAACGTACATCTTGAAGAGGTATCCGGTGACCGTGACATGATCGATGACATCGGTTCCTTGAGGCAGACCTGCTTCCAGCGATTTGGGTACTTCGGTACAGATCACAACAGTCGGATTCTGTTGTGAGTCATCGGTGAATAACCAGGCTTCATAAAGTGTCGTGATGCCGTATTCATTTTTTTCCGCCGGATAATGAATTAATTTACGGACTCGGCCGGTCAGCGTCACCAGCCTGCCTTTATAACGGTCGCTGTTTTTGAAGAGATCCGCAAAGAGCGGAAATTTGAGTCGGCTATGATCGCGGAACGTTTTGAGTTCTGCGCGACGTTGCTGCAAGTTGAATTGCGCTGCCTGTTTCTGATCTTTCAGGCTGGTCTCACCCAGATGCTTGAGCACATAGTAATAAAGTGCTTTTTCTTCGCCTCGGATGCCAAATTCGTATTTGTCCTGAACTTCATTGAATAAAGAAGGGGCGAGTTGGTCGGGGAAAGGCCTGAAAGGGTCTTCCGTTGATTCGTCGGCGCGTGCTGGCTGCAGGATATGGATACCGATGAGCACGGCAAGTACCAGAATTCTGATGTACGACTGCATAATCCGCTCCCAGGGTTTCACTTCATTAAGTTCTTTAATATAAATCAATTATGACAATTGCAAGCTGACTGTATTCTGTCGTCAGAGGCGCGATTTGTCGAGCTTAAAAATTATCGGTGTCGCATTCTGAGCCATGGCGTAATTCCTTATTTGATAAGAGTTTTTGGCGTGTACAGCCTCCGAGAGAGCATTGACACAAAACAGAGGATCTCTATAATTCCTTCTGAAATGAGTAGACTTACTGATTTCTTTTAAATTTTCCGGGGTGAATGCGAGCCCGGTATTTGTCTATGATGTCACTGCAGGGTGGTCGAGATGATTTTCTCTGCTTTTTTTTATGTATAAATCGGATTCAATTGTAACGGAGACAACCAGTAATGGCTGAAAATGTCTTGGAATTTACTGATGCAAACTTCCAGTCTGAAGTTTTGGAAGCATCGGAACCTGTATTAGTCGATTTCTGGGCCCCCTGGTGCGGCCCCTGTAAAATGATGATGCCAACAATCGAAGAAATTGCCAGCGACTATTCAGGCCGTGTTCGAGTTGGAAAACTGAATACGGATGAAAATCCGGGAATTGCCTCGTCAAGCAGCATCAGTGCCATTCCTACTGTCAAACTATATAAGAACGGTGCGGTCGTGGAAACATTCGTCGGCGTGACACCCAAAGATCGGTTTGCTGCCTCTCTGGATAGCCAGTTATAATCGCAGTTTAAGAGCCGTTGATCTAATTGATTGTGGGCAGAAAGGATGTTAGCTCAATCCTTCTCTGCCCTTTTTCTCATTTAATTGATTTGTGTTGGCGATCGTTCAAAGTAGTCTTGAGGAATGGAATTCCGGCTCTTGAATCTGCGAATGTCAAATCCAACGTAGCGCTTTTCAGGGAAAGGAATCCCGGCATGAGCGATGAAACCAGGCCTGACCAGAAATCACAGTCCCCCTCTCCCATTGCAGGCTTGAAGCCGAACGGCGAGGATCTGGCGGGTTCGCGTCCCCTTTCCGGACCCGGAGGCATCGAACGCCGCGCCGACCAGGCCCATACTTCCCCGCAGGACCGCCCGGCAGATGCGGATTCTTTTTTCAGTGCCCAAAAACAGGCAGAGCTGCAGAAAAGTTTTTCTTTCGCTGCGTTTGCCGCTGAACTGCAGAGCCAGGGAGCCGCAGAAGCGGGCGCTTCATTAACGGGTGCGGAACTGTTAGCTCAGGCGGGTGAAATTGCCAGTTACCTGAAAGCACAGTTTGCGGAAGTCAGCCGGCGCGAACAGACTTTGAACAGTCAGCTCAGCGAGATTGATAATGAACGACGCAAAATCCGGATGTGGGTCGGTCAGATCGAAGAGCAGTATGACGAACGCGAGACAAATCTTCGTGAAAAAGAAACGGAGTTGATTCGCAAAGCGGTTGAGTGCGAAAAACTGGCAAGAACCGTTCAGCATGAGCAGGAGAAAGTATTCGAGGTTCAGGATAAGCTGGAGCAGGAGCGCAGCGAATTACGGGAGCAGATTCTGACCGAATTTACGCAACAGCGGGAATCGCTGGAGCGTCAGCGCCTGGATCTGATTCATGAACGGAACCGGATTCATGAAGAGGTGCTTGAGTCACTTTCCGACCAGCGCCGTGAACTGGACCACGACCGCGAAGAGTGGCGGGGTGTGAAGCAGTCGGAACTGAATCACCTGAAAAAAGAGCGTGAAATTCAGGAAGCGACGATCAGGAAAGTCGAAGCAGAACTTAGTTCCCGTAAAGAGAACGTGGAGCTGGAACTGAAAACACAGCAAGCCGACTGGAAGTCGCGCAAACATGCCGAGGAAGAAGCGCTGGAGTCGCGTAAACGCGATTTTGTGATTCGTTCCGAAGAAACCGAGCATCAGCTGCAAATTCAGCGCGAGGATCTGCAGCGCGAATATGCGTCGCGGGAAGAGGCATTCGAACAGAAACGCACACTGATCGAGAACCGGATCAAGTTTCAGGAAAATCATCTGTTGCGTCTGCGAGGCCAGATTGAACAGGATCAGCACGATTTCCAGCGGCAACAGCAGATACAGCAACAGCAGCACGAACAGAATGAACGCATCCATATTTTAAGAATGAAACAGCTTGATCGGTTTCGTGATTTGTTATCACAGCGTGAGGAATCCCTGGTTAAAGAACGGTCTTTGCATGCCGAGCTGCGTCGTGCCGTCGAACGTTACGAGCTGAATCAGAAACAGCGAATGTCAGACGAATATGCGGCCTGGCACAAAGAGCGGGATGCGCAAAAAGTAGAGCTGCGGCGACAGCATGATATGCTGGCGTTGCACGCGGAAAATCTGGAACGCCGCCGTGAGAGACTGGATACCTTGCGGGCTGAAGTCGAAGAGACCCATCGCGGCACATTGGAAATGCGTCTGGCGCTGGAAGAGGGCTGGGCACAGTTAACACAGGTTGAAGGCGAAGAGGCTGCCCGCGAACGACTGGAAAAAGCCCGCGATGCGCTCGCCGCGCATTATCGGCAGTTACGTGAAGCCTTGTCTGTAGAACGACAGGAACTTGATCATTCACAGGAATTGTTTCATCGCCACCGAGATGAATTTCGCCAGGAACGGCAAGACCTTTCAGAGTGGATTGCCGAGCGTGACGAGCAGTTACGACTGCGGGGAGAACAGTTGCGTTTTGAGGCGGAGCAACTGGCAATTCGTGATGCGGCCTGGGATGAAAAACGGGAAACCTGGCTGCAGGAACATGTGCAGGCTGAGCAGATCATTCGGCTGCTGCTGCAGCAAATGACCGAGATGGCCGGAGCGCAAGACACTATCGATGAGGCAGTCGAGTTCTCAGGCACCAAATCGACGGAACAGCGTTTAGCGGAATGGATGGGAGAAGAAGCGGAGAAATCTCAGAATCAGCAGACAAAAGCAGACGGCGAAACAGCGGAGTCGGATTCGCCTGATGAAAGTGCGCTGTAACGAACCCAGCGCGTTTTATATGCAGTATCAGCGCAGATCTTTCCAGGCATCCCAGCAGAGAAACAGAACCAGGGCCGCTGAGACGATGAACATGATATCCATGATGGTGCTGCCTCGAAAAGGCATGCCTATAATCATGTCAACCAGAGCGAGTGCTGCCACCAGTCCGGAAGCGGCCATTGAGCCAATAATCATTTTCTTGGGTGCATCCGTCATTGCGATCCCCGTCCCTCTCTACTCGTTCTGAAAACTGTGTGGTTTCTGGATGTCCATCTGAGCTGCCTTATCTTACCCGAAAGCTCTCTCGCTTTCAGTATACCGTATCGATTGGTGGAATTTCCAGTCGATTCTGGTACTGGTAATTACTTAACTTGTGAGCTTGCTGTCTCTGCCCGAATGAATGCTTGAAAAACCGTTAAAATAGTGATATCCCGCTGCAATGTGATCGCTCAGGCGAGTGAGCACAGCTCAATAATGTGCCCGTCCGGATCATTCACAAATGTCTGAGCCGCACCGTCGGGCCGAGATTTGGGAGGCGAGACAATCGGAATTCCCCGACGGACTGCCTTTTCATAGGCCTGTTTTGCATCGGGGACCTGAAACGCAAAATGATGCGTTCGCGTGTTCTGGTCCGGATCGGTTTTGCCGGCCCTGCCCGATTGATCGTGTTCGAGTATCAGATGGATCTGCTGATTTCCAATCTGAAACCAGTGTCCGTCAAACGTAAACGCGGGGCGCGGGACGTGATCCATGCCTAAAAAATCAACATAAAACTGGCGGGACGCTTCCAGATCTTTCACCACAAGCGTGATGTGATCAAATGCCTGGACTTGCAGCTGGTCAGAAACGGCAGGTTCATTCATGGCTGAAGTTTCTCCTGGTTTGAAGGTGCCCGAATAAGGGTTACTTGCAGCGTTTCCAAGGCCGCTTCGTCCGAGTTGATGTTGATCGCTCTATTTTTTGAAAACGTTCCCGGCTTCCGATCATTCAGGAAACGGCGGACGTCAGAATGGGTTCCCCCACGCTCCAGGCCGCGCCGTCTCTTACGACATGGCGGTAGAGTGTATCGCGTTCGACAGGAATCCGGCCTGCTTCTTCAATCATACGATGCAGTTGTTCCACGGTCAGTCCTTCGGGAGTTTTGGCACCGGCATCATGATAAATCAGTTCATGGACCACCGTTCCATCCAGGTCGTCCGCTCCGAAACTTAACGCCGTCTGTGCCGTCTTTTCGCCGAGCATAATCCAATAGGCTTTGACGTGGTCAAAGTTGTCCAGCATGATCCGCGACAGAGCGATGACTTTGAGGTCCATCAGTCCCGACGCTTTCTGAATTTCCGACATGCCTGTATTTTCCGGGTGGAAAGCCAGGGGGATGAATGTCTGGAAGCCGCCGGTTTCATCCTGCAGATCCCGGAGCTGACAGAGATGATCGATCCGGTGCCGGGCCTGTTCATAGTGGCCGTAGAGCATTGTGGCGTTACTGCGTAAACCCAGCCCATGTGCCTCGCGATGAATGTTCAACCAGCTTTCCGAGTCGGCCTTGTGTTCGCAGATCTGTTCGCGGACTTCAGGGTGAAAAATCTCAGCTCCGCCACCAGGCATGCTGGCAAGACCTGCTTCCATCATCTGTTCCAGAACCCACTGGGTCGGCTTTTTGGTCATGAAGCTGAACCAGTTGATTTCCACGGGAGTCCAGGCTTTGATGTGCAGCTCGGGATATTCTTCATGAATGATGCGGACAACGTTCAGATACCAGTCGAATTTTTTCTGGTGATGCAGGCCGCCTACGACGTGCATTTCAGTCGCGCCGGTAACCCGGGCTTCCTGCACGCGTTCACGAATCATATCGTCGGTGAAGGTATAACCGCGGGGCGATTTCAGGTCGGCACGAAATGCACAGAACTTGCAGCGGTAGACACAGACGTTGGTCGGGTTCAGATGGATGTTCGTATTATAAAATGCGAAATTGCTGTTTTTGCGCTCGCGAATCTGATTCGCCAGGTCACCCAGCGTGAGAATATCGACTTTCTCATCCAGAAAAACCCCCTCATCGAAGCTGATTCGCTCTCCGGCTTCCACTTTACGGGTAATGGAATCCAACTGTTGCTGTTCGTTTTGATTCAGATTCATCAGACTGACTGTTGATGTTTTCAGGCTTGTTTACATGTTCAAACGGGTGTGATGCAGTCTGGCAGAGTGCATCGCGGGAATTGGCTTCTATTATTACGATTCAGACCCGCTTATGCGAGCCAGACATCGATCAATCCCACAAAGAACAAACCAATACTGATTACGGCATTCACGTGAAAAAACGCCAGATTGACACGTCCCAGGTTCTCGGGATTCACCAGCAGATGCTCATAGATCAGCAGGCAGGAGACGGCGAAAATTGCGATCAGAAAGGGAATTCCTAAAGCCGCCACGTACCAGAGACTGAACAGACAGACGATGGTCATCATGTGGCTCAGCATGGCAAAACGGAGTGCTTTTTTGATTCCCCAGCGGGAGGGGATACTGGAAAGCCGTTTGTCCTGGTCGAATTGAACATCCTGACACGCATAAATGATGTCAAATCCGCCGACCCAGAAAAAGACGACCAGAGCCAGCAGGATCGGTTCCAGCGAAAGACTGCCTCGAATGGCAATCCAGGCAGCCAGTGGTGAGAGCATCAAGGCAGCAGAGAGCCAGTAATGGCACCAGATGGTAAACCGTTTGGCGTAGGAATAGCCGAGCAGAAACAGCAGCACCGGGACCGCGAGATACAGGGGCCAGCGATTGGGCAGAAATAACAGTGTGGAGGCGATAAAGGCCAGTGAGGTCAGCAGGGTGAAGAGAAACACGGCGCGAACGCTGATTAATCCTGCGGGGAGATGCCGGCTTTGTGTGCGCGGGTTTAATGCATCGATGTCCCGATCGACGAGTCGGTTAAACGCCATCGCCGCCGAGCGGGCGAACAGCATGCACAACAGAATGCCCACCAGTTCCTGCCAGCGGACAGGCTGGCCGCGCCACGCCAGAACTGCAGACAGCAGGGCAAACGGGAGCGCAAATATGGTATGACTGAAGCGAATTAATTCGAGCAACAGACGCAGTCGGGCCAGCATCGAAACAAATCCAGATTAAGAGAACGTCGTCAGTGAGGCATGATGGTCGGGCATGATGGGGAATACAGGCCCGCCAGATTCATCTTAGCGGATTGAGAGACGCCTCCCAAGTCAGAGGCTGGCGAAATTAACGGTGCTTCGCGGGAAATGTGCCGGGTGCTGTTTACCTTGACGGGAAGGTATTCAGTGATGCGACATAACTGACGAAACGCTGATCCACACCCGGAATGTCGCGCGGCAGTCGCGCACTCAATGCTTCCGGTCTGGTGTTGGTTTTGAGTTCTGCCAGATATTCCAGCAGTGTATCCTTTGATTCCGGTGTGCCGTTTAACATGAAATGCACCCAGGCCCAGGCTTCCTGATAATCCACCCGTTGCATCTGCGAAACTTTTTCCAGTTGTTCCAGACGTTTCATGTCGGGTTTCCAGCCGTTATTCAATGCCGCCGAGAGCCGTGCTGCATGCTCGCGGTTGACTTGTCCGGGTTTATTGCCGGCCACTTCGAAGTATTCGGCCAGTCCTTCATCGAGCCACAAGGGAACCGTTTTCAGGCTGGCATGTAACAGGCCGTGCGTGAACTCGTGCCGCAAATCTTCCTGAATGCGTTCGCCCCAGAATGTATACACGGCCAGTTCTTTGGGAGTGCCGACAAAGTACGCACGCCGCGGAGGCAAACCGGGATAAGTCGAATCCAGATAATTGCGGTATGCTTCTTCGTTGGTGAAGAGATACACGGTCACCTGCTCGCTGTTGAGGGGAATGTTCAACGTGGCTGCGACGTCTTCACGAAGCTTGACCAGATCCTGAAACAGTTCGTGGTCTTCACCCAGTTTGAAATCACTGAGGACGATGAGTTGTTCTGCACTGACGCTATGGCGGGCCGGCAGATGAACGGTTTGATTTTTGGCAGCACTATGACAGCCCGGCGACAACAGCAGGCACAACACCAGACAGACGCACAAAGTCAATACTTTGAGTGTTGGCTGAGACATCATGTCTGAAGCCCTGTCAGGACTGGGGGACGATTGTTGTTTCACGATGGGTGGGTATATTTCGTTGGACGTTAATAGTATTGAAGCTGAGGGTCGCGTGTCTTAAAAGCGCCTGGTGGATGTCTCCTCTTTTGCGGCTGAACGTTTTTTTGCAGGCGGCTGAAACAGGTTGTCGAAAAATCCATTCGAAGCCGATTGCATGATGAGATTTCCTCTTCCGTTATCAATCAGAGACTGTGCCAGTTTCGGGTGGCTTTTCCAGGTTGTTGCCTGCCATTTGCGGATGTCGGCATAGGTATCGTCGAGCCCGACTTGTGATTTCGGGATAAACAACCAGCCTTCCCTGGATTGAACGACATGAAATTCGAACGCGGCATACATGCCTCCCGCTCCAATGAGCATGAAGATCAGAGCCGCTAGGATTCGGCGCATCTAACTCACTTCCTTGTGCTTATTAATACTGCTTTTCCTCAGTTCAGGCGCGGGATCATCTCAGAAACGGGAAAATGCGGCAAGAGTGAACTTGCTGTTTTAAGATGCAAATGTGTTCAATTAGACACTGTTGCCCGGGGATAAACTGAAGTAGTCTCCCGGATTGATTTTTCTGCCGCATAAAAATTCACTGATCTGCATCACCCGTTTTCCCTGAGGCTGGACCTGTTTTAATTCCAGAAATTCATTACCGGTTCGAATGATCACTCTTTTCGTGCTGGCAAAAATCACGGTTCCGGGGGCCGAATTCAGGAGTTCCTGACTTATATTTAACGAATCCAGATCTTCCGTTGTGAGTATTTCAACAGCGAGAATGAGCAGTCTTAACGGTTGCTGTTCCGATTGGTGGAGAAACGAAAAAGGGCTCGGCCAGGGCTGCATCGCTCTGACGTGACAGCCAATCTGAAACGAGCTCTGATGCCAGTCGATGGCCCCTTCCTGTTTATCCAGGGTGGGGGCGAATGTTGCTTCAGCATGATTTTGCGGCGTCTCTTGCAGAGTGCCAGCTTCGATCTCCTGGAGAACCTGCAGCGCCAGGGGGGCAGCGAGTGCGGCGAGTCGGTCCTGAACTTCGCCCGTGGTTTCCCCGGGGCCGATCGGAGTC
Source organism: uncultured bacterium (assembly GCA_963974925.1). Lineage (GTDB taxonomy): Bacteria > Planctomycetota > Planctomycetia > Planctomycetales > Planctomycetaceae > Gimesia. Next base: position 10,810 of record CAXBFD010000093.1, on the reverse strand, counting down.
TCCACCATCGCGGCTATCGGACCGGAATCCAGCTTGCGTTCGATGCGGAACAAGGCCACTCCCGTTTTGGTTTCGCCGTTGCGAATCGCGTAGAGGATTGGTGCGGCCCCGCGGTATTTCGGCAGCAGCGAGGCATGCAGATTGAAGGCCCCCTGCCTGGGAATGTCTAACAGTTTTTGCGAGAGAATCTGACCGTAGGCGGCGACCAGCAGGACGTCGGCTTCGAGCTTTCGCAATTCATCAAGTGATTCCGGTGTATTGATTTTTTCCGGTTGAAAAACGGGAATCCCGTGTTCGAGCGCCAGTTCTTTCATCGGATGTGAATGGCGATGATGTCCGCGGCCCGTTCGATCGGGCTGCGTATACAGGCCGAGCACCTGATGCCCGGATTCAATGAGCGCCTGAAATGCGGGAATGGCAAATGTTCCGGTTCCCATCATTATCACTTTTAATGACACAGTCGCAGCTCCTCACAGCGGTCAAAGTTCAATTCGAGTTCGATCAAGAAAAACAGGCAGAAAACCGGGTGTTTTTCAGACTACCTTTGCGAATGTTCCAACGGCATTCAAGCCAACACGAGGATTGCTGAGGTCTGCTCGTTTCAGCCCAGGTCACGTTCCAGCTGCGCCAGTTGTTCGCAAATTTCGTCATCAGACGGGTATTCGCCCCGCTGCTGCTGCTGCCGAAATACTAATTCAAAATCGGCAATTTGCGAGTCGAGTTCGATCCGTTTGGCTTCCACCATCCGATCCGGAAACATAATTCCTTCCAGGTGATCGATTTCGTGTTGCACAGCGCGAGCCGCAAGATCGTCGAGCGTAATTTCAAACAGTTGACCATCGAGATCATAGGCTTCCAGTGTGATCTCTTCGGAGCGTTTGACATCGCCGTATAACAGCGGAAGACTCAAGCAGCCTTCCTCGCCTTCCGCGGTCCCTTTGCGTTTTGTGATTTCGGGATTAATGAACACAAATTCTTCTTCTGGTTCATTCGGGTCCGACGCCAGATTAATCACAAACAGACGATAAGGCAGTGCCACCTGATTTGCAGCAAGCCCGATTCCCCGTGCTTCGTACATCAGATCAAACATGGACCGCACCGTGTCGCGCAGTTCGGGTGAGATACTTTTGACGGGCTTCGATTTCCAGCGAAGCGCCGGATGGGGATAATGTACGATGTGTAAAGCGGCCATAATTACAGATACCCGGCGGGTATGATATACAGATAAATTTCTCAAATAATAAAATCTCACCCGCCCCGTCGAACAATTCGCGCAGGGAAAATGACAGATGACATTATTAACTGTATATCAAGGCTGTTCGGCAGATACAATCGATATCTCCGCGAACAAATACATTGTTGCGGTTTTTTTGTACAATGCCTCCCGCCCTCGATTTCCAACCTGATGTCTGGAAACGATTGATCCGTCTTTCGGCCTGAATCAGGCCGAGATGACAAGACGGCAGGTGATGACTTCTTTGTATTCGGCTTAATACATCGGAAGTGGATCAAGTGGTGCGTAGGCTGTGGTCGGGACGGTTCCCTGAATCACAGGCGCACCAGCGGTTGACTGATAGGTATCGTAGGTGTTGTAAGCTCCCTGTGGTGAATAAGTCGGAGCGCCAACGCCACAATTTCCTGTGGAACATCCGCCGCCGCTGAATGGTGCCATTGTGGGACCATAATTACAACTGCCGCAGCTGCTACCATAACGTCCGCACTGGCAACCTGTTGTCAGGGAGATCAGTGCGAGGCCCAGCATCATTAATCCGAAGCGTTTCATGAGAACAATCCTTTTCTTCTACAAAGTTGCGACAGAAGAATTCTATCGCCGATAAGCAATCTGTGATGTGGAATAGTTAGACAATTTATGAAGCAGCCGAAGCTGCCAGTTTCTTAAAGTCAGCGGGGAGCAGACTGGAATTAACGCCAGCCCAGTGTGCAGTAAATCCTCCGGGATGTCGTTCCGGATTCGAAACAAAAGCTACCGACTCGTCTCTGATTTCATTGACCCCCTGGGGTAATGAAACCGTAGCGGAGTGCTGTCCTTTCCAGATTTGGAGGCTCGGCCAGAACCCCTGAAAGTTTCCTGAGATAATTGTTTCCCAGCCGGATGAATTTCGGCTGATACTTACTGCAAGCTGGCGTCTCAGGTTCCACCAGCGAAAAAACATTTCCAGTGACGTAACCCAGACCAGAGGAATCTGTTTTCGGTCCAGGTTGATATTTTGAATTAACAGGTGAAGTTCCTCCCGCGAAGGGACGGAAGGCAATGAGACGGGCAGACCTTGTCGATATCTGCTGACCAGTTCCACGCGAAGTTTGCGTTGTGCTTCCGTGTCTGTATTTTGCTGCCAGTTCGATTCCGATTTCAAATGCAGCAATTCGAGAGGCACCGGCAACGGGCTCATCACATTCGAGAACTCACGGAATTCGTTTCCTAACGCAGATTCGCCGTAGCAGATCACACCCTGATATGGATAAGGATAATCTCCCACACGCATCCAGGCGCCTCCCGTCTGTTGTAACCGCTCTTTAAGCTGAATCACAAACTGAGAGTTAAATTGTTCAATACCAGCACTCGATTTCTTTCCCAGTTCGCTTTTCGTGCGACCACTGCCAGATTCGCCGGAGAATTCAGACAGGTCAATGACGGGGATCTTGCAGTGAGAGAGTGTCTGCAGGTCCTGTTCATTGAAGATTTTTTGAGATCCCACCAGTAACAGATTCCACCGCGAAAGCTGGTAGCCGGAAAGCTGGGCCAGATCGTCTTGGAGTTCGGTCACGGGCAGACCCATTTCGCGCAATCCTTTTACGACAGGTGCAGCAACCCCTGCCAATAGAATTGGGTATTCCGGTAAATGACGCGAAACGGACATGATCAGTTAATCTTTATCAGATATAGAAAGTGTTGGTGTTGTGGTGTGATTCAGTTTTGAAAAGGTTGAAGCACCACGTTGTAATTTGAAATGTATTCAGTGAAGCGGTCAGATGATGTGTAAATCAGCGTGGGAGGTGAGTGACAGGCCTGCAGATCAGGCGCAGGAGTCACGAATGTGAGGCGGGAAGATATTGCTTTTTAAAAATCAGGTCAAGACGAAAGAATGAAATGAAACAAAAAAGCGTAAAACCTTTAATCTTTTCTCGGTTTTTGCTCCGTTTTTTATAAAAAATATTTTCGCAGGCAGCATGCAGCGGGTGGAAATCGTCGCCGATCGGAGCGGATGAGACTCAAGAGATTCGTGATACGTGTAAAGAATTAAGCCGGAAGTGATCGGAACGGAGCGCGAATTGAAAGCCGATCGAGGGTTACGAATTTCTCTTTCAAATTGGGGTTGGTGAAAATCAGGAATGCCAACTATAATCAGCCCCTCGCAAATCAAATGGATTGCTTTGTGAGAATGATTTTCGAGAAGAGAAGCCGTGACGAAATGGAATTTTTCTATTCGGACTATCAGATGAAGATCAATGTACTGACAGATATAACAACAACGTCATAGCATGGAGGCGCGGCGTGGAAACAGTTCTGGTTATTGGACTTGATACGGTTGCCGGAGCAAATATTGCAACCAGCTTATCCAGTCGATATCGGGTTGTCGGATTAACTTCAGCGACACCCGTTTCGATCCAGGGATGTGAATCCCATACTTATCTGGAAGACGATGTCGAGACAGCCGAACATTGGCTGTCCCTGGTTCGTCCGCAGTGGGTTGTTTATTGTGGCGTTGCTGCGAACTCTGCCTGGTCTGTCGATCCGGCAAAATTTTCTACAAAAGACCCTGTCGTAGCGGTCCGTAACTGGGTGAATGCTGCAGAACTGCATTCGGCCCGCTTTACACATATCTCATCCGATGCCGTTTTTACCGGTCCCTGGATGTTCCATGAAGAAGACTGTCAGGGCTTTTGTGAAAGTCAACAGGCAAACCTGATTCGTGCCATCGAACGTGAAGTCAGCCTCTGTGATAATACATTGATTATCAGAACCAACGTATTCGGCTGGACCCCGTCCGCTTACGGCCAAGGCGACGTGGAACAACTCATACAATCTCTGTCAACGGGTTCGTTTAACAGTCTCGACTGTTATCGACATGCGACTCCGTTGTTAGCCACAGATCTGGCTGCAATTATTGAGCATGCCTACCAGGAACGTCTGACAGGAATTTTTCATGTGGCCGGTGGCGAACGCATCAGCCCGCTGGAATTCGTGCAGCGTCTGGCAAAAACATTCGGACTGACCGTACCCGCATTACCTCGCGCAACGGTATTAAATGAATGCCTGACCGGTTTTGCCAATGGTGAAACGTCACTACATACCCGCAAAATTCGACGTGCTTTAAGTATTTCGATGCCGATGCTTGATGATGGTCTGCAACGACTGTTCGATCAGCAGCAAAATGGATTTCTGAACCGTCTGAATAACGAACATGCCAGATTGTACGAACAGGAAATCGCTGCTTGATTTTCAAGAAGACAACGAACTGAATCATGAAAACCCCTTGTGTGATCGCACGAGGGGTTTTGTTTTTGTTTCGTTCAGAGATTTTCAGGCCAGAATTTTCTCAACGACTTTGGCATGATTCACGCCGATCAGCCGTTGATCGAGTCCCTGGAAACGGAATGAAAGACGTTCGGGATCCAGACCCAGCAGATGTAATATAGTCGCATGCAAATCATAAACGGGGACTTCATCTTCGATCACATTAAAGCCGAAATCATCGGATCGGCCAATCGTCGTGCCCCCTTTGATGCCGCCGCCGGCCAGCCACATCGTAAAGGCGTTCGGATGATGGTCGCGTCCGTCATTCCCCCCCTGCACCATTGGCGTACGTCCGAATTCACCCCCCCAGACCACCAGCGTATCTTCCAGCAGGCCACGCTGTTTGAGGTCTTTGAGCAGCGCCGCTGACGCCTGATCGGTGGCCTGACAGTTGCTCTTCAAGCCGCTGACAAGACCGCCGTGCTGGTCCCACGATTCATGGAATAACTGAATGCAGCGAACGCCCCGTTCAACAAGCCGGCGGGCAAGCAGACAGTTATTCGCAAAAGAAGTCTTACCCGGTTCGGCTCCGTAGAGTTCCAGCGTCTGTTTTGTTTCCTGCGTAATGTCCATCACATCCGGCGCACTCGACTGCATGCGATACGCCATCTCAAACGAATTAATTCGTGTGGCAATTTCGGGGTCGCCAATCTGCTCCAGATGATTCTGATTCAAGGCTTTTAACGTATCAAGCGAATCCCGTTGCAATTGACCGGAGACTCCCGGCGGATTTTGCAGATACAGCACGGGCTCCTGACCGCCGCGGAACATGACACCCTGATGTACGGTGGGCAGAAAACCGCTGCCCCAGCAGGAACTTCCGCCGCTCGGACCTTTATTACCGGAACTGAAAACGACAAAACCCGGCAGATTTTTTGATTCACTTCCCAGGCCATAGATGGTCCATGCTCCCAGACTCGGTTTGCCAAAAAGCTGCGAGCCGGTCAACGCCTGAATCTGCGCGGGCGCATGATTAAAGGCGTCGGTTTTCATGCTCTTGATAATGGCGATCTCATCCACGACTTCCGCCAGATGGGGCAGCAGTTCCGAGAGTTCGGCACCACATTCGCCGTGTTTTGAAAATTTGAATTTGGGGCCCAGGAATTGGGAATTCGGATCGATAAAAGCGGCCCGATACCCTTTCAAAAGTTCTTCGGGAGGCAGTTTGCCGTCGAATTTGCCTAATACCGGTTTATGATCGAAGAGTTCCAGGTGGCTCGGTCCGCCCCCCATAAACAGGAAGATAATATTTTTCGCCTTAGGGGCATGATGTGGCTGTCGGGGCGCCAACGGGTCCTGCAGTGCCGCGGTTTCCGCGGGGGCGGCATAACCGGATTCCTGTAACATCTGCTGGACTGCGATCGCTCCTGCACCGATGCCGCACTGTTGCAGAAACCAGCGACGTGCAATGGGATGTGCCGGGTGATTGAATTGCTTCATGATGTGTTACCTGTTTTGATTCTGAAATCGAAAAAAGGATAATATTCGTCAAATAAATATTTTGCAGGACAGACCTGAATCTAATTAGCCTGTCGCCGGGTTATTCTTTCGTAATGGTTTCATCCATATTCAACAGCACGCGGGACAGCGCGACCCAGGCAGCGAAATCGGCGGTACTGGTTTCGGTTGTTTTTTTCGTGACGGAAATCTGTCTGGCTTCTTCCAGATGATCAGCAAAGTAGCCGCGTTGTTTTGTCAGAAACCGGGTCAATAATTGTTTCTCTGTTGCGGAAGGAGGGCGTGAAACACAGCGGCGAAACGCGGTCACGATGCGTTGCTCGTCGCTGAGTTCTTTTTCAGCCAGTGCTGTTTCGGCGAGGCCGTTGGCGCATTCCATGAACAGCGTTTCGTTAAGAGTGGCCAGTGCCTGCAAAGGCGTATTGGAGCGGGTCCGTTTCACCGTGGAAATATCGCCATTGGGGGCATCAAAAGCCTGTAGCACAGGATAGGGAACCGAGCGAAAGCGGAACGTGTAAATCGCGCGGCGGAAGCGGTCGTTCTCATTGGCGACTTCCCAGGTTTTCGGTCCGTAACTTGCCGGTTTCTCGAACAGAAATGCGGGTGCCGGCGGATAAACAGAAGGCCCGCCGACTTCCGGATTGAGCAGGCCGCCGGCCTGTAACGCGATGTCCCTCACCAGTTCCGCATCCACGCGATAACGGGGACCACGGGCGAATAAACGGTTGTAAGGATCCAGCGCGTAAAGTTCCGGACTGACCTTCGAGGATTGCTGATAAGTTCGCGAAGAGACAATCAGCGTGTGCAGTTTTTTCAGATCCCAGCCCTGATCCATAAACCAGACAGACATCCAGTCAAGCAGTTTGCGATGCGAAGGAGCTTCACCTTGCGAGCCCAGATCTTCGCTGGTGCTGACAATACCTCTTCCGAAATAAGCCTGCCAGACCCGATTCACAATCGCGCGGGCTGTTGTAGGTGATTTTCGATCAACGAGCCAGCGGGCAAAGGTCAGGCGGTCGACGGCGGTCTCCTGAGGCAGCGAATTCAGAAAGTCGGGAACGCCCGGCTGCACGACCTGTTTCTGCTTGAGAAAGTCGCCTCGATCCAGCAGGTGCGTTTCACGGGGCGCAGGCCGTTCCTGATAAACCAGTTGCGTGGCTCCCCGAGGATGCTGCTGCCAGAGTGCTTCGATCTGTGCGTTTTCCGGATTCCATTCGGGAACCGTGGTGCGCCAGTAACTGAAAACCTGCTCCTGCTGTTGTGCTGTTCTGTTTGCCGCTGGTATCTGCAAAATTTGTCTGACAGCGTCAGGAACCGGATCGGCTTTCGCATTTTCGGAAGTGCTGCAGGAGATACGGAACCGTCCCAGATTCATGGTCTGGTTATCATCACTGTTCCAGCCGCCATGCATCTGCACGAGACTGATTTTCAATTTCGTGCCTTCTGGATAACCAAACGGTTTTTCCGCACGAAAGACGGCTTCCCGCGGTTGATTGAATCGGCCAGGTCCGACGTCGATCCCCCAGGCGGTTGTGTTATCTCCGTCAATCGCATATGCGACCGGTCCGGTAAATCCGCGCACCCCTTTCTGGTCGCCATACTTCGGGGGGAGTTCCTGCCGTTCGTTGCTGAAGTCGGCTGTCGCTTCGGAAAATTTTACGCTGGTGGTCTGTTTGGGGTCTTTCACACTCTCTGCCGTGATTTTGATGTCAGTCAACGCGCACAAGCCTTCGATCGATCTTCCGGGGCCACCTGCAGGCAGGTTGGGATGATTCAACAGTTCCACTTTAATGGCTTTGAGATCGGCTGCATCCACGGTGGTTTCGAAATTCGAAGTGAATTTGGAAGGCGCATATCCTTGTGCCAGCATTGAGCGATCGGGCTGTTCGAAATAACGCTGCGAGTTACTGTCAGTATTGATGAGTTTCAAGACCGTCCACTCGGGCTGGTTATGTTGCACCGTCTGTTCCCAGGCAGCCAATTGAGCAGACCAGTCCGGCTGGCGCGCTTTGAGTGTCTGTTCGATGGTTTTAATTTCCAGCAGGAGTTTCTGACGTTGTTGTTGCTCTTCATCGGTGTAGCCGCGAATGCTGGCTTCATAAGAATTGTTGATGCAGGCAAAAATCTGATAATAGTTTTCCTGCGTCAGGGGATCATATTTGTGAGTATGGCATTGCCCGCACTGCAGTGTGAGCCCCAGAATACTTTTGCCGATCGTATCCATCCGGTCGAACATGGCAGCCATGCGAAACTCTTCGGGATCGATGCCCCCTTCTTCGTTCAACATCGAATTCCGCATGAACCCGGTTGCGATCTGCTGATCCTGGGTCGCGTTCGGCAGCAGGTCGCCGGCGATCTGTTCGATTACAAACTGGTCGTAAGGCATGTTCTGATTGAAGGCATCAATCACCCAGTCGCGATACAGCCAGACTTCGCGCGGTGCATCTTTTTCGTAGCCGTTTGAATCAGCGTAACGGGCGGCGTCCAGCCAGATCCGTCCCCAGCGTTCGCCGTAGTGTGGTGAGGCCAGCAGGCGTTCGACCTGTTTCTGATACGCGTCCGGATGTTTGTCGTTGAGAAATTGATCCACTTCCTGAACACGCGGCGGCAAGCCGATCAGGTCCAGATTCAGGCGGCGCAAAAGCGTAATGCGGTCGGCTCGTTCTGCGAATGAGAGCTCCCGTTGTTCCAGTTTTTCCAGCACGAATGCGTCGATCGGATTTTGTACTGACTGCGGTTGCTTCACCTGAGGCAGAGCCGCTTTTTCAGGAGCTTGAAAGGCCCAGTGCGATGACCAGGGTGCGCCGGCTTCAATCCAATTTCGGATTTTTTCGATTTCGGACGGCGTCAGTTTTTTGCCTGAATCAGCGGGAGGCATCCGATCGCTTTCGTCACTGGCAATCATTTTCAGATACAGCAGGCTTTCCAACGGTTTTCCCGGCACAATCAGCGCATGTCCGTCATGTGAACCGAAGGCCGTTTCTTTTAAATCCAGACGCAGATCTGCTTCGCGATGTTGCTCATCGGGACCATGACAGGAGAAACAGCCATCTGAAAGCAGCGGGCGAATATCCGTCGCAAAATCGAATTCGTTCTGCTTTGGTTTTTCTGTTTCTGCAAGCGCAGACTGAAACAGAATCGCGAAAAAAGAGATCGCGCAAAGCGACAAAAAAGAGTACGTTCGAACGACCATCATGATTCTTTCGGTCAATCAATGAGATCGGTAAACCATGACTGTTAAAAGAAACAAACGAGGCAGTGGTTAACGGACGCATGCGCCTTGTCAAAAAAACTGCAAACCCGGATTTTCTGATAATCGGAATGAGTTACAGGTCTCAAAACCAAACACGAGTGAATACCGGTCCGCCACTTTATCCAAAGCGGGGGTAGCTCAAATAAACCCTAAAGCACATTGAGCAGGCGACTTAAGATCAGGAATGTTGAGCATTTACCTGAAGTCTGTATATGGAATTATAGGGAAAGTCAGAGAGGGAATTCAAGTTTTGTCTCAGCGGGACTCACTAAATAACAGCACAATTTTGTGAAGATCCCCGCAGGTTCTTCGCTGCATATTCATGAAACCCTAACATAGACCCTGTTTTGATCAATATTGCCACACATTATTCACTGTTTCTTAATGTATCGGGGGGAAGGATCTTCATATTAACTGGATATCGTACCCCCAATTGAAAGATTCAGCCGGCAATGAAAATTTCAAGAACAGATATCTGATTGAATTCAATTGAAGAGTGAGTTTTAAGGTGAGTCAAAATCAAAAGTAAGTTGAGGGGGGACAGTTCAGATTCATACATCAAATGCCTACTGATGGGGATGACCTGTTTCTAACACAAGAAAACGAAGCCTTCATTGTTCGCGTAACTGTCAAAATTCTTTTTAAAACAAAACAGGAAACAAAATGAAAAAATCGCGTGCTCGTAATGTCAAGCGGTCAGGTTTTACCTTGATCGAACTTTTAGTGGTGATCTCGATCATCGCATTATTAGCTGCTCTGCTGATTCCCGCAGTATTCGCAGCTCGTGAATCTGCACGTTCTTCACAGTGCAAAAGTAACTTGCGTCAGTTCGGACTTTCCATGCACTCATTCGCAGCAACAGATCCCAGCGGTCGCTATTGCACGGGTGCTTACGACTTCCGTCGTGACGGATGTCCTGACACCTGGGGCTGGGTTGCCGACATGGTAAATAGTGGAGCAGGTCTTCCACAGAAGATGCTCTGCCCTTCATCAACATTGTTGGGATCTGAAAAACTGAACGACATGATTGGTCAGACAAACTCCAGTAATAAAGACCAAGCTCCTGTCGGTCGTCTGAGCGAAGGCAGATGTGCAACTTGGACGGGAGACACAACTGCTGATCGTGTTCTTAAAGTCGCTCAGTTGCTGGAAGACGGATACGGAACAAACTACGCCTCCAGCTGGTTCCTGGTTCGTTCTGGTCCTAAAACAACTGGTGCTGTCACTTCGAGTACTTTGAAGGGATTTGGGGGATCTTTAGGTCCCTTGACGATTCGTCGTCTGGATTCTTCCCGCGTCTCATCCTCAGCCGTGCCTTTCATGGGCTGTGGTGCTCCCGGCGATGTCGGTGAAGCTGTTTTATCTGACTCCATTCCCGGATTTCTGGATGCTGGTGAACGATTGGCTGAATCATTCAACGATGGTCCTGCTTTCTGGGATACTACAGCCATCACTTTGATGCCCGCCGGTACCCACGTTGTGAATGCGACGCCCGGCAGATTGCCTGATCCTAACAGTCCAGGTACACCAGGTGCAGATGGTAAGCTGTGGTTACAGGATTC